>DBQI01000017.1 GCA_002305165.1 Armatimonadetes bacterium UBA1398
CAGGGGGGCAGCCTCGCTCGACGCGGCTTCGCCCTTGGGCCGCCTTGACTCACGCCGCCGCCCCGAGGATACTACGCATATTGATAGTTTACATATGAACTAATCGGAGCCACCACGTGCCAGAATCGGGGCGAGACGAGGACTCGGGCCACCTGCCCGAGGATCTGGGCGCGAGCATTGACGCCATGTTGGTGTTCAATATCGTGCGCACTCACTCGTACGTCAGCCCCTACATCGACCAGACCCTGAAGACGAGCCGGCTGACCGGCGCTCAGTTCAACACCCTGATCGCCTTGGACGCGGCGGGCGAGCAGGGCCTGCTTATGGGCGAGATCGGTGACCGTTTAGTCGTCACGAGGTCCAACGTGACGGGGCTCATCGATCGGCTCGAGAACCAGGGGCTGGTCGAGCGCTGCGAGGCGGATGACCGCCGAGCGACCCGCGTGCGGCTGACGGCGGAGGGCCACCGCGCCCTCGATGAGGTCTTGCCGGCGTACCGCGGGGCGGTCGAGGAACTCACGGGCTGCCTCACGGCGGCGGAGAAGGCCGTCCTGGTGCGGCTGCTCACGAAGCTCCGGCGCGAGCTCCGGCGCAGGTGGAAGGAGACGAAGGGCTAGTGCGCGGAGGCTGGATGGGAGCATCGCGCACCGTCGGCGGGCTCCCCCGGACGTACGGCCTACAGCGGCACTTCAGCCGCGACCGCGGCAATGGGCCCACCCCTCAAATCACCAGGGCACGGGTGAGGCGCGTCCTGCGCTACTTCCGGCCGTACCGTTGGCAGTGGGCCACCATCATCGCCACCATCGCTGTCACCGCCGGTCTGTCCCAGGTCAACCCCCTGTTGACCCGTCACCTCATCGATGACGCCATGCTGGGCGAGGACAAGCGGCTCCTGGTGCAGCTCGCCTCGGCGATGGTCGGGGTGGCCGTCGTCCTCGGCCTGCTGGGGGTCGTGCAGCACACCCTCGCGGCCAAGGCGGGCCAGAGCATGATCCACGACGTGCGCAGCGAGCTGTATCAGCATCTGCAGCGTATGTCGCTGCGGTTCTACACCTCCAGCCGCTCCGGCGAGATCGTCAGCCGCATCAACAATGACGTGAACGCCGTCCAGGGCGTCGCCACCGGCACGGTGACCCAGATCGCGAACAACCTCTGCATGGTCGTCGCGACCTCGGCGGCACTGCTTTACCTCAGCCCCGCGCTCACCCTCCTGGCGGTAGCTATCGTGCCCTTCTTCTACATCCCCTCCAAGATCGTGAGCCGGATAAGCCAGCGGCTGGCTACCCTCACGATGGAGGCACAGGCCTCCATGCAGTCCTTCATGCACGAACGGTTACACGTGGGCGGCGTGCTCCTGACGAAGATCTGCGGCCGCGGCCCGGACGATGCCGGCATCTTCGGGGAACGCAGCCGGCGGCTCGTCGATCTCCACGTCAGGAGTACCATCGTCGGCAGGTGGCTGTTCATGGTGCTCAGCATCTTCGCCGTCCTCGGACCGGCCTTGGTCTACTGGTACGGGGGCCTACAGGTGATCGAGGGCCTGCTGACAGCGGGAACGGTGATCGCCGTGGCGGCTCTCATGACGAACCTCTACCGGCCGCTGTTGCAGCTCGCCACAGTCTACGTCGACATTCAGGCCTCCCTGGGCGTCTTCGAGCGCATCTTCGAGTACCTCGACATGCTGCCCGAGGTCCGCGATCGTGAGGACGCGACGCCGCTGCCCACCACGGGCGGCGAGATCCGGTTCAGCGGCGTGAGCTTCGCCTACCCTTCGCCCATGCTGATGGCCTCCGACCGCGACGGGCGCGAGGAGACCGAGGAGGCCGCCGACGGGTTCGGGCCGGAGCGCGAGGCCTTCTCCCTCCAAGACGTGAGCTTCCGCATCGCTCCCGGCGAGCAGGTCGCGCTGGTCGGTCCCAGCGGCGCGGGCAAGACGACGATCACCTACCTCGTGCCGCGCTTCTACGATCCCGACGAGGGCACGATCACCCTCGATGGGCATGACCTGAGGGACCTCCGCCAGGACGATCTCCGCCAGCACATCGGCATGGTGACCCAGGAGACCTTCCTCTTCCACGCCTCGGTGATCGAGAACCTGCGGTATGCCAAGCCGGACGCCACCGAGGAGGAGATCGTGGCGGCCACGCGTGCGGCGAACATCCACGACTTCATCGCCGAGCTGCCCGAGGGCTACGATACGGTGGTGGGCGAGCGGGGCTTCCGGCTCTCCGGCGGGGAGAAGCAGCGGCTGTCCATCGCGCGAGCCCTCCTGAAGGACCCCGCGATCCTGGTGCTCGACGAGGCCACCAGCAGCCTGGACTCCACATCCGAGCACCTCATCCAGGAGGCGCTCGAGACGCTGCTCCGGGGCCGGACGGCGATCATCATCGCCCACCGCCTGTCCACCGTGCTGGGCGCCGACAGGATCCTCGTCATGGAGAAGGGCCGCCTCGTGCAGGTCGGCTCCCATGAGGGCTTGGTGGAGGAGGATGGGCTCTACTCCCAGTTGTTCACCCGCCAGTTCGGCCGGGTGCTCGACCTCACCTAGCGTTCCGACCCTTTCGGCTCCTCGAACGCCTCGCGTATACTGACCGAGCGTTCAACCTGACCTCGACGGGCGCTAGGCCATGGATGTCACCGACTGGATACGCCTGAGCATCCTCTCTCAGCGGCTGAGTCGACCGCTTGTGCCCGCCGTCGAGCGCTTGGGTGGCCCCGACGGTTTCCTGGGCGCAACGGCCTCTGAGCGGGCCGAGGCGCTCGGCGGGCTCTCGCGACCGGCCCACACAGTGGTCGAGGGGGTGCTGAAGTGCTCCACCGACGCCCAGGCTGCCAGCCTCGAACCCCTGAGCGCCGAGGTCGTCACCTACTGGGACCGCGAGTATCCCGCCGGCCTGAGGGATCTCGAAGCTGCGCCTGTCTGCCTGTTCGTACGGGGGCCGTCCGAGGTGTTCGCGCGCCGCGCGGTGGCCATCGTGGGTTCGCGCCAAGCTCACGCCTACGGCCTCGACATCGCGCGCTCGATGGCGCGGGACCTCGCCGACGCCGGGGTCGTGGTGGTGAGCGGGCTCGCCCTGGGAGTGGACACGGCGGCGCACCAGGGATGCCTCGAGGGCCGTGGGGCGACGGTGGCGGTCACGGCCTGTGGCATCGACGTGAACTACCCGAGCCGGAACCGCTCGCTGCGCGACGCGATCATCGCCGGAGGAGGGGTCGTGCTGAGCGAGTTCCCTCCCGGCGGCGAACCCAGCCGTGACCTCTTCGTGAAGCGCAACCGCCTCATCGCGGCCCTCTCTCTGCTCACCGCGGTAGTGGGCGCTCGGGAGAGGTCGGGGGCGCTTATCACCGCGCGTTGGGCCGGCGAGCTGGGGCGCGAGGTGGCGGCGGTGCCGGGGTCGATTCGGGACCCCTTCAACCGAGGCAGCCACCTGCTGATACAGGATGGCGCCCATGTAGTGGACGGCGCGGCATCCGTGCTCGCGATTCTCGGCATCGACCCGGCCGAGGAGCGGATCGCGAATCTGGACCTGGACGCCCTCTCGCCCGATGAGCGGATCGTGTTCGATGCCCTATCCCACCGCCCGTGCCACCGTGACGAGCTTGCCGACCGATGTGGCCTATCCCCCGCCGCCCTGGCTACGGCGCTCACCCTGCTCGGCGCGCGGAGCCTCATCCGCGCTCTACCCGGCGGCTCCTACACCCGTGGTGTCTAGCGCGCGGGGCGAACCAGCGGGAGGATTCGCACGGTTGACAACGTGAATATGTGTAGCTAGGATAGGCGTCTTGAGCGTGGCCCCATCGTCTAGTGGTCCAGGACGCCGGGTTCTCATCCCGGTAACAGGGGTTCGACTCCCCTTGGGGCTACCATCCGATCTCGTCGCGGCGCCTTGCGAGGCGCCGCGTGTGTTTCGCCCGAACGCGCTTTCGACGGCGCGGGCAGGAGTGACTTGATGAGCCACTCGCGAGTCAGGCTGTTCAGCCTCCCTCTCGTGCTTCTGATCCTCTCCGCGGTGCTGATCCCCAGCGCCCTTGCCCAGGATGTCGCCGTCCAGTTACGTGATTGGGTGCAGCAACTCGAACGCGATAACCTGGTGAATCCCCTCATCACCTTCGCCTCGGTCGCCGCGGCGCCAGACCGGTTCCACTCGACAAAGGCCGTGCGAGTGAGCGGCTGGGTCCGCGATGTTGTGCCGGCCGAGGACGGCCAACAGGCGTACGCGTCCCTGGCGAGCGACTGTGGGGCCCAGATCTCGCTCCACACGTGGCAGCACCGCATGCTCGTCAAGGGGATGCGCATCCGCGCCGTCGTCCCTGCGCCGCTTCAGGGATACCCCACGGGGCCGGTCATCGCGCTCGCTTGGGCGCCGGAGTCGGTCTTCGGCGGCAACGCCGGCGGGGGTCTGGTGCCGGGGAGCGGGCCGTCCCTCTATGCCCCGCAACCGGGCATGGATCCCAACGTGGCCTCAGGCCGTCGGACGATCCGCGCCATGCCTAGCGGCGGCGGAAGCACCTACTACGGCGTCGATCAGCTCACGGGGCTCGCGTACTACGGCGCCCCGCAGCCGCAGCAGCCGGCATATACCGGCATGGGCTGGTCTCATAGCGGCGCGACCGCGGCAACGCCCAGCACCTATCAGACGAGCGACGTCACCCAGTTTGCGGCCTACGCGAATCTAGCCCGCTACTTCAACCCCGCATTGACGGTTGGCGAGTCCCAGGCCATCGTCTCCGCTCTCTTCGAGGGCTGTGCCCGCTATGGCGTGCCGAGGCCCCTGATGGCGGCACTCATCTATGCGGAGAGCTGCTACAAGCCGCTCTGCAAGTCCCATGCCGGCGCCATGGGGTTGTGCCAGCTCATGCCGGGCACGGCAAGAGGGCTCGGGGTCACCAGCCCCTATGAGGTCAGGCAGAACGTCCTAGGCGGAACGAAGTACCTTGCGGACATGCTCCGCCGCTTCCAGGGACGCGATGCCACGACCCAGATCCAGTTGGCCCTCGCCTCTTACAATGCGGGGCCCGGGGCCGTCGATCGAGCGGGCGGGATCCCCAAGAACCGCGAGACCCCGCCGTACGTCGCCAAGGTCGTGCGCACCTACCAGCTCCTCCTCCAGAAGGGCTACCGGTAGCCCGCGCTACTAGGCAACGTGTGCAGGTAACCCACCTTCCACCCACGAAGACCTTCGCGCCAGCGGGGGCCGAAGGCATCGTGCGCTGGATCAGCCACGGCTCCGCCGCGGGGCGCGGGAGCGGGTATCCTGAGGGGCGCTGACGCGTCGTGTCGGACGCGCCGGGCTTCGGGGGTTGCCTAGGAGGGAACGGCAAGTGAACCGGGTCGCCACGGGCATACCGGGGCTAGACCAGGTGCTCATGGGAGGCTTCAACCGCGGGAATGCGATCCTCGTTGAGGGGACGCCGGGCGCGGGGAAGACGAACCTTGGGCTCCAGGTCGTCTATGCTGGCGCGACCCTGCACGACGAACCGGGCCTGATCGTCACCTTCGAACAGTTCTCCCACCAGATGATTCGCGACGCCGAGTCTCTCGGCTGGGACCTTCAAGCCCTGGTGGATTCCGGCAAGGTTCGGATCATCCCCACGTCCCCCGCGGTCTTCCAGCAGGAGATGGCGGGATCTGACGGCTTGATCGCGGACATCGTGCGGGAGATGGGCGCTCAGAGGATCGTCATCGACTCCGTCTCTCACTTCGCTCGGCTCTACGGTGACGATGCCGAGCGGCGCGAGGTATTCAATGCCCTGGTGAACATGCTGCGGCGCAGCGGCTTGACGGCCCTGCTCACCCGAGAGGTTCGGCTGCGGGCGGGCTCGGGTGCGTCGGAAGAGGTGTCCTTCGAGCAGTACGTCTCCGATGCCGCGCTTCGCCTCACCTACGAGAATGTCGACGCGACCCGGCGCGCCCGGTACCTGGAGGTCATCAAGGCCCGTGGCCAGGGCTTCCTGCCCGGCAAGCACCTCTTCGAGATCGGGCAGGGGGGCCTGACGGTGTACCCCAGCTACGATCCGGGCGAGCTCAAGGGGGAGCCGTCCAACGGGCCCCTCGAACGGCTATCGACCGGCGTCCCGGGGCTCGACGAGATGCTCTCCGGCGGCCTGCACCGCAGCTTCACGACCCTCGTCACCGGACCATCGGGCGTCGGCAAGACGGTGATCGGGCTCCAGTTCCTCGCCGACGGGATGAAGGCCGGCGAGCCGGCGCTCTACACGTCCTTCCGCAGCGGGCCGGGGAAGCTGGTGCGGCTGGCGCGGGCACTGGAGATCCCGCTCGCGACCGAGGAGGGCGGGCATATCCGCTTCGACTGCCCCCACCCGGCCATGATGAACCCCTACCGAGTGCTTGAGGATATCATCCAGGCTGCGGAGGATGAGGGCATCTCGCGAGTAGTCATCGACTCGACCCGAGAGATCGAGGACGCCTTCCGCGACGAGGCCAGGTACGACCAGTTCGTCTACACCCTCGTGCATCGCCTCTACGCCTGTGGGGTCACGACCATGCTCCTGGGCGGACCGGGCAAGACCGAGGAGCCGAGCGCTCCGGCCAGCACCTCCATCGGCGCGATCGTCGACAGCATCATCGGCCTATGTCATGTGTCCACCCGGGGCGATATACGGCAGGGCATCTACGTGCTCAAGTCCCCGGGCAGCGCCCATGTCAACGATATCCGGCCCTACTCCATCGCTACCGGTGGCTTGAAGGTCGCCACGCGCCGGGTCACCGTCTGGGATGACTAGAGCTACCGCGAACGGAGTGGACGCGCGCCTATGATCCTGGGCCTGGGAGTGGACATCATCGAGATCAAGCGCGTCGAGCAGGCCCTGACTCGGCGGCCAAGCTTGTTGCGGCGGCTGTTCACGCCCGAAGAGGTCCGCTACTGCGAGGCCCGGCCGGGATCGCGCTACGCCCACTTCGCGGGCCGGTTCGCCGCCAAGGAGGCCGTGGCGAAAGCCCTGGGCCGCTCGCTGGGTTGGCGGGATGTGGCCGTGCAGAACAACGAGCTGGGCAAGCCGACGGTGGTTCTCTCCGGCCGAGCCCGGGAGGCGGCCGAGGGCGGATCGATCTATCTGAGCATCTCCCATTCCCGTGACTATGCCGTGGCTCAGGCCGTGTTCTGGGTGCCCGAACCCGGCCAGGAGGGACTGCCATACGCCGATGGATGATCGACTGGATGAGTCCGCCGAGCGCCTGCGCGCGGAGCTTGACCTCGAGGACGCCGCTCGGGAGCGGGCCCTGAGCTTCAGCCGCGAGCTGGTGCGGAAGAGCGCCTCCGCGATCCGCCTGATCCACCAGAAGCGCTATGGCGAAGCCGAGGAGGCCATCCGCGCCCATGGCGCTGAGCTGAGCAGCTTCCGAGACACCATCGCAGACCAAGCCAAGATCGTGAAGGCCCCCTTCGTCTCCGATGGCGAGAAGGAGCATGTGGAGGCCTGGGTGACCTTGTGCCTCGCGACGGGTCGAGCCATCCCCACGCCCGAGGAGCTCGGCACGCCTCCGGCGCCCTACCTGAACGGGTTGGCGGAGGGCGTGATGGAGATCAGGCGGTTCGTGGTGGACCGGCTGCGCCACGATGACCTGAAGGACGCCGAGGCCATCCTCAACCGCATGGACGCCATCTACGCCATCCTCGTCACCTTCGACTACCCCGACGCCATCCTGGAGGGGCTGAAGCGCCGCCTGGACACGGTGCGTGGGGTCATTGAGAAGACTCGCCACGATCTCACGACCGCGGTGCGGCAGAACCGTCTGATATCGGCGTTGCGCGATTACGAGGCACGCGTGATCCCCGAGCAGGAGCCCTAGGCCGTGAGCAGCGATCCCCTGCATCCCACCGTGGAACTGGAGACGCCGGACCATGTGACGGTATCCTTCGCCCTGGCCGGTCTGGGGCGGAGGGCGCTCGCCACGGCTCTCGACATCCTGGTGCAGGTGGGGCTGACCGTCATCGTGGCGCTCGTTGCAGCGGGTGCGATCCTCCTTTGGCAGGGCGGTCTCGGGGACGTAGGCGGCGGCGTCCTCGCCGTGACCATCGTGGCGCTGTTCCTCGTGTGGTCCCTCTACTTCATCTACTGCGAACTGGCCATGAACGGCCAGACGGTGGGTAAGCGCAAGCTGGGCATCCGCGTCATCAAGGCCAACGGGAGCAGCGTGGACTTCCTGTCCTCGGCGATCCGGAATCTGTTGCGCTGGGTCGATTGGTTCCCGATGCTGTATGGTGTCGGCACTCTCGTGACGCTGCTTTCGCCGCGCTACCAGCGGCTGGGCGACCTCGCGGCAGGTACCTACGTCGTGGTCCAGGACAGGGACGAAATGCCAGCCCACGTCCTCGTCGACTTAGCCACCCTGCCCCTTCCCGAGTCGCTCAAGGATGCTGTCAGGGCCTCGGTGACGGCGGTCCGGCAAGATGAGTACGAGTACGTCCTGCGGCTTCTTCGGCGCCTGCCGGAGCTCAGCCCCGCCCGCCCGGACATCGCCCAACGCCTCTGCTGGCAGACCGCCAACGCCCTTGCGGCGCGGATGCGCGTAACTCTGGATCGACCGAGCGACTACGACTTCTGCTACTACTTCCTACATGCCGTGGCCACCGTCTATGCCCAGCGGAGCGTGGGCGCGTGAGCCTGCGGGAGGAGATACTGCCATGACCCTCGACGGACCCACTCCACGAGAGGGCGCTGCCCTGCTCGGGCCTGCGGGCCGCGACATCCTGCGGGCCATCGAAGCGGCGCGTGACTTCCTGGCGGCCCATTCCGAGGAGGAGCTGCTCGAACGCGTCGGCGACACCATTGAGGAGGTGCCTGCGGTCGAGCATCTTTCCAAGGAGGTCTTCCAGGCCTCCTACGGCGGCCGCAAGGCCGGGCCGCCCGATGACATTCTGACGGGGTTGGGGCACTTCTTCATCACCGAGCAGCGCCGCCTCTATCTCGACTGCACCGGCGGCCACTACCAGATGACCTGGGGCTACCGCCACCCGGTGCTGTGCGCCGCCCTGGCGGAAGCCGAGCGCCTCGGCATCGTCTGGGATGCTCACTCGAACATCCCTGGCGCGACCGTCAAGAGCCTCTCCTATCGGCTCGTAGAGCTCTGCAATCCGGGAGTGGAGGGCCTGGACCGCTGCGACGCAACGGGCGTGGATGGCCCCGACCGGCTCAACACCGTCCTCCTAGGCATCTGCACGGGCTCCGTCGCCTGCTCGACGGCGCTCAAGATCATGCTGGCGCGGCACCGCGAGCGCACCACGGAGCCGCCGGTCGTCATCACCCTCGAGGGCAACTACCACGGGACTGACATCTTCGCCCAGAGCATGCGGGGCATGTGGCCGGGGCTCATTGATGGCGCCGAGTTCGTCAATCTCGAACCGAACGACCTCCCCGCTGCTGAGGCAGCCTTCCGGCGCTATGGAAGCCGCGTGATGGGGTTCATGTGCGAGCCGGTGATGATGAACCGGGAGGCGATCCTCGTCGAGGGCGACTACATGCGGCGTATCCGCGAGCTTTGCGATGAGGCGGACGCCCTCCTAGCCGTCGATGAGATCCAGACGGGCTTCTGGGAGCCAGGGTGCTTCCACTTCAAGCGATGGGGCATCACGCCGGACCTGGTGATCTGCGGCAAGGGGATGGCCGCTGGCATACACCCGCTCTCGGCCGTCATCTACCGCCGCCCCCTGGATGTCTTGGCCCAGTACGACAGCATCAGCACCAATGGGAACGCTCCCCTGGCGGCCTACGTAGCCCTCCACTCCATCGACATGATCGAGGGCGACGCTGAGCGGATCGCGGCGGCGGCCCGGGCCACGGAGGCTATGGCGGCGGCGGTCGCCGAGGAGTTCCCGGACCGGGTGAAGGCCGTGCATGGCTCCGGTCACCTCACGGGCCTGAAGTTCCACCGGGTGGAGGACGCCCTACGGCTGCATCAACGGTGCGTTGAACGCGGTGTCTGGGTCCGCGCCCACGCTTATCACGAGGGCCACAGCACCGTTCTGTGCAAGTTCGCCCTCACGGCGGGCCCGCGAGCGATCGAGTTCCTGGGCGAGCGCTACCGGGATCTACTCGCCCAGGGCTGAGGCTCGCTAGGCGACCGCGGAATCGAACAGGGTCGGCTCAAGCTCGCGCTTCTTGCGGGAGCGGCGCCGCGGCGTCGATCCGCGGGCCGGCTTCTCCACCCCCACGAAGCGCACCTGGCCTATCTGGTTGCAGCGGGCGCGGACCTGAATGTACCAGCGCCCGAGCTCCTCTGGCGCTGGCTGCTTCCGCTCCACGATGGAGATGACCTCAGGCTCTGAGACGTGGACATCCAGCTTGGTGAGCCGGCGGGCCAGGGCCTCGCCGAGCACACGCCAGATCCCGCGCATAGCGGCCTCTCGGGGATCCGCGCTGGGAACGGACTCGACGAAGAACCAGAGTTGCTCGGCGCCTCGTCGGATGGAGGAGAACACGGTGCGCGTCGGCTTGGAGGGGTCTGAAGGCGCCGACACGATCACCAGGGCGTGGATAGCTGCGTTTCGTCGTTCCCTATGTTCCCTATGGACATGCTGCATGGACTCTACCGCCTCTCTAGCGGCTTGCCCGCGATGCGTGGACTACGTCAGTCGCACTCCTCCTGGTCTTGGGCGTATCTGCAAACAGGCTCTCCATAACAGGTTGTTCCCCGACCTGCTCGATGCGTAACACTCCCGTGGTCGGTTGCGCCTCCCCTTGATCCATGCTCAGGATCCATCCGGTGAGCATGCCTATCACCGTGCACAGACCGGCCAGTTGGACCAGGAACTTCCGCTCCTCCCGGCGCTTGCTCCGCTCGCACGTCTTCTGGTTCATTCCCTGCCTCCTGTGAACGATTGTTTGCTTTCCTGGGATAGCAAACACACATTTGAGGTCAGAGGTTCGATCTTTCTCGCCGGCTGTTGGATCCATGTATCTAGACGTTCGAGTGTCGGGTTTGGTGCCGTTCGCGCGGTGGGAGTTTCGCTCGAGTTATAGCGGTTCGGATTGATGAAGCTGCATATAGCTGATCAGGTTCGACCCTCTGATGGCATGTCAGGCGTGCCTTGCGGCCAAGCCAGAGTGGCGCGACGCAGCAGAGAAGCGCCGGATGTGCCACATGAGGAGGTGCTCGGGCTGCCGAGCGTGGGGCTATAGGTTCGCGTTGGAAACACTATAAGAGCCTACGCGCCCTCGGGGGCTGGCGGCTCCTCAGCCGGAGGGGCTTCCGGAACCGGGGCCTCAGCGGGTGGTGGCTCCTCGGGTGGCGGCTCAGGGGCAAGCGCGGCAAGCCGGAGGCTCAGCGACGCGAACGCGGCATTGGGTCCGCAGCGGACCTCACCTTCGCGCAGGCAGCTCTGGGCGAGGACGGGGTTGCCGAGGTCGAGGAAGGCGTGCCCCAGATCGGCCCAGGCCCGTGCCGGGGCATAGTCGATCGGCTCCGCCGGTGCGCCCACCATAGGCGTGAGGGGGACACCCATAGCCAGGGCATAGGCCTCTCCCAGCCGCGCCTGGGCTTCCTCGGCCTGGCCCTCGGCGAGCCCGATCCGTCCCAGTGAGCAGAGGGCGCGGGCGTGGATCCGAGCAGGCAACGTGCCGGCTCCGGTCTCGAGCGCCAAGGTCAGGGCCGCGCGGGCCTCTCCTAGGTTGCCCATGACGCGCCAGGCCTCACCGAGCCGGGCGACCACCTCGGGGCTCTGCTGGCTGAGCTGCGCGGCGCTCTGCAGCGTCTCCAGAGCCGACTGCGCGAGGGCCTGCCTCCTCTCGGCGGCCTCGGGCGCCTCCGCCAGCGACTCGCTCAGGCCCAGTCGGAGGTCGCCCAGGGCGTAGGCGACGGCAGCGGAGGCGGGATCGGCGGTCAGGGCATCCTGGAGCACCGCCTCGGCGGCCGTCCCGTCGTCGGAAAGCCGCAACGCTGACGCGATGGCGAGAGGGATGCGGGGGTGCTGGTAGCCATCGCGCAGCAGCCCGTCTATCACCACCAGGGCCGATCGCGACTGCCCCATGGACAGCAGCGCCTCCGCCCGGGCCAGAGCCGCCTCTTGGGCCTGGGGTGTCTGCCCCAGAGCCGCATACGAGGCTTCGAGGGTCTCCAGCAGGGTGGCGCGCGTCTCGTCTAGGTTGGTTCCCTGGATCTCCCCGAGCGCCTGAGCGGCGAGGGCGATGGCCTCCTCATGGCCGCCCCCGGCTCGCAGCTCGGCGGCGAGGCCCGCGGTCGCGCCCGCCAAGCGCCAACGGGCGGCAGCCAGATTGGGGTCGCGGGAGAGCGCCTCGTTCAGGTGAGCGGCAGCCTCGGCGTAGTTCCCCGCCTGAAGCTCAGCGCGGCCCAGGAAGTAGGCTGCGTAGGCCTCGTTCGAGTCGCTCACGCCCACGCGCGTATCGGCCCGCAGTCGTCCGGGGTCGAACCCGCCGATCGCCTCCGCGATACGACGAGTGAGGCTCGTCACGAAGCCGTCGAGATCGATCATGTGCCCCGGCAGTTGGCCCGCGCCGAGCGTCCCCTGCCCGCTCGAGGTGTCGAAAAGCTGCCAGCGGGCCGAGAGGATCTGATCCATCGTCTGGCCCTCGATGAGGATGATGATGTCGCAGGTCAGCTGCTCCGCGGCAGACCGGGAACTCGCCCAGTCACGGACATCCACGGCCGGCGCGAGGGCCTGGGCGGCCCGTTTCAGGGCCTCGAGGGGCATCACGCGAACGGTCTGGGGAGCGGCCTGAGCGAGCTTCCGTGGCAGGTCGTCCCTGATGGCCAGCCCCGCCGCCTGACCGTCAGGCGTGACCGAGGTCCACTCGATGGCCCCGAGGGCGACGACACGCACGGGAGGAGGAGGGGGCGGCGCTTCCGGCGCCGGCGCTGGCTCCTCTTGGAGCGCCAGCACGGGCCCGCCGAGCGCCGCCAACGACACGATCACGGATAGGAGGGCCATTGCGGCCAGGGATCCTGCGTTCCGTCTCATCTGGCTGCCCTCCTGGCTTCCAGCGCTGCCTCGGCGGCAGCGCGCATGGCCTGAACGGGCGCCGTCTCACCGGTCCATATCTCAAGGGATATGGCGCCCTGGTGCACGAGCATCCCGAGGCCGTCGACGATCTTCGCGCCCCTCTCCGCGGCGCGCCGCAGAAGCATGGTCTCGGTGGGGTTGGGCACAATGTCCACCACGACATGGTCAGCCGTCATATCCTCGCTCCTGACCGGGATGCACGCCTCTGTGCGCGGCCACATGCCTAGGGGCGTGCAGTTGATGAGCATCCGGCACGTCTGAAGCCCGGCGCATAGGCTCGACTCGGTGAGATCCATGGCCTCGGCGACCCCGCCCAGCTCGCGCACGGCTCGGACGAGCTCGGATCGAGCGTCGGGGTTCCTGGCCGCGACGAGGATTCCCTTCGCCTCGGTGGCGAGGGTTGCCGCGATGGCCCGGGCGGCGCCGCCGGAGCCCACGAGCAGCACCTCCGAGCCACGAGCTTCCACACCCGCCTCCGCGAGCGATCGCATGAAGCCCGGTCCGTCGGTCGAGGATCCGAGCAGCCGCCCGCCGTCGTTCGTGACCGTGTTCACGCCTTGGGCGCGCCGCGCCGCCTCGTCGACGTCGTCCACCAGGGACATGACGGCGGCCTTGTGCGGGATGGTGACGTTGAGACCTCTCAGACCCATGGCACGCATGCCTTCGAGAGCTCCCGCCACTCGCTCGGGCGGGACCTCGAAGGCGAGGTAGACGGCGTCTAGGCCCATGGCCTCGATGGCGGCGGAGTGCATCGCCGGCGAGAGGCTGTGGCCTACCGGATGCCCGATGACGCCGAACAGCCGGGTAGATGCGCTGGTTGCCATGTGCCTGACCGTTTCACGTGAAACAACTAGACTCCCGGACCCGCCTCCTGTGTCGCCGAAGGCTTCCCGAGCAGCAGCTCCAGTATCCGCTCCAGGTCGTCGTTATCGTAGTAGCGGACCGTGACCATCCCCGCCCCGTCCTTGCCGGGGCGGATGCGCACCTCGGTTCCTAGGCTCGTCCGGAGCTGGTCCTCGAGATCGGTGATGAAGGGATCGGCGACCGCCGCTTCACGGCGCCCGTCCGCCCCAGCCCCCGGAGTCCCTCCCCCACCCTCCGTCAGCTTCCGGACCCGATCCTCCGTCTCACGGACGCTCAGCCCCTCGTCCACGATCCTCCGCCACAGCCGCTGGCGCTCCGGGTCGCTGGTGACAGCGAGCAGCGCCCGGCCGTGGCCCTCACTGATCGCTCCCGAGGCCACCTGTTCCTGGATCTCCGGCGGCAGCCTGAGCAGGCGTAGCGTGTTCGTGATGGACGTTCGGCTTCGCCCGAGGGCGTCCGCCAAGGCCTCCTGCGTGGTCCCGAAGTCCTCTATCAGGCTCCGGTAGGCGCGCGCGCGGTCGATGGGATTCAGGTCCTCCCGCTGGACGTTCTCCACGAGGGCGAGCTTCAGAACCTCCGCGTCGTCCGCTTCCCGCACCACGATGGGCACTCGCGTCAGGCCGGCTATACGGGCCGCGCGCCACCGTCGCTCGCCCGCGATCAGCTCGAAGTGGTCGCCCACGGGCCGCACCACGAGGGGCTGGATGATGCCCTGGGTCCGGATGGACTGGGCCAACTCGTGGAGCAGGTCGTCGCGGAAGGCCCTCCGTGGCTGCTTCGGGTTGGGCACGACCTTCTCGATCGGCGCCTCGGGCAGTGACGTGCTCTGCCCGTAGGCCACGCCTCCCGGAATCAGCGACGACAGGCCTTTACCCAGTCCACGACTCCGCACGAGCCATCACCTCCGTAGCGAGCTGCCGATAAGCCTCCGCGCCTCGGTTGTCGGGCGCGTACTCGCCGATGGGCTTGCCGTAAGAGGGCGCCTCGCTCAACCGCACGCTTCGAGGAACCACCGCCTCGAACACCGCGTCCCCGAAGTGCTGCCTGACCTCGCTCGCCACATCCTCGGACAGCCGAACCCGCTTATCGTACATGGTGAGCAGCACACCCGCGATCCGTAGACGCGGGTTGAGGCTGGTTCGAACCATCTCGATGATGCGTAGAAGTTGCGAGAGACCCTCTAATGCATAGTATTCGCACTGAATAGGTATCAATACTTGCTCACACGCCGTGAGGCTGTTGATGGTCAGCAGCCCGAGGGATGGCGCCGAGTCGATCAGGACGAAATCATACGCCTGTGCGAGGGGTTCGAGCGCCGTCCGAAGCCGGACCTCCCGTGCCATGGCGCTGGCGAGCTCGACCTCGGCCGCTGCCAACTCCATTCGCGCGGGGAGCAGGTGCAGGTTCGGAGTGTTCGTCCGGATGAGCACCTGCTCGATCGGAGCGCCTCCGGTGAGCACCGTGTAGATGCACTGCTCGAGCTCCCTGCGGTTGACTCCTAGCCCAGTGGTAGCGTTGCCCTGGGCATCCATGTCAACTAAAAGGACCTTCTTGCCCTGTTCCGCAAGCGCCGCGCCCAGGTTCACGGCGGTCGTTGTCTTCCCCACGCCGCCCTTTTGGTTCACTACCGCGTAGACCACGAAATGCCCCTCTGACGTCAAGTTCCCTACGGCTTCACCGCTCCAGGAGGATTCTCCTGCGCCAATCGGCGCCCGGGATCGCGACGGTCTGGAGCTCCTGGCCGTCGTCCAGCGGCCGCTCGTCGAGATCCGGGCCGCCGAGGACCGCGATGCACCCGCCGGGCGCACGGAAGGGCCGGCATAGGTCGAGCGCCCGGTCGATGCGAGCGAGGCCGCGGCAGGTCACGAGGCTCATCTGGCCGGCGAACGCCTTCTGGGCCTCCTCGGCGTCGGCCCGTATGCAAGCATGTTGTAGGTTATCCAACCCTAACTGTGTAGCTAGGCGGCTCACCAACCAGTGGGACTTGCGCTTGCTATCCATCGCCACCACTTGGCATTGCGGCCATATGATGGCGAGGGGAACGGCCGGGAGGCCGGCTCCTGTGCCGATGTCCAGCAAGGTCGACGGTGGCTCAACGAGGGGTGTGAGGAGCAGAGAGTCCAGAACGTGTCTAATGAGTACTACGTTTTCATCCCGTAATGTGGATAGCCCGAGCTGTGGCGCCCAGAAGGTGAGTTCCCGAGTCACTTCGAGCAGCGCGTCCACTTGGGGCGGCGTGGCCTCCAGGCTGAGGCGCCCGAGCGTGCGCATCAAGAGCTCGCGGTCACTCACCGCTGCTCCCCTCCCCTTTGAGCGATGTTTCACGTGAAACATCGGCAGCGCGACCCGACGCGCGACGCGCGAAGACCTCCAGAGCGTCCAGGTCCGCCGAAGTGATGCCCCGCATGCTCCTTGCCTCCGAAAGGGTCGACGGCCGCATCTTCGTTAGCCGCGTCACCGCCTCCGCCTTCAGTCCCGGGATCTGGGTGAAGTCCAGGGCCACAAGGGACGCCTCTTCACGCCCCATCACCCGGATCCGCTCGCGCTCCAGGTAGCCCCTGTGCTTCAGTCGCGCGGTCGCTTCCTCCTCGACCTCCTCGCGGCGCAGGTCCTCCAGCACCGCCTCCGGGGCGCCGGCGAGCCGCGCCAGGACGGCGATCTCCACGTGCGGGCGCTCCGCGACCTCCGTCAGGGGCCGCCCCCCCTGGGGCGCCTGCCCCCATGACTCGCCGGGCCAGGCCTCGCTCCCGGGCTCCCACTTCGCCTGCGCGAACCACTGCGTCACACGGTCCAGAGCGGCCGCGGCCCGCTCGTAGTGGGCCCACTGCTCCGCACCCACGAGCCCCCACGCACGGCTGAGCGGTGTGAGCCGCTGCGCCGCGCTGGAGCTCCGGAGATGAAGCCGATTCGCGGCGCGGGCTGTCATTATCCGGTACGGCTCGTCCACGCCCTTCTCCACCAGGTCGGCCAGCATCACGCCAATGTAACTCGACAGCCGAGGCAGGCTCACGCCATCGCCTCCCCCAGCCACCCTCGCCGCGCTCACGCCAGCGATCAGCCCCTGGGCCGCCGCCTCCTCGTAGCCCGACGTGCCGTTCACCTGCCCAGCCAGGAAGAAGCGCCGGATGAGCGTTGACTCCAGGGATGGCGTGAGGGCGCGCGGATCGTACGCGTCGTACTCGACCGCGTAGCCGTAGCGCAGCACCCGAACCTGGCCCAGTCCCGGCAGGGTGTGAAGCATCTCGAGCTGGATCTCCGGCGGGAGGCTGTTCGAGAGGCCCTGGACGTAGACTTCCGTGCTGCGCTCCCCCTCGAGCTCCAGGAACACTTTGTGCTCATGCCGATCGGGGAAGCGCACGACCTTGGCCTCGATGGAGGGGCAGTATCGTGGCCCGGGCCCGCTCACGAGGCCCCCGAAGAGGGCGGAATCGTCCAGGTGGGCACGGACGAGGGCCGTGGTCTCCGCAGTCGCCAGGGTCACCCAGCACGGATGGTGGACGCAACGCGGGGGACCGCCGGTGCGCCACGAGAAACCGCTCACCGCTGGATCGGATCTCTGGACCTCCAGTTCATCGGTGGCGATACTGTCGAGGGCGAGGCGCGGGCTGGTGCCGGTCTTCAGGCGCACGGGCGGGAGGCCTAGGCCCCGTAGGCATCGTCCGAGAGCCTCGCTGGCCTGTTCGCCAGCGCGCCCCATCGGGTGGCTCGTGTGGCCATAGAAGGTCGCTCCCCCGAGGAAGGTCCCTGCGGCGAGCACCACCGCTCCGCCGCGGATCTCCTCATCGAAGGAGGTGCGGACACCCACGGCGGCGCCAGACTCCACGAGGAGGTCGGTAACCTCCGATTGAAGCAGGTGTAGCCCCGGGGTGGCCTCCATGGCCCGCTTGGCTCGGTCCTCATAGGCCCGCTTGTCCGACTGCACCCGGAGCGCCTGAACGGCCGGCCCCTTGCTGGTGTTGAGCATGCGGATGTGAGTGCAGGTCTCGTCGGCCGCGATCCCGATCTCTCCACCGAGGGCATCCACCTCGCGCACCATATGCCCCTTGGCGGGGCCGCCAATGCTGCAGTTGCAGGCCATGTGGGCGACGCGGTCCAGATTCGGGGTGACGAGGAGCACCCTGGCCCCGAGGCGCGCCGCAGCCAGGGCCGCCTCCTGGCCCGCATGTCCGGCGCCGATCACGATGACGTCATAGGCTGTCATGGCTGCTCGGTAGCTCCGCTCTGGTCACCGGGGTCAGTGCAACCCATCCTATAGTAGGGATATGTAGGTTTACGAACCCATAACTGTAATGCCTTCCGCCACTGTCGGCGCCGCAGCCACATACTTCACGGCTCTCGGTCCGCGCTGCCCATCAGCCACGGTTGGGCTGCCGGAAGGCGTCTCGAGCTGACTGGCGCCCGGACCAAGGATTCGTGTTCGTCCGCAAGGAAGGGAAAGAGCATAATACGATACTCACTCATTCAAGGGAGGTGTGCACTATGGCCGGCCATTCAAAGTGGGCCAATATCAAGATCCGTAAGGGCAGCCAGGACGCCAAGCGTGGCAAGGCGTTCACTAAAGTGTCCCGGGAGATCATCGTGGCCGCGCGTGGGGGTGGGGGAGACCCAGAGATGAACGCCCGCCTGCGGCTCGCGATCGCCAAGGCGCGCGAGGTGAACATGCCCAAGGACACCATCGAGCGCGCAATCAAAAAGGGCACCGGCGAGCTCGAGGGTGAGGATTACCAGGAGGTCATGTACGAAGGGTACGGTCCTCATGGCGTCGCCCTCATGATCGAGGCCCTCACCGACAACCGAAACCGTACGGCTCCGGAGGTCCGGGCTCTGCTCGACAAGCGCGGAGGCAAGCTCGGTGACCCGGGATGCGTCGCGTGGATGTTCGAAGCCAAGGGGCTCGTCACCATCAAGGCCGATGGGGTCGATGAGGATGAGCTTCTCATGGTGGCCCTCGACGCGGGCGCAGAGGACCTGAAGAACGAGGGCGAGACCATCGCGATCACGTCGAGCACCGAGTCCTTCATGGAGGTGCGGCAGGCGATCGAGGACGCGGGCTACACCCTTGTCGACTCGGAACTCGCCCGCATCCCGACCACGACTGTCGCCCTCGACGCCGAGACGGCGCCTAGCGTACTCCGCCTCATGGACGACCTCGACGACCTGGACGACGTGCAGAAGGTCCACGCCAACTTCGACGTCGATGACGCCGTCCTCGAGGCCATCGCCGACTCCACCTAGCGCGCCAACGCAGGCCCGGAGGGACGGGAGACTCGCATGTCAGCCACGGATGCGCTCTCGCACACCTGGGATGTCCTCGTCGTCGGGGCCGGGGCGGCGGGACTGCGCGCCGCTATCGCCGCGCATACGGCGGGGGCGCGGACCCTCGTGGTGGACCGCGGGACGCCCGGGAGGGCCGGGACGACGGTGGCTGCGGCGAGCGACTGGATGGCCTTCGGAGCCGCCTTCGGGCACCGAGACCCCGAGGACAGCCCCGAGCAGCACGGCATAGACATCCGCATCAAGGGCGGCCTGTGCCTGTTGCCGAGGCTCGCCTGCCGCATCGCCGAGGATGCTCCCGCCCGGCTGATGGATATCGAGGCATACGGTGAGCGCTTCGACCGCGCGGCAGACGGGACGTACCTCCAGGTCCACTCCGATGGGGCGACGTGCGCGAGGGCCTGCGGCCGCGGCGCCGATACCGGGCCCATGATGATCCGGGCGCTGATGGCCGAGTGTGACCGGCGAGGCATCGAGAGGGTGGGGGGGCTGCAGCTCATCGACCTGGCCGTCTCCGCGGAGGGCGCCGTCGTGGGGGCCTCTCTCGCGGATGCCGAGGGGCATCGGTTGGCCGTCCGCGCCGCCGCGACGGTCCTAACCACGGGCGGAGCGGGCCGGATCTTCGAGCACAACGCCCTGCCGGCCGGCATGTACGGCTCGGGCTACGCCGCCGCCCTGCGGGCGGGCGCTCGGCTCGCCAATATGGAGTTCATCCAGATCGGCCCGTGCATCGGCTATCCCGTGAAGTTCGCTCTGTCAGGCATCTTCTGGCGGATGAACCCCAGGTTGACAAACGGTATGGGCCATGAGTTCCTGCTCTCTTCGATTCCCTCATCCGTTGATGTTGCCCATGCGTTGCATAGCAAAGGGCATAGTTTTCCCTTTACGGTACGCAATGATTCGGTCTACATCGATGTGGCGATCTACCGCGAGATCGCGGCGGGGCGCGGGGGGCCCCACGGGGGAGTGTTCATCGATGTCAGCCACACCCCCCGCGAGGAGCTGGAGCGGAGGGCCGCGGTTCCCCTCGAGCATCTCCTAGCGCGCGGCATCGACTTCCGGGAGCGGCCGATGGAGTTCGCGCCCTCCATACAGCACTGCAATGGCGGGATCCTCATCGACGAGAGGGCGGCGGCGGATCTCCCCGGGCTCTTCGCGGCGGGAGAGGCGGCGGGGGGGCAGCATGGCGCCGATCGGCCCGGCGGCAACGCCCTCGCTGACAGCCAGGTGTTCGGGCACATCGCGGGCCACTCGGCGGCGGAGCACGCTCGGCAGGCCGGCGCGGCAGAGGCGACCGAGGCGGCATCGATGCCAGGGGAAGACCTCAACGGGAGGCCCGTCGCCGAAGTGCTGGACCGTGTGAGGCGCGCCATGTGGGTCGGCTGCTCCGTGGTGCGCACGGATAGCGGGCTCGCCGAGGCGCAGGCGGCGGTCGACGAGGCGCTAGCGACGCCCGTCGCGGGTTCGCTGGCGGAGCGCCTGGATCTCCGCGATGCCCTCACGGTCGCTCGGACCCATCTCGCTAGCGCGCGACGCCGCACGGAGAGCCGCGGCACCCACCTCCGCGCCGATCATCCGGTCACTCGCGACCCTGAGTGGATCCGCGTCCAGACCGTTTCCGAGCGAGACGGCGCCTTGGTCATCGAGGACATCGTGCCCGAGGTCGATGAGGCCATGATGAGCCTGTGGCAGTCCTCTCCGGAGAACCGCCGGGAGCCGCTGCTGGGGTTCGAGTGACCCTGCCGCGACCGTGGGAGGCTGCATGGTGGGATGGCTGACGGACCGGTGGCTTGGGCGCCAGGGCGTCGATGTGCTGAGCCCAAGCCATAGCGGGCTGGAGCAGTTCGCGGCCCGGCTCGCCTACTGGGCCATGCGCCTCAGCCACCCCCACTGGCGGATGCGCTACCGAGTGGAGACGCCTGCCGAGCCGCAGTCCGGAGTCATCGGGCTCATCGGCATCGGACACGGCTCCGAGGGGGAAGCCCGGTTCGGTGACCGTTCTCCGGGTGGCGCGCGGGATGTCACCCCCGGCGGCCTGCCGGCGGCCTACCCCGACCTCCGCTGGATGAAGCTCTGGGCCTGCTACCAGGGACGGCACCTTCAGGCATGGGCGGCCGTCCACGCGCGCCCTGTCGTCGTGAGGAGCCGCCGGGGGCGCTGCTTCGGACCGTTCCCCTGGCCTCCTGAGCGCCGCTCCGCAAGGCCTCCCGGCCACGGCGAGCCGTAGGTCACATCGCGCGTCGCTCTTGCCATCGGGCCACGAAGGGGCCAAACTCTGCTGACGGCGCGCACGCGCCGAACCACCACTCACGGGCGAGGTGAACTGCTATGGCTAAGAGCTACCAGGCTCCGCGCGGCACCCAAGACATCCTTCCCCCAGTGAGTGACCGGTGGCATCACCTCGAGAGCACCTTCCGCAAGGTCTGCGAGCGCTATGGTTACCAAGAGGTCCGCACCCCCGTCTTCGAGGAGTCGGGGCTCTTCGCTCGGGGCATCGGCGACGCGACGGACATCGTCTCGAAGGAGATGTACGTGTTCGAGGACCGGGGCGGCCGGAGCATGGCGCTGCGGCCCGAGGGCACGGCGGGCATCGTCCGTGCCTTCGTGGAGCACAAGCTGGCGGGCGAGAAGTCGGCCTGGAAGGTGTTCTACTTCATGAGCATCTTCCGATATGAGCGCCCCCAGGCGGGCCGCTACCGTCAGGCCCACCAGGTTGGCGTCGAGTGCTTCGGCCCCACGGGGCCCGACGCCGACGCCGAGGTCATCGCGCTAAACATGGCCTGGTACCGGGAGCTAGGCATCCGCGGCCACGAGCTGCGGCTGAACTCCCTCGGCTGCCCTGTGTGCAGGCCAAGCCACCGTCAGGCCCTCAGCGAGGCCCTGAGCGAGGTGCGGGGAGACCTCTGCCCCACATGCCAGGGTCGGATGGAGACGAACCCTCTGCGCGTCTTCGACTGCAAGAGCGCCGAGTGCCAGGCGCTCGTCGCTTCGGCCCCCTCCACCGTGGACTACCTCTGCGCCGAGTGCCAGAGCCACTTCGCCCGCCTGCGGGATCTCCTGGAGGCAATGGAGCTTCCCTACGAGCTCGCCCCAAGGCTGGTGCGCGGGCTGGACTACTACACCCGCACCGCGTGGGAGGTGAAGTACTCGGGACTCGGCGCCCAGGATGCCCTCTGCGGCGGCGGCCGGTACGACGGCCTGGTGGAGGAGCTGGGAGGGCCCGCGACTCCGGGGATCGGCTTCGCCGCCGGGATCGAGCGAGCGCTGTACGCCCTCGAGCAGGGCGGTATCGAGATCCCCGGCCGCTCGGCTCGGGGGACGTTGGTCATAGGTCTCGACGAGGAGAGCCGCCGCCGAGCCCTGTTGCTCGCGGAGAGCATCCGGGGCCATGGGCTGCGGGCTGAGACGGACTACTTCGATCGCGGGCTCAAGGCCCAGATGAAGCAGGCCGACCGCCTCGGAGCGCGCTGGGCCGTTATCCTCGGGGAGGACGAGCTCAAGACGGGGCGAGCCGTCGTGCGCGACCTGGAGTCTGGGGACCAGTCCGAGGTGCCCATCGATGATGTCCCTGGGTGGCTCGACCGGGCCTGAGCCGCTACTCGTTCGTCACGCCCTTCCGCAGATCGTCCATGGTGACGCCCTCGAGCCGCGATGGGCAGGCCTTCGGGCCGGCCCGCTGGGCGATCTCCAGGTAGTACGCGGCCTCGCGGAACTCGTCCTGTAGAGCCGCCCGATGACGGTCCACCATCGCCTCGAGCGAAGCCCGCAACTCGCGAGAGCCCGGGTGGTCGATCAGGTTGTGGCGCTGGTAGGGGTCGCGCTCGTTATCGTAGAGCAGCCAGCCGCCGTCATGCGTCGCGGCGTAGGTGTGCGTCTTAGTGCGCACGCCCCGCCATTCAGGCACTCCAGCGTGCAGCGCCTCCCCTGCCGCGCACACATCCATGATGTAGGTTGATTCGGGATCCGGCCCCTCCTCCCCCCGCAGCCGCATGGATAGATCGATGCCGTCCATGTCATCGGGCCCCGAGACCCCGGTCAGCCCCAGCACGGTGGGGAGGACGTCCACGGTTGAGAGGAGCGCGTCGGTGCGCGATCCGGCCGGCAGATCGGGGCCGCGAGCGATGAAGGGGACCAGGATCGACTCCTCCCATGGCCGCTGCTTGCGCTCCTGGCCCTGGGAGCCGAGCATATCGCCATGGTCGGAGGTGAACACAACGAGAGTGTCCTCCCGCAAGCCGATGGCATCTATTTGTTGCAGGAGTCGTCCGACATTCCAGTCTAAGTTCGAGATCATCGCGTAGTAAGCCGCTATGTCCGCGCGATGGTTACCTTCGATATTGGGCCGCTGAGGGACCTGCGTCGGGTCGTACCGCCCGATCCACTCCTCGGGCGCGACCAGCGGGTTGTGCGGAGTGCCGTAGGAGACGAAGAGGCAGAAGGGATCCTGTCGGCGGGCTCGGATAAACTCCATCGCCAGGTCGGTGTGATGGTCGGGCTCGTAGCCGTCGATCTCGATGGGCTCGGGCGAGTCGGTGTAGTAGAAGGCGTTGAAGTAGTTGTGGTCGCAGTTGCAGACGGCCCAGGCGTCATCGAAGCCCCGACGACGCCAGCCAGGAGGCGTGAAACCCCACCGGTTCGGGCCGTCGAGGTGCCACTTTCCCACATACCCCGTGGCATATCCGGCATCTGAGAACATGCTGCCGACGCAGCGGTTGTGCTCGGGCAGCAGGATGTCGTTGAAGTACATGCCGTTGCGGAAGACGTGGTTCCCGGTCAGCAGGGAGGCCCGGTAGGGGCCGCAGACGGGGTAGGAGGAGATGGCGTTCGTCGCCCGGACGCCCTGGGCGGCAAGGCGGTCGAGGTTCGGGGTGCTGACGGCGGGGTTCCCCGCGCATCCCATCGCCTGGCCGCGCATCTGGTCCGCGAAGATGAAGAGCAGGTTGATGGGTCGAGCCACGGGTCATCCTCCCCGGTGTCGGGACTGCAAGGCCAGAAGGGCCTCGGCCAGCGAGGGCGCGGTCACGAGTTGGCCCGCGCGCGGCGGCCGCGGGTCATCTGCCGGCCAGATCAGGATCGCCTGGCATCCCGCGCGTCGAGCGGCCCTGACGTGAGCGCAGGGGTCATCTCCAACGGAGACGAGCTCCCGTGGGTGCACCTTGGCGAGTTCCGAGGCCCGGCGGTAGGCGGCTGGCGTCCCCAGGGGCGTGCGCTCTCCGATGGCATCGACCGCCACGTGGCACCTCCTCAGGAGCCGCCGATGGGCATCGGTGCGGAGGAAGCGCGGCACCGCGTGGATGGCAACAACGGTCAGGCCGGCCCCATGGGCGGCCTGCAGGGCCTCCTCGAAGGAGGCCCGGACCGGCGGAGCGGGGATGGACGCCAGGGCCCGCCGGATGAGCGCGATAGCGCGCCGATCGGGGCCCATGGCGAGGCGAAAGGCCACCTGAGCGGCGACCTCGGACGCAGTCTGCAGGCCGTATCGTGGGGCGTCCACGGTCAGGACGTACCGCAGCGCCGCCTCCAGGTCGCGGCCGGAGGCGCCCTCCAGCCCCTCAGAGGCCCGCGATAGTGCCGCCGAGTCCGCCTGGAAGCCGTCGGTCAGCTCCATGGCGACCGCTCGAAGATCGATCCTGCGCGCCAGACCCGCTCGCCTCCCGCCGTCCGCGCCGCCCTGAGGTCGGCGCAGAGTTCTTCAGCGCCCAACGCCGAGGTCCCTCCGCGGGAGCATACAGGGTCAGCGGTGGAACGCAACGAAGAGAGGGGCGAGGTGATCGCTCATGGAGTTCCACAACCCCTGGGAGGCCCCGGGGTTCTTCGCGAAGGCCCACCTGCACACGCATACGACGGAGTCAGACGGCAAGGTCTCGCCGGCACGCGCGGCGGAGATCCACTGGCGGTGCGGATACTCCTTCCTGGCCATCACGGACCACGACCGGGTGACCGACACCGCTGCCCTGGCGCGCGAGGGCATGGCAACGATCCCCGGCGGTGAGCTCAGTTGCCCGTCGGAGCGTGGGGGCTTCTACCACGTCGTGGCTCTGGGCGTCACCCCCGACAACCTGCCGCCCTCGGGCAAGCCGATCAAGGAGACCCTGCGCGCGGTCCACGAGGCCGACGGCGTCGCCTTCATCGCCCACCCTTACTGGTCCTGCAACACGGTCGAGGACCTGCTCGGGCTGCCGCACTGCCTGGGCGTCGAGGTCTACAACCACGGCTGCGAGGCGGAGATCGGGAAGGGCATCAGCTCGGTTCACTGGGATGACGCTCTGTTGCGGGGCGAGCGCTACGTGGGCCTGGCGGTGGATGATGCCCACATGTATGGGGTCGATGCCTTGGGTGGCTGGACGTGGCTGCGGGTCACGGAACTCACCGCCGAAGCCGCCCTCAACGCCCTCCGGCAGGGCCTGCTCTACGCCTCCACGGGGCCGGAGATCCTCGACCTGCGAATCCACGACGGCACCATCGAGGTGGAGACCTCACCCGTCGAGGCGATCCGGTTCATGGCGGGAGGCCAGCAGGGCTGGTGCGAGCAGTCCTGGGGGCGTCCACCATTGACCGCGGCGCGCTGGCGGCTACCGGAGAAGGGCGTCTATGTGCGGGTGGAGGTCATCGACGAGCGAGGGCGCCGAGCGTGGGCGCCGCCCATCTACCTCTGACGCGCCGCGGCTCAGTCGTGGTGCTGCGTCCTACGGTAGAGCGCGGCGCGGGCCTTGGGGAAGGGCCGCGCCAGCAGGAGGGCGGTACCCATGAGGCCCGGCGTGGTGAGGACCCACCGCTTCGGCGGCTTCCGCCAGAGGTTCGGGCCGAAGGCGCCGCGCCACGCCTCCTCATAGGCCCCGGGGCGGCCGCTGAGCACGGCCTCGGCGAGGAGCGACGCGCCCCACAAGGCGTACACGAGGCCCTCGCCCCGGACGGGATCGACGTGCCCCGCCGCGTCGCCGATCAGCGCCCAGCCCTCGCCCGTCCGCGTCTGAGCCCACGCCTCGCGGCTGACCAGGGTGGGGAAGGGATGGGAGTAGTGGCCGAGCACCTCGGCGCCCGCGGCCCACTCCGCCTGAGCCCGGGCGAGGAGCCGCGCGTTCCGCCGCCGCCCGCCGGGCGCGCTCGCTCGCCAGCCGATCCCGAGAGAGGCGACATCCTTGCGCGGGAACAGGTACGAGTAGCCTTCGGGCCGCTCGAAGCGCACACGCACCTCGGTCATCGAGCAGCCTCGGACATAGTGGCCCATCGCCACGCCTAGATCGTTCCGCTCGAAGGGCCCCAGCAGGCGGCGACGCACAAGGCTGCTCGTGCCGTCGGCGCCGATGAGGAAACCACCTCGGATAATGCCCCCTGTGTGCCTCACCACCCAGCCCGAGTCCTCGCGCTCGAAGCTCACGACTCGCTCGGTGATATGGCTCGCCCCCGCCGCAAGGGCGGATTTGAGCAGGGCCTGGGCGAGTTCCAGCCGGGAGAGCACGTAGTAGGGGTCGCCGCCGCTCAGTAGAGTCTCGACGCCGTGAGCGCTCGTGAGGAGGACCCTGCCCACCTCGCGCGCCGTCTCACGGAGCTGTCCGATCTCGGGGAACAGCGTCAGGGCGATGGGCGAGAACCCACCGCCACAGGGCTTCTCCCACGGCGCCTTGGGATCCAGTAGCGCCGTGGTGGCGCCACCCTCGGCCAGCCGCCGAGCCGCCATGAGCCCCGCGGGCCCGCCACCTACCACAATCGCATCATACTCGGCCATGCACGCCTCCGGAAACGCCGCGGACCTCTGGGTATTCGCCCGCCGCGCCTCGTTGCCTCGCAGGAGCGGGAGACGCAGTGTGCCGGCGCTCCGCGAGCGCGGCGCCGGCGGTAATGGTGGATGTGACCGTCAGCCCCGCGCCGGAGGGTGATCCGGAGGGTTATGACTTCTCCCGGGAGGCGGACGCGTTGGTCATCCGTGGTGTCACCGTGAGCCGCGATGGGCCCACGGTGATCCGCCTCCGGCGTTAGAAGAGGGCGCCGATGAGGTTCGTGATGCTCAGCGCGTTACGGATGTTGGTGAGCCAGTCGCCCCAGTCGGTGTGATCGGACCTCGGCACCATGACGATGTCGTTCGGCAGGACCTCGACATTGAAGGCGACGTCGTCCATATCGTGGGCGCCCGAGAGATCGACCCTGGTGAACTGCGGCCCCTCGGGGCCTCGGCGTATGAGCACGGCCGAGAAGCGGTCGCCGTCGTCCGTGTTCACGCCCCCCGCGGCGGCGATCATGTCGAGGACGGTATCCCCCTCATGCCAGAGGACGAACCCTGGGCGCACGACGTAGCCGAGGACGGTGACGCGCTGCCTGGCGTAGGGTACGCGGATCTCGTCGCCGGGTCTGACGGGTAGGTCCTCGACGGTCGTGTCGATGGTCTCCTGGGCGCCGTCCTGATGGATGATGAGCACATTGCGCGGATCGCCGTCGTTCATGTAGGAGTCGGCGGGCGAGATGGTGGGGCCGCCAGCCATGGCGATCACCTCACGCACCGTGTCGCCCTCGCGGAACTGGAAGTAGCCGGGACTCTGGACATAGCCGGCGACGATGACCCGGCGGTCCGCCTCGGGCACCCAGAGGCTGTCGCCGTGGACGAGTTCCACGTTGGCCTCCAGCGCGGGGTTCTGTGCGATGGCTTGGAGGTCGACGACGAGCTGAGTCCCGTCCGCGCGTGCCAGCACGCAGTTGGCGAGATCCGCGTCCGTCGTTCGCATGGGCAGGGCATCGACTGTCGTCGTCCCGCCCGCGGCAGTGTAGAGGTCGAGCACCCGTGAGCCGGGCGGGAGCACGTGCCGCCCCTGGACACGCACGCGCCCGAGGGCATAGTAGGTCTGCTCCCTACGAGGCACCACGATGGAGTCCCCCGGTAGCAGCTCGGGGTCGCCGGCGCCGGCCACGCGGGAATCGAGGTTCACGAGCAGCTCGGTCCCGTCGGCGCGGTAGAGTCGTATCGCGCTCAGGTCGCCGATCTCCAGGATGTTGTCCGGTATGCCGGACGAGATGATCACGCCGCCTGCCTTGGCGATGACATCGGAGACGCGGTCGCCCGATCTGAAGACGAGCACGCCTGGGCTCTTGATGTAGCCGAGGACGGTGACCTCGCTCCGCGAGGCGGGCACGTAGATGACATCACCCGGGAAGACGGCGGGGTCGTCCCGGGTCGTGCCTTCGTCGGCGCCCATCAGTGACACGGTCTCGGTAGTGCCATCGGCGCGGTTGATGGTGATGCGTGTGGAGTCGCCGGGGGTGCGGCCTGCCTCGAAGGTCTCCTCGCCGGGCTCCACGATCCCCCCGGCTAGAGCCAGGACCTCGGAGAGTCGCGCGCCCTCACGAACGCGGACATCCCCCGGGTCGTGCACGTAGCCGAGCACACTGACAGGGGCGGACTCCTCGACGATGATCGCGTCCCCGGGCTGAAGCAGGAGGTCGGCCATGGCGCCCTCGGCCCTCAAAGCCTCGTTGAGCTGGAAGGTGACCGATTCCCCGTCGCGGTGGACGAGGCGTGCCAGTGGGTTGGCGGCTATCTCGAGCTGGACGCCCTTGGCCATGGCTATCGCGTCGCGCACAGCGAGCCCCTCGCGGAAGGGGAAGTACCCGGGCTCCTTCACCGCGCCGAGGACGCTGACTCGGTCGGCGCCGTACTCCCGCACCCGCACGAGCACATGGGGGCTGACGAACTGCCCCGCCTCGATGAGGCCCACGCGGATCTCCTCGCTCAGCTCGGCGGTCGTCTTCCCCACGGCGATGACGTCGCCCAGGTAGGCGACGGCGACGGTTCCATCGGGCCCTACCGTGAGGGCGTCGGTCGTCACGATGGGCGCGTCGGTCCGCTCCTCGGGGACGACGATCTGCAGGACGTCGTACGGCCCGATGCGGTAGGCGTCGGTCGGAGCCGCCTGAGCCATGGCGAGGGTAAGGGCGGCGAGAAGGACCGCGAACATGCGAGTAAGCACCTCCCAGGACACCCCCGCGCGTGGGTCACGGAGGAGGAGACACACACATATGCGGCGGGCTCAAGCCGCGGTCCTCCCGATGACTCAGGCTAACGAGGACCGCCCGAGGCCAGGATCCCCACCTGGCCGCAGAGCAGGCGGCGGACGAGGGGAACCCTCTCGACGATAGGTTCGAGAGCGGAACCGACAGACACGAGCCAGTCTGGGGAGAACATGGGGACCAGGCCGAAGAAGAACGACCTCTCCACTCGCCCTCCCGCCGCGGCGATCCAGCGTCGGTACCGCTCTAGGACGTATGAGCGCTCCCCATGGTCCCGGTGGTAGGGTGAGAGGCGCTCGATAGCCTTCAGGACGGGGTTCCACCCGTTGGGTTCGAGGAAGAAAGCCTGCTTCGCGGCGGCCAGAATGGCTGCGATCTGCTCCTCCGGCCGCGCGACATGGTGAATCACGCCTCGAACCACCGCGAGATCGAGTCGCTCGCCCGACGTGGCCAGATCCGCGGCGACGCCCTGGCGAAAGGAGAGTCCCTCCAGGGCACCGTACATCGCCCGAGCCCGCTCTATGCCGGCGACGGCGGGGTCGATGCCCAACACTGATGCGGCCCGGCCGCGCGTCAGCAGAGCCTCAGTGTAGGTACCATCGCCGCAGCCGATATCGACGACGCGCTTGCCTTCGACTCCTGCCGCCTCGAGGATGACCCGCGTGAAGCGCTCGTTCGCGTAGGCGCAACTGCGGCGCCCCGGGTCGGTGTAGCGGTAGGCGCCGTGACCATCCACATCGCGATTGAAGGGGTCGACGACATCGGGCACGTCAGGCGCCCTCCCGATCCCCGGTATTCCCAGTCGCTGGCGGCGGCCGGTTGTCGATAACGTCCCGCACGATGTAGCGGGGCCGGCCCTTCACCTCCTCGTACATGTGTCTCAGGTACTCGGCGATGATGGAGAAGCAGACCAATTGCACACTCCCCATACAGAGCACGGCCAGGAGCAGCGTCATGTACCCTGGCGGTGGCCTGTCAAGAATGCCCGCTAGCGAGAGCACATACGCGCCCAGGTACACCGAGATGGCAAAGCCCGTCAGGAGGACGGCGAGAAGAGCGAGACGGCCGATGTACTCCAGGGGCTTGTCGCTGAAGGAGAAGATGCCCAGGAGTGCCCAACGGATGTTACTGGCGAGGTTGTTCGTCGAAACCCCGTCGAAACGCGGCTGCCGCACGTACTCGACGCCCGTCTGGCGAAACCCCGTGTAGGCCCTCAGTCCGCGCAGGAAGGTGAGTCGCTCGGGGAAGCTCTCCAGGAGCATCTTCACGACCGCCCGATCCATGAGTCCGAAGTCCCCGGCATCCACGGGCACATCGAACCGAGCCATGGCGCGGAAGAGGCGGTAGAAGAGGCGGTAGGCCGCATTGCGGAAGGCGCTCTCCATCCGCCTAGTACGGATCCCGTAGACGATGGGGTAGCCCTCGAGCCACTTGGCGACGAGGCCGGGGATGATCTCGGGGGGGTCTTGCAGGTCCCCATCCATCAGGACTACGCCGTCGCCCCGGCTCACTGCCATTCCGGAAAGGAAGGCATTCTGGCTCCCGAAGTTACGGGTGTGGTTGACGACGACCACCCGCGCATCGGAGTCGGCGAGCTCACGAAGGATCGCCTCCGCGTCATCGGGGGATGCGTCGTTGACGTAGATGATCTCGTAATCGTCGGTTACCTCGGAGAGCACCTCGGTCAAGCGTCGATAGCACTCCCGGACGCTCCCCGCGTCGCGGTAGCAGGCGATGACGACGGAGAGGCTGCGAGAGGTCAGCATCGCGCCTCCCCCAGAGCCGCGGCCAAGGATGCGGCGTCGATACCCGACCGCCGCCTGAGTGCTCCCTGGGACGCCGGATCGTGCACGAAGCGGTCCGGGGCCGAGGCCCGGAGGATGCGCGCGCGCCACCGCTCAGTCATGGCGTCGGCGCAGAGGGCCTCGTGGAGCCCGCCGTAGGGACCGTGCTCCTCCACGGTGAGGACGGTGTGCACCTCGCGGTCCGCGAGAACCTCCACGAGAGACCCGAGCGGCTTGACGGTATGGGCAGAGAGCACCAAGGGATCGGCGCCGTCACGAGCGAGCATCTCGGCCCCCGCCAGGGCCTCGGAAGCGACTCCGCCCGTGGCAACGAGAGCGATCTCGCGCCCCTCGCGCAGAACGGTGGGCCGACCGATGGTCACGGGCCCGTCGGTACCTGGCAGCACGGGATCTCGCCCGCGCCCGAGCCTCAGGTACGCGGGACCATCCAACGCCAGTGTGGCTAGAACGAGAGCCGCCGTCTCGCGAGGGTCGCACGGGGACAGGACCGTCATGCCCGGCAGGGCGCGCATCAGGCCGAGGTCATCGACTCCGTGATGGGTGGCGCCGTTCACTCCGTAGGCGTAGCCGGCGCCCACACCGCATACCACCACAGGCAGACCCATGCCGCAGAGGCTATTGCGGATCTGCTCCAGGCAGCGAGCCGTCGCGAAGGGGGCGATGCTGTAGGCGAAGGGCCGGAAGCCCTCCAGGGCCAACCCCGCGGCTACGCCGATCATGTTCGCCTCAGCGACGCCCAGGTTCAGGCAGCGCCCTGGGTTGGCCGCCGCGAAGGGGTCGAAGAGCTTATAGCCCAGGTCGGCGGTGAGGAAGATGACGCGATCATCCGCCCTCGCCGCTCCCTCGATGGCACGGAAGAAGGCGTCCCTCATGGCATGTCCTCCGCCAGCTCCGCCAGAGCGCGCAGCAGGTCCTCTTGGCTCGGCGGCCGGTAGTGCCACTCGATGTCATCCTCCATGAACGAGACGCCCTTGCCCTTCGTGGTGCGCGCCACGATAGCGGTGGGCCGCTCCTCGTCGGGGCTGGAGAGGGCCAGCACCAGCGCATCCAGATCGTGGCCGTCCACCTCGAGGGCGTTCCAGCCAAACTCCCGCCACTTGCCCACCAGGGGCTCGATCCGAGTGATCTGCGCCGTCCGGCCCGTCGCTTGCAGGCCGTTCGCGTCCACGATGCAGCAGAGGTTCGTCAGTCTCTGAGCGGGGGCCCACAGCGCCGCCTCCCACGTTGAGCCCTCGTTGCACTCGCCGTCGGATACCACCACGAAAACGCGCCCAGGCCGGCCCGCAAGCCGCATGCCGGTCGCCATCCCCGCGCCGATGCCGAGGCCGTGGCCCAGAGACCCCGTCGTGCACTCGATCCCCGGGAGCGTCGGGTAAGACGGATGCTCGGCCAGCGCGCTGCCCTCGGCCGCGAACTCCGCCAGCCGCTCGACTGGCAGGAAGCCTCGCTCCGCCAAGCAGGCGTACAGGGCTGCCGCGGCGTGGCCCTTGCTCAGGATGACGCGATCCCGTCCAGGATCCCGTGGCCGAGCTGGGTCGAGCTGGGCCACCCGGAAGTAGAGGGCAACGAGGATGTCGACGCAGGAGAGCGCCGAACCGACGTGGGGCGCCCGGCCGCTATGCGAAAGCCGCACCACATGCCGCCGGATCCGCGTCGCCATCCTCGCGAGATCTCCCACGGGAAGCACTAGGCACCTTCCCTCACTCTGGTCGCCGGGCGATGATCCCGATGTTCCCTAGGTTCGCGGTGATCCGCAATCCGCTGAGTCTGCACCTTCGGGCGGCATGGCACAGCACCCTTCGTGCTCGCTCGGGCAGTGGCGATAGGGTGAGCCAGTAGTCGAGGGGATAGCGGTTCGCCACCCCGAACACCTCGAGCACCTCGAAGCCAGCCCGCTCGAACAGGGCTCGGAGGGTGCGACGGTCGTAGAGCACGAGGTGCTGGACGTCGATCATCGGGCAGCGGCGGCCCAGCAATCGAGCCAGGGGGTGCCCGATGTCGTGACAGATCCAGAACATAATGCCCCTAGGGATCAGGGCCTGACGGCAGACCTCCAACGCCTCCAGCGGGCGAGCCAGATGGTCGAGCACCTGGAAACCGGTGATGAGCGAGAAGGTCTCCGGCTCCACCATGCCCGTCCCTAGCGACTGGGGGATGAGGGTGTACGGCGCCCCGGTGGGGAGGCGCCGGCTGGCCTCAAGAGCCGGCTCCACCCCCGTCAACCGCTCGAACCCCCAGGCTGCCGCAGCCGCCAGGAAGTGACCCTCCCCGCTGCCTACATCCAGTAGCCCGCGTCGGTCCGGCAGCAGCGGCAGCAGGCGAGGGCCGTAGCGCGCGTAGGTCGCGGCCGCATCCCGCGCGAGATCCGGGTCGGCCCGGGTGCTGCTCGCGTAGAGCGTCGCCGTCGCATCCTCGTCCAGAATGGGGTCGGCTCGCACGGTGCCCGTCTCGCGGTTGCGGACCATGCGGTAGTGGATCCGGTCCGCCTCCCTCCGCGCGCGGAAGGTCTCAGGCGTTAGCGCCTCGGGGTCACAGCTCGCGGGATAGAGCTCCTCGTCGGCCCCGGCGGATCCCCCGAGCGGGCAGAGGGTGCGCACTAGCAACGGACTCGCGCCCGATCGGCGTAGAGGTCCACGTGGTCGCGGAACCACTCGATGCAGTGGCCGATGCCGCTGCTCAGATCCAGTCGGGGACGCCAACCCAGTAGGCGATTCGCCTTGCTCACATCGGCGACCCAGGTCGACGTGTCCCAGGGCCGCGCGGCCATCTCGCCCCAGCGGGCCTCGACGGGACGCCCCATGGCGTCCGCCAGCGCGTCGACCACATCCTGCAGGCTGTTCTGGACGCCTGTGCCGATGTTGATCACCTCACCGGCGTGAGCCATCAGTGACTCCACACGGAGGTAGGCATCCACCACGTCATCAACGTGCACGAAGTCTCTCGCCGTGTTGGGGGCCGCCATCTCCAGAGCCTCGGCCCTCAGCGCCCTCAGGACAATGGTCGGCACCAGTCTGCTGGGCTCCTCGTAGGGACCGTAGACGCTGAAGAGCCTCAGGGTCACGACCGGGAGCCCCGTCTGCCGTGCCAGGGTCTGGCAGAGCATGGTTTGAGCGCACTTGGAGACGGCGTAGTAGCTGTCGGGTTCGAGGGTGTCTTCCTCGCGCATGGGGCGGGACTTACGACCGTACTCGGACGAGCTTCCCGTGTTCACCAAGAGCTCGACGCCCGTGCTGGCGCAGGCGGCTGCGACGTTCACCATCCCGCTTACGTTCGAGAGCACTATCTGGGCCATGTCCCGCTGGAACGGGTACGCGCCGTGAGTAGCTAGGTGGTAGACAACCTGGGGCCCTATCGCGGCGAAGGCTTCCGCTACTGCTCCCGGAGAGGTGATATCGACGCGGTGCAGGGGGACTGCGCCCTGGAGGCCGTCAAGGCGCCACAGGTCGGAGTCGGGCCTCACGATGCCGTGGACCGTCTCGCCGTCGGCCAGCAGACGGCGGCACAGGTTGGCCCCAATGAACCCAGCCGCTCCGGTTACCAGAAAGGTGCGCCCCATAGCTCGTCACTTCTCAGGGGGGGAGAAGGTTCCTGCCCCTCGCCCGCCTCGCGGCCGGTGCCAGAGCTCAACCTCATCCGTCTGGATGACCGGTTGCCAGCCGCTGCGTCCTTCGAGGTACTGGTGGACCATAGGGAAGTCGCGCCTCATCCGGTCCCCTGCGCCCTGGTTGCGTTGGGCCTGGTGGTTCTCCTTGACCCACTGCCATGTGCCGTAAGCGAGCCGCCATCGCCGGATCATCACCCACTCGCAGGCGGATGCCTCGAGGCGGGCGAGGTCACGGCAGGCCGCGTCGGGCGTGAGCCACCCAGGGATCCAGCAATCCTCGCGACTCGCGTTCCGCAGCCCGGGGCGAGCTACCGGCGCCATCGGGAAGGGCAGGCAGTAGACCTCAGCCTCCGGGTCGCCGCGTTGGATGGTGTCGAGTGCATCGGACACTTCCGTGGGGAGGCCGCCATCGACGCCGGAGGGCCGGAACTGCCGCCGCATACTCTCCGCCTCCGCCTCCGGCCGTCCCGATGCGAGTAGACGATAGGCGCTCCGGAAGGCGGCAGGATTGGTCGCGAGGAGCCAGCCCGCCGTCCGCCGGGCAGCCGCCGTCTCCATCGTGGCGGCGACGTAGGCTACCACGATGGCGAGAAACACCGAGGCCACCATGCACGCGGCCCGCACGCCGAGGCGGCTTCGGACGTCGCCTGGGCGCCAGCGGTTCAGGAGGAAGGCCGCCAGCAGGGCGGGCACCATGAACGCGTTGCTCTCGAAACTCGCGTAGGAGGGTCCCGCCGCTGATACGAGCAAGACCGTTCCCAGGGGTAGCAACCCCTCAAGCTCACATGAGCCGAGCGTGTCGCGTTCATGCCTGCGGGCGCCACGCAGCAAGGCGAAGACGACGACCATCGCCGTGGGTAGCCACAGAGCGAGGGCTCTCATGGCGTTGAACCCGCGCATCAGCATGGCGAAGCAGACCACGTTGAGCACCAGCCCCGCCACCACAGAGGCGGCGAGTGGGGTGATGCCGCGAATCCGTCGGCAGAGGAATGCAACCGCCGCCGTGCCCACGAGGAGGGCCGCGAGCTTGGCGTAGAGCGGACCGGGCCAGAGCAGCTCGGAGGGGACAGCGCATCCCGAGTGTCGAGCGAGCCGTCCAAGCCACTCCTGCAGGCCTTCCCGACCCTCGGGACTCAGGAACATGTGGTACCCAGCGGCCGCCACGAGCACGGCGGACGCTAGGTAGGCGAGTCCCGCGTGCAGCGCGCCTATCACCTCCTGCCGCGTCGGCCGGCCATTCTGCTCGGTGGCGAGGGCCAGCGCCAGGAGCCCTGCGGGCGCGGCCACGTAGGGAATGGTCGAGGCCAGGGGTAGAGCGTTGGTGAGGGGCACTAGAGCGGGGAGCCCGCAACAGAGGGCGGCGATGGTCCGGCCCACTCGGCCGGTCACGCCCCACGCGAGCCCGGCGAGAACGCCCACCAGGAGAGCTCCTCCGATATTCGGTTTCGCGGCCAAGGCGATGCCGGTGCCGAGCCCCGCGAGCAGCGGGGCCGCCTCGAGGAAGGGCGATGGGTGGTTCCACCGTAGCGCGTGCTTTAGGACCAGGTACACGGCCATGAGCGTCACGGGACCCAGCATATAGGTCGCCTGGGGCGTGAGTTCGGCTCCGAGCAGGCAGACGGCGGCGGTCGCGAAGCCAAGCGAGGCGGGGATCGCGAACCCCATCCTTCGCGTCAGGGCAAATGCCATCGTCGCCGCCAAGAGCACGAAACACAGGGTACAGAGCCTTGCGGCGAAGGGCGTGCTACCCAGGGCTCCCAAGAAGAGGGCGGTGATGTACTGCTGGGCCGGCCCGTAGATGGGTATGAAGTCCGCGTAGGGCGTCTGCCCCACCAGAACGCGGCCTGCCTGCACCATGGTGATGCCCATGTCGGACTCGTCGAACAGTGGCCCAAGGAGGAGACCGCCCACCAGGCCTAGGGCGATAGCGAGGACAACGAGGGCGGCTACCAGTGAGAATCCGACTCGCTCATCGCGGGCCTCGCGCCTCTGGCTCACCTGACTGTCCACCTTGCCCGCCACTCGACCGTCCCCACCAGGGCCACTAAGGTTCCATCACCTTCTCGGCGTCCTGCCGCGAGGCGCCACTAACGCGAGGCCGAGGGCCCATCCGTCGCTGTGGTTCAGATGATGCCAGAGGTTATGCACCATGCCCCGGCAGGAGTGCCCCTCCCTGACCACGACAAGTCCGTGATCGCACGAGCCACTGAGCAGCGCCGCCACCGAGTCCTGCTCCATGGGCGAGGTATCCACGATCACCAGGTCGTGCGTGGCGCGCAGGGAGTCGATGATGCCCCTTGCCACCTCGCTTGAGGCCAGGGCATCGGGATCGACCGGCTCGGAGCCTGCGGGCAGAAGGTCCAGGTTCGGCTTCCCTGTCGCCTGGACGAGGCTCGCCGCATTCCCGCGGCCCGCCGCCGCATCCCACCAGCCGGCTTGAGCCTCGACGCCGAGGTAACTGTGGAGGGTGGGGGACTCGGCGGCGGCATCCACAAGGACCACCCGACGGCCGGCGGCCGCGATGGACTCGCCGAGAGCCGCAGCCAGCACCGAGCGGCCCTCGCAGTTGGTGGCGCCGGCGATCAGGACAGCCTTCCCACCGGCGCCGCCGAGATTCAACATCAGAGCGGCTCGAAGTCGTCGGACCGCTTCCTGATACGCGGGGTCGGTGAGCACCGCCTCCGCGCGCCTCGCCTTACGCAGCCAGGGGATGCGCCCCAGGACGGGGAGCCCGAGAGCCTCGGTGGCGTCCGTGTCGCAGCGCACGCGGCGGTCCAGCGCCTCGGCCAAGCCCGCTAACAGGGCGCCCAGGAGCAGCCCCATGACGGTGGATACGATCAGCTTCACGCCGAGCCCGCGCGGAGTGGGCCGAGTCGGCGGCTCGGCAGGATACTGAATCCGCAGGTCCACGCGCGCCATGATCTCCATGAGCTTCGTCTCGTGGTAGTGCTTGAAGAGGGCGATGTACACCTCGGTGAGCAGCCGCGTCTCGCGCTCCATAGCGCCGAGGGCCTTCTCGTGGATGGGTAGCGCCGACAGCTCCGACCGGAGCTGTCCGGCGACGCTCTGCAGCGCCTGCTCGCGCGCGCCCTCGGCCAGGGCCGTGGCCTCCGCCCGCGCCAAGTCCTCGTAAAGCTGCTGATGGACGGGGTTCGGAGCCTCGACGGTCTGGGAGACCAGGTTCTCGACGGCGGCAGCCAGCTCGTCCCGGGTCTGGTTCATGCTGCCTTCGATCCGCTTGACCTCGGCATGCTCCGGACCATAGGTCGCCTTGGCCCCCTGGTACTCGACGACCAGATCGGCCAGCTTCTGCTCGAGGTCCGTCACGAGCGGGTTTCGGGCGATGACCGAGGACGCCACGTAGGTCTCGTCTATGGCCTCGAGCTGCTCTCGGTAGCGCCCCCGGGACTGCTCGGCCGCCGCCTTCCCGGCCCGGGCGCGCACCGCCTCCGACTCGAGGTCGGCGAGGCGACTCACCGCCGCCTCCACCTGGGCCTGGACGTCGGCGATACCGGCCTGCAGCTTGTAGTCCTCTCGGACCTCCTCGGTTTCCAGGATCTGCGCGCCGATGGTGTCGAGCTGCTCTTGGACGTATGCCGCAGCCTCACTCGCGCTGCTCCGCGACTTATTGCGGAGCTGTTCCAGGTACTCGTCCGCGATGGCGTTGGCATAGTCGGCGGCGCGGCCAGGGTTCTCATCCTTGACCTGCACCTTGAGGACGGAGGCGCCCACAGGCAGGTTGATTGAGAAGTCGCGGCTCATGAATGTCGCGAAGTCCTTCTCGGACATCTCCACACCCAGACGCGCAAGAGCCTGGCGCACGAGGCGTGGGTCCGAGATCAGTTCCTCGTGGGTCTGGAGGCTCGATCCACCCATTCCGGCGAGCAGCCCACTGCCGCTCAAGGCCTGGAGGGAGGCGGGCAGGGCCGCGTCCTCGCGCGAGACCAAGGCCGCGTCCGCCCGATAGGTTCGGGGCTGCGTGAGTACCCAGCCCACGTTCGCGACAACGTAGGCGAGACACGCCACCGCGATGATCCAGCGCCGCCTGATCGCAATGAGGACGAGCGACCGCAACTCCAGGGCGTCGGAGCTCGTCGTCTGCTCGTCAGGATGTGCCATAGGAGCGACGCTCCACCTCTCACAGGCGCCTCAGGCCCGATAATCTCATACGCACGGGCTCCGGACCTACCTTCACTGCCCGCCCAGGACACGCTCATAAACGGCTAGCAGTTTCCGTGATTCGGCCTCCCAGTTGAAGCGTTCCTTCACAGCGGCCACTCCACGCGCTCCCATCTCCTCGGCCTCCGACGGCTCACGGAGCACGCGAGCGACCGCCTCCGCGACGGATCGTGGGTCTCTCGGATCCACGAATAGGACACAGCGGGCTCCCTCCAGGAGCGCGCGCCAATGGGGCAGGTCCGACGCGATCACGGGCAGCCCGACGCTCAGATACTCGAAGATCTTGTTCGGGAAGCTCGTCATATGGTGGGCCGTCGGGAGGAAGCACACGAGGCCCGCGCGGGCGCTTCCGTAGACCTCCCGCAGCCTCTGCCGCTCGACGTTCCCCAGGTAGTCTACCCGCGACCAGCCCGGCCGCGCCTTCAGTTCCTCCAGATAGCTCTCCGGCATCGCCGGGCCCGCGAGCACCAGCCGCGCCGCCAGATCGGCGGGCAGAAGAGCTATCGCGTCCACCATCTCGGTGATGCCCCGCAGCGCCGAGATGCCGCCTGCGTAGACGACGCAGCAGGGACGATCGGCCAGCGGGGTCGGGTCTGCGAGGGTCAGCTCGTTGGTGTAGGGGTAGTTCATCAGCAGTGTGCACTTCTCGGGCCACAACCGCTCCGCAACGACGGGATGTGCCGCGACCAGGGCGTCCAGAGGCTTCGTGTAGTGCTTCTCCATCCAGCCGGCGCCCCACGCGGCGAGCGGACGCGCTGGCACGGGGATCGTGGCCCTGCCCAGCATCTGTCGCCCCAGGTCCTCGTGAGCGTCGTAGATGACCCGCCTGCCGAGCCGCTTGAGCTTGGCGGCGGTAGGAAGCAGCTCCGGGTCATGGAGGTGGTAGACCGCGGCATTGTGCTCCAGGGCCATGGGAAGCACCTGAGGCAGGACAAGGCGCCGGCGCTGCCGCCGACCGCTCGCGCGTGGCAGCGGCACGATCCTCACCCCGTTGCGGACCTCCTCGCGATCATGCTGCACCAAGTACGCCACGTCATACCCAGCCGTAGCCAGCGCCCGGCACTCGCGCTCGAAGATGCGCGTGTCGAAGGGCGTGTGGACGGACGAGATGTGCAGGACGCGTGGATGATCGGCCAATCGGCTCCTCCTGCGGACGGCGTTGGCGCTAACTCCGCCGGAACAGGCCCAGCGGCGCCAAGTAGAGCAGCAGCATAGTAAGCCCCAGGCCCCAGGTTAGCAGGGCCACGAACAGCGAGGTGTTGCTCAGAGTGAACATCGGCATCACCAGCACCCCGACCACTCCCGCTCGCGGGTGCCCTCGCGCCAGGCTGTCGATGGTCCACAGGATAGGCATCAGCATCAGGGTGATGAGCAGCATCCCAGGCCAGCCCATGTCTGCGTAGCCCATCGCCCAGATGTTCGCGTTCGCGTTCATCTCCGGGTTGTTGAAGTACTGGTAGCCGATCATGTTCGGGATGCCGAGCTCGTAGGGGTACTCGCCCGTCCAGCTCAGCACCCGCCCCTCGGTGAAGTACGTCTTGGGGTGGGTGCTGTAGTAGTCAACGTACAGCCCGGTCAGAAGTCCTGGCACGTACACCATGCGGCGCACCGTGTAGGAGCTGATCAGACCCCGACCCATCGTGCGCTCCAGGTAGAGGCCGTCCACCGCCGTGATGGCTAGGAGTGCCACGGCCAGAAGCGCGAGGTAGCGCTTCATCGCCCCGCTCGAGTTCCAACGCACGACGGCCCAGGCGCCGGCAGCGCCAACGGGCGCGAAGAGGATCGACTTCAACCCGGAACTCGCGAACAGGGCGAGGTTGTTCAGGAGGGCGAGAGCTATAAGCCACGGGTTACGTTTGGCCAGCCCGATCACCAGGAGGAAGGGCCCCATCACATTCGCCTGCCAGATGTAGAAGTACCGCGCGGCCCCCGAGATGTTCCCCTTCCACTCATCCCGAGTCTCGTAGACCAAGTTGAGCGCGAAGGTGCTCAGAGACACGCTCCGCAGGTTCATCGCCGTGGCTACCAGGGCCAGGAGGGCCAGGCTCGCGATCATGGCCCACATGGGTACGGCCAGTCGCGGGATTCGCACCGGCTTCACCGAGTAGCAGAGCCTCATCAGGGCCATCAGGGGGATCATCCCTATCGGCACCAGGATGGCCTGCTCGGGCGGAAGGGCCTCGGTGTAGAGGGGCATCAGCGCCCCCGGCACATGCACGGTGAGGTACAGGGCCCAGTAGATGTACATCGAAGGCCGGGTGAGGCGGACGGGCATGAACAGTACCGGGCACAAGACGAGGATCCACGCGGCGACCACCCAGTGCGCGCCTGGGGGCCTATAGGGGAGATAGGCGGTTCCCCAGTCGGGCACGACTACCGCCACATAGAGGATGTGAAGGCCCGCGATGTACGCCAAGGCCCCGATGATGACGAGCGCTCGCTCGCTGATCGCCTGTCGATCCTGGCGCTCCCACGCTCTCGTTCTCGCGAAGGCCTCCGCAGTGGTCATGCTGCCGTAGGCTCCCTCAAGCCCCGACGCCGGCGCGCGCTACCGGGCCAGCCCGAATGATAGCAGATCACCCAGGAAGCCACTACGCGCCCACCGGACCAGCGCGGCGAGCGCCCCGAGCGACGCAACGGCCCACACGGCTGCCGGGAGAGCCCCTCCCACGTTGGCAGCCCACCAGCCGAGGATCCCGGTGACGAGCGACACGGTGAGCAGCGGCCCGGCCCGCCAGTAGGCCAGCGGCCGGAGGTCATCCCTCAGCCAGTAGATCGAGCAGAGGCCGAGGATCCAGAAGAGGGCCAGCATGGAGATGCCGGCAGCCAAGAGCGGGGTCATCCATAGGGTGAGCAGGGAGTAGAGACCCACCTGTACGCCGAGGCCGAGAGCCAGGGGGTAGACATTGAGCGGCCGCATCCACCGCACGTTGACGATCCCCTTGGTGGCCTCATAGATAGTGAGCGGGACCATGAGCCAGGCGACCACTAGGAAAGCATCCGCCGCGCCTGCCGCGAGCTCCGCGTTGCCCAACCAGAGGAGCAGGATCTCGTGCCTCCACGGCACCAGGGCCGCGGTGGCGAGCGCGGAGGCGTAGAGCGCGGCGCCGAAGCTCAGCCGAGTGCCGAGGGTGATGGCCTCGGAGTCCTGCCGGCCCATGAGGTTCGCGGTGATCACGGAACTCATGCGCGTCAGGGGCCCGATGGCAAGTTGCAGGACCCGCACCCAGGTCAGAGCGAGGAGGAGGTAGCCGACATCCTCGGGCTGCCTCCGAAGGAGCCAGGGCCCTACGAGGAGCGCGAGACCGTTCAGGAACGAGACGGCGCCTCGAGGGAGGCCGAACGCGACGAACTCCCTCAGATCCGCCTTCCACGGCGTCGAGAGGGCCTCGCCGCCGATGGCCCGGCACTTCCCGATGATGGTGACCATCGACACCGTGGAGACGAGCGCGAGCCCGAGGGACTCCCACCGCACGAGGCTCGCCGCGGTTGCCGCGTCACCCTGGTAGAGGACGGCGGCAGCCAAGGCGCCCGCGGCTACCAGGCGCATGAGGTTGGCCAGGAGGACCATGCGGAAGGAGAGGAACACCGAGGTCGCGATGGTATTCGCCGCCGTGGCCCAGAGCAGGCAGGCCGTGCCGAAGGCGAGGGCGCCCGCGTCCGCCCCTGCGGCCGGGTAGAGCCAGCCGCCGAGCGGCTCACGAAGCAAGGCGGCGGTTGGCAAGACGACTGCCGCCAGCAGAACGATCCCCGCCAGAGAGAAGAGCACATACCGGCGCTGCTGCGCCACGCGGCCCTGGTTCATCGCCACGTACCGCTCGAGGGCCGTCGGCATCCCCAGGCCCGCTGCTAGCGACCCCGTGCTCGCCGTCCGCCGGGCGATGAGCAGGAGGCCGAGAGCCGCGGCGGGGATAGCTCCCCCAGCCAGGCGCACGGCCCAGAGGGAGAGGAGGGACACCAACACGGTGCCTGCAACGTAGAGGAGCGCGTCGCGGCGCGCGGCACGGCCACGCGCTGGCGTCTTGACTGGCTGCTCGATGGTGTCGTCGGCGATGGCCGATCAGCTCTCCCGCTCCGGTTCGATCCGGTAGTGGAGTCTAGCCCCTCCCGAGATGAGCGTCGAGATGGTCAGGACGGCCGCGGGGATCTCCTCCCCGAAAGAGGGGCTCACCGTGCCCATATACGCCGCGCAGTCCGACTGCTCGTCGTGGCGGAGGCTCCAGACGCGCTCCCCGTCGGTGAGCCGCGCGCCATGTGGGATGATCTCGACCTCGATCTCTGGCGCGAGGTGGAGATGCCGCTCCACGCGATGGCTGCCGCGCTCGTCGTCGCACTCAAGGATGTCGACGACCTGCAAGGACCCCGCTCCGAGGCGAAGTTCGCGCGTGTGAAGCACGGGGTCGGCCAGCCGTAGGTAGCCTGTGTGGCCGGCCCGGGCCACGTGTTCTCCTGCCTCTGCGGTCAGCGAGACACCCTCGGGACGGGCCGTGTCCGCGATGCGCCACAGCCCCGTGAAGGGCGCGATCTCCTCCCCGTCCACCTGGAGGCCATTGTGGTAGGCCGTGCTGCGGTAGAGGTCGAGGCGGGCGATGTCACCGGTGTAGACCGGAGACCCGGGGTCCACGATCAGCGGCCGACCCTCGAGACAGAGCTCGTAGCTCAGCAGGTCATTATGCCCGTGGCCCCCGCGTCCTCGGAGTCCCACTTCACCCACATCCACGGCCAAGCTCGCGGACCCCTGCCTCAGAGCCACCATGCCCCCCTCTGGGTACAGCTCCGATACCTCGGCGGAGGCGCCCGGCAGCGCCTCCCACTTCGCCAACCCCTCGGCCCCAAGCAGCCACGCCGTGGTCAGGAGTGGGCGGGCTCCGTTCCCGGACGCGATCGCCTTCACTCCCGCGTCGGCGAAGAGGCTCGCCGCAGCCGCGAGATACGGCCGGTGGTCCCGCTGCTCCAGGCTATCGAAGGCGAAGACTCTGGCGCCATCGTTGTCCCCGAAGTTCACGCTGAGCCCATCCGCCCGAGTCGTGTGCGCCGAGAAGCGCGCGGCTCGATGGACCCGCTCCCGCGCCATCGCTGTCAGCGGAGCTCCGGCGCGCTCCAAGGCGATGATGGCGAGCAGCTGTAGCTCCGTCACCATGCGGTGGTAGGAGGTCGACTTCTCGAAGCCCACGCCGTCGGGTAGCACCTGGGCAGGGATCTCGCGCTCCAGGTGCGCGGCTCCGTAAGCCAGCCAGCGACGGGCGGGGGGATAGCTGCCTTGAAGTGTCGCGCCGGCCACCGCGAGGGCGGCCGCGTTTGCCATGAAGTGGTTGTGCCGGATGTTCCCGTATTCCACCGTGCGGTATAGGAACGCGGCGTGCAGGGTCAGCATCCGCAGAAGGGCCGCGATCAGGGGCTCGGAGCGCTGCGGCAACGAGCGCGCCATCCCCAGGAGCAGGGCCAGGCTCACGGACCGCATGGCGACCTCCATGGGGTGCCAGTTGATCGTGTGGCCCACTGGGTTCGAGCCCTCGAAGTCCTCCAGAATCTCCAGCGTCGCCCTATCCCAAGGTCCCGCGGAGTCGATGGCCGCTGCCTGGAGCAGTGGCTGCAGGAACCACAGCCGCGTTAGCTCCCAGACAGCGCGCACGTCGTAGGGCTCCTCGCGCGGTCCGTAGTGGTCGTATTCCCGGAAGTGCAGGCGCTCCCAGGTGTGCCCGTGCCGCCAGTCCGTGCTCCACGGCCATGGCCCCGCTGGCGGCAGAGGGCGTCCCGATACGCTGAAGTCGCGCTCCCGTATGCGCCGAGCCCGGTCGAGAAGCTCCTCGGCGGGGATGTCCCCGCGCGCCACGAGTGCGGCAACCGCCGAGGCGCCATCAGCCGCGACAGGGCCTCGCGCGGGCCCGTCGATGAACTCACTTACGCGGCTCGGGATCCACCACCGCGCCGTACTCCGCGCCAGACGCTCCCAGCCGTTGGTCGATCGGAGCCAGGCGATCCGAGCCTCCTGAAGCGCCCGGACCCAGGTGACGCCCAAGTCCGACCCCGTCACGCGCCGGAGTCCCGCGAGCAGAGTGCTGGTATAGGAGCGGCCCGATGGGCGACGGCCGGATCCCTCGGACACAGGCTACCCCCTTCCAGGAGGCTGGATCACCGGCATGGGAAGTGGAATGCCCTGGCGCCTCACGGCCCAGAAGGCGTATCTTTCGGGGCACAATGGGCACGCGGCACCCGTTGCAGCAGCGCGTACGCGAGGACTGGCACTCATGTCCATGATCGTAGTTACCGTCGTTGGCGCCCGCCCCCAGTTCGTGAAGGCCGCCGTGGTCTCACGAGCCTTGCGGGCGACCGCGACGGTCAGTGAGATCCTTGTCCACACGGGCCAGCACTACGACCCGGGGATGTCTGACGTCTTCTTCAGCCAGCTCGGCATCGCTCCTCCGGCCTACAACCTCGAGATCGGTTCACTCTCTCACGGCGCTCAGACGGGGCGAATGCTCGAGCGCATCGAGGGCATCCTGCAGGAGACCACGCCGGACTGGGTGGTCGTCTACGGCGACACCAACTCCACCCTTGCGGGAGCCCTCGCCGCCGCGAAGCTCCACGTGCCCGTCGCCCATGTCGAGGCCGGTCTCCGCTCCTTCAACCGAGCCATGCCCGAGGAAGTGAACCGGGTCCTCACCGACCACCTTTCGACGGTCCTGTTCACCCCGACCGAGGCCGCCGTGAATAACCTCGGCGCCGAGGGCATCCCACGCGAGCGGGTCACCGAGGTGGGCGACGTCATGTATGACGCCGCCCTCTACTACAGCGCCCAGGCGCTGGATATGCCCTCTCCCGTGGCTCCCTTCGGCGTGGCCGCCGGTGAGTACGTGCTCGCCACCGTCCATCGTGCCGAGAACACCGACGTGCCCGCGAGACTCACGACGATTGCCGGCGCTCTCCGCCGACTCGCCGCGCAGCGCCCGGTGGTCGTGCCGCTGCACCCCAGGACCGTCAGTGCTCTGGAGCGGGGGGGGCTGCTCGAGGGGCTCAAGGCCGACTGCGTGATTATGGAGCCCGTCAGCTACCTCGCCATGGTTCGACTCGAGAAGGAAGCCGCCGTCATCGTCACCGACTCGGGCGGCGTGCAGAAGGAAGCCTTCTTCCACGGGGTTCCCTGTGTCACGCTAAGGGACGAGACGGAGTGGGTCGAGCTCCTGGAGTGCGGGGCGAACCGACTCGCCCCTCCCCGAGACGAGGCGACGATCCTCGACGGGGTTCGCCAGGCTCTGGAAGATGGCTCGCCTAAGGTGCGCGAGGAGCTCTACGGCGGCGGCAAGGCCGCGGTACGGATCGCCAACCGGCTGGCGGCAGGCCTCTAGGGCCGCGCCCGCCGCTGGCTCCGTAAGCGCTTAGGGTGTATCCTCGCCCGCGGTGCTTCGGGCAGAATCCCCACTTCAGCGGCTAGCGAGGTATGCGGATGGCGCGTGAACGTCTACGAATATGGCTCGTGAAGGCCCACGAGCCTGTCCCAACTGACGGTTCGGGCGTGCGTCTGCTCCGGATGGCCATGTTCGCCGAGGCTCTCGCTGAGGCGGGGCACGAGGTCGTCTGGTGGACCTCCACCTTCTTCCACGGCGGAAAGGTCCAGCGCTACGAGCACGATGAGACGGTCGATGTGCGCGACAACTACCGCATCCGCTTTGTCTGGGCCCCCGGTTATAGGAAGAACCTATCCCTGGCAAGGGTGCGTAACCACCGCGCTGTTGCGCGACGGCTGCGCGAGCAGCTAGACCGGGAATCCAAGCCCGACATCGTGGTCTCCGCCTTCCCGACCCCCGAGCTCTGCGCCGTCTCCGCGGAGTATGGCAGAGCTGAGGGCGTGCCCACCCTCATCGACATCCGAGACCTCTGGCCCGACTTCCTCTACACCCTCGGGCCCGACTGGGCACGGCCGCTCATCAAGGCGGGCCTGATACCCATGGCCCGCGGCGTGCGACGCACCATGGCGAGAGCGACGGGAGTCATCGGCATCAGCCAGAGCTTCATGGAGTGGGGAGCGACCATGGGCGGACGCAAGGTCGGCCCGAATGACGCCCACTTCCCCTTGGGCTACATGCCCAAACCGCCTACGGCGGAGGAGCTCGCCGCGGCTGATGCCTACTGGGACGAGCGCGGCGTCGGTCGTCGTGACGACGAGTTCATTGCCTGCTACTTCGGCATAATCGGCGAGTGTGACGACATGGCGACCTGCATCGAAGCGGCTCGCCTGCTGCGCGATGGGAACCGGCCATTCCGCTTCGTCCTGGCGGGCATGGGTCCACGTGTGCCCGAGTACCAGCGCGCCGCGGCCGACCTCCCCAACGTGCTCCTCCCCGGCTGGGTGGAGAAGCCGCACATCTGGAGTCTCGTGCGGCGCTCGAAGGTTGGGCTGATCCCCGTCTTCCCCGGCTCGGTCGACCACAGCCTGGACGCGATCCCGAACAAGGCCCACGAGTACCTCTACGCTGGCTTGCCCGTCCTCTCAGCCTACCCGGGTGACATGGAGCGGTTCATCGAGCGCCATGGCTGCGGCCAGGCCATCCAACCCGGCGACGCGCGCGGCCTGGCGGACATCCTCGTCTCCCTGCATGATGACCCCGAGCGCTACGCCCGGCTCGCCTCGAACGCGAAGACCGCCTTCGATGAGCATCTTCACGGCGCCAAGGTCTACCAAGGGCTCATGGAGCATGTGGAGGCGGTGGCGGCCCGGGCACGCCGGCAATAGCATGCCGCATATCCATCGGGGCGATGCAGGTAAGGCGCCGCGACGACCCGAAGGTCCTTGTTGATCCCCGTACCGAGTGAATCCTGTAAGTGAGGCCTACTACCTATGGCAGCCGATAGCCCCGCGCGCTCCGTCCCGTTCTTCAACTACCAGCAAGCGTTTACGATGCATGAGGAGGAGTACGTCCGGATCTTCCGGGGCGTCATGCGCCGCGGCGCGTTCATCATGCAGCAGGATCTTCAGGAGTTCGAAGCCAGCGTCGCGGCCTACCTGGGTGTGGGTCACGGCATCGGCGTCGGGAACGCGACGGACGCCCTCGAGATTCTCATGGCCGCCAAGGGCATCGGCCCCGGCGATGAGGTCATCTTCCCCTCTCACACCATGGTGGCGAGCCCCGGCTCCGTCGTCGCCATAGGCGCTACGCCCGTGCCCGTGGACTGCGGACCCGACCACCTCATGGATCCCGCTGCCATCGAGCCGGCCATCACCGCGAGGACCAAGGCTATCCTGCCTGTCCATCTCAACGGGCGTACCTGCGATATGGACCGCATCCAGGCGATCTCGAACAAGCACGGCCTGATGATCGTCGAGGACTCCGCCCAGGGGCTAGGCTCCCGGTATAAGGGACGCTTCGCTGGGACCTTCGGCGTGGGCGGGGTGTTCAGCTTCTACCCCGCGAAGATCCTGGGCTGCATGGGCGATGGTGGCATGATCGTCACCGATGACGCCGACCTCGCCAAGCTCTGCTTCTCCCTGCGCGACCATGGCCGAGGAGAGACGACGGATGCCGAGCGCTGGGGTCGGAACTCCCGTCTCGATAACCTCCAGGCGGCATTCCTCGCGTGGCAGTTCGGGCACTATCAGGGCATCATCGACCGACGCCGCGCGCTCGCGTCCCTCTACCAGGAGCGACTCGGGGATCTTGCTGAGGTGACGCTTCCGCCCGCGCCGGACTCCGATCCCGACCACTACGACACCTTCCAGAACTACGAGATCGAGGCGGAGCAGCGGGATGACCTGCGCGAGTTCCTGCGCGCCGAAGGGGTAGGGACGCTCATCCAGTGGGGCGGCAAGGCGGTGCATCAGTTCGCCTCCTTGGGCTTCCAGGTCAGCCTACCCAACACCGAGCGACTCTTCGAGCGGTGCCTCATGCTCCCCATGAACATCACTCTCAGCGACGACGACGTGGATTATGTTGCGGATCGCGTTAGGCGGTTCTACGGGAGGTGACCTTGGGCAGAGAGCAGATCAGCACCCAGGAGTTGGCTCGTCGCATCCGACGTCACGCGGTCGAGATGACGAGCCGTGGGGGCAGCTCCCATGTCGGCGCCGTGCTCTCCCTGGCCGACATCGTCGCCGTACTCTACGGCCGCGTCCTGCGGGTCCGACCTGACGAGCCGCGTTGGCCCGGCCGCGACCGCTTCATCCTGAGCAAGGGCCACGCGGGCGCAGGCGTCTACGCGGCATTGGCCGAGACGGGGTTCTTCCCTGTCGAGAAGCTGCGGACCCACTACCAGGACGGCTCCGATCTCTCCGGCCACGTCTCGCACAAGGGTATTCCGGGCGTTGAGTTGTCGACGGGCTCCCTAGGCCACGGTCTCTCCGTCGGCTGCGGGATGGCCTACGCGGCCAAACTCGACGGGAAGCCCCACCGTGTCTTCGTCCTCCTGAGCGATGGTGAGTGCGATGAAGGCTCGAACTGGGAGGCGATCCTGTTCGCCGGGCATCACAAGCTCGACAACCTCGTCGCAATCATCGACTACAACAAGATTCAGAGCCTCGATCGAGTGTCGCGCACCCTGGCGCTAGAGCCCTTCGCCGAGAAGTGGCAAGCCTTCGGGTGGGCTGTGAGGGAGATTGACGGCCACGATCACGCGGCGCTGGAGGCGGCGCTGACGGAGATCCCCGTCGAGGCTGACAAGCCCACCTGCGTCATCGCCCATACCGTCAAGGGCAAGGGCGTCTCCTTCATGGAGAACACCGTCCTGTGGCACTACCGCACGGCTAAGGGCGACGAGCTCGAGGCGGCGCTGCGGGAGTTGGAGGGCCAGCCATGAGGGACGCCTTCGTTGAGCGGCTCATGGAGCTCGCGGCCGCCGATCCGCGCATCATGCTCCTCACCGGTGACCTGGGCTTCGGCGTTCTCGTAGACCCCACTCCCGACGGGACCAAGCCGCGGTACGCCGAGCGCTTCCCGCGGCAGTATCTCAACGTGGGCGTCGCCGAGCAGAACATGACCGGCATCGCCACGGGCCTGGCGATGGAGGGGCGCATCGTCTTCACCTACTCCATCGCGAACTTCCCCACCCTCAGGTGCCTGGAACAGGTGCGGAATGACGCGGCCTATCACGGGGCCAACGTGAAGGTTGTCGCCATCGGAGGCGGGTTCAGCTATGGGGCCCTAGGCATCAGCCACCACGCGACCGAGGACCTCTCCATCATGCGGTCCCTGCCCGATGTGACGGTGGTCTCACCGGGCGACGTCTGGGAGACCCAGGAGGCGACGTCCGCCTTGGTGGAGACCCCGGGGACCTGTTACCTGCGGCTCGACAAGTCCGTCGCCCCACCTACCCACGCCGACGGCGAACGCTTCGAGCTCGGGCGCGCTCGTTTGATCAGGGATGGGCACGACCTGACCCTCATCGCGACCGGGGGCATCCTGGGGGAGGCCTTGGTCGCGGCCGAGGATCTCGCGATGCGGGGCATCGAGTGCCGCGTGCTGAGTATGCACACCATCAAGCCCTTCGACGCGGAAGCTGTGGTGTCGGCCGCCCGGGAAACGGGCGGGATCATCACCATCGAGGAGCACACCATCCACGGGGGGCTGGGGAGCGCCGTGGCCGAGGCGTGCCTTGACGCGGCGGCCTTGCCGGGCGCATTCTCACGCATCGGCCTTCGGGCGGGTTTCTCCTCGGTCGTAGGGAGCCAGCAGTATCTGCGGTCCGTCTACAGGATGGACGCCCCGGCGATCGTCCGGCAAGCTGAGACCCTCTTGGGGCGCGCTACATAGCCCGCCTTCGCCTCTCCGGCGGAGGGGGAGGAGGGGAGCGGAGAGCGGCTGGATGGCTAAGCGCGTATTCGACTTCACCATGGCCCTGCTCGGTCTGGTGGTCCTATCCCCACTCCTCCTCCTCATTGCCATCGCCGTGAAGCTCGATAGCCGCGGCCCCGTCTTCTACGCCGGCGAGCGCCTGGGCCTCGGAGGCAAGCCCTTCGGGATGATCAAGTTCCGGAGCATGAGGCCGGACGCGGATCGCATCGGTCCGCCCGCCGCGGGCGAGGACGATGCGCGCATCACCAGGGTCGGCCGGATCCTGCGCATGACGAAGCTGGACGAGGTTCCCCAACTCATCAACGTCCTGAAGGGCGAGATGAGCCTCGTAGGGCCCCGTCCCGAGGTTGCCTACTTCTTCGGCTTCTACACCGAGGAGGAGAAGGCGGCCATCTGGTCCGTGAGGCCGGGCATGACGGATTACGCCTCGATCCACTTCCACGATGAGGACAAACTGCTGGCGGGGGCTGAGGATCCCGTCCAGGCCTATCTCGACCTGTGCAGAGATAAGAAGGTGGCCCTTCAGATGAAGTACATCGAGGAGAGGTCACTGTGGGTCGACCTCAAGGTGATCCTCGCGACCCTCGCCACCGTCATCGGGAGCAGGTTCTCCCCTTCGAAAGGATAGCGCAATGGCTCGCTACCGAGTGCCCTTCACCTACATCCCCGCCCAGTTCTCGCGGAACCGAGAGCGGATCCTCGCCGCGGTCGAGAAGGTGCTCTCAGAGGGACAGGTCATCCTGCGGCAGGAGGTTCAGGAGTTCGAGCAGGGCTTCGCCGAGTTCGTCGGCGCCCGGCACGCCGTAGGTGTCGGCAGCGGCTACGATTCCCTGTATCTGTCCCTCCGTGCCATCGAGCTCGATCCGGGCGATGAGGTCATCACCGTCTCCCACACCTGCATGGCCACGGTAGGCGCCATCGTCAACGCGGGCGGGAAGCCGATCCTGGTCGATGTCCGCGATGACTGCAACATGGACCCTGACCTGTTCGAGGCCGCCATCTCGCCGAGGACCCGAGCGGTGATCCCCGTGCACCTGGACGGCGCGCCCTGCGAGATGGACCGAATCCTGGCCATCGCCGAGGCCCACGGTCTGACCGTGATCGAGGACGTGGCCCAGGCCGCGGGGGCCACCTTCGACGGCCGCAGATTGGGCACGATGGGGATCGCCGGAGGCTTCAGCCTCTACCCCTTCAAGATGATCGGCGCCTATGGCGACGCCGGCATGATCACTACCAACGACGACGGCTTCGCCGCCAAGCTCCGAGCCCTCCGCAACTACGGCGTCGACCGTGAGACGGGCGACTACGTCGCCTATGGGGCGAACAGCCGCCTGGATAACCTGCACGCGGCGATCCTGCTTCAGCTCCTGCCTCAGCTACCGCAGTGGGTTGAGCGCCGCCGTGAGATCGCCTCCGTCTACTTCGAGCGCCTGGGCGGGCTCGACGGGCTCATCCTGCCCACCCCGCCCGACGACCGTTACAAGCCCGTGTTCCTGAACTACATCCTCCGAACCACGAACAATGATCGGGATGCCTTCAGGAGCCACCTCGCGGAGCAAGGTGTGGAGACCCTGATCTCTCTGTCCCGACCCATCCACACCCATCCCGCTTTGGGCTTGCAGCACTTCTCGCTCCCCAAGACCGAGGAGATCGCGCGCAGCTACCTCTGCTTGCCCATCAACCCGGAGATGACCGACGAGCAGGTCGAGATCGCTGTCTCCGCCGTCCGGAGCTACTTCGACTAGGAGCCCATGTTCATATGGCATCGATGAGTGCCCAGGGAGAAGCCGCCATCCGGCCGGCGGTACCGGCTGATGTTTCAGCCATGGTCCGGGTCCACTTGGCGGAGTTCAAGGGACTCTTCCTGGCCGAAATGGGCCCCAGGTTCCTCGGGCACTACTATGAGGCGTTCCTGGCCCATCCGGAGGGAATCAACTACGTTGCCGATCGCGAGGGTCGGGTCCTCGGCTTCGTCGTGGGCACCCTCAACGAGGACGCGTACCGTTCAGCTGTCCGCGATCGACGGATCGGTATGGCCCTGGCGTCACTGGCCCGTGTCATCACCCGCCCGGGTCTGCTGCCCCGGGTGGTCGGACGCTTCGCGTCCGTGGAATCGGACATCCGTGACCCCATCGAGGCTCGGTACTTGCGGGACGGAGCCGCCCATCTGATCTCCCTCGCTGTCTCCTCTGCCATGACAGGGACCGGCCTGGGCACACGGCTGGTAAGGGCCTTCGAGGACGGCGCCCGAGCCCGAGGCAAGACCACCGTGTACCTCACCACCGCTGCCGAGTCGAATGAGTCGGCCAACCGCTTCTACCAGAAGCTGGGCTATGCCCTGATCGGCGCCCGATCGGATCCCGACGGTACGCGGATCAATCAGTACGCCCGCGATCTGACCTCCGACGCCATTCTGGAGTAGTCCCCGACACACCGAAACGGCCCCGCCACCCGACGGGGTGACGGGGCCGTGTAGACGGGACGAAAAGGACGGCGGCCTACTCCCCGCCCAGGAGCTTCTCGAGCGCGTCCTCGAGCTGCTTGCCTCGAACCAAGCCGTAGATGATGCCCTCCTGATCGATCAGGTAGGGCGCCGGAACGGACTGGACCCGCCAGAGATCGGCGATCTCGGCGTCCCAGAAGCCCTCGTCACACACCTGGCGCCAGACCATTCCTTCGGTCTGGGCGATGTAAGCATCCATGTCGGACCGCCTCTGGTCGAGGCTGATGCCGATGATCTCGAAGCCCTTCTCATGCCACTTCTGGTAGGCGGCGATGACCGTGGGCATCTCCGCCTTGCACGGCCCGCACCAGGAGGCCCAGAAGTCCAGCAGGACGACCTTGCCTCGATAGTCCGAGAGCTTGAATGTCTCGCCCGCGGTATCGGTCGTCTCGAAGTCGATGGCCGGGAACCCCGCCTCGACGTAGGCCTTCGCCTCGAAGGGCTCATCCGTCACCTCGAACCGGACCTCATCGCCCATAGGCGAGACCCACGCGACGCGGTACCCCTGCCCCTGGAACTCGAAGGGCTCGCCCGCCGGGTAGAACTCGGCCGATGAAGGGGACGCCTGCAGCTGGCCATCGCCATTCCGATCGACCACGATGACCGTGGGCGCTAGGTCCTCGTCCTCGGCCATAACGAGACTATCGTAGAGTCCGTCGCTGTCGTCATCGACCAGGAGCACGGACACCTCGGCGTCGCCGATCTCCACCGTGCCCTGGCGCGCCGCTCCACGGAAGTAGAGGAGGCTGGTCGCCCGCGGATCCTCCGCGATCGCCTTGTCCCACGCCGCCTGGACCTCGTCCCGGCTGAGGTCCTCCGCCAGACCGTACGTGGCCACGAAGTGGTAGACGTTCATGGGATACTCGACCGTGCCCGGCACCCCGTCGTAGGAGACCTGCAGCGTGACACTCGTCATGAGGACGCGGTCTGAAGGCTGGTCCCAGGCGCCATCGCCGTTGTTCGTGAGGTCCTCATCATTGTCGGCGTCCACGTAGATGAGGGCCTGGAGCGCGTTGTTCTCATCGAGCCATGAGTCGATGGCGAAGACGAAGGTGGAGTCCTCCCCATTGCCGACCGTGAGCGCCCCATACATGGGGGTGCCCACGTAGGCAGGCTCGGCCACGAGCGTCTCAACTGGGGTGTCCGTCATGGCCGCGCGCATGGGCACATAATAGCCCACCCCCGCCTCGTCCACAGGCACGAGCTCCAGGGGCGCTGCCGAGGCAGCCGACGCCAACAGAAGAGCCAGAATCGCGATCGTGCAGAAGCGCATCATCGAGGGTACCGCTCCTGTCAGTGTGGGATCCGGAAGGACCCGGTCACTAGCTCAGATTCCCGTAGCAGGCGAGTATCTCGCCGAAGTAACAGCGGTGGAAGTCGCCCTCGGGGTAGTAGCGCTCCACAACGGCCGGGTCTACCTCCGCCGGTACCAGGTCATTCCGGTGGAGTGTGCGGCATTCGAACACGATCGCGGCTTGCTCGATGGCCGGTGTCTTGACTTCCTTTCCCGCCACGAGGGTCAGGCCGCGTTCCGCGAACTTGTCCACATCCCGGCCCGAGCGCTCTCCGCAGAAAGCGAGGTCCGAGCTCATGGTATCCGGCAGCACGTTTATGGTGAAGTCCGGCGTTTGCGCCATCAGCCCGTACGTGTGACGGGAGGGTCGTACGAAGACGATCGCCATGGGTCGGCCCCAGATGACGCCGAAGGTGGCCCAGCCAATCGTCATTGTGTTCGGCGTGCCATCGGAGCCGAGGCTGTTCAGGAGCACGCCGTTTCCGGAGAGCATCCGCACGGTCTCGGGGAACGCGTCCTGCCAGTTCAGGGGAGTCTTAGCCATTGGTGCACCTCCGCGCGGAGGGTTCCCTAACCATCCTGGGTACCCTCCACGTCGAAGGGACTGCGGCGTCGGGCGTAGGCCTACTCCGGCGGCCCAGCGGAGCGGCCATGGGCCGCGGACGATGCGGGGCCAGCCGGGCGCGAGATACCCGGCAGATCCGGCAGTGATGGCAGGGCTGTCACATGACCATCCAGGAATGCCACCGAGCCAACGCCATGATGGCGAGGCGCGAAATCCCCCGGCCTGGGGCCTTGGTCGAACAGCGTCAGAGTCGCCGAGGGGTAGACCATCGCCTGCAAGTTCTCGCCACTGAGCTCCGCGGGGAACCCGTAGAGCATCCCGTTCGGCGCTGGGCAGTAGAACACAAGCTCGCTGTGAACGTACGGCCTCAGCGACCGGTCCCAACGGTCTCCCGAGGGCATGTGGTCCCAGTGGTCATTCGCGTAAACCCGAGTCGCGTACGCTACGAGCCTCGCGTTGTTCAGACATAGGGTCTTCGCGGCGTTAGCCCGAACCCCCATGAACAGGGGTGCGACGATGGCGATGAGCAGGGCCGCCACCGCAGCCAGAGCCGCCATCTCGGCCCAACGGAACCGTCTCGGAAGCCAAGCCGCGGGCCCCGGCAGCGGCTCCGCCGCCGCGATACGCCGGACCTCGGCCATCACATCATCTACGAACTTGGGCTGTCCATCCACCGAGAGGGTCTCCCGGACAAGCCGCTCGTCCCATTCGACGTCCGCTACCCATCGGCGGCAGGACTCGCACTCGCGTAGGTGCTCCACGACACACGCGGTCGGGCCCTCGCCGTCCAAGTAGGCTGACAGCGCGACCTTCCACTCTTCGCAGGGTCCCTTAGGTGTCACCTAGTAGCCTTTCCCTTCCGATCCCTTCGCGATCGAGGATCGAACGCAGCCGCTCGCGCGCCCGGCAGCACCGCACCCTCACGTTGTTGACGCTGATGCCCAGGGCCTCGGCGATCTCATCGTAATCCATGTCCGCGAGATACCTGGCTGCGAGAACCTCTCGGTAGCTGTCCGGCAGCCCCCCGAGCAGTTCCAACAATCGCTCCCGATCAGGCCCCTCGGGAGCTCTCCGTGGCTCCGCGGGGATATCAGTCTCATCCTCGAGGGGCATTGTGCTCAAGCGTCTCCGGCTCAGAGCCTTCCGGCAACGGTTGCGCAGGATTCCGAACAACCACGACCGCAGGCTGGAGGGGTCGCGGAGGTTGCTCAGCGACCGGAAACCCTCGATGAAGGCCTCCTGGGCGCAGTCTTCCGCAAGCTCCGCGTCACCCATCATCTGCATGGAAGTGGCCAGGATAGCGCCGTGGTACCGCTCGACGATGGCGGCGAAGGTCTCCACATCCCCGTCGAGCACCCGGCGCACAAGAGACTCATCCGATGCCGCTCTACCGTCGTGAGACACGCCACCGGCCTTCCCGCAGACGCGCGCCCCGAAGGTCGCGCGCACGCTGCTCGGGCTCACCGCGCTGGCTTCTACGAAGACCGTCGATGCCATGGGCCACGCTCCCGTGGCCGGGTGTCCTCGCCGTTACCCGGGAGAACACCCTGCCATCAGGAGAGGAGTCCCTGGTATCGTGAATCACATTACACCCGCCCCGGCGCGGGCCGCCGGCATGCCATCCTGCGATGGCGGCAGTGGCTAGAGCGCGCTATCGGCTCTGTGGCGCCAACGCTTGTTTCCTTCCGGTCCGCCGCTACCCTCTGCGCGAACCCTTCGGGAACCGCCTTGACCGCCCCGTCGCGTCGTCGATATAATCACATATATATATCAACGTACGACTGACCCGGGCGCCGTGCGTGCCAAGGAGAGCGAAACTATGCCCATCTACGAGTTCACCTGCGAGCAGTGTGGTCACGAGTTCAGCGTTTTGGTCCGCCGAATGGGCGATTCGGCAGCCTGCCCCGAGTGCCACAGCGAGCACGTCAAACGTCGGATGTCCGGCTTTGCGGCCCATGGAGGGAAGACCGGTTCGGGCGGCTATGCCCCCACGTGAGCTGGCTCCTCCTGCGACTCCTAGTTAGGAGTCCTAACAGAACGCATGAGAGGGGGCGATGGCGCGGCCGTCGCCTCCTCTCGCGTACAACTCTCTCGCTTCTCGCCTCCCGCGCCCCGTGCTACAGTCTGGGGCGGCGAGACAGCCTGGCAACCGCGCCGGGCAACCCCTAGGAAAGGAGCTATGAGGATGCCGGATCTCATTGACGAGCTTAGCTGGCGAGGACTACTGAACCAATGCACCGACGAAGAGGGGCTGCGGACCTACCTCCGCGAGAAGGGCGCTCCGGTCTACTGCGGCTTCGACCCGACAGCCTCCAGCCTCCACCTGGGGAACTTGGTGCCCATCGTGGCTCTCGCTCACGCCCAGCGCCACGGCCTGACGCCCATCGTCCTGATGGGCGGTGGCACGGGGATGATCGGCGACCCTTCAGGCCGCGACTCTGAGCGCACGCTCATGGAGACGGATCAGATCGAGGCGAACGTCGCGGCCCAGCAGGTGCAGCTCCGTCGGTTTTTCGCGGACCACGGCGACAACGCTGTCATATTCCGCAACAACGTCCAGTGGATCGAGGCCCTGACCTGCGTTGAGTTGCTTCGCGATGTCGGCAAACACTTCTCAGTCAACGCGATGATCGCCAAGGATTCGGTGAAACGGCGCCTGGACAGTCGCGAGCAGGGCATCTCCTACACCGAGTTTTCGTACATGGTGCTGCAGGCCTTTGACTTCCTCACCCTGTACGAGACCCACAAGTGCCGGTTCCAGCTCGGTGGCAGCGACCAGTGGGGCAACATCACAGCCGGCATCGATCTGCTGCGTCGGACGCACGCCGTCGAGGCCTATGGCCTTACGCTGCCCCTTCTCACTACGGCAACGGGGGAGAAGTTCGGCAAGTCAGCGGGCAACGCCATCTGGTTGGATGCCGACATGACCTCGCCCTTCGCCATGTACCAGCACCTGATTCGCACCGATGATCGCGACGCGGTGCGGTTCCTGCGGTACTTCACCTTCCTCAGCCAGGCGGAGGTGGAGGCGCTGGCCGGGGCCCACGAGGCGAAGCCCGAGGCGCGTGAGGCTCAGCGGGTCCTTGCCCGGGAGCTGACCGCCTGGATCCACGGCCCGGACGAGATGAGCAAGGCCGAGCGCGCCACCGAGGCGCTCTACGGGGGCAGCCTGACCGAGTTGAGCGACGCGGATCTGCGGGAGGTCTTCGCGGATGTGCCCTCCGTCGAGATGCCCCTCGGGCATCTGACCGGCGAAGGGCTAGCCCTCGTCGACCTTCTTGTGGAGGCGGGCGTGGCGGCCTCCAAGAGCGCCGCGAGGCGGCTCATCGGCAGTGGCGGCGCCTATGTGAACAACGAGCGGGTGGGGGACGTGGCCGCCGTGCTAGGGGAGCAGGCCCTCGCCGGCCGCCGCACCCTCGTCCTCCGCTCTGGCAAGAGAGACTACGCGCTAGTGCGTTTCGTGTAGCGGCTCTAGGTGGAATCTGAGCGCGGTGCTGACAGAGCGGCCATCCGGGTGTGACCGACCTCGCGAAAAGCACGGCCCCTGCGCGAGTGGCGCGGGGGCCGTGCCGAGCGCCCGCCAGCGGAACGTGTGGGCATGAACCTCCGTGCCCAGATGCGGGAATGGGCTCGCTCCGCCGCTCAGGAGCTCGACCGGCCCAAGACGCCCCTGCGGCGTGCGGCATTCCTCACCGCTCGCCTGATCGTCATCGTCCTAGTCATCTACGGCATCGGCCGCCACCTGTGGAGCATGTCGGGCGATGTGAACTGGTTCGCGCTGAGGATCCACTGGGGATGGCTTGTCATCTGCGGCGTCCTCTACCTCGCCGCCCAGCTTCTCCTGGGAGTCTTCTACCGGCTCGTCGTCGTCGACATGGGGGGCCAGCCCCAGCCCGGCCGAGCCGTCTGCGCCTACCTCGTCAGCCAGTTGGGGAAGTACGTCCCTGGCAAGGCGATGGTCATCATCATCCGAGCAGGCATGCTCCGTGGGCGTGGCGTTCGCGCCTCCGTCGCCGCCCTGGCGACCTTCTTCGAGACCCCGACCTCTCTGGGGGCTGGTGCGGCCATCGCCTTCGGCATCCTCGCCTCGGAGTTCGGCGCCGAGGTGGAGGGCCGCGCAGCCCTTCTGGCCATCGCGGGCGGCTTAGCGCTCCTGTTGGGCGTCCTCATGTCTCCGTGGGTCTTCCGCTGGATCCTCAAGCTCGTGTCACTGCCCTTCCGCGCGGACGGCGAAGAGGCCCCTGCCGTCGGGATGCGAACACGCCTCGTGCTGATCCCCCTGATGCTCGCCGTTTGGGCACTCCTCGGCGCCAGCGCCGTTGCTTGCGCCGACGCCGTCTCCGCGGAGCCCCTCTCAGCGACCCAGTGGCCGCTGCTCCTGGCCGCAACCGCTCTCGCCATGGCGGCCGGCTTCGCGGTTGTTGTCATGCCAAGTGGACTTGGCGTGCGCGAATGGGTCATCATGGAGGTCCTCGCCCCCTCCCTCGGTTCCGAGGTCGCGGTCTTCGCCGCGGTGGGGCTGAGGGTGGTCTGGCTTGTGGTCGAGGTCCTCGCCTCGGCCATCACCTATGGATGGGTGGAAGCATGGAACCGTCGGGATCGGCCCCCCGAGTCGGCCCCTTGATCAGCCTTGTGATCCCAGCCAAGGACGAAGAGGCCAGCCTCCCGCAGCTCCGCCGGGAGATCGCGACCGTCGCCGACGCCCAGGAACTGGATGTCGAGGTCATCTTCATCGACGACGGGAGCTCGGACGGCACTTGGGAGGCGATCCGCGCTGAGGCTGAGGCCGACCGGCGGGTGCGCGGGATCCGCTTCCGCCGGAACTTCGGCAAGGCCGCGGCCCTCGATGCGGGCTTCGGGGCTGCCCGCGGGGAAGTCATCATCACGATGGACGCCGATCTCCAGGATGACCCGGCGGAGATCCCCCGCTTCCTGGAGGCCCTGGATGGCGGCTGCGACTTGGTGAGCGGATGGAAGCGCCGGCGCCACGACCCGTGGCACAAAGTGCTGCCGAGCCGCGTCTGGAACGCCGCCGTGAGCCGAGCGACAGGGGTGCGCCTTCACGATCACAACTGTGGTTTCAAGGCCTACCGCCGCGAGGTCGTGGAGGAGCTCGACGTCTACGGCGAGTTCCACCGGTACATCCCCCCACTGGCCCACGCCAGGGGCTTTCGGGTCGGCGAGGTAGAGGTCCATCACCGCGCAAGGCAGCATGGCGCGAGCAAGTATGGATCCCGCCGCTTCGTCCGCGGCCTGATCGACCTGCTCACGGTGGTGCTCCTTACCAAGGCCCGGCACCGGCCGGCGCACCTCTTCGCTGGCTGGGGGATGACCGCCGCCGCGACTGGGGCGTTGCTGGTGCTCGCCGCGCTCGCGTGCGCCATCAGCGGCTGGCTGCCACAGGCTCGCGGGGCCCTGGGCTGGATCGGCGTCCTGGGAATCAGCCTCGGCATTCACCTAGCGGCCATCGGGCTCCTCGCTCAGCTCGTCATCGCGCCCCGAGGAGGCAGGGACCAGTTCGCCATCGTCGAACGCATTGGAGAACCCAGCCCGAAGGAATGACCCCATGCGCATAGGCGCCACCCCCAACCGACCCCGGCGTATCGCCAACCCTGTCCTCTCCGCCATGATCCCCGCCGTCGCCATCGTCACGGGCGTCATCGCCTTCAGCCAGCTTCTGAAGGCGCCGCCCGTCGCCTGTGTCAACGACGCGTCGCGCTGGAACACGGTCTGGAGCCTCGTGCACGAGGGCACCTACGTCATCGCCGACGAGCTGGACGGCGAGTTCTGGTGGACTATCGACGACGTCAAGATCAACGGGCGGTGGTACTCCAGCAAGCCGCCGCTCTACCCCACGGTCATCGCGGGAGCCTATTGGGTTATCCACCACGTATCGGGCCTCGATATGCACGAGAAGCCCGAGATCGTCATTCGGATTCTGCTCGTGCTGTTCAACATACTCCCGCTCATCGCGTTCATCTGGGTGTATGGCCTCTACCTCGAACGCAACGTGCCGGATCCCTGGGCGCGAGGTTTCTGGCTCATCGCGGGCGCCTTCGGAACCTATATCACCGGCTACTCGGTCACCCTGAACAACCACCTGCCCGCCGCCTTCGGCGTCATGTTCGCTGTGTACCTCACGACGCGGATCGTCTATGACGGTGTCCGTTGTCCCATCTACTACCTCCTGGCCGGGCTCTCCGCCGGCTGGGCCGCCGCCAACGAGATCCCCGCCATCCTCTTCCTCATAGGCGTGCTCGCCATCCTCGGGTTGCGCGCCGGCTGGAGGACGTGGGCGTACGCCCTGCCTGCCGCCGCCATGGTGGTGGTGGCCTATATGGTAACGACCTGGTACGCCACCGATGGAAGCCTCATCCCGAACTACCTCGTGAAGGACAGTCCCCGGTACAACTACGAGGGCAGCTACTGGCTCACTCCGACGGGCATCGACGCCGCCGCTGAGCCGAAGCTGGTCTACATCTACCACATGCTCCTGGGACATCACGGGATCCTCAGCCTCACGCCCCTGTGGCTGTTCGCCGCGATCTCCATGCTGCTGTTCGTATCGGGGTTCTCTCGGGACCGTGCGGAGATCCAGTGGCTGACCGTCGCGCTCTCGGTGACCGTCTTCGCCGCCTACGTGGTCATGACAAACAACTACGGTGGCGGCGCCAAGGGCCTCCGCTGGACCTTCTGGCTCATCCCCCTGTGGCTCGCGGTGGCGCCCTTGGGGGCCGAGCACTACTCACGCAGTCGATGGGCCCGCGCCATCGCGCTCGCGGCCCTCGTCATCTCGCTCTGGACCGTGCTCGACGCGCTCCAGTCGCCGTGGGGGATGTCATGGCTCCATGGCATCTACCACAAGCAGGGCTTCGTCCCGTACTAGCCCGCATCATTCATGAGTGCTGATTTGTGCCGTGCCGGCTGTGTAGCGGTCGCTTGTCCGTTGCGT
>DBQI01000052.1 GCA_002305165.1 Armatimonadetes bacterium UBA1398
CGTCAGACCGGTCGCGCCGGGCGCGGACCCATCCATTGTGGAGGTCGCCGTGGACGGCGGACCCGCGGTGCTGCTGCCGCGCTTGGGCCTGCTCGCCACGCCCTCGGGCGAGACGCCGCTCTCGGGCACCCTGGGGCCCGGCCAAGCGCGCGAGGGCGAGGGCGCCAGCCTCATCCTAACGGACACCCGCGAGATCGACGGTGTGACCTGGGATTTCCGCTGGGACCTCGAACTCGTCCCAGAAGCCGCTCGGCTCCGCTACCGCCTCTCCGCCACCCCCCAGGCTGACACGGAGTACCTCGCCCTCGAGGGGCCCATGGTCTACGTGGGCGAGGGGTCGCCCGTGACCCGGTCGGACGCGATCCTGCCCGGCCTGGAGTGGCTCGTGGAGGGCGAAGAGTCATCGAGCGCCCTCGACATACTCCCCGACCACCCCGACCGCGATCGCTACGTTCCCCACCCGCTGAAGGTCACCGTGCCCGCCGTCGCGGTGATGACCGACGCGGGCCCGATCGGCCTGCTTTGGGACGCGCCCACCGGGCAGGACTCCTACGAGGCGGCTGGACCGCTCGCCCTCGTGTTCGCGACGCCGAACCGCTTCGAGGGCCACGGCAACCACCTGATGGGTCTGCAGTTGCCGGCGCCGGGTTGGGGCCTACAGGAGAACTCCCGCCGTGCCTCTGAGCCCATCGCTCTGGCCGCCGGCCAGGAGCTCGTCATCGCCTGCGAGATACTCATCGACCCCGACGAGCCCGACTCCCTCTCCGTGGTGGAGCGCTGGTACGAGCGCGGCTTCCCGGCCCCCCTGCCCTACCCTCGCGGCTCAGCCGAGGATGAGGTCCGCTTCAGCCTGGAGGCGTACTTCCCCGAGTACGAGCTCTGGAACCCCGAGTGGAGCAACTGGTACTCCGATCTCATCGTCGGCTTCCGGCCCTCTGTCGAGGCGGCGCGGTTCTCTCCCTGGGCCTCCGAGATCCTTGGCGACGACCCCACCGCCGAGCGTTTCGCCGAGTTGGCTGCTCTGGCGCTCCAGATGCCTGAGTCCGGCCTGACACCCGCCGTCCAATACCGTGCGGAACCCACCGCGATCTGGTCCAGCGCCGAGCCGGTGAGGCGCCATCTCGCGAGCCAGGATGAGAACGGCCTCTGGGCTTGGTCCGGGGCGAAGGCGAGCGAGTACCCCGAGGGCGCGGTCGACTACTCGGTCCTGGGCCGCCTCGGCGACCACGCCATCGGGCTGAACACCGACCACGCCGCTACCATCCTCACCCACGCCATCCTGACTGGTGACCCCGAGGCGATCGAGGGCGGCCTGAAGTGCCTCCGGGGAATGCGGCGCTTCCGCGTCCCGCGCGCCGCCCAAGTGTGGGAGGTGCCCGTGCACACGCCCGACATCCTGGCCTCCGCCCGCGCTGTCGATGCCTACCTCCTCGGCTACCAGCTCACGGGCGATGAGGAGTACCTCGCCGATGCCGTCTACTGGGCTCGGACGGGCCTCCCCTTCGTCTACGCCTGGAACGACCCCGAGCGACCCGCCCTCCAGGGCGCCACCATTCCGGTCTTCGGGGCCACCGCCTACGTCCTGAGTTGGTTCGGCGTGGCGGTGCAGTGGAACGGCCTGGCGTACAGCAACTCCCTCTACGCCCTCGCCCGCTACGATGACTCCTACCCTTGGGTGACCATCGCGGACAACATCCTGCGGAGCGGCATGTACCAGCAGGTGGAGGAGGGTTCGCGCCGTGGCCAGTGGCCTGACGCCGTGAACTTCATCGAGGGCCGCCCGGGCCTCCACGGCCAGACCCCGCCCTGCTTCCAGCCCGCCACGATCCTCCGCCAGCACCTGGCCCGCATGGGCTATCCCACCGCGCCGGTCCTCGAGGTGGCCCACCAGGGCGGCGAGTTCCTCGCCGTGCGAAGCATCGCCCGCTTCGGCGCCCTCAGTTGGGAGCGAGAGACCCTCACCGTGCCCCTGGAGATGACACCGCCCCAACGCGGCGCCGTCGAAGTCATCGGTGTGGCACGCCCCACCCGCGTCCTTCTCGACGGCCAGCCCCTTGCCGAGTCGGAGGGCTCCGCGGCGACCGACGATCCTTGCTGGCGCTGGCACGAACAGGCCAGTCTTCTGGAGGTCCGTATCGGCGAATCGGGCGCCCATGTCATCACCGTCGAGGGGGCCCGTCGGAGCCCCTACGTCGGCGCCCCCGTGCGGAGGGCCATCGACTTCGCCTTCGACGCGGACTCCGAGGGCTGGGAACCCGCCCATGACCTCGCCGACTTCACCATCAGCGACGGGCTGCTGCGGACCTCCTCCACCGGCGCTGACCCCTACATGACCTGCCACGGACTCGCCGTTGAGGGGAGCCCGGGCGACGTCCTGGTCATCCGCCTCGCCGCCAGCGCCGGCGATGCGGGCTGCGTCTTCTGGGCGACCGTGAACGCGCCTGGCTTCTCGCCCGAACGCGAGATCCCGTTCGGCCTCGCGGCCAGCGACGACATCAAGGAGATCCGTGTGCCGGTGGGCGACCACCAGGCCTGGGCGGGTCAGACCATCACATCGCTGCGGATCGACCCCACCAGCGGCGCGACAGGCGCGGAGGTGCGGATCGAGTCCATCTCGCTGGAGCGGCGGTGACCGCTCCTAGCCTCCGGGGAGGGCATCTGCGCCCTCCTCGGAGACCTAACGCGCACACATCGCCATGCTGCCTCGCCCCGGCCCGAGCTAGCCCAACACCCCTTCGAGGGCCGTCTTCACCGTGCGGAGGGCCTTGACCCTCGCCCACGGTTTGTCATCGCCCTCGATGACCGTCCATGGCGCGTACGAGGTGCTCGTGCGCTGGATCATCTCACCAACGGCGTCGTAGTAGGCGTCCCACTTGTCGCGATTCCGCCAGTCGTCCGGCGTGATCTTCCAACGCCGGAACGGATCAGCTTCCCTGGCCTCGAACCGCCGCAGTTGCTCCTCGGGCGAGATGTGCAACCAGAACTTCACGAGCGCCGTGCCGAACCGCACGAGCGAGGCCTCGAACTCGTTGATCTCCTGGTAGGCACGCCGCCACTCCGTCTCCGACGCGAAACCCTCCACCCTCTCGACCAACACCCGGCCGTACCAGGAGCGGTCGAAGATCCCGATGTGCCCCGCCTTGGGGAGCTGGATCCAGAACCGCCGCAGGTAGTGGTGCGAGAGCTCCTGGGGCGTTGGCGCGCCGATGGGGACCACCTCATAGCCACGGGGATCCAACTCCCGAGTGAGCCGCCGGATGCTCCCCCCCTTGCCCGAGGCGTCCCAGCCCTCGTAAACGATCACCAGGGGGATGCGCTCACGGTAGAGCTGGTGCTGTAGTCGGCGCAGGTCCTGCTGCAGCCCATCCAGTTGGCGGCCGTAGGTGTCCCTGTCCACGCTGAGGCTCAGATCCACGCGATCGAGTGGATTGGACGGCTTGACCCAGACGGTGGAGGGCTCCTCCTCCGCGGTGGGCGCCGGAGCCGCTGCCGGCTCATCCCCACGCGCACTCGCTCGACTCATCGCCGACAGCACGGTCTGCATCACCGTGGCGCGCGCGTGCCGCCGGCAGTTCGAGGCCACGATCTCCCACGGGGCGAGGCCGGTGCTCGTCCGGGCCAACATCTCCTCGACCGCCTGCTCGTACTCGCTCCATTGCCGCCGGCGTCGCCGTTCCGCTTTCCCCACCTTCCAGGCGTACACGGGATCCTCCGACAAGGCCTTGAAGCGGCGCTTCTGCTCCTGCTTGTCGATGTGTAGCCAAAACTTCAGGAGTAGATAGCCATCCGTGACGAGCTGTCGCTCGAAGCTATCGATCTCGTCGTAGGTGCGCTGCCATTCCGACTCATCCACGAGTCCGTCCACGCGCTCATCCAGGACGCGACGGTACCAAGAACGGTTGAGTATGGCGATCGTGCCCGATGCAGGGAGCCTCCGCCAGTACCGCGTCAAGGAGGGGTAGAGCCTCTCTTCAGCGGTCGGGAGCCCCAGGTTGTGGACCTTGAATCCACGCGGATCCCAGGCCGCCGCTAGCGCCGAGATCACCCCTCCCTTGCCTGCGGCGTCCCAACCCTCGAACACAAGAACGGTCCGAAGTCCAGCCTCTCTGGCTACTCTCTGCGCCTGCCCCAGTTTCACTTCAAGGTCTTCGCGCACAGGCTTCCACTCTGCCTTACGCAGAGCCTGAGTCAAGTCCACTTTCTCTAGCATAGGTTGCCCCCACTATGGCATAATGCGTTGGACCGAGCGGTTCGCCGCCAATGAAGGGGTGGCCTTCCGCCATTGCAAGCGGTCCATGATCAGCCCGGTCAGTGGGCCGATGATGCGAATACAGTGGCGCTCCCGGCGCGAGCGCCTGTAGTGGACGAGGGGCGAGCGTATGGACCTCAATACCCGACAGGGGCGGCGAGCCCAGGGCCAGCTGATCCAGGCCGCCGCCAAACAGGCTGGTTACACGGCGGAGCAGATTGCCGAGATAGCCGAGTGTTCGAGAGCGCTAGTGTACCAGTACTACTCTGGAGCCACGCTGGCCCAGACCGACAGACTTCAGCGCATCGGCGCCGCGGTGGGGAAGCCGATGTCCTACTTCTTCGGTGAGACGAGCGACGTCGTGAGCGACGTGGAGGCGCCCCCTCTTCCCGCCATCCTCGCAACCGACTGGGCACGTGAACGCCCCCCTGCGCGCAGGGCGATGCAGCGAACCATGGAGAGGGAGGACATCCCGCCGCCCCACGTTGACGCGGCTCTGTCCGATCTCTCTGAACTCGCCCAGGCGCAGATGTCGGGGCCCGACCCCGATGGCCTCCTCCGTACCGCTGAGCGCATCGTCGCTCTCGCCCGGCTCTCTGGCAGGCAACGCGATGAGGCGGACGCCCACTTCCGCGCAGGCAACGTGCGCCTCCAACGCCGCGAGGCGAGCCTCGCCATACCCCATATCCGTCGTGCCCGCGAGCTCTACGAGCGGCTCGAGGATGACGCGATGTATCTGCAAGCGACCCAGAGCCTCGGCTCCGCCTTGGCCGCCCTCGGCGAGTTCGACGAGGCGAGAGGGGAGTTCGAACGCGTCGCCAGCGCAGGCGACTGGATGGCCCGCTGGCGGGGCCAGGTCGCCCTGGCGAGCCTCTTCGAGCAGTCCGGCGAGCTCGACCTCGCCCTGCAGGCCCTCGCCCACGTCCTCGTGGCTTACCAGGATGTGCCCGATGCCAAAGAGGCCGCCTTCATCACCTGCTACGCGCGCGCGAACCAGGTGAACGTGTACCTGGCCCTCGGCGAGCTGCAGCAGGCGCTGATGGCCGCCACGGAGTGCGAGCGCGAGGCCGATGTCCTCGTCCTCGCCGACCAGCGCGTCGAGTCGCTCTTCAACGCGGGGCTGGCGCTGAACGGCCTCGGTCGCACCGGCCAAGCCATGGAGCGCCTCGACCTGGCGCGGCAGTTGGCAGCCTTCGCTGGCGACGACGCGAGGGCCCTTATGGCCCAGGCGGCCTACGCCTGGAGCGAGGCACTCATCGGCTGGACCGCGGACGCGAGCGCCCGGGCGCTGGCGGCTCTGCGAGCCTCCAATCGTGGCGCCGACGACCGCGCTCACGGGGTGTGTGAGCGTGAGCTGGCGCGGATCCTGGAGCGCGCGGGACGCACCGACGAGGCTCTATACCACGCCGAAGAGGGTGTGCGTGTCCTGTCGGATCTCCGTATGGAGGTGCCGGCGCTCGAGGCGCGAGTCGTATGCGCCCGGCTGACCGCACAGGCCGAGGGCGTCTCGAAACCTCTGATCGCCGTTCGCGATCGGGCGTGCGCCGTCGGCGCCAAGATGGCCGAGATGGAGGCCCGCATCGGCCTCGCCCAGTGGGGCCCCTCGGACGCTCGGAGCGAGGAAGCGAGCCAAGCCCTCGCCCTCGCCCGAGGCATGAAGCACCTCGACGGCTTGATCCGGGCCGCGAGCATCGTCGTTGATCACACGAGCGACCCCAATGAGCAGTCCGGGCTTCTCGCCGAAGCCGTCGACTGCATGGAGCAGCTTAGGTCTCACGCTCCCTCCGACAAGGAGGGTGTTTTGGAGGATCCTGTTCGCCTCTCCCTTTGCCGCAGATACCTCGCCCATCTGCGTGAGGGACGCGGGCCGGATCCCGATGAGTGGCTCGAGAAGATGGCTTGGCCGCCGATCGCGGAATAGGCCTCAGATTAGGAGTGGTCCCTATGAGACATTGGTTGGTAGTTCTGAGTGCACTGATTGCGGCGGCGCTGATCGCTGGATGCGCCGCGGACCTGGGTACCGAGCGCCGGACCGTCTCCAACGAGTACACCGGAGGTAGCATCCCGCCCGGCAAGGGCCCCGTTACCGCCGTAGGGTACGTCGTCGATGCCATGAACGGCCGTGCGCCCATCGAGGGCTCTGAGGTGACCATCTCGTCCACCGGCGATCCCAGCGCCGTCTTCGAGACCACCACCGATGAGGATGGCTTCTTCTACGTGGATGAGATCGAGCATGGCTACGTGACGATCACGACCGAGGGGCCGGACACGTACCAGTCCATCTCGTGTGTCGTCAACGCCACCGTCGCGTCCGTCATCACCTGCTCCATCGCCACCTACACGGCAACCGCCATCCCGCTCCTCCCGACCGGCTTGGACCTCGGCGACACCATCACCGGGATGCCCGAGACGATCGGCGACGGGGAGACGATCTACCCTGGCGCCCTGGTGGCCAATGGTCGCTATGCCGACTTCCTGACCTTCGCCGTCGCCAGCAACCGTGCCGTCGTGAATCGCGATGGCAGCATCACGGGCGTCGAGGCCGGCTCCTTCGTGCTGAACGGTCTCTACAAGGCCAAGAAGCCCAAGAAGGCGGCTAAGGTCGCGGAGTAGGCCCCAACTAGGCGAGAGAGACAGACCGGAGGCCGTCCCCGAGTGGGGGGACGGCCTCCGCCGCTTTGAACTGGAGCGGTTGCCCTTCCTCGCACGAACTATCCCCGTTCGGGGCCCTTCCCGGCAGCGCTCTACCGCACATAGAGGCGGCGGGCGCCGCAGAAGTCCTTCGACCGGTCGGAGAGCGGCTGCACTCGGATCTTCTGTTTCGAGCTCGGCGCATGCACGAAGTACCCCGACCCCACATAGATCCCCACATGGGACGCGCCGCCCGTGTAGGTGTTCGCGAAGAACACGGCATCGCCGGGAATGAGCTGTGACGGGTCCACATAGAGACCCGTCTTGAACTGGTCGAAGCTCACCCGCGGCACGCTCACCCCCACCTGCTTGTGGGACCAGTAGACGAGACCCGAGCAGTCAAAGCCTGTGGACGGGCTCTCGGCTCCCCATATGTACGGCTTCCCCTGCTGCGCGAGGCAGAGGCGCGCGATCTCGTTGCCGATGGCCGTCGGCTGGCCACCCGTCGCGGGTACCTGCGGCTGCGGCGGGGGCTGAGGCTGCACGATGGTCACCGGCCCTCCCCCTGGGGCGGGCATCGCGTTCGCTACGCAGAGCCAACTCGCCACCCAGCCCTCGGTGCCATCAACGAACCGCGCCTTGTACCAACCATTGGACTGCCCGAGGACCTGGAACACGACGCCGGCGGGCATCACCGCGATGGCCTGGAATTGGTCCGAGGGCCCGGATCGTACGTTCACCATGTCCTGGTAGATCATGCCCTGGTTATCGCCCAAGGCCTCCATCCGCTGATTGATGCCTCCGCGCGCGAGGTTCGAGACGTCCGTGAAGGTCGCTGGACCGCCTGAGGAGGCCGTGTTGGGCGCGGCGGCGAGGTAGAGACGGCTCACCCAGCCGGTCGGACCATCGTGGACTCGAACATGGACCCACTCGCCCGCGACCTCCATCGGGTAGACGATAGCGTTCTCGCCGAGGAGGCAGACGGGGTCCGACTCCACCGACGGGCTCTCACGCAGGTACAGCCCGCTCACCCGAACGTACCGAGCCTGCCCGTAGTCCGCGGCGCGCTGCACCTCCGGCTGCGCTTCAGCGGGCTCAGCCGCCTGCCCCGGCCTGACGGCCCAGGCGGGCACATAGCCGACGAGCTGCGTTCCGGCGATCCGCACCCGCGTCCACTCCCCCTCCTCCACCAAGGCAATGACGCCCTGTCCCTGGGTGAGAACGGCGGAGAGTGGCGCCCCGTTCCGCGGCTCGGCGCGCATGTTCACGTCTTTGGTGATGATCACCGACGCCTGCCCCACCCCAGTGGAGGACGCGTCCATGAGGCACCACGCCGGAACCCAGGCCGGGCGCGGCAGCGTCGCGCCAGTGACACGGCGCCACACGCCCCGCGTCTCGCTCACCCTCACCTCGGCGCCCGAGCGCAGCACTCCCACGACCTCGGCCGTGCCCGAGGGCTCGGCGCGAGCCTCGAGCGCCGGCGCCGCGACGTACCAGGACCCTTGCGCCAAGGCGCTGGCGGCGGTGAGCAGGAGCGCCACCAGCGCCCATCCGGGCCCGAGACGACTAGCCAACCGAACACCTCCGTCAGTAGAACCGGCGCGCGCCACAGTAACTCCGCGAGCGGCTGGACAGGTTGTCCACCCGCACCGACTGCCCGCGGCCCGGCGCATGCACGAACTGCCCGTTGCCGATGTAGACACCTACATGGGACACGCCACGGCGATAGGTGTTCGCGAAACACACCACGTCGCCGGGCTGGAGGGATTCCGTGGGAACGGCCTTCCCGCGCGGGTCGTCCCACTGGTCCCAGGTCGTCCGCATCATCTTCAGCCCCACTTGGCCGTGGGACCAGTAGACGAGGCCGGAGCAGTCGAAGCCAGAGCTCGGCGACTCCGCGCCCCAGACGTACGGCTTGCCGACCTGCGCCAGGGCCAACTCGGCGATCCGCTTGCCCACACCCAGTGCGTCGCCCTGCCCCGCCACAACGGCCCGAGAGGGCGGCTGTGGCACCTCGGACGCCGGGAGCGCCGGCGGGTCAACCCTCGTCGCGCAGAGCCAGGAGGCGATCCACCCTTGCTGGCCCCCGCCCGTCGTCACCTTCAGCCATCCCGACGCCTGGCCATGGACGCGCAGCTTGTCGTACTGGTTCAGCTTGGCCGCGACCGTGAATCCGGTTCCGGGCCCCTGGCGGAGGTTGCAGCTGGTCTTGGTCACGATGGCCTGGTTGTCCGCCATGGACTCGATGAGGCCCTCGAGTCGGCTGTCGTAGGACTCCCGGCCCTGGCTATCGCTGACGGCTACTACGGATCCGCTGTACCCCGCTATGGCGTCCTGCTTCAGGTAGTCCCTGAACACCCAGCCGATGCCCCCGTTATGCACATGCACCTGCGCCCAGTCGTCCTGCAGATACATGAGGTAGACCTTGGTGCCACGCGTCAGGGTCGACATCGGGCGGTTATCCGTCTCCGGCCCGGGCCGCAGGTACAGCTCGTCCACCCCCACCCACCGCGGAGCCCCCCACGCGTTGCCTCCCTCGGCGGCCGCCGCGCCCCCCACGACGCCTCCTGTAGCGGCGGCGGGCCGCTCGAGCTTCAGGTAGTCGCGGTGAACCCACCCGATGGGGCCACCCTCCGCCCGGACCTTCACCCACTCGCCCTCCATGCTCATCACGTAGACCTTGTGGCCCTTCAGAAGCACGGCCATAGGCTCCGAGCCTGTGCTGGGGTTGGTCCGCAGGTTCAGGCGGTCCGCGCCGACCCAGCGGTGCTGGCCGTAGTAGGAGGGCGTGCTGTCGCTCCCGGAGCTCCCGGACTTCAGGTGCCAGCCGGCGACCCAGCCGAACTCGCCGTTCGAGGGGACCCGGATCTTACGCCACTGGTCATCGTAGGCGATGACATCGACCTGGGTGCCGCGCTTCAATGTGCCACATCGCGGATGCCTCTCGCCCGGCCCCTTGCGGATGTTCAGGGTGTCCGCATTCACGTAAGCCACCTCGCGGCGCACGCCCTCCGGCGGCACCTCGGCGAGAAGCCAGTGGGCGACCCAGCCGACCTGCCGGGTCCGCGGCACCCACACCTCGCGCCATTGGCCGTCGCCGGAGCGGATGCGGACCTCGTCGCCGCGGTGCAGCGTCCCGACGACCCCGGCCTCCAGGCTCGGGGCGCTGCGAAGCCGCACGCTGTCGCCGTCGGCGAAGAGGGCCGTCTCCAGGGCGTGGGTGGGCGCCGCCGCAGCTAGGCAAAGCAGCATGGCGGCGATGGTTATCCTCTGCATTGAGTGGGTGTCTCCTTCCGGCAGCCCGAGGCGCAGTACTGCCAAAGTGAATAACGACTAACACCGGCTAAGGGTCAAAGGGTTCTGCCCAGGTGCCTCCTGATGGCGAGGGCCGATTCGAAGCCGGGGCGATGCGCCGACGCGCGGGCTCGCGTCCAGACAGTGCTGCCAGGTGCGGGGTGGAGCCAACGGCCGGACTCGAACCGGCGACCGGCGGTTTACAAGACCGCTGCTCTACCAACTGAGCTACGTTGGCGCCCGCACTGGTATTCTCGCCCATCCAGGGCCCGCGCGCAAGACCGTCCAACCCGCAGGCCACAAGGCGCCGATCGGCGAAAGCCCGCCCTGCGCGGCCAAGCGAGGCCGCGCCGGAGGGAAGGTCGCCGTGTCACAGCAGGCTCGCCCCAATGTGCTTATCTTCGTGCCCCACGACCTTGGCCGCCATGTCGGCTGCTACGGCGTCGAGACTGTCCACACGCCTCGAATCGACGCCTTGGCGGCCGAGGGCGCGCGCTTCGCGAACTGCTTCTGCACCGCGCCCCAGTGCAGCCCCAGTCGCGCCTCCCTCTTCACGGGTCGGTACCCACACAGCAACGGCGTCATGGGCCTCACCCATGCCGACTTCGCGTGGGATCTGCACCCGACGGAGCGACACCTGGCCTCCGTCCTGCGCGAGGCGGGGTACCACACCGCCTGCACGGGTCACCCCCACGAGGCGCGCTCACGGGAGATGCTCGGCATGGACGAGATGCTGCCGGGCGGCCGCGCCTGGAACGTCTCCCACGTCGTGAGCGAGTTCCTGGAGGACCGTAGGGGCCAGACCCAGCCCTTCTTCCTCGAGGTCTGCACGATCGAGCCTCACCGGCTGCCCCATGGTTTCGGCGCCGAGCCGGACATCTCCAAGGGAGTCACCATCCCACCCTTCATCTACCCCGAGCTGTCCGCCGAGGAGGACTTCGCCGACTTCCAGGGCGCCATACGGCTGCTGGATGAGCACATAGGCCGGATCCTGGACACCCTGGAGCGTACAGGTCAGACAGAGAACACGCTCGTCGTCATGACCGCCGACCACGGCATGCCCTTCCCCCGCGCCAAGTGCTCTCTTTATGATCCAGGACTCCAGGTGCCGCTCATCTTGCGGCAGCCTGGAGCCGGCTGGCGACCCGGCGCCGTGTTCCCCGAGCTGATCAGCAACATCGACGTGATGCCGACCCTTCTCGAGTACCTTGGCCTCGGGGTTCCCGAGGCGGTACAGGGCCGTTCCTTCCTCGGCCTGCTGCAGGGCCGAGGGTACGAGCCGCGGGACCGCATCTTCGGCGAGATGACGTACCACGACTACTGCGACCCCCGCCGCTGCGTGCGGACGGCCGGCCACAAGCTCATCGTGAACTTCACCGCGGCGCCCTTCTTCATGAACCCGAGCCAGACGTACCGCCCGAAGTGCGTGACCCGCACGCCCGAGGAGCCCGCGTACGCCTACCACCCGCCTGTGGAGCTCTATGACCTCACCGCCGATCCGTGGGAGGAGGTCAACTTGGCGGGCGATGAGGCCTACGCCGCCATTCGGTCCGAGTTGCTCGCGTCGCTTCACGAGTGGATGATCCGGACGGGGGATCCCCTTCTGGACGGCATCCCCGACTCGCCCATGCACCGCATGGCTATGGCCGCCCTTCAGGGCGGCTAGGCAGCGCTGAGGGCCTCTCCGAGGATCTCCCGGAGGGCACGCCCGCTGCTTCCGCGCAAGAGCATCTGACGGCCACGGTGGATGCGGCCCTTCAGGGTTCCCAGGGGCACGCCGAGGGTCTCGGCGATCTCCTTGTACGGCATCCCCTCGAGGAGATACATGGCTATGGGCTGAGCGTAGATATCGGGCAGGGTGGCGAGCAGATCCCTCAGTTGGTCACTGAGACACCCGTCCACCACCTGCTCCTCGACCCCCATGCCCTCATCGCGCCGCAGTTCCACCATCCTGGGCTCCAGCACGGTGAGGCGACGTTGCCGCACCATGTTCAGGCACACGGTGCGGGTCACTTGGCGCATCCACGCGATGAGGTTTCCTCGATCGCGCAGAGCGCCCACCCGCGTATACGCGCGGATGAGGGCCTCCTGAACCACATCTTCGACGTCATCGGAGGCGCCGAGCATGGAGCGCGCCACCGCTAACGCGTGGGGCCTGGTCATATCGACGAATGCCGCCGGTGAAAGCCTGGATGACGACGACTGAATGGCAGCAGCGCTCATGGGACCATCTCCGCAGGAATAGAATGTTTGTTTGCATATTGTGCCGGGGGACAGAACGCGGAGTCAATGCCCTATGCAAACTTTTTTTTGCATCCCCATCTGGGCCCGTGCAGCGCGCCACGCAGCCCCTGGATTGGGCTGCCGCGCGGCGGATGGGCGCTCATGCGGATGTGGTGATCTGCGGAGGGGTAGAAACGACGGTCCCCCGCCCCACTCTGGCGAGTAACGGCGGGGGACCTCGGCGAATGCGGAGCGGCTAGGCCCAGTAGGCCTCGCCCGCGGGCTCGACGATAGTCGCCTCCAGGAGCAGTTCGACGGCCTTCTCGAACCCCTCCTTGGGGGACATCAGGCTGTCCTCATGCTCGATGGACAGAACCAGGTCGTAGCCGATGAGGCGGAGGTTGGAGACGAACTCCTTCCACCACGCCAGATCGTGGCCGTAGCCGACGGTGCGGAAGATCCAGCCGCGGTTGATCTCATCCGTGTACGGCTTGGTGTCCAGGGTGCCGTTGATGGGCGCGTTGTAGGGGCAGATCTTGGTGTCCTTGGCGTGGACGTGCCAGATGCAGTCCTTCAGCGCGCGCAGAGCGGCGATGGGATCGATCATCTGCCAGAACAGGTGGCTGGGATCGAAGTTGGCGCCGATCGCGTCGCCCGCGGCCGCCCTCAGCTTGAGGAGCGTCTCGGGGTTGTAGACGACGAAGTTGGGGTGCATCTCGAAGGCGATCTGGTTGACCCCGTGATTCGCCGCTTCCTTGACCTCCGCTTGCCAGTAGGGGATGACCTTCTCGTTCCACTGCCAGTCGAGGGTCTTCTGGAAGTCATCGGGCCACGGAGCGGTGACCCAGATGGGATCGGTGCCACCACCCGGACCGCCGGGGCAACCCGAGAAGTCGACGACTCGGGGCACACCCAGCTTCTCTGCCAGGCGGAGAGTCTTGCGCCATGCGTCACGGCTCGCCTGAGCGATGGACTCGTTCGGATGCAGGGCGTTGCCGTGGCAGGAGAGGGCGCTGATCTCCAGGCCAGCATCCTCTATCTTCGCCTTGTACTCCGCCGCGGCGGTGTCGCTCGCGAGCAGCTCGTCGACGGGACAGTGCGGCTGCCCGGGGAAGTTCCCGGTGCCGATCTCGACCATCCCGCAGCCTAGGGACTTCACGTACTTGAGGGTGTCCTCAAGGGATTGGTCCGCGAAGAGAACGGTGAACACTCCGACTTTCATGGGCGCTACGCCTCCTAGCGTGTCGGTACTGGCGGCGGGCTGAGGCCCGCCGTGGCGCTCGCCATGGGCTTCCGCCCACGGCTCCTAGAGGACCTTCTCCCACTGTCGGGAGTCGTTCGAGGCCTCGACGGCCCCGAGGACCTTCTGCACGTAGAGCCCGTCGCGGAAGGTAGGCCGCATCTCCGTGCCGTTCACCACCGCCTCCATCAGGTCGTGAACGCTGTTGATGAAGGTGTGCTCCCAGCCGATGTGATGGCCCGGCGGCCAGTACGCCGCCACGTAGGGCTGCACACTCTGGCTGACCTGGATGGTCTTCCAGCCCTGGATGTGCTCGGGGTCCTTGCGGGAGAAGACCTCCAACTCGGTAAGGCGCTCCAGGTTGAAGCGGATGGAGCCGTGCTCGCCGTTGATCTCCCAGCGATTCTTGTTCAGGCCGCCGGGAGCGAAGCGCGTCGCCTCGAAAGTGCCGATTGCCCCGTTGTCGAACTTCGCTAGCCAGAGCGCCGCGTCGTCCACGTCCACGGTGCCCATCCCCGAGCCGGCCTCGGCGCTGAGACCGCCGGTGACCTCGGCCAGGAGAGGCCGCTCATGGATGAAGGTCTCCATGTGCGCCGTCAGCTCCGTGACCCGGCCGCAGAGATAGTGGGAGAGGTCGACGATATGGGCTCCGATATCGCCCAGAGCCCCGCTGCCCGCCTCGGACTTCTGCAGTCGCCAGACCAGAGGGAAGGAGGGGTCCACGATCCAGTCCTGCAGATACTGGGCGCGCCAGTGGAACACCCGGCCAAGGAAGCCCTCCTCGATGAGCTGCTTCGCCAGAGCGACGGCCGGCACGCGGCGGTAGTTGAAGGAACAGAGGTTGACCACGCCGGCCTTCTCGACCGCGTCGGCCATGCTCTCCGCTTCCTCCATGGTGTTCGCGAGAGGCTTCTCGCAGGAGACAGCCTTGCCCGTTTGCGCCGCCGCGATAGCGATGGGGGCATGGAGCTTGCCTGGGGTCACGATGTCGATGATATCGATGTCATCGCGAGCGACGGTAGCCTGCCAATCCTGGCTGGCTTCCTCCCAGCCGTAGATGTCGGCATATCGCTGGACATCCTCCCCAGGGGCCCCGCAGATAACCTTGAGGCGGGGATAGGCCGCCGCGTTCGGGTAGAACAGCCGGACGCTGCGCCAGGCGTTGCTATGTGCCTTGCCCATAAACCCGCAGCCAATGAGCGCCACGTTCAGTTCCTTCAACGTGCTCCCTCCTGTTCCATGGTTGCCGTGATCCAGAAAGCTGATGTCGCCCGACCGAGCAGTGGCCCGGGCGGGAATACCGAGTACCGGTCCACCACGCTGCCCGTCGCGTAGGGTGCTCTGTGAGCCACTCGCAACGAAGCCGCTGGTGGGGGCTTCCCGCCGGTCTCTCCCAACACCTTCACCGATTCGAACGCTGAAGGACTCCCCCGCGTCGTAGGGGTATCCATACCATGCCGAGCGACCGTGGCCAGGCCGCGGTCTGAATAGGAGATGACCCATCATGCGACTTCTTGCAGTGCTGGCGTCAGCCCTGCTCTTCGCTCTTCCGGCCCTGTGCCAACAGACTCTGGGGGACCTTCCCGATCCCTTCATGGGTGACTACCAGGGCACGCTGAGCACCCCCGATGGCGACCAGCCCCTCTGCGCCCAGGTCATCTGCTGGGGGGACGAGGGCTACCAGGCCAATCTGCTCCCCACCTTGGAGCGGCGCGCGGAGCCCCTAGCGGTGCTGCGTGGCTCCGCTGACGGAGACGTGCTCCGTTTCGAGGATGGCAGCACCATCGCCGATGGCGTCTTCGGCGGCGTCCTCGAGGGGTCCACCTTCGCACTGAACCGGTTCCTGCGGCTCTCCCCCACCCTGGGCGCTAAGCCGCCGGACGGCAGCGTCGTGCTCTTCGATGGCGCGGGCCTGGACGACTGGCGCCTGGGCGGGGCGGCCCCGTGGCGCGTCAGCCTGTCGGACGAGCTGGGCGGCGGCCCTGACCGGGTCGCCTACCTCGGCAGTCGCATCCTCTCCGACCGAGACATCCCCTCCGCGTGGCTCCAGGTGGGGAGCGACGACGGCGTCAAGGCCTGGGTGAATGGCGAGGTCGTCCTGGAGGTCAACGTTGACCGGTCCCTCGTCGACTTCCAAGACCAAGCGGAGATCGCGCTCCACGAGGGCTGGAACGAGTTGGTGCTCAAGATCACCCAAAACACGGGCGGTTGGGAGGCCTCCGCGAGGCTCTGCGCGGATCCCGAGGGCGCCCCCCTCGAGGGGGTGACCTTCGAGCCGACGCCCGAGCCGCAGGAAGGGGTGTCCCTCGAGCTGCTCCAGGGCGGCCACCCGAGCACCATCGTCACCTGGCTGGCGTCGGGGCCCTACCAGGAGGAGGGGCTGGGCTGCACGGAGCTCTTCGACAGGCCCTTCGCGCCCGAGAGCGAACCGCAGGCAGCGGAGTGGAGACCCATCAACACCTCCCCATCGCCCTACACCCCCTGGAAGCTGCTGCCCGATGGCGCCATGGAGGTCGTTGGCGGCGCCGGATCCATCGTCACCAAGCGCGCCTTCAGCGACGTCCGCCTCCACATGGAGTTTCGCACGCCCTTCGAGCCGAACAACCGGGGCCAGGGCCGAGGCAACAGTGGTGTCTACCTCCAGGCCCAGCATGAGGTGCAGGTCCTGGACAGCTACGGTCTCGCCGGCGAGAACAATGAGTGCGGCGGGCTCTACGGGGTCAGCCGGCCCATCGTGAACGCGTGCGCGCCGCCGACCGTCTGGCAGACCTTCGACATCGAGTACCGGCCGGCCCGCTTCAACGAGGAGCGGGGCGTCGGGGAGGCCGCGCGGATGTCCGTGTGGCACAACGGCATCCTGATCCACGACAACGTGGAACTCCCCGGCGGGGCGCCCGACCAGCCGGGGCCGCTGCCGGTGGGGCCCATCCTGCTGCAGGATCACGGGAACCCCGTGCAGTACCGGAACATCTGGGTCGTCGAGGAGCAGGATCTGCTCCTCGGCCCATAGCGACCTCGGAGCTAGTCCCCGTCCGAGGCCATCATGTGGACGGCCTCGGGCGGGATCACCGCCCACACCTCATCCCCCACCGACACCGCCAGCGCATGGAACGCCTGGGGCGTGAGGGACACCGTGAGGGCGATGTCACCCTCGAGCGCCAGGAGCATGTGCCGGCCTCGGTCGCGCACCGTCGCCAGGGTTGCCCTCACCCGATTCGCCGAGCCGTCATCGGGGGCGTCGGCGGCGCAGAGGGCGATCGACTCCGGCCGGATCGCCACGAGGACCGATGGCCCGGGCGCCTCCGCCCCGGTCCGCAGCACTGTGTTCTCGCCCACCCGCACCGTTCCCGAAGCCTCGTCCGCGCGGCCGGGCAGAAGGTTCTGGGTCCCCATGAACCTCGCCAGGAACTCGCCCTGGGGCCGCCTGAGCACATCCGTAGGCGGGCCTACCTGCAGGATCCGCCCATCGCGCATCACCGCGATGCGGTCCGCCAGGTCCAGGGCCTCGTCGTAGTTGTGGCAGACATGGATCACCGTCGTTCCGAGCTCGTCGGTGATGCGGGCCAGCCACTCCGTGAGATCCACGCGAGTGCCCTCGTCGAGTGCGCTGAGCGGCTCATCGAGCAGCAGCAGCGCCGGCGAGCTCGCCAGGGCCCTCGCCAAGGCCCCCCGCTGCTGCTCCCCGCCGGACAGAGTCCTTGGCCGCCGCTCCAGGAGGCGCTCGATCCGCAGCGTCCGGGCCAAGCGCTCGACGATGGCGTTGATCTCCTCCTGGGGCCGCTTGCGGAGGCGCAACGGGAACTCGATGTTCCGCCGGAGTGACATGTGCGAGAAGAGCACGTAGTCCTGAGGCACGTAGGCGATGTTCCGCTGCTCGGGAGGCAGGTTCGTCACATCGCGGCCGTGGAGGAACACGGAGCCCTTGTCCAGGTAGTGAATCCCCGCGATGCACTCGAGCAGAACGGTCTTGCCGGCGCCGGTCGGCCCGAGGACGACGAGGTACTCGCCATCCTCGACCTTCAGGTCAACCCCGCGCAGAGAGAACTCTCCGAGTTCCTTGTGAGCCCCCAGTACCTCGATCATCGGCCGCCCTCCGGGTCTATCCCATCTGCGGCCAGAATCGCCTTGGCCTGGCGCGTCTCGAGGAACCGCATGAAGAGATCCCCGGCCTGGGAGCTCGGCGCGTCCTCCGGCATGGCGAACAGCAGGGGGATGGGCGGGCAGAGCTCTTCGGGAATCTCCCGAACAAGCTCCACCGATGACGAATCGTGCGTGACGCACGCCCGGAGCACGATGGCCACGTCGACCTCGCGCCCCAGCCCCAACCACTTGAGCAGCTCGCAGCCGCTCCGGCTCGGAACGAGGCGCTCCTCGATGTCGGCCCACAGCCCGCTCGCCGTCAGGTGCTCCCTCGCGTGATGCCCCGATGCCACGAGATCGGGGTCGCCCACGCCGATCTTGCCGACGGAGCCCTGGCGCAGATCCTCGATGGCCTCGATGGAGTGCGCCGCATTGCCCGACGCCGCGACGACGAGAGGGGTGCTGCCCGCGACAGCCGTTCTGGCGAAGCGGAGGTTACCCGCCTGGGCGAGCCGTTCGAGCTCCCACTCGCCCCAGGCCACCCAGAGGTCGTAGCTGGTCTCGGGCGCCCCGTCCTCATACAGGACGCACGGCGGGCAGAGGCAGTCCGTGATCACATCCACGTCCGGGTTCCACTGAGAGAACCCCCGAGCGAGTGCCGAGATCGTAGCCTCCATGGACGGCGCGCCTCGGATGAGCAGGCGTTGCCGAGAGTCCCCCTGCCGGCATGCGCCGGAGGTCGCCGCCATGATCAGCACCGCAGTGGCGAGAGCGGCCACGATACGCCAGATCCACGCCCTCACCATAGGTACCCACGTCCCCCGAGGGCCTTGAAGATCAGCAGCGCCGAGGCCGCCAGGATGACGAGAATGACGGTCAGGCTCAGCGCCATCCCGATGTCCCCGACGGACATGTTCAGGAACACGGCGATGGGCAGGGTCTCGGTCTTCATCTTGGTGGCGCCGCAGAACATCAGGATGGGTCCGAACTCCCCCGCCGCCCGGGCCCAGGTCATGACGGCGCCCGCCACGAGGCCGTTCCGCGCCTGCGGCAGCACGACTCGGAAGAAGGCCTGGCGCTCATTGCAGCCCAGGGAGCGCGCGACATGCTCCATGCGCGGATGCACGCTATCGAAGGCCGCCTTCAGCGTCCGCACCGCGAAACTTCCCGCCGGCACCAACTGGGCGAGGATGATCCCTTGTTGCGTGTAGACGAAGGGGATGATGTTCTCCTCGATCCACACCCCCGCCGTGGTCCCGAAGAACACGAGCAGGGCGATGCCCGCCACCAGGGGGGGCAGGACGATGGGGAGGTCGATGATGGTATCGAGCAGCGTATGGAACGGAAAGCGGTAGCGGCTGAGAGCGTAGCCCGCCGGAATACCGATGAGGACCGCGATGACCGTGGTCGTGGTCGTGGTCACTGCGGTCAGCTTGATCGAGAACCAGGTCTCGGCCCGGCCACGGCCCACGAGCGCCTCGCTCAGCGTGGGGATGTCAAGGCGCAGCGCGATGGCGATGAAGATGGCGACGATCCCACCGACCAGCAACAGCAGCCCTGAGACCACGACATAGCGGAATAGGCTCGTCCAAGCCTGCCGTACGGAGGCTCGCATTAGGCGTCCGCGTCCTCGTTCTTGCTAGCAAGCCCCTTCTGAACGGCGATGGTCTGCCCCTCCCCGGAGGCGCAGAAGTCGACGAAGGCCTTCGCCGCCTCAGGATGCTTGCTGAAGGCCAGGACACCCATGTAGATCTCCGACGGTCTCCAGTACCGTCGCGGAATCTCGATGGCGTCCGTCGTCTCCGTTATCTGCGCGGCGGTAACGTTCCAGACGATGGCGGCGTCCAGGGTCCCCAACTGCACCCAGTTCCCTAGTTCGGGCACATTGCCGGCATAGGCCGGGTCCTTGCGGAGCACCGCCTCATAGAGCCCGGCCTCCGTCAGCAGATCCCGAGCTGCCACGCCCACAGCCGCGATCTCCGGCTCGCAGAGTCCGATCTTGACGTCCTTCCGGGTCAGATCCTCCAGGGTCTCTACCGACTTCGGATTCCCTTCCGCGACCAGGATCACCGGCTCGAAGTAGCCGATGAGCTCCTCGTACGCGATGAAGCCGCGCTTCCGTGCTTGGTCAAGGTAGAAGTCCTCGCCGGGCATGTACAGGTCGCCACGTTTCGCGAAGGTGATCTGGCTCAGGAGGCAACCCGACCCCAAGTACGAGGCCTCGACCCTGATCCCGGGGTTCTTCTCCTGGAACGCCTCGATCACCGGCTCGGCGAAGGGGCGTATGCCCGCGCCGCAGTAGAGGTGGAGCCTCGCGTCGGGCGCCCCGCTCGCGCGCTCCACGGCCCGGCCGAAGTCCCAGTTCTCCCACGCGTCCTGGCACGGCTCCTCCAGCAGGAACTCGACGAACAGCCGCCCCAGCTCCGGATTCTTGGCGCCCTTGACTACGGCTGCCTGCACGGCGATGCGGCCGGTCATGGCCTCATCGAGCTCCCCGAGCATCTCGATCTCCTGCGGCAGGTTCTCCGGCTCGCCCCCTACCCGCTTCGCCTCCTTGGCGCACGGGAAGTAGACGACGCCCACATCGGCCTTCCCGTTGCCGAGTTGCACCTTCACCATCGACGGCTGGTCCGTGCTCCAGACCTTGGGCTGCAGCGCCTCCCAGATGCCCTCGCCCTCGAAGGCCTTCTTGATGTAGTGGCCCGAGCTGTTCCGCTCACTCGGCAGAGCGACGGTGTGGACCTCGTCGCCGAGGAGGCCGGAGAGGGATTCGATCTTGCACGGATTCCCCTTGGCGACGATGAGGGCCAGGGAGTTGTACGCGAAGGTGACCGGCTCGCCGTCGATAACGCCCGCTTCCACCGCCCGCCCCATCTCGATGTCGCCGAGGGTCAGCCACGCGTCCGGGTGGTCCTTGCCGTCCTCGATCGCCGCGGCCTGCACATCCACGTTGCGGAGGTCCAGCTCCATCTTGACGTTCGGGTAGCGCTCCTGGAAGAGCTTCTTGACCTCCCCGTACGGGCCGGCCATGCCGCATGGCACGAAGACCTCGATAACACCCGACACCTCCGTGTCCACTTCGGCTGGAGGGGTCGTCGACACGACGACGCCACTAGGCGGCCGCTCCTCCGCCGGCCGCAGAGCGTTGCAGGAGACGAATCCCGCCACCAGCGCCAGAGCCGCCAGACATGAGATGATAGTGCTGCGCATGATGCGTCCCTCCTCGCCGCCGGGCCGGAGGCCCCGCGACCACTTGCCAGTCTACTGTCCGGCCCCTTCAGACGTAAGCATATCGAGGACCGCGATGAGGTCCTCCTGGAACCAGTCCTGGCCCATCTTCTGCCTGAAGACCGCCTCCGCCGGCTCGCCGTCCTTCTCGAACACCCAGTGCGTCTTGCCGTTGACGGTGATGGCTCCGCACGTGAAGCCGTCCTCGAGCCAGCGGTCGAAGCCGGCATCGGACTCGAAATCCACCATCTCGAGGTGGATCTTATCGCCATAGCGTTCGCTGAGCCCGTGGATGAACTCCCACGTCCCCACATGGGTGTCATTGTCGGGGAAGTACGCCACGACCTGGACGGGCGCGTCCTCTGGTCCGATCGAGCCGATCCCCGTCTCCCCCATGATCGCCGAGGCGCTGGAGGCCGCGACCTCCTGGCTCGCCCCGGCGCCGTCGATGAGATCCTTCGCGCCAGGCAGGTCGTTCTCCGCCAAGACGGTGAGGCCCTCGGGGCTGCCGAGGAACTCGATGAGCGCCCGGGCGGCCTCGGGGTTCGCGCTGTCCTTCAGCGGCGCGACCCAGATCTTCTGCTTCTCGTACGACACCTCGGGGAAGGGGCAGGCGATGCGCACCCGGGACTCGTCCATCTTGTCCGGGTTGGTCTCCAGGGGGCAGGCGCGGTAGGAGATCCCCGCATCAACCTTGCCCTCGACCACGTAGTTGTGGCTCTTGATCGCCTGATCGGTCGTGAGCAGCTTCGGCTCGAGGTCGTCCCAGAGCCCCAAGTTCTCCAGCGCCTCGCGTCCCGACGTGCCCACGGAGTTCACCCCTGGCTCGGGGATGGAGATGGTGTCGCACTTCAGGAGATCCTCCGGCGAGTTGATCTCGACGCCGCTGTCGCGGTTCGTGATGATAACCAGTTCGAACGAGCCGAGGGCGACCTTGGAGTCGGGGTCTATCAGCCCCTTCTCCTCCAGGCGAGCGATCTCCGAGATGCCCGGTGACATGAAGACATCCGGCTTCACTCCCTGGTCGATGATCTTCGTCACCAGGACCGCGGCGTTGTCGTAGTCCTCCTCGACCGCGAGGTCGGGGTTGGACTGCCTGAAGACGGTGATGGCCTTCTTCACGGGGATGATCATCCCGCACGGCACATGGATGAGCAGGTCCCCCGTGAGTCCCGACGCGGCCGCCTCGAAGGCGCTGCTCGCCACGTCGTCGACCTGCCCCCCCAGCACCTCGGCGCTCGGGCGGTCCGGGGCCTTGGATCCGCAGCCGGCGGCGAGGGCCGCCGCGAGGACGGCCGCTACGCAAACCAGCCCAAAGCGCGCCAACCTGGAGTGCTCAGTCATGCGCTACTCCTCACTCAGCGCCCCAGCATGCAGGCACAGATGTACCGCCCAACCTCACTACCATACAGCCACGCGAAGAGCACGGCGAGGCAGATGACGATGAGCTGGTAGGCGATGGCCTTCTTCGCGCCGACGGCCCGGCTCACGATGAACAGCCCCGGGAGGCTCAACCCCGCGCCCGTGAGCAGGAGCCCCAGGGCCGGCCCGAGGGTCATGGTGCCGTCCTTCAGGAAGGCTTTGACGAAAGCGACCTCACTGAGTATCGGGAAGTACATCAGGGAGCCGAACAGGGTCGCGACGAGAACGGGCCGCATCTCCCGGAACCAGCTCGCGCCCGACGGCGCGGCCCCGATCCACGCGTTCACGATCTTGATGTCAATGAACGAGGCTATCGCGCCGATCACGAGGAGCATGGGGATCAAGATGGGGATGACCAGCTTCACGAGCCCCCAGCACTCCACTCCCCACTCGCGAATATCCTCCCAGGTGAACTTCTTCCAGAGCAGCACCAACAGCGGCGGCACGAGGATGGCGTATCCTATCCCTCTCACCGTCCAGTCCTTCTCCCACGCGCCGAAGGTGGCAATGACGAGAAGCCCGATGAACAGCGTCCAGATATGCCACCCCGCCACAGCCTGCGAGCTACCGGCCATCGACCCGCTGCGCGCCTCTTCGGCCCGGGCCTTCGCCTCGCGCCAGAAAAGCAGCGTCATGAGGATGCCGGTGAGCACTGCGATGATGGGGACCGCGACCGCGCGCCACACGCCGGTGGTGATGTCGACCACGGAGATGGTGAAGAAGATCGCCACGATGTTGATCGCCGGGCCCGCGTACAGCAGCGTGAAGGCGGGTCCGATCCCCGCGCCCCTGCGGTAGACGCTCACGAAGAGGGGCACGATGTTGCATGAGCACATCGAGAGCACGCAGCCCGATACCGCCGCCACGGAGTAGGACGTCACCGGCTTGGCTCCCGCCCCGAGGTACCTCAGGATCACGGAGCTCGGCACGAAGGCGGCGACGGCGCCGCCGAGCAGGAAGGCGGGAACAACGATGGGCACGACCTCCCAGGTGAAGATGCAGCAGGTGAAAACATCCACGACGCCGCTGAGCGCCGCCTCGGGCCTGTCCGGGATACGGAAGTACTTCCCCAGTAGCGGCTGGAGCCAGCCCAGCCAGTAGAGGAGCGCACCCAGGAGGAGGACGCCGAAGAGCCCCACGATGCCCCAGGTGCGCCCGCTCACACGCTTGAGCGCGGCCATCGCGCCCTTGGCCTCCGCTGTCGAACCCTCGGACATCCGGTTACTCCTTTCCCCCCCGCGAGGACCTCGCGGAGGACACTGCGGGTAACATACCCCGCCGCCTCCCTCATCCCTCCGGACGGCTTGTGGGCCTATCTCGCAAGGGAATCGGAACATGCCGCCGTGGGCCATGCCAGGGATCGGCATCGGCCATGGCGAATCTGAGAAGGCGCATGTGGGGCCACGAGGAGGCGGACGATGCACCGACGAGACTTCATCGCCCGGAGCGCACTGGGTCCGGTACTGGCCGCGGCGATCCAGGCGGCGGGAGCCGACGGCGAGCCCCTGCGTCGCATCGCTCTCGGCGATCTCGAGGTGTCGCGGTTGATCCTGGGGAGCAACCCCTTCTTCGGCTTCTCCCACCAGACCGCCGAGCGCGATCAGGAGATGCGCGACTACTTCACGCCCGGCCGCATGGTGGAGACCCTTGAGGCGGCCGCCGAAGCCGGAATCACCGCTATCGCGGCGCCCGTCTACGACCACTGGATCGACCTGTTCACCCAATACCGCGAGGACGGCGGACGGCTCCGCCACTGGCTAGCCCAGCCCGACCCGGCCCGCGACGCCATGGAGGACACCATCCGGCGGGCTGTCGACGCCGGAGCCGAGGCGGTGTTCATCCAAGGCCACGTGGTCGATAACCAGTTCGCGGCCGGCGAGGCCGAGACGGTGCGGCGATGGGTGGGTCTCATCAAGGATCTCGGTGTGCCCGCAGGCATGGCCTCCCACCTGCACACGACCCATCTCGAGGCCGAGGAGGCGGGCTTCCCCACCGACTTCTACTTCCAGTGCCTCTACAACCCCGCCGAGGGCTACCTCGCCGAGCAGCGGGAGCGCGCCCTCGATGCCATCGGCCGCATCGAGAAGCCGGTCATCGCCTACAAGATACTGGCGGCGGGGCGGAACGACCCCGCCGAGGGGTTCGCCACTGCCCTCGGACGGATCCGGGAGAAGGACGGCATCTGCGTGGGGATATTCCCCAAGGAACAGCCGAACCAGATCGCCGAGAACGCGGAACTCACCCGGCTGAACAGCGACTAGGCTCGCCTCAGTCCCTGGCGAGCTTGGCGGCGATGCGCGCCACGTGATCGCCCTGGGCCCGGGCGATGGCCAGCTCCTTGGCCGATGGCAGGCGCTCCCCTTGCGCCCCGACGATGGTCGCCGCCCCGTACGGCGACCCGCCCATCATCTCGGTGACATCCGTCAGCTCCGGCACGGTGTACGGGACGCCGACGATCACCATCCCGTGGTGGTAGAAGAAGGTGGAGAGGGTCAGCAGGGTGGTCTCTTGGCCCCCGTGTTGACTGGCCGTCGAGGTGAAGGCGCTCGCCACCTTGCCCACCAGCGCGCCAGAGCCCCACAGCCGCACCGTGTTGTCCAGGAACGCCCTCATCTGAGCGGGCGCGGAGCCGAACTGCGTGGGGCAGCCGAAGATCGTCGCGTCGGCATTCGCCAAGTGGTTCGCCTCGGCCAGGGGGACGTGGGCGAAGGCCTTCTGCGCCTCGACGGCCCCCATCTTCTCGAGCACCTCCGTGGGCAGGGTCTCGGCCACGCGCAGGAGCCGGACCTCCGCGCCATCCACTCCCCGCGCCCCCTCCGCCACGGCCTCGGCCAGCCGGTAGACGTGCCCGTAGGTGCTGTAGAAGATCACGTTCACCTTGCATCCCATGCGTCTGCCTCCTTCGGCACGCGCCTCATCCATCCATAAACACGGCCAGGTTCGCCTCGGTCACCACGCCCCGCTCCACATCGACACGCAGCCGCAGGGGGTAGGCAGTCGCGCCCTCCACCATCATCATCGCCGACGCCTCGGCCCCCGTGAGGGGCAACGTCAGTCGGCACGGAGCCGTGGCGGTGACCTCGCCCCCCGGCCGGGTCAGCGTCACCTTGGCGCCCGACGCGCCGTAGACCGACACGACCGCCCACGGCGCCTGGCGCCGGAGCGATACCCTCACCCGCTGGGCCGGCCCACTCGGCCCCTCGCGAATCCACTCTACACCAGCGCCGGACCCGACGAACGCCGCCGCGTGGTTCCGCGACCCCGGGGTGCTCAGGCGCACCGCGCCGGGCAGCGCGGTGATGGCCAGCCCCCGGTCGCTCGCGCACGCTGCCGCGGTGACGCCGGGATCGAGCAGGTAGACGTGGCTATCGGGCGCCAGGGTGGTCACCAACAACATCGACCCCTCGGGCGACCAGTCGACCCACGCCACATTCTGGGCCACGCGCACCCCCGAGTGGGCCGCCCGATCCCATAGCGCCAGGGCGCCGTCCGCCACGACGGCGAGCCAATCGCCCGCGGGAGCATAGGCCACCTGGAGTTTGGCCGGCTCGGGGCGCTCCCCGGCCCGTCCCACCGGCTTCACCGGCCCGGGGATCATGAACACCGGCTGGGCCGGGTAAGCCGCGGCGGCCCAACTGAGCGGCGCCGGTTCGAGCCCCTTCGCGCGGAGGGCCTCCACGGCGCGGCAGGCGGCGTCGATGGCGCCGGGGGTGTCGTGCATGAGGGCGATATCGCCGGGGCCGGCGGCCTGGATGGAGGCCGCGACCTGGCTCCCCGAGCGGCCGCGCCAGTCGTTCGTGTCGATCGTCCAGAAGAAGGGCCGAAAGCCGTGGTCGCTGACGACCTCGGTCAGCCGGCCGTTCCCCTCGCCATAGGGGTAACGATAGACCCTGTCCGACTCCGCGCCCGTGGCCTTGATCACGGCGGCTTCCGCTCGCTCCAGGTCCGCCGCGAAGCCACTCGTCGAGAGGCTCGTCTGCACCGCGTGGCCGTAGCTGTGGAGCCCCGCCTCATGGCCCGCCGCGCGCCACTGCCGCAGCAGATCGCCCGCGCTTGCGACGAAGGACCCCAACCAGAAGCCCGTCGCCCGGGAGTCCGAGCGGTTCAGCTCGGAGAGGAGCTGCGTCGTGCTCGCCGAGCCGCGCTCGCAGTCGTAGGTCAGGAAGCACAGCGGCAGCGGCATCTCGGAGAAGCGCACGATCTGGCCATCGCCCTTGGTCACCGGCCGCGGGCGGAGGGACTCGATGTGCCAGCTCTCGCCATAGCGCGCCCCCCACTGCCGCGCCGGCTCGGCGCCGTCCAGCCCGAGCAAACGGGTCACGCCGTCCATCGCCTCGGCATCGAGTCTCGCACACGAATCGTCCGCAGGGTCCGCATGCGCGGCGGCGGCAGCGAGCAGGCACAACAGAGGCAGGACACCCAGGGGTCTCAAGGCGTATCCCCACCCGGCCCTTCCAGGGGAATGTCACCGCGGAGTAGTTAGGCGCGGCGCCCGCGATTCCTCCGACAAGGCGCGAAGGTGCCGCCCGAGGATCAGTAGCTCAGGTTCCGATGCGCCAGCCGTCCCAGGGTGTCCGCCAGGGGATCGAAGTCGGGGGGCCCGAAGCCCAGGTGCGAGTGCCGCCTCCACCCCTCGCCGGAGCGGGAGAGGCTGAAGTTCCGGCCTACCTCCCGGCACATGTTCTCCATGGTGATGAGATAGCTATCCAGCCCTTGGCTGTGATCGAGCCACTCCTTCTGGCTCCGATGGCACGCGAGCATCGCCCTCTTGCGCTCCATGACGGAGGTCACGTCCACATAGAACTCCGCCTTCACCGGCGCCCCGAGCTGGTCGCGCAGTCCGTAGGGGAGCGCGTGGTAGAGGGCCATGTCCTGTTGCGTCGTGGGCGTCTCCGGCTCCGACCAGAAGTTCACCATGGCGCGGCAGAAGGCCGCCGTCACCATGAGCCGGGCGGCGTTCATGTGGTCCTCCATGTAGTCCTGGGGGGACTGCAGGAGGAGAATGGTCGGCTGGATCTGGCGCACCACCGCGGTCAGTCGCCGCACGAGGCCCAGATCGTAGAGGAGCTCCAGGTCATCCACCAGGGGCGGATGGAACGTGGCTCCGATGGACTCGGCGGCCTCCCGCGCCTCAGCGGTGCGGATCTCCACGATCTCGTCCCGGCTGTGGACCGCCGTGCCACAGCTCCCCGAGGCGATGTTCAGGTAGTGCAGCTCCCAGCCGGCATCGCCCAGCAGCGCCATCGTGCCCGCCATCATGAACTCGATATCATCGGGATGCGCCGCCGCCGCGAGCACGACGCCCCGTCCCTGGTTAGCAGCCATACGCCGATCCGCCCTCTCAACTGGTGACTGACGATTCACTTCCCTACCCTTCGCCGTGTCCCTGCAGACCAGGCGTCGGAACGCGCGCGGGGAACTTTCCCACGAGGAGGGAGCCCCTTGGTCACCCTAGCCATGCTCTCCGCGCTTCTCACTGCCCAGGACCGCCCCATCGTGGGAGCGGCCTTCTTCTACTGGTATGAGTGGGACGGTATGGCTCAGACGGGCTCCTGGCCATCGGGCCTCTACAACACCCCCCTTTATGGCTACTACAGCTCCGCGCGTTACGGCGACAACCACCGCTCGATGCGGCTCGCCGCCGATTGGGGCATGACCGACCTCTTCATCGACTACTGGGGCCGTGGGTGGCTGGACAACGAGGGGAAGCCCCGCGAACTCCTCCTCCTGCGGGCCATCGAGGAGCTACGCTCGCGCGGGTACGGCATCCACCTATCGATGTACCAGGACGACGAGGACTTCGACATGGACGACATGGCGGCCAACGTCGCGCCCGGACGCGACCTGCGATGGTGGCTCGACGAGCTGGCGGCCTCGAACGACGCCTGGACCCGGTTCCGCGGCCGTCCCCTTGGCCTCATCTACGCGAGGAACGGCACGCCCGCTCCCTCCGAGGACGCGGCGGCCTATCGCCGTTTCCTCCGCGACCGCTACGGCGACCTCGCCGCTCTCAACCGCGCGTGGGGCGCCACCCTCGATTCGTGGGATGAGGTCAGAGTCGAGGCGCGGCCGGGGCGGTCGTGGGCCGACTTGGGCACCTTCCGGCGGGCGGAGTGGCAGCGCCGGTGGGATGACCTGCAGGCCCGCGTCCGAGCCGAGACGCGCGAGCCGGGCGTGGAGTTGAGCTTCGACACCGGGTACGAGCCCTACCCCTGGGCAGGGATCGACGGCTTCGTGAGTCTATTCGGCGGGCCTCACACCTACGCGGGGCCCTACACGCCCGAGCAGCAGCTCGCCGAGCGCCTCCTCTATCACGCCGCGGCCCGCAACCGTGGCCGGCTCAGCTTCGACCACCACAAGAGCTACTACCACGACTGGGAGATCCGGATCCCCGGGTTCTCATGGTGGCCCGAGCCCCATCGCCTGGACCGATCCTTCGTGGCGGCCCTGACCAACCACGCCACCTCGACCTTCCACATGAGCTGGAACGAGTGGTGGGAGGGCAGCAACCTGGAGCCGAGCCATGAGTTCGGCAAGGCGCCCTGCGAGACGAACCTCCTCTACTCGACGGTCATCCACGAGTGCTACGACTCCCTCGCCCGCCCCGAGGCCGAGGCCCGGGTAGCATTCCTTGCCAACGAGTGGCCGCTCCGCCTGGGCCATCCGGGCTGGTCGGAGGTCCTGGACGCCTTGACCCTGCTGCGGCGTTGGGGGGTCCCCTTCGCCACCATCACGGGCTCGCCGCTGGAGGCCGACCTCGAGCCGTACGACGTCATCATCGCTCCCACCGGCGGCGTCGGCTTCGAGGAGGACGACGAGGTTGCCGAGTTGCTCCTCGGCCTGGCTCGGCGAGGCAAAACGGTGGTCACCTCCCGCTGGCCTCGGATGCGCGAGCGCCTCGATCTCCCCCTGCGTGACGCGGCGACAGCCGCGGGCAAGGGAGAGCCCTTCAACGCCTTCTTCGACATCGGCGCCGAGCCGGGCGACGCGTGCCTCATCGACGGCTACTCCGTCGCCGAGGCCTGGGCGCACCTCACTAGCTACGACGGCGGGCCGGCCACGATGCGGTGGACGCCCGCCGTCGGGAATGCCCTGCTCATGCGCCTGCCCGTCTCGCCCGGCCAGGAGCACGTCCTGCGCTGGGCCGGCGCGGCTCTCCGTCCCCACTCGATGTCCGTTCTCGTGAACGGCCACGAGGTCGCGGAGACGCCGGTCGCCGAGGGGTACGGCCGCTACGAGGCGCGCCTGGGCCAGGACGTGATCGGCCACGCCGCCATGGCCACGGTGACCTTCCTCTACCGGCCCCCCCTGGTCCCCCAGCAGTTCGACCCCGCCAGCTACCCGACGGAGGACCGGGCATGCAACCTCGCCCTGGACTGGGTGCAAGTGTCGACGCCAGACATCGCCGAGGCCGCCACTCGGCCCGTCGGCGTCCGCCAGGGCCTTCAAGTTCGCGCCGCGTCCGGCGCCCTCCGGGGGCTGCCCTCCTGGACGGACACGGGCGCCGACCGCGACCCGCTGGGTGATGCCGGCGAGGTCCTCTCGCGCGCCGTCGACGACCGGATCCCCCGCGACGTTCGGGTCGCCTGGGGCGACGGCGCCATCGTCTACGTGAACGGCAGCCTCGCGGGGTGTGACAGCGCCCCCTACCGTCGCGGCTGGCTCCCTGCCGTCACGGGCCTGACCGGGGAGCCCCTCGCCCGCGGCGAAGGCTGCATCGGCGTGACCCTGCGGATGGGCGACACGCGGATCATCCCCCTTCTCAACGACGAGGCCCCGACTCAGCGCCGGGAGATCGAGGCCCTCGTGCGCGTGCCCGCGGGCCTGTCAGCGACGGCGCGAGCGATCCGACGCGACGGGTCCGCGGATCGGACGGTCCCCCTCACCCGGTGGGGCCCCCTCTACCGGCTCAGCGACGCCATCGAGACCTTCGGCCTCTACGAGGTGTGCCCGGGGCCCTTGGCGATCGAGCCCGAGCCCCTCGAACTCGTCGCCGGCGCAACCCGGCCTTGGCGCATCGGCCTGCGCAACCCCACGCGGGCCGACGTGGACGCCGAGGTGTCCCTGCGCTCCATCGTCCCCACGCTGGCCGCGCCGAGCGTGCGCGTCACCGTGCCCGCCCGGTCCGCGGCCCGGGTGGATCTCATGGTCCACGCGCGCGAGGACATCGACTGGGGACACAAGACCGTCGTGCTGCGAGTCCTGACCGGGGACTCCGACGCCCGCACCGTGCGGACCATCACGGTGAGGCCCTTGCCTGACATCGTCAGCCCGGCGGTGCCCGAGCCCGCGACTCCGGGCAACGCCGTCCCCATCTGCCTCCTCGACAACCCCCTCCTGGCGCCGGCCCCGGCGGAGAACGTCACGGTCACCATCGGCGGCCAAGTCACCACCGCGCCCCTCCTCCGGCCGGGCGAGCGGCTCCTCGCGACCGTGGGCGAGTACCCTCTCCTCGCCGCCGCCGCCGCCACCGGCTTGGGGGCGGCTCGGACGCAGGTCGAGACCGTCCGCTACGAGTGCATGGGCGTCCCCCTGGAGGGACGGATCGCCGTTCGAGCCGTGATCGAACCCCAAGCGGCTACCCCTCTCGGGGCCCGATGGAAGATCGTGGCCTATGACCACGAGCAGCGGGACCACGCCCCCGTCTGCCTGGCCCTGGACCTCCCCGGCGTGCCCGCGGACCACCGCGGCGGCGCCCTGCGTGACGCGGGCTCGTCCGTCGTGCCGCACCTCTGGGTCGGCGACACCCTCTACGCCCTAACGACGATCCCCGGCGGCGCGGGCCGCTGCCTCTACCTCTGCGAGGGGGAGGACGAAGCCCCCGCCTGTGACCTCTCCCTTACGGCTGAGAGGCTCGGCACGGGTGCAGGCTCCGTGACAGTCGCGAACGGCTTCTACTCCATCACCCTCGACGAGGCCGCCGGCGGCTGCGCGAGTCACCTCGTCTCCGCCGCGACGGGCGCCGACTACGGCGCTGGCACCTTCGGGGCGGGAGCCGGCCGCTTCCGGATCGAGCCGCTTCTGAGCACCACTTACGGCGACAACACGAGCGTCGTTGACGAGTTCGCGTGGCAGCGGCAGGGGCGGGGGAGCCTGCGCGTGCTCGCGGGCGGCGCCGGCGACCCGGTGATCGTCGTCGAGGCCCGCAGCGAGGCCCCGGTCGCCGCCGTCCAGCGCTACACCTTCATGGCCAGCACGCCCTGGTTCATCGTGGAGTCCACGGTCACGGCGCCCTCGGGGAGCCCCGCCGAGCTCGTGGCCCTGGACTGCCGCCTCGAGCGTGGGCGGCTCACGAAGATCTCGCCGAACTGGGTCGGCATCGTCGAGGAGTTCTCGCAGGAGCACCCGCACTTCGGCTGGCGCGAATCGACGCACCTGCCGGAGACGATGACCTTCATGGAGGCGCCTGTGCCGGAGAACCCCGAGGCGTGGACCGTGGCGCTCCTCCGGCACGAGGGCTTGACACACATCCGCCAGGGCTTCTGGCCCTCGCGCCGGATGGAGCCCGGCCGCTGCCGGTACGCCGAGCTCGAGCTGGTCGCGCGCCCCGCGCCGCGGCAGGCGACGGTGAGGGCGGCCGTGATCGTCCACTCGGGCCACCACGGGAGGGGCTACGAGATCATGCGGCGCATCGCCGATCCGCCCCGGGTGACGGTGGCGACGGTGACCGAGTAGCCGGGCCCGCGGACGGTCGGGCCCGGCCGCCTCGTTCTACTGGTGCTGCGGGTCGGTCACGCGCTGCTCACGCAGGCGCGACTTGCCCTGGCTGCTCGCTCGGAGCTCGGCGAGCAGCGCCTCGTAACGGTCGCGGTCGACCGGGACGCTGACCTTCTCGCCCGTCTTGCCTGAGAGGATCATGCCGTTGATCATCTCCATGGCGTTGAGCCCCTCCTCGCCCGGGGCGATGAGCGGCTCCCCGTCGAGAATGGCGCGCACGAAGTTCGCCGTGATCGCGCGGTGGCCGCTATCGGTCTCCCGGAGATCCACGGCGACCTCGGTGCCGCGGGGGGAGCTCCACATCTCCTCTGACTCGCGGTTGTGCTGCCGGACCGGCGTGTCGACGGTCCACAGTCTGATCTTGCCATCCTGGATCCGCAGCTTGCCCTTATCGCCGCTGATCTCGATCAAATGCGCCTCCGGCGCCTCGGTGGTGCTGGTGTAGAGGTAGCCGTGTGCGCCGTTCGGGTACGTGAGCACGGCGAAGGCCTCGTCCTCCACCTCGATGTCATGGAGGTTCGTGCGCACCTCGCCGTGGATCGCCGCGGGCAGCCCCGCGAGCCAGGTGAAGATGTCCAGCAGGTGGGGCGCCTGGTTGATGAGCACTCCCCCACCCTCGCCCGTCCACGTCGCCCGCCAGCCCCCTGAGTCGTAGTAGGCCTGGGACCGGTACCATCCCATAACCATACAGGTGCGGTAGATCTCACCCAGGGCGCCGCTGTCGATGATGCGCTTCGCCTCGATGTAGATCGCCTCGGTGCGCATCTGGTACATCACCGAGAACTTCAGACCCGACTTTCGCCACGCCGCGATCATCTCGTCGGCCGCCTTCACCGTGACGGAGATGGGCTTCTCCGACAGAACGTGCATTCCGCGCGACCATGCGTCGATGGCGATGGGCGGGTGGAAGTAGTGGGGCGTCGCGACTATGACCGCGTCCACGAGGTCGCTATCCAGCAGTTCGGTGTGCTTGGTGAAGCCGGGGACGCCGAAGGCCTCGGCCTTGGCGGCGCACACGGCCTCATCGATGTCGCATATGGCAGTCAGCGTCGCTCTGGGGACGTCCTTCATGCTATTCGCGTGGGCGCTCCCCATGCCGCCCACGCCGATGATCCCGATGCGCACGTTGTCCACGTGTCTGCTCCTTCTGAACCGGGCCCTCACGCCCGGGGCTACGCACCCTGGGCTTTTCTCGGGCGACCTGCGCCTCCCCTGCCGCGGCGTACAGAGGAAAGCCGAGGAGAGGGTTCCTCTCCTCGGCTCACGTCGCCGTCCGATCCCCTAGAAGCTGGGGATCTCCATTCAGAAGGGCGTCTGGTACTCGATGAACACCATGGTGTCCTCGGGCACATCGGACATGAAGTCGGCGTAGAGCTGGCCCCACATGTTCTGGCCTTGAGCGCCGGGCACGTACTGGTTCCGCAGCGGGCCGGTGCGCGTCACGCCGACACTGAGCTTCTGGGCCTCCGACCAGCGGTGCGAGTAGCGGAAGGTGTACGCCTCGCCGATAGGCCCGCCACCGGGATCGGACGTTACCGTCTCGCCCCAACGCGGCGAGTCCGCGCTCCAGTTGTAGTAACGGAAGCTCAGGCTATCGCGAGGCGTCAGCGCCCACTGGAGGTTCAAGTCGTAGCCCGTGCTCGTGATGCCCGACGCGCTGTAGCGCGTGTTGTTGCGCGCCAGGCTCACCGTCTTGCCCTCACCGAAGGTGTAGACGATGCCGTATTGAGTCGCCCAGTTGTCGTTCCCCGCGCCCCATGTGGTGGGGATGGCCGAGCCGGACGCGCCGTAGAAGGGCACCGTGTTCCACGTCTGACTCTCTAGCACGCCGCCGGCCAGCGAAGCGTTCCGGAAGAAGGCGGCGGACACGTTGAGCCGGTCGTTCACGGGCATATCGACCCGGTACTCGGTCATCGAGCCCATCTGAAGCTGGGGGCTGGCGGGCTTGTCCGGCCCGTCCGGATCCCAGATGGGGTTGTCCCGCCAAGTCGCGCTGATACGGGCGTCGCCCAGCTTCGCGGCGAGCATGACGCTCCGGCTCACGAAGCTCAGCTCATCGCCCGCGCCGTAGTGATGGAAGCCGCGCACGGCCGCCATCCACTTCTCCTCCGGCCCCGTCAGCGTCGCCGCCCAGCCGTAGGACGGCCGCATGACGCCGAGCCGATCGATGTGCCGGTACTGGCTTCCCTGCAACGCGAGGTTGCCCAGGCCGCCCAGGTCCACGGGCTGCGCGAAGGCGACGCGGTAGAGCTTGCCCTGGGACTCGCCATCCAAGTAGTTCTCCTGGTACCCCGCATAGAGCTGGGTGCCCCAGTGGCTGAGAGTCCGGTTCAGGTTGATCGCGCGGTTGTGAGCCGAGAACTCGCGGTCGTAGGGGTTCACGGCGCCGGCGAGGTTGAACCCGCGCGACATGTCCACCCAATCGGCCGTGGCGTTCCAGTCGAAGCCCGCCAGGTTGCCCGAAAGCGCGACGGCGCGATGGGAGCGCGAGGCGCCCATCGGGTCCCGCTGCCGGGTGTACGTCGCGCCGGCGAGATTCAGGCCGCTGAAGATCTCGAAGGTCGGCACCGAGAGGTTCAGGGTGCTGTCCTGCAGCCCCGCGCCATCGGTGATCCCCGCGCTGAGCGACCCCGTCAGTTGCAGCGGGCCGGCGATCTTCAGGCCCGAGAAGTTCATGGAGTGCCGCTCACTGCCGAGCGGGCTCGCTCCGCCGGTGAGCCACCGGTTGAGCCGCGCGTCCTCGAAGTCGCTGCGGCTGCCCGTGTACCCAACGGTCATCCCGAGGAGGCTGACATTGCTCAGGCTGGCGGTCGTCGTGCGCCGAGTCGGCGACTCGATGCCCTTCAGCCGGTCCAGTTCCTCGAACCGGTCCTCGACGACCTGAAGCTGTGCGGGGTTGTCGCCGCCCGTCAGGCGCTGGGTCAGGCTCCGCACGGTCCGGCGCTGCTGGTAGTTCTCGCCCGGATCGGCCAGGATCGTCTCCTCGGTCGCGTTCAGATTCGACGCGTTCGAGGGGCGGGTGATCTTCAGAGTCTCCTCCGCGGCCTCGAGTACCGTGCCGCCATCGGACGTCGCGACCCGGAGGGTCTGGTCCACCTGGCTCGCGTCCCGGCGACTGTCGAGCAGGTAGCGCCCGAACTCCGACCGCGAGTACATGATGTTCTCACTCGGACGGAGACCCCAGGACTTCAGCCGCAGCTCCTCGCCCGCGAACTGGCTGATGGCTTGGCGGCCCTTGTCGCCCGCCCCCTCCATCGTCTGCCAGCTCTTGGCGTAGGTGCCGCCCGACTGCCACCAGGCGCTCATGAGGTTGCGGCCACCCCAGCGGTTGGGGTCCTGGAGGAAGGTGGCGATGTCCTGCTGCACGGCCGAGTCCACGTGGCCGTAGTTCGAGTCCATATGGAAGAACGTCTCGCCGTACCAGAACTTGCTCTCGTTCGACGTGCCGTAGCGCCAGTCGTGCCACTTCACATCCCGGGAGCTTCCCTCGGGCGGCGCGTAGGCGGGATCGCCCTCGCGCGCGCCGGCGGTGCGGCCGCTGCCGAGGATGTTCTGGCGGATGAACTCGTCGCGATAGGATCCCTGGGACGTCGCGTCCACGTTGCGGACCGTCCCGTAGCTCACCTTGGCCTGACCCAGTTGGAGGTCCATCACCGAGAAGCCGTACTCCTGGCGTACCGTGTCTCTCCACTGAGTGTTCGCGGCCAGCGAGTTGCCGAGCTGGAACCAATCCTTATCGCCGAAGCTCCTGCGCCCGATGTCCCGAGTGACGAGGTCACCCTCCTTGGCGTAGTAGAGCTTGAACGCGCCGGTGGCCCCCTCGTCGCCCGTCAGGTTCAGAGGCTGGGCCGTTCCGAGCCCGCCCATGAGGCTGGAGGAGAAGGCCGCGGCCGGGGTCTCCGTGCTCTGGCGGCACTGGTAGGTGACCTCGATCACCGTGTTCGTCGGCAGGTTGCGGAGGAGCCGGATCACATAGGCGCCCGCCCCGGGACGAGCGCCGACGGCGTAGTCGGTCGGCATGAGCCGGATGCCATCGGCCAGCACGCGGACGGTGTCCTCGATGATGACGAGGCCCGCCGCAACATCATCGCCCGACAGGTCGATGTTGATGAAGTTCGCGCCATCGTGGAAGCGAGGCCCGTAGGAGCGGGTGACCGACTGCTGCACCGTGGTGGACTCGTCACCCTCGCTCCGAAGCCCTAGCCGCTCAGCGAGCGACGGTCCCTCGGGGGGCGGCGCAGCCTCCTCGGCGGCAGGCGCGGCCTCCTCAGCGGGAGGCGGAGGCGCCTCCTCCTGAGCCCATGCTACCACCGGCGCCAAGAGCAGGCCCGTCGCGAGGGCCAGTGCCATCAACTTGGTCCGTGTGAGAGCCAACACTTCGCGTCTCCTTCCAGACCCTACAACAGCCTCGGGCCTTGGGGCCCTTGGCTAATACAGTACAGCCGATACGGAGGGTTCAAGATACTCGCCCGCGTACGGCCCTCCGCGCTGTTCAACGGTCACGGCCTCTACAATGAAGAGATCCTCGCCGTGCGCTTGCTCCGGCTGAGGTGGCGGCGGAGCGGGCGCTTCAGACTTCTGGGCACCCGAACCGATCAGCTCCACCCAAGCCCTATTGATCAGATCACTCGAACCGTCCGCTCGATTCGGTTCCGCGGCCGGCGACGTGGTGGGCGTCACGGAGAGCGCCACGCCGCTGGCCCCACGCTCCACATCCGCCCTCACAGCGACCGCGCTGCGCGCCGTCCTGCCTCTCGTCCGGGCCGCCACGCGCACGACACGCGGCGGCGTCCTCGTCACGACGTGCGCCGCCGGCAAGGCAACGGGCGTTGACCCACGCTCCGTCTCATCGAGGCCAACGACGGGCAGGCTCCTGACCAGCGGCACCTCGTCGGAGCCCTGCGCCGATGCCAACGAGACATCGGGGCTCCCGTCGATGCCCTTCGAGGCGCTCCACAGTTGGCTGGCGCCCCATCCGGCCAGGAAGACGACCAGGACGCCCGCCACTGCCGCCGCCATGCTCGTCACCGATCGCGTCGCCACCCGCCGCCACCACGGGGCCGCGGCGACACGCCTCAATGAATGTGACTCGACTAGCCGGGCGAGGCGCGCGGCGCAGCGCGCGGAGGGCTCCTCCCGCACTGTCGCCAGGACGCCCGCCTGCTCCTCCAGCGCCTGGAGTCTCCGGGCGCAGTACTCGCACGACTCGAGGTGCTCGGTCACTCGCAGGCCATCCTCGCCCGCGAGCTCTCCGTCCGCCAGCGCCGACAACTGCGGCCCCAGGCTGTAGCAGAGGTTCGACTCCGCCACGCCCTGGACCGGCATGGAATCATAGATACGCGACAGCAGATCCCGCGAGGGCTCCGCCATCGCCATCAAGGCGTCGTCGAGCTCCCCGCCCAGACCGGTGCAGGCGAGAAGCCTCGCCTCACACCGCGGGCAGTGAGCCGCGTGCTCCTCCAACGCTGCCATGGTGCTGTGGCTGAGCTGACCGAGCCCGTACGTCTCCGCCAGTTGCTCTACCCTGGAGCAATCCATGGGTACGATCTCCCTCAAGGAGCCTTATCGCTCCGCAGCCTTCTTGGCTGCTACACCCAATAGGACACCCTGGGCGTCACGAGGTTCCGCGTTCCCGCGCGCCTTTCTATGTCAGCACTCAGTACACACCAGCGTAAGTATACACGGTACTCGACGGGGCGTGCTCGGGGGATCCCCAGTGCACACGCGCCGCGAGCATCGCGTGACTCGGGCCGCCGGGCCGAATCCCGGAGATGTACCACTCCGCCGGCACCTCGACGGTGTCGCCGGGCTGGAGCACCGCGGGCCGTTCGTAGATGTCCTGTCTGCCCGACACGCCCGGCGTGTCGTAGGTGGTGACGCCGAGGATCTCCACCGGTCGATCGTGGATGGCGGTGAGCTTCACCGTGCCGCGAACCGACGAGCCGATGGCGAACCCATCGGATCCGGGCAACAGCAGCTCCACCCTCGCCGGCACACGGGAGTTCATCTCGCGGCAGCGCGTCATCGCGGCGGCGCCGGCGAGCGCCCACTCCCGGCCGGCGTAGGGCCCCGTGCGCCCCGAGATCGCGCGCATCACGTCGTGGCAGAAGACGCCCACGGGCGGCTGGTGGTGATCCGTCTCCTGCATGGCCGTGAGCAGCCGCTCGTAGTAGCGCTGTGGCGCCGGCGGCGACGTGATCCCCTGATGGCTGTAGAAGTCGATCTGGTTGCCGAAGATGAGGTTCATCGGCGAGGCCTCGCTGTAGACCGACCAACTCCCCTCCTGCTTCGTCTTGCGGATGCCCGGAACCACGGCATCGAACTGCCGCTGGCTGTTGTACTCGTAGAGCATCACGGCGTCGATCGCGACGCCCGCGTCGGTGAACATGTAGGGGTCCTGGCCGTGCTGCTGGCCGTGGAGCCAGGACAGGGTGAAGGTCCAGAGCGGCTTCTCGCAGCCGCTGTCGCGCAGGATGTCCCGAAGCACCAAGGCGGTGCGGCGGGCGCGCCACCAGTCCCAGAGCCGCGCGGTCTCGGAGCTCCACGCCGCCGAACGCTCCCTGATCCACGCTTCGCGGTCCTCGGCTCCCAACTCGTTCCAGTCCTCGGGCACGTCGGGGCGCATCTCGTCCACAAACTCATTGACGGCGGCGAACCCCACATTCCCATCCCGGATGTAGTCGAACCCGATCATGTCCACGTTCGGGTTCGCGTCCATCTCCCGCACCATCCCGGTCAGGTCGTGGACCCGTCCGAGATCCAGGAGGGACGGAATGTAGGCCTCGGCGTGGTCGTTCGCCTGCACCATGCGGTACGGCGGTAGCAGCTTCGGGTCGCCGAAGGTGCGGTAGGCGTACGCGTAGGCGCCGAAGGTGAGGCCCCGGGAGTGAGCGTGGGCGCCCATGGCGTCCAGGGCCCTCCGCGTCGGACCGAACCACACGCTGCCCGATGGTAGGGGGCCGCCCCGGGTATCGGTGACGAAGGCCGAGTACCAGAGGGTGTCGGCCGAGAAGAGGTCCAGCCAATCGAAGATCGCTGTCCAGTCGCCCTCCTCACCGTTCGGCCGTCGAGTCCGGAGTTCGAGGACGTTCGTCATGGCCGTCTCGTAGGTCACGATCCCCAGCCCGCGGGGCACTTCGCGAGGCTCCCTCGCCACGACCCTGAAGTCCCGGTCGATGACCTCGCGCACCAAGCTGCCCGGAGCCGGCCGGTACGCCGACTGATCGACGGCCTCCTCCCTCGCCCGGGGCTCGCTCTCCGTGTCCTCGGTGACCAACTCCAGCCGCTTGGACCGTCCCTCGCGTTGGCGCGACGGCGCGCTGCGGGATCGCCAGTCGTAGTTGGAGGGGTAGGCCTCCACGGGGACGCTCAGCTCGCACCGCACGGTGTACACGGCTGGCTCGGTGCCCAGGGGCATGGGCCACTTGCCCACCCACGCGTTCGACGCCGGGTCGTAACGCACGGGCACCTGCGCCCGCCCCCCCGCGTCTCGCACATGGATTCCCTCGCGGAACACCCGGACGCGCGGCTCATTGACGGCGATGGGCTCGCCCGTGGCGTCCTGGACCGCGATGCTCACCGGCACCAGCTCGTAGCGGTAGTAGCACTGGTAGCCGTCCTCGGCGCCCCCGTCGGAGTCGCCGAAGGAGACGGTGACCATCTGCACCTCCGGCAGCTCGCCTCGACGGGCGCGCTGGACGAGTTCGCCCAGCAGGTCGGACGCGAAGAAGTAGATGAGGCCCAAGACGACGGCGGTGCTGAGGAAGATCTGGAACCATCGCGGTTGGGGCCTCCGCGTCCACTCTGCTTGTATGCGGCGAGGCATAGGCGACTCCGGGAGCGCTGGATCGAGGGATCTCTGGCGGCGGCCGCCCCGTCGACAAGGGCATCTCCCCGGAGGACATCGGCCCGAGGAGCCAAACCATACCATCGACGACCTGGGCGCCGCGCGGTCTGTTCGTGTCGTGCGCCCGCTCCCAAGGAGGGGCGGTCATGCTCGGTTGTATTGTCTCTCTCAGCGCCACGCTCCTGCTAGGCGCGGCCCAGGGGCCGCCGCCCATCGGCGACCTGCGCGGCGTCTGGACCCACGCCTCTTCGACACACAACCCCGCGGAGTGTGACGCGGTGATCGCGCGAGCGAAGAACGCGGGGCTGAACTCCCTCCACTGGCTGGGGTTCTACTGGGGCGGGAAGTGCTTCTTCCGCAACCCCTACACCTCCATGCCGGATACGGTCCAAGCGGGCTTCGATCCCTTGGACTACCTCATTCGCGAGGGGCATCGCAACGGCCTGGAGGTGCACCTGCGATTCGTGAACGGGGAGAACGGCTCCCGGGAGCCGGGGCCCTTCTTTGCCGCTCACCGCGACTGGGCCTTCGTGGACTCCACGGGCAAGAGCCACCTCTGGTACGACTTCGCCAACCCCGAGGTGCGGAAGTTCCAGGCCGACCTCATGGTCGGCGCGGTCCGCGAGTACCCCGGGCTGGATGGCATCCAGTTCGACTTCATCCGCTACGAGGAGCTCGGCGGCAGCTTCAGCAAGGCCGCCATCGACGGCTTCGCGGCCCAGATGGGCATCCAATGGGAGCCGGGCCCGCCGACCTCCCTGCCCGCCATCTCGGTCATCCGCGCCAACCCGGTGGGCGTTCCCACGACCGCCAGGACCCACGCCTGCTTCGGCAACGGCGTTCCGGCCATCGCCACGAACACGGTGGGGGCGGGCGGCGTCCTTCTCCTGAACTGGCACGCCGAGCAGGGGCCCTTCCCTCTCGTGGCGGAGATCGTCCGGCGCGCCATCGCCTTCCAGGGCGCCGGCAACGCGCCCATCCCTATGCTCAAGCTCGACGAGTCCGCCGAGTGGCACGCGAAGTACGCCGAGATGGCCGTCTCCACCCTCCGCCGGGCGGGAGCCGAGTCGCGCTGGGTCGGGCCCGACGCCCTCTCCGCCTCCGCCGAGCAGATGCCCCTGCTCATCGTCCCCAACTGCTACCGCATGTCCTCGGCGAACCTGCAGAAGCTCCTGAACTACGCGACGCGCGGCGGCGACATCCTCATGCTCGATGGGCCCATCTACTCCATCAACGACCCGCTATGCCAACAGCTCGTCGGCTTCACCGCCGACGCGGGCTATCTCGCCGGGGTGCAGGCTATCGTGCCCATGAGCGACTTCCCGCTGCTGCCCGTGAGCGCCTCGGCACAGTCGATCGACCCCGCTCGCTACGGCGAGCTCGCCGCGAAGTGGACCGAGTACCAAGCGGGCTGCATCACCGCTCTGGTCGAGGAGGTCCACCGCCGGGCCCACGAGATTAGGCCCGACATCGTCGTCTCCTCCTGCGTCTTCCACCGCAGGGACTCCTCAGAGGCGCGGATGCAGTACTGGCACGACTGGGTGCGGGACGGGATCATCGACCAGGTGCTCCCCATGTGCTACACCTTCGATAACCAGGTCCTGCGGACGTCCATGAAGGAGTGGATGGAGCTGGACCCCTCGCGCCGCCACGTGGTCCCCGGGCTCGCCATCTACGACATCAATGAGAACGGACGGCCCCCGACACCCTCCCAGGTCGTCGAGCAGATCCGCATCTGCCGCGAGGAGGGCGGGTTCACGGGGGCCGTGTTCTTCCACTTGCCATCGATCACGCCGGAGCTGTCGCGCGCCCTACGCGCGGGCCCCTACAAGAACCTGGCGCCGAGGCGCTGAGGGGGTCCCGAGCCCTCAGCGCGCGACCGCGAAGGGTGAGACATTGCCGGCGCGATCCGTCTGGCGCGCCAGCCACGTCATCCCTTCCACGGACACGGGCAACGCGCTGACGGGGATGTCGAAGGTCCGCTCGATGCCGGGCCCCGACCACTCGAAGTAGGCGGCGCCCCAGCCGAACTCCTCGTAGTAGTCGATGCGGATGGGGTGCTGCCCCGCGGCGAGGCGTCCCGTCCACGTCTTCTCCACGTCTCCGTGATGACCCCAGTTGTCGATGACCATCGCGCCGTCCAGGTAGAGCCGGGAGCCATCGTCCGAGGTCAGGTAGAAGGTGTACTCGCCATCGGCGGGCACGTCGAGGGCGCCCGTCCAGCGTACACAGAAGCCGTCGAGGGGCAGGCGGTCATCGGCCCCTCCGCCCTCATAGTTGAAGTTGATCTCCCGATCGACCCGGGCGAAGGTGGCGGGACCGAAGTCGATCCCCACGGCGTAGGCGCCGAGGAAGCCCTCGAGGGACGCCGGAAGCTCCACGCTGCCTCGGCCCTCGCCATCCAGCACCGCGGAGGTGACCACCTGGAGCGGATGGGTTCCATCGCCCAGGAACACCTCCACCTCCGCGTTCGGCTCGCCCGTTACGCTCAGCACGCCGCCGTCGAGACTGAGGGCGGGCGCCTCGGCGGCCACATCCCACACGAGCACCGCCGGGTCCGATTCCTGATCGCCCACCCGGGCGATCAGGAGGTTCCCGCCATCGGCCTCGCCCGCTCCGCGCGCGGGGAGATCGGTGAGCAACACCGGGCCCGGGCCGATGCGCTTCCCCGCGACGGCGGGCGGAGCGGCATCGGGACCACCCAGGTCCGCCACGGCGACGGCATGCACCGAGACCACATCCGCGGGCCCGACGCCGCGGACGAGGGCCGTGGGCACGGCGTCGCTGGTGACCTCGGCCGTCCCGCGCAGGGAGGGCCGCGCGGGGGCGTCGGACGGCTTCGCGAGGCTCGTCGCGAACATCTCCCAGTTCGGCGTGAACAGGGCCCGCCGGTCGGCGCCCCGGGAGACCTGGACATTCAGGCCGAGGCCACCGTCGCCCCAGAGCTGCAGGCCGTCGGTCACATCGGCGGGGCTGCGCTGGCCACCCCAGTTGATCTCATGGCTGGCGCCCTGCCCGATGACGGCGGGGATCTTGATCTCCAGGCCGTCGCCGCCGAAGGCGCACTCCGCGCCGGGCACGTCGCCCGAGAGGCCCAGGCCGCCGAAGGTGACCCGCTCTCCGTCGGCGCGGATGATGTAGGTATCGCCGCCCTCCCAGTAGCCGTTCTCGGGGCTCGAATCGATCTCGAGATAGAGGCTCAGCGGCTCATCCGCGCGCACCAGGAGGAACAGCGCCCCCTCGTTCCACGCGGCATCGATCCGCGTCGACGCGAGCCCGTCGTCGTTCGCCACCACGGTCGAGAGGAACAGCGGCCCGTAGGCGCCGTCCGCCACGCCATCCACGGTGAGGTCCTCGACCGTGTATGAGACGGCCGGGGCGAGGGCGACGGTAGGATGCGCGTCCGCGCCGTCAGGGATCCCGTCGCCATCGGTGTCGGGGTTCGTCGGGTCGGCGCCGAGGAAGATGTCAGCGCAGAACTCGTCGAGATCGTTCAGGCCATCGCCATCGGTGTCGGGGTTCGTCGGATCGGAGCCGAGGCGCCGCTCATCGACGGGCAGCCGGTCATCGGCGTCGGCGAGGCCGTCGCCGTCGGTATCCGTGACGGTGAAGCTCTCATCCCGAGCGCCCCGAACCTTGAGCACCTTCGGGGCCACGTCGCGAAGCGTCGCCGCCTCCCAGGACCAGTGCTGGGCGCCCTGGACGCGCCACGGGAAGTCCGGGCGCTCCATGCAGTCGGCGTAGGGGTGGCCGTGAAGCACCTCGGGGTACTCGCCGGCAATGACGAGGTCGAAGGCGTGCTGGAACTCATGGACAAAGGTCCACGCCACGCCGTACCAGACCCCCGGCTCATCCTCGGGGTACCAGGTCAGGCCGCCCCGAACGTCGGGCATCCCGAAGGCGGCGCCGGCGCCCTCGAAGATGTCGAATCCGCCCCAGTTGCCAGCCAGCGGCGTGCCCGTGGTGAAGACGCCGTCATAGTCGCCGGGACCGACGCCACGGCTAGCGAGGTCCGCCTCGAGGAACTCATAGGTGGGCCCCTCGGAGTCCGGCGCGGGCTCATCGATAAGGAGGTACTCGATCTCCAGGTTGAGGCGCCCGAAGGTGTTTCGGAAGTAGAAGACGCGACCGCGCTCTATGCCGGCCTGGATGCCCGCTACGTCCTCATCGGTGAGCCACTGCTCGGCATCGGCGGGATCACCGCGGTAGATCGGCACGAGGACCTTGAGGGTCTTGATCTCCAGGTCCGCCGCTTGGGCGGACACGGCGAGCGCGGCGAGGGCCGCGACGATGGTAACTAGGCGCATGGAAAGGCTCCCTACTGTGGGTGGTGACATGGGCCAGTGCTCGTGGGTTCAGTGTAACACCCGTACGGCTTCGGGTGAGCGCGTTACACCGTCACGACGACCTTCACCCGATCCTCGCGCTCCATGGCGGCTACGGCGTCGTGGATCGCCTCGAGCGGGAAGCGGTGGGTGATGATCTTCGAGGTGTCCACCAGACCCGTCTCCTGGAGCTTCAGCGACTTCCGCATCACCGTCGGCGTCACCGAGAAGCTGGCGTCCATGCGGATCTCCATGAAGTGGATGTCTCGCGGGCTCACAGGCACCGTGCCGGGGATGATGACGCCGAAGATGTTCACCCGAGTGCCGCGCCGGCAGAGGTCGAAGGTCAGCTCGGCCGCCGCGAGCGCGCCCGCCGCCTCGAAGACCAGATCCGGTCCCTCGGGCAGGATCTCATAGATCCGCTGCTTCACATCCTCGTGCGCGCCGTTGATGGTGTGGGTGGCGCCGCACTCCCTCGCCATCGCGAGGCGGCCCTCCACCAGGTCCATGGCGATGAGGGTTCCCGCCCCCGCCGCCGAGGCGACCTGGGTGAGCAGCAGCCCCATGGAGCCGACGCCCAGGATCACCACATCCTCGCCCACGGTCATCTGGCTGTAGGCGATCATGCCCTTATAAGAGCCGGCCAGGGGCTCGGTGAGCGCCGCCGCCTCGAACGAGAGGGACGGCGGCTTGAGGAAGAGTGAGGTTGCCGGCGCCTTGCAGCGCTCGGCGAAGGCGCCGTTGTAGAACCGCGGCTGTCCGTCGCCGCCGATGACGTAGCCGTCCACGCAATAGTGCTGCATCCCCGCCTGGCAGTGGCGGCAGCGGCCGCAGGTTCCCACGGGGCTGACGACGACCTCGTCGCCCACTTCCCAGCCCGTCACCCTAGGGCCAACCTCGGTGATGACCCCCGCGAACTCGTGCCCCATGACGCTGCCGGGGTCCCAGTTCATCCTGCCTCCCGTGATCGCCAGGTAGTCGGTCTGGCAGATCCCGCACGCCTTGGGCGCGACGACGACCTCGCCATCGCCCGGGATGGGATCGGCGATCTCCTCGAGCCGTAGGTCGTTGGGCGCATGCAGCACAGCAGCCTTCATCGGTCATCCCCTCTTCCTGTGTACAGTCGCGGTAGGCTTCGCGCCACGAGGGCTCGGCTCCTGGCCTCGCGGTGCGTATACTGTCGCTGACCCTGCGCCCCACGAGGGCCCGCGAAAGGTAAGCGCCCCTTGCCCAGCAGGACATCCGAAGAGACCGAAGGCTCGGCGGCGCCGCCCCGGAACCTCGCTCGGGAGCTGCTGCTCGGGTCCGGGATCTACACGGTGGGGATCCTCGTCGGCCGGCTCCTCGGCGCCTACCGCGACATCCTCGTGCAGAAGCGTTTCGGACCGGCCATCGAGCAAGACGCCTTCCTTCTCGCCGAGAGCATCCCGCGCCAAGCCTCGGCCCAACTGACGGACCTGGAGCGGTCCGCCACGGTGCCGGTGCTGGGATCCCTGCTCGCGAAGGGAGAGGCGGACCGAGCCTGGCGCATCCAGGCGTGGGCCATCGCCTTCGTCGGCCTGGGGCTCATCCTCGCGGGCGGGGCGGTGGCCTTGTTTCCGCGGCCCTTCGCGGAGCTGCTCGCGCCCCACTCCTACGGCGAGCCCGAGACTGCCCTGGTCGCCGAGCTTCTGGGCACGCTGGTGCTCACGCTGATCATCGAGGGCATAGCGGGGCTGGCCACGGCGGGGTGGCTCGCGCGGGGCAAGTACGCCCTGCCGGGCCTCGCCCACATCATCCCCAACGCCGTGGTCGTCGCCTTCCTCATCTACGGCGGCTCCACGATCACGATCCAGCAGTACGCCCGAGGCGAGGTCGCGGGCGGGGCGGGCTTCGCCCTCGCCGTGCTCGTCCCGTTCGCGTTCGCCATCAGGCTCACCCGCCGGCTCGGCTGGCCGCCGCCGTGGGAAGACCTGGGCCATGTCCTGAAGTTCGCCGCGCCCCTGGCGATCCCGGCCATCCTGGGCCCGGTGGCGGTGTCGATCCAGCGGGCCTACACCGGCTCCCTGGAGGAGGGCGTCCTCTCCTGCTACCGGGTCGCCCAGGTGACCGTGCAGGGCCCCCTGGGCACCATCGTCGCCGCCATGTCCACCGTGCTGCTTCCGGTCCTCGCGCATCAGGCGACGCGCGGCCGGCGGGAGTACCGGGCGCGGGTGCAGGAGGTTCTCCGGCTGGTGCTGCTCATCGCCACGCCGGCCGTGGCGCTCACGGCGCTCCACGCGCCCGCCCTCGTCCGGGTCCTGTTCGAGCGCGGCGCTTTCGACCACTCCGACACGCTCCTCACGAGCGCCATCGTGCGGGTGCTCGCTTGGCAGATGCTTCTCGCCGCGGCCTCGGGCCTCTACGCCCAGGCCTATCTGGCGATCCAGGACAGCCTCATGGTGAGTCTGGTCCGGGTCCTCGGCACCCTCGCGAGCACCGTCGCGTACGTGTCCCTCTTCCGCTGGCTCGGGCTGAACGCCATCATGGGGGGCGAGATCCTCGCCCCTGCCCTCTCCCTGGCGCTCTTCGTGGCGTGGGCGCCGCGACGGCTCGCCGGCGACCGTCCCGGCTCCCTCCTGGGGTTCCTCCTCGCCCTGGCCGGCGCGAACGGGGCCATGACCCTCGCCACCCTCGCCCTGCCGCGCGTCTGGCCCGCGCCGGAGCCGCCCGCGTCCCTGGCAGCCAACGGCGCTTGGCTCGCGGCGCAGATCCTCGTCGGCCTCGCGGTCTACGCCCTCTGCGCGCGGCTGATGATGCCGTCGGAGTGGCGGGCCATGAGCGAGCGCATCCGCCGGCGGTAGGGCGGACTTGATCCCCAAGGCCCCGAGCCGCATGATAGGAGCGCCGGTGACGCGATCCGCACGCCTCCGGCGGGTCGCCCGCCGCGGAACATGTCGGTCTCCGAGCCGTCCAACGGGTGTGCGACGACCCCAACCCGAGCTACGAATGAGGTATCCGATGCATCGACTCCACCTCCGCCCCACCTTGATGTGGGCCCTGCTTTTCGCCGCCTGGCCGGCTGTCGCCCAGGATGCCCCCGATCCGCTCCTCGACCACTGGCTCGCCGGGAGCGGCCTCTTCCCCATCGAGGTGTCCATCAACGCCGATGAGATGACCCCGACCGTCGAGGTTCGGGAGGAGGACCTGACGCCTGAGCAAGCGCTCGAGAAGGTCAACGGGGAGCTAGCACAGGCCGAGGAGCGCGGCCTCCTGCTGGTCCGCCGGGCCCAGGCCCAGCTTATGCTCGGCAGCACCGAGCAGGCGGCCCTCGATCTCCTCGAAGCTCAGAACGCGCTGCGGGAGGACCTCGCCAAGCACCCCGGCGACCCGCGGCTTCTCCTCGCCCTCGCCTCTGTCTGCGCCCAGGTCCGCGATGAGGACGAGGCCCGGCAGTTGCTCCGCGCCGGCCTCGACGCCGACCCCACAGAGGCGGCCTACTTGGCCCACCTCATGCCCCTACTGGAGAGCTATGACGTCGCTCTCGTGGACCGCAGCCTGACCGCGGTGCGCGCCAAGCTGGCGGCCGATCCCGGAGACTCGAAGGCCCTGAGCGACCTCTTCATGCTCTCCATGCTGCGCCTCGCCGACAGCGACTTCCACGCGGAGATGCTCGCCCTGGCCGGCGAGGGCGACTACGCGGCGATCGCCGAGCGCCTGGACCTCATCGCGCCCTTCCAGGCTCACATGCAGGCCCATCCCGAGAGCCCCGTGGCGCGATGGTGGCTGGGCAAGGCTTACGTGGTCATGGCCCAGACGGGGACCCGCTCCCTCATGGCGACGGCCAAGCGCGGCTCGGCGCAGGGCCCCGCCGCCCAGTTCGTGGCGCCGGCCGGCGAGCTGCTGGCCGACGCCCCCGGCGACTCCCGCGCTCACCTCGCCACCTACAACGCCCTGATCGTCTATCACGCCCTGCGCGGTGAGGGCGCGGAGGTCATCCGCGTCGTCGAGGCGGCGCGTCAGGCCTTCCCGCAGAACGAGTCCCTGCCATTCCTCCACGCCGAGCTCGTGGCCGAGGTCCAGGGCGACGGCGCGCGGGGCCAGGCGATCGCCAATGAGGCCATCGAAGAGGTCCGCACCTTCTCCGGCCTGGCCTCCCTCGCGTGGGTCTCGGCCCTGGCCGGCGACCACGACCGGGCCCGGCAGCTCGCGGGGGCGCTCCTCTCCGAGCCCGAGGCCATACCGGCGACGGTGGCTCGGCGCGCCATGCTCACCATCGCCTATCTCCAGGCGGCGGCGGGAGACTACGCGGGCGCCGAGGAGATCGTGGACGGGGTGATCGAGCACGCGCCGGGGCTCGATCCCGCCGTAGACAAGGCGATCCTGCTCATGCTCCTGGGGGACTCCGACGCGGCCGAGGAGATCCTCATCGACATCGCGACGGCGAACCCCGCCGAGGTCGCCTCTCGCGCCCTGCTCGCGGCGATGCACAGCTAGAGCGGTTCTCGGAAGTCTATTCTAGTGATTGAGGAGGTACTTTTGGATAGC
>DBQI01000030.1 GCA_002305165.1 Armatimonadetes bacterium UBA1398
CGAAGGGGCCATACCAGAGGCGTGGCTCCACGGTGACGTGAGTGTCGGGCCCAAGCAGCTCCACCGCGATCTCCCGAGCCCTCTCCCCGCTGATACGCACGTCATCGAAGGAGGGCACTTCGAACTCGTAGACACCGTAGTGGATGATAGAACCGTCCGCGCGTAGGACACCGACCCGGCAGCCGGTGAGAGGGCCCGCGAAACGGCGATCGGGGCTCGGCACCTCGCCGGTGATGACAGCGCAGTAGTCATCGCTCATGCTGTCGACGCGCCAGATCAGCTCGTCGAACCGCGGCGCCCCGCGTTCCTTCGCGATGGCCCGAGCGATGTCGATGGCCGTCTCATCGGTCACCGGGCCCAGCACCGCAAGGGGGCTAGGCGTGTGCTCAGAGCTGCTGCCGCGGTACCTTCCAGTGTCGAGACGAACGACGTGGGTCTCCCCCCGGCGCTCTTGATCAACCGGGTGGAACCTCGCCAGGTAGGGCTCGCCGTTCAGCTCCTCTATCTCGGGCTCGGGGGCCATCTCGGTCCCCGCGTGTTCCTGGGCGATCAGCCGGGCCTCGTCGATGGTGACCGGCCCGGCCAGCAGAGCAAGGGTCAGAGCGATCAGCGATGCGAGCATTCCCGGGTTCTCCTCTCGGGCTCGGAACTACGTCAGCCTCCGCCTCAGCAGGAAGAGGCCGAGGGCGATGAGCGCTAGCGCCGCGCACGCCGCCAGCGGCCAAGTGACCGGACGCCCTTCACCCGCTCTCTCGAAAGCCGTCGGCGGAACACGATCCGCCGGATCCCCTGACGATGCGGTGTGACTCACTTCCACGATGGCGCCCGACTGTGTGTCGATGAGGTACCGCACGACTCGCGGGCCGTGAGTGGGGATCTCGGAGGGGGACTGGTAGTCCCTCAGCGTCACCGCCCACACGGGTTCCCACATGTGGCGGCTCAGCTGTACGTGTGGAAAGAAGCCGTCCGTGTTCCAGTCCGCCTCGGCGATCGCGACGGCCTGATCCGCAGTGATGATCGGCTCCGGATCGGCTGGCGTCCCCTCAGGCAGAACGCATTGGCCGTAGTACATGAGGGCGCCGCCCGCTGATACACTGCCGCCCACGTACAGGACGCGATCGCCCAGCCCATCGGCGGGGACACCGGCCACCCCGAACCCATCGCCTGGGTGCTCCCCCCCGGTCGTGGACCATACGAGCGACTCCGCGTCCTTGCCGATCATGCGACGCGCCTCGGCGGCCACTGTCTCGATCGCCTCCTCAGCGGACACCTCGCCCGGCTCCTCCGGAGGCGCCCCTCGCCTATGCCAGCTGAGCACGCGCCCGCGCGTCGCGTCCACCTTCCATACTGTGTCCGTCTCCTCGATGAGGAAGGAGTACATGGTGCAGTTGGACCCGATCTGTTCAGTGCTCGTTGGCAGGGCAGGGACCGGCGCATTGGTCCATTTCTCGATCATAGCCCGGCATTCGGGCACTGAGAGCTCGCACTGCGCCGCCTGCGTCGACAGCGCTAACACAACCGCTAGGCCAATCCTGATGCAATCCAGACTCATGTCCATCCCTCCCTATGGGGTCGCGAACGCCGGGACGCGCTCAGTTCCGTCTCCGCCTCAGCAGGAAGAGGCCGAGGGCGATGGCGCACAGCAGGACGATCCCGCCGTAGAGCACCCACGGCGGGCAGGTGGAGTCGGGCTCATCAGCCGCGACGGGCGAGGCCGGAGCTTGCACGAAGGGCGCCACCACGGGCGCGACCGCGCCTTGTACGGGGGGCTCCACGGTGAGCACCACGAGTTTGGGTGCCGCACGGCGGACCTCCACCGGTGAGACCTCTAGCACCTCCCCCGACTGGGCGTCGACGATGGCGTCCACCAAACGGCCCCGGGAGGAACCGAAGTGGAGGAGCCAGCGAACCGTCCCACGGAACTGGTCCAGGCTCGGCTCACCCAGAAGAGGCAGATTGCGCGGCTTGATCTCCTTGCGGGCTGCCTCAATGGCTTGCTCGCGGCTGACCCGCACCTCGAGTTCGTCGGTCGAGTCGGGCAGTCGCTGGAAGTAGTCGGCGACGACGCCCCCGGGCCCCCGGAAGCGTACCTTGCACCAGTGGCCCAGGCCCGTCCGAGGCGGGTCACCAGAAAGGGGCGATTGACCCTCTACTACCACCCAGTCCCTCGGGTATATTCCTACCTGCCACCCCATACCGCGCGCGGCTTCGCCCAAGTGCCGTTCCGCGATCTCCTTGGCCCGCTCCACGGCCTCCTCGTACGTGATGGGGTCAGCGGTGGGATCGAACACCGCCTCGACGTCGATGCGCCACGAGAACAGGCAGCCTTGGTCGAGATCCACCGTGTAGGCAGCCATGATCTCCTCGTTCTCGATCACCCAGAAGGTGGCCAGCGACAGTCCGTCGGGCGTCTCATGGACGTATGGCTCCCGGTCGGAGAGGGGGGAGTCGGCGTGCTGGGCCGCGATAGCGCGGGCGGTGTCGAGATCGATCCGGTCCGCCACCGATGCCCCGCACGCCAGAAGGAACACCACCAGGGCACTGCAGGCAATACAGCTATGGCTCCTCATTGCACGCACACTCCGTTCCTAGGGGACTGCGAAGGCTGGGGGAATCTCGACGTCTGCTTGGCTCGGTGTGACCTCGACGTCTCCCACCCACTGGGCCGACGAGGCGCCTGTGGCCGTGAGGTTCACCGCGAACTGGACGTGCCCACCCATGGGCGTCTGACCTGGGCCGAACCAGGTGCCGCAGGCTCGGATGGAGGCGGCTAATCGCGCGGAACCATGACTAACCAAATGACATCGCCTCCTGAGCGCTCGCCTCACGCGGGCAGTCATGAGGGCTGTCCACCGGTTCGTGCACGTGATTCGTGCCGTGTTCACACTCAACCTGCACAGAATCAGCGAGAAGAGCCGTGCCTAGTCCTCGCCAACCCTGGGCGTGCTCAGCAGTCAGAACGGAGCACGACTTGCCTTTGGGCCTCCGTCTTGACTGTTCACTATCTAGTTCTTATCTTTTCGCGCCGCATTACGGACAAGCGCCCAGCGGGGGCCAGGAAGTTCACGCGGCTAGGCTGAATACCTCGATGGCTCCGCCCGAGAGTGCGGGCGGGAGTCTCTCGATAGACGAGAGGTGTCCAACCATGCGGTCTATGGCGATGACCGTCGCGCTGCTGATCATCTCCGCCCTCCCCGCAGGCGCTCAGAACCTGTTCGCAGACCCAAGCTTCGAGGCGACGGGGGTGGCGGGACAGGCCCGAAGCGGGGAGAAGGCCGGCCATCTGGCGCTCGCGCAGCCGGCCCACTGGGTTGCCTTACCGGGCGCCCTGGCCGTGGAGCCCTACGCCACCTACCAAGCGACGGCCTGGGTCAAGGGCAGAGTCGATGGGGGCGCCGCCCTGGCGCTCTACGCTTACGAGTGGGACTCCTACGTCTGGGCTTTCACCGCCCCCGCCACCCTCACCAACAGCGATGAGTGGGTGCAGGTCACAACGACCCTCCGCTGCCCCTACCCCCAGATCGAGTTCCACCCCCTCGCGTTCATGGATGTCGACGCGGCGGAGTTCTGGATCGATGACCTCACGGTGGAACGGATCGCCTCGCCGGCGGAGACCATCGCCGCGCTGGAGGCTCAGGAGACCCTCTCGGACGACGACGCCCGCCTCCTGGGGCGGTACTACGTCGACGAGGGCCGCATGGAGGACGCTTGGCAGCTCCTGGAGTCCCCTCTGCCCCACACCATCGTCTCGGACCTGGCGTGCGTCATGGCCAAGGCCACGCACGACCCCACGGTCCGGGCGAGCCTCCTCGCGACGATGATCCGCACGGGCGCCGCCGGCTACAACGCGGGCCTGGAGCGGATCTCGGAGGTGTCCCGGCCCCTCTCGGCCGATGACATCGGCAGGGCTCTTGCCGCAGAGATCAGGATCGCCGAGTCGGTCCAGGAGATGGAGTCCATCACCGAGGCGGTGCGGGCCCTGGGCGCGCTCGGCCCCAACCTGACCCTCGGCGGCCGCGACGAGTATCTGAAAGCGCTAGCCGCCGCCGTAGAGACCCGTGCGGCGACCACGACAGAGGGCTCGGGACTGGCTGCGGCCCTCGGTACCATGGGAGAGGAGATCGCCATGATGCGCCAAGGCCTGGCCGCCCTGGTCGAGGACCTCGGCCGGTGCACGGTGACGGTCGATGGCCACGCGGTGACGCCGGAGACCTACTCCATCGTCGTCCCGCGCGACGCGACGCCCTCGGAACTCCACGCGGCGAGGGAGCTTCAAGTCCACCTCGAGCGGATCACCGGCCACGTGCTCCCCATCACGCCTCTCCGGGACGCGCTGACGAAGCGGCGCTTCATGATCGGCTCGAGGGAGCTGGATGCGGCCCTCGGGGCCGAGTGGTCGACGCGGCTGGGCGACGAGGGGCTCCGCATCAGCTCGGCCGACGGGCACGTGCTCTTCGATGGGGGCAAGCGCGGGATCCTCTACGCGGTGTACACCTTCTTAGAGGACTACCTGGACTGCCGGTGGTTCACCGCAGACTGCCAGACCTGGCCCACCGAGGGCGCCTACGACCTCCGGGCGCTCGACGTGATCTACATCCCTCCGCTCGAGTACCGCGCCACGGACTACCCCAACTCCTGCCCACCGGAGTTCGCCGTGCGCAATCGGCTCAACGGCAACCTCGTCATAGCGACGGAGGACTGGGGCGGCAACATCACCTACCAGGGCTTCGTGCATACCTTCAACGCCCTTGTGCCGCCGGAGCGGTACTTCGCGGAGCACCCCGAGTACTTCTCGGAGATCAACGGCCAGCGCGTCTCAGACCACACTCAGCTCTGCCTGACGAACCCCGACGTGCTGGAGATCGCCATCGAGTCGGTTCGCCGCTGGATCCACGAGGCTCCCAACGCGACGATCATCTCCGTCAGCCAGAACGACTGGCACAACTACTGCCAGTGTGAGGAGTGCTCGGCGCTGGCGGCGCAGGAGGGCTCCCAAAGCGGACCGCTCCTCCACTTCGTGAACGCCATCGCCGATGCCGTCGCGGAGGAGCATCCTCACATCATCATCGATACTCTGGCATACCAGTACACGCGCAAGCCGCCCTTGCACGTCACGCCGCGCGACAATGTGGCGGTCCGGCTGTGCAGTATCGAGTGCGAGTTCAACCGGCCTCTCGACGAGTCGGAGTTCAATGCCAGCTTCGTGGATGACATCACCGGGTGGAACGAGATCTGCGATCGGCTGCACATCTGGGACTACGTGATCAACTACGCGCACTGCGTCCAGCCCTTCCCGAATCTCCAGGTGCTGCAGCCGAACATCCGGTTCTTCATCGAGAACGGCGTCACGGGGATCTACGAGGAGGCCAACTACTTCTCGAAGGGCGGGGAGCTGGCCGAGCTTCGCACCTACCTCATGGCGAAGCTGCTGTGGGATCCCGACTATGACGTCGAGCGGGGCATCGACGAGTTCCTGGCCGCGTACTATGGCCCCGCGGCCGCACCCATCCGCGAGTACCTGGACGACATCCATCGGCTCGCCGTCTCCGACCCCGAGTTCCATATGACCATCTACCACGGGCCGAACGCCCCCTTCCAGACCGATGAGGCGATCGGGAGGTACGTGGCGCTCTTCGATCAGGCCGAGGCGCTCGTGGCTGATGACCCCGTGCGCCTCCACCGAGTGCGGGTGGCGCGACTGCCGATCCTGTACACCCAGATCGTGAGGGCGGCGGCGCCTGGGTTCGAGATCACGGAGGACGCTCTGGCGCCCGCTGGCGCCTCGGACACGACCGAGCTGATCGACCGGTTCATGACCACGGCCGAGGCGGAGGGACTGACGGCGATCTCCGAGGGGAGTCAGCACCAGCCCCTCAGCGCGTGGGCTGACCAGTACCGCGCCGGTGCCGAGGCTGTCCCGATCATCCGGCTGACTGGCGGTGGGCTGTCGGCGGTGGTCGCGCCGAGCCTGGGCGGGAGGATCCTCAGCCTGGTGCGCCAGGAGGATGGCAGGGAGCTGCTCGAGGTGGTCCAGGGCGCGATCGGCATCGACGCTATGGCGGGCGGGTACGAGGAGTATTCGACGTCAGATTACCGCTCCCCGGGCTGGAGAGAGCCGTACGAGGTCGTGGCCTGTGGGCCCAGCGCGGCGATCCTCCGCGCCGAGTTGGGCAACGGGCTGCGCCTGGAGCGGAGGTACGACATGGACCCCGGGCAACCCATTCTGAGGATCGCCTCGACCGTCACGAACACGACTGAGGCGCCCGTCAACGCAGGCCTGAGGATCCATCCCGCCTTCCGCCTGGATGATCCAAGCCGCGCCTTCCTCCGCCTCGGACCCGACGGGCCAGCGACATCTGTCCAGATGCTGACCGAGCAGGCGGATGGCATGCTCGAGATGCGCTTCGAGGGCGGCTCCCTGCCGCCTGGCGAGTGGGCGCTGGTGGACCCCTTGGGCGGCGTCACCATCCGTTGCCGGTTCCTGCCCGAGCAGATCGCGGTATGCTACTACAACGGCTCGGACGCCGATCGGCGAGGCAATCTGGAGCTGTACGCGCCGATGGTGCAGCTCGCTCCCGGAGAGAGCCAGACGGTCGAGCAGATCTACGAGGTCACGCCGTAACGCACAGATACAACACTGAGGGGGACTCTAGGGTCCCCCTCGGCCCTTCAGTCACTCTCATTGCAACAGAATCAACTCACCACTCGCGCCCGGATCTCGAGCAGCCGCTTCATCACGTCGCCCAGGGCGTCGGAGTGGCCCTGGATCCCGAAGGTATCGTGCAAGCGGCGGTAGAGCTCGAACAGCTCCTGGTAGGTCGCCTGGTTCTCGGGGATCGGCTCGTAACGGGTGTCCTTCACCCCGCACATGGCAGCCTGGGCCTCCTGCACGGTGGCATAGCCGCCGCTCTCTGGACCCGCGCACACGGCCCCGAACATGGCGGCGCCCAGGGCGCAAGTCTGGGCGGACCGGCTGATGAGCATGGTGCGGCCCGTCACGTCGGCGTAGATCTGCATGAGCATCGGGTTCTTCTCCGCGATGCCACCGCAGTTCACGACGCGCTCGACGGTGACGCCGTACTCCTCCATGCGGTCGAGGATCATCCGCGCCCCGAAGGCCGTGGCCTCGATGAGGGCCCGGTAGACCTCCGCCTGCGTCGTGCGCAGGGTCTGCCCGAGGAGCAGGCCGGTCAGACGGGCGTCGACCAGGATGGTCCGGTTGCCGTTGTTCCAGTCCAGGGCAAGCAAGCCGCTCTCGCCCGGGCGGAGCCTGGAGGCCTGGGCGGTAAGCTCCTCGTGGAGGCTGCCCTGCCCCTCGCACAGGACCTTCACGAACCAGTTGAAGATGTCCCCCACGGCACTCTGCCCAGCCTCGATGCCATACATCCCGGGCACCACAGAGCCGTCGACGATGCCACAGACGCCGGGGATGTCCGCGAGTGGCCGCTCGGAGGGCCACACGGCGACGTCGCACGTCGAGGTGCCGATGATCTTCACCAATGTGCCCTCCGCCACGCCTGCCCCGACGGCGCCGTGGTGCGCATCGAAGGCGCCGGTGCAGATGGGGATGCCCGGTGGCAGGCAGAGTCGCGTGGCCCAGTCGGCGGAGAGCCGTCCGGCGGGCACGTCCGATGGCACGGCCTTCTCGAAGAGCCGTCCGCGCAGGTCGCCGAGGGCGGGGTCGAGGGAGCTCAGGAACTCCGCGTCGGGCAGGCCGCCCCACTCGTTGGAGTACATCGCCTTGTGGCCCGCGGCGCAGACGCTCCGGGTGATTGCGGCGGGATCGGTGTTCCCTGCGAGCACGGCGGGCACCCAGTCGGCGAACTCCACCCAGCTCGCCGCCGCTTCGAACACGGCCCGGTCGACCCGCAGGCAGTGCCATACCTTGGACCAGAACCACTCCGAGGAGTAGGTCCCCCCGCATTTGGCCAGGTAATGGGGGCGCTGCTCCGCCGCCGCGGCGGTGATGGCCTCAGCCTCGTCGACGGAGGTGTGGTCCTTCCAGAGCCACGCCATGGCGTTCGGGTTGCCCTTGAACTCGTCCCGGAAGCTCAGGGGCGTGCCCGACGCGTCCACGGGAATGGGGGTAGATCCCGTCGTGTCAACACCGATACCGATGATGTCCACGGATCGGAAGCCCTCGGCGTCTCGCGCCTTAGCGAGGGCGCCGAGAACGGCGCTCTCCAGTCCCGTCAGGTAGTCTGCGGGGTTCTGGCGCGCGAGATGCGGCGCGGCCGGGTCTAGGATGATCCCCGCTTCGCCGCTCTCGTAGTCGTGGACGTGGCTGGCGATCTCCGCCCCATTCGTGACGTCCACGATCAGGGCGCGCACCGAGTTCGTGCCGTAGTCGAGTCCGATGGCGTACTTGCTCTCAGGCATCTTCGCCTCCCACAATGCCGCGGGCCGCGCTGGGGCCCTATGCTGGCGTGATAATCCTGGGCGCTTGGCGCTCAGACCTCCCTCGGCCGGTCCACCGGCGCCTAGAGAAGACCCTTCAGGGGTCCCAGCACACTCCGGGCGAAGTTATCCAGATGGGCCTTGAGGAACTCCTCGGGGGATAGGCTGGGGTCATCGAGCATGGGCATCAGGTCCATGGCGTTGATCACGGCCGTGGCGACGTCCGTGCCATGCGACTCATGGTAAGTGGCGTTGGCGCGGCGGCGGCCCATGGTCGCCAGGTCATAGCGCTTGCCGCCCGTGATCTGAGAGTCGAAGACGCTGACGAGCGCCATGGCGATGTTCTCATGGGGGCTCACGTCGAAGACGATCTTGGCCTCATCCGGCAGCCAGTCCAGGTCACGCCAGATCTCGCATCCGTAGAACCCCTTGAGCCGTGGCCTGTAGCCGAGGCGCCGCAGAGCGTCGATCGTCCTGATGGCGCACGCGATATGGGTGGGATGCTTGTCGGCGAGGTTGTGGATGTAGAGGTACTCGGGCTGGCATTTGACCAGCAGCTCCATGATGTCCTCGACGACATCATCTCGGCCGGGGTCCTTCACCACCGAGCTCGAATAGCCGAGCAGCATGGCGGCCGTGTAGTCACCCACGACGGCGGCCTTGCGCTGCTCCTGCTTCCGCACCTCCTTCATCATCTCGTCAGTGTAGTCCGCGTAGGCTCCGCTCCGGGGGCTGCCCGCGCCGTCGGTGACTACAACGCCGGTGAACCATCGGTCGGGCTGCTGGAAGCACTCCAGAATCCCATGGTAGGCCATGATCTCGATGTCATCCTGGTGAGCGGCGATGGACATGTGGGTCGTGCGGCCGAGCGCCTCGACGTCCGGCGTTCCGTCGGGGACGTAGATCTCCACGTTCTCGCTGTTGAGCGTCATGCGAACTCACTCCTCAAAGCCTTTGCTAACCGACGCCCATGGGGTGTAGGGTTGGCGGTTGAATCTCGGTGGTAGGACGCGGCCCGTGCCAGTCCTGACCATGATATCCGGGTCAGAGTTCGCGTGGACTCACGAGAACCCTCGCCCGGGGGAAGGGCAGCTCCTGACTTGAGACTGTTCAACCTCCGGCGACGCCCGTGGCGCTCGCCCCAGTTCAGCCAGTACGTGGCTGCGCCCCATCCCAGCGTCGCTCCTCCACTCGACCCTCAGTTCCGCCCCTTCGTCTCGGCGAGCGCGCACTTTCGCTCCGTCGCCCAGGACTCGGGCGCCCCGGAGCCGCTCGCGATCGCCATCGAGCGTGATCGCGGGCAGGTGAGCGTTCACCGCACCATGTTGCAGCCCTCGAGCACCGTCGCCGATCGCGTCAACCTCCGGCATCTCGAACGCCTCGTGAAGATGCTTCTGTGGCAGTGGGGCGGCTGGCGGGTATGGATCTGTGGTCCCGAGGAGCTGGGGCAGGCCATCGCCCAGACCTACTCGCCAACAGGGCCACGGGCCTTCGATGCGGACTTCATGGGCACCGTATACGGTGAGCGCTTCACGGTGGAGGCTCTGCCGCTGGAGAAGACGCCCGAGCCGTCCGAGAGCCGCGCCGCCGTGGGCGGTCACCTGAACGGATGCCGCATCGGGTTCGACGCGGGCGCCAGCGACCACAAGGTGGCCGCCGTCATCGATGGGGAAGCCGTCTTCAGCGAGGAAGTCCTCTGGAACCCCAAGGACGAGGCCAACCCCGAGTACCACCGGGAGCACATCCGGGGCGCCTTACGCCGCGCCGCCAGCCAGATGCCTAGAGTGGACGCCATCGGGGTCAGTTCGGCGGGCGTGTACGTCGACAACCGGGTACGAGTCGCCTCGCTATTCCGTGGCGTGCCCCGAGATCGGTTCGAGGCGGAGGTCGCCGGCATCTACCTCGACCTGGCGTCGGAGATGGGATCTGTACCCATCGAGGTTCGGAACGATGGTGACGTCACCGCCCTCGCCGGCGCCTTCACCCTGGAGGCGGGGAATGTCCTCGGCATCGCCCTAGGCTCCAGCGAGGCGGCCGGCTATGTGGACGCCCATGGCCGCATCACGGGTTGGCTGAACGAGCTCGCCTTCGCCCCCATCGATCTCGATCCCGAAGCGCCCGAAGACGAGTGGTCGGGCGACCGGGGCTGTGGGGTGCAGTATCTCAGCCAGGTGGGCGCGATCCGCCTTGCCGAGAGCGCCGGCCTCGATCTCGCCCTGGGCGAATCGCCCGCCGAGAAGCTCAAGATGCTGCAGGTGCTCCACGCCAACAACCATCGGGTGGCCGAGCTTGTGTACCAGAGCCTGGGCGCCTACCTCGGCTACGCGATCGCGCACTACGCCGACTACTACGAGATAGACCACGTGCTTACCCTCGGACGGGTCACCTCCGGCCAAGGCGGCCAGGTGATGCGCGAGTGGGCCGAGCGAGTGTTGAAGGTCGAGTTCCCGCAGCTGTCGGAGCGGATCACCATCCATCTGCCCGATGACTACAGCCGCCGCGTCGGTCAAGCTGTGGCGGCGGCGAGCCTGCCGGAGGCGCCATGAGCGAGGGACCCCTCATCGAGGCGGAAGGCCTCCGCAAGGTCTTCGGCAACCCGGCCGGCGGCGAGGTCGTGGCTGTCGACTCTCTGAGCCTCACGGTGGGCTCCGGCGAGGTGTACGGGCTCCTGGGCCCGAACGGCGCGGGCAAGACGACCACCCTGCGCTGCATCGCGGGGCTGACCACGCCGACGGAGGGGATCGTGCGCATCGATGGGCTGGACCCGGCTGCCGAGCCTCTCGAGGCCAGGCAGCGCATTGGGTTTCTCGCGGCTGGCGCGGGTCTGCCGCCGAGGCACAGGGGGGGCGAGGTGCTCCGGTTCTTCGCCGCACTCTACGGCCTGGATGACTCCCAGACCGAAGCGGCCATCGAGCGCGCGACAGAGGTCTTCGACCTTCGTGAGCTGCTGGATAAGCCCACCGATTCCCTCAGCACGGGGCAGAAGCAACGGCTGAACCTCGCTCGTGCAACGCTCCACTCCCCGCCGGCGCTGCTCCTGGATGAGGCCACTTCGGGCCTCGATCCCCTCGTGGCGAGGCGCGTTCGCCTGGGTGTGCGTCACCTCGCCGATGAGGGCCACGGTGTGCTTTTCTCGACCCATATCATGTCCGAGGCGGAGGCGGTGTGCGACCGGGTGGGGATTGTCCACGCGGGTCGGCTCGTTGCGGAGGGGACGCCCGAGGAGCTGTGCTCCGCGACGAACGCGCCCGACCTCGAATCCGCCTTCGTCGCTCTCGTGGGAGAGTAGCCTGCGGCGGCTAAGCCGCGAAGGGATCCCGCTCCCGAAGTCGGCGCAGTGCCCCGTGCGCCATGGTTCGGCAGAGCAGCAGCAGCCCCACCGAGGCCGTGACGGCGAACAGCCCCGCGAGCAGCGTCCCCACGATCTGGCCCACGAGCCCCGCGCCCTTCAGCGCCGCTTGGCTGATGGAGCAGACGGTCCACCGACCCAGCTCGACGCCCATGAGCAGCGCGAGGGCGTTGCCGAATCCGCGCACATCGGAGACGGTGAGCCCCAGAGCGCCTGAGAGAGCCGCGTACCCGATGGCTGCGGCCACCGTGGCCATCCACAGGGAGTTCAATAGCCAGTGGAGCACCCCCACCGTCGACAGGGTTAGGATCGCGGCAACTAGGGATATGGCCACGGGGATCGCCGCGGCGTAGGCCACGGGCAGGGCCGTGGCGACGAACCTGCCATCGACGATCTCACGCGCCGTCAACGGCGAGAGAAGCGTGAAGCCGAAGCTCTCACGCCGGCGATCATCGGCGAAGGCAGTTCCGCAGCCCAGGGCCATCGTGAGGCAGGCGACCGCCCAGCCCGCCATGCTTACGAAGCCCATCACCCGCCACGCCGGTGCGGCCATTGCCGCCGCATCGTAGACGAACAGTGGGGTGATGCGCAGGGTGAACGGCGAGGTCAGCGCCGTGGCGATGGCCATGAGCACCGCCACCGCCATGAGGATGGGCGCCACCAGAGTGCTGCCGCTCCGAGCTGCCGACCGGCATGTGCTGATGGTGATGGGGTTGTCCCACTTCTGCGCCAGGCGCTCGAAGTAGCTCGGCCGCGCTGACAGGCCGGCCGCGGAGCGCGCGGGATGGCCCGCTGGGACGGCCATGCGTCGGGCGCCGAGACGTCTGGCGAGCACGAGGCCGGCCAGGCAGAGCAGGATCAGACCCGCTCCGACTTGGGCCATCATGCATAGGCTAGCCGGGGGAAGCTCCGTCGCGGAGCCGGCGAACCACCCACCGCCTGAGCCCGTCATGGCGGCGAAGGTTGCCACAGGTGAGAGGGCCGCCAGGGCAGCGCCCGCGGACCCGCCCACCACCGACAGGCCGAGCCACGGCAGGGCGATGAGGAGGGCGGCGCAGGCGAAGTAGGCGGCGCTGTACAGCCACTTCCGCTTCGCAACGAGGAGCCACAGCAGTATGCCTATGCTGTAGCAGAGCACGATGGCCGACATGGCGGCTACGAGAGACCGCAGCACGAGGGAGGAGCCTGGTGGGTAGGGTTCCTGCGCCCCCAGGCCGCACCCCACCAAGTGGAGGATGGGGATGAGGAGCACGGCGGAGACGGCGTGAAGGACGCCGCCCGTGAGGTGCGCCGCCGCGCTCCGGCCCAGGCGGAGCCGGATCCCGAGGCCGGTTAGGATGTCGAGGCGCGTCCGGGCCGTCTCCATGACCTCGGACCCGCCCACCACAGCCACGGCGGCGCCGAGGAGGAAGGCGAAGGCGGCTGACGGCCCGCCGGCCAGGCCGAGGAGGGTGTCGAGGCGTCCCTGGATCAGCACGGGCTCCCATATCAGCCCCATGGCCACCAACCCGATGAGAACGCGGTACCAGAACCGCAGCTTCGTGAGGGCCTCGAGGTAAACCCGCCCCTCAGCCTCCAGCTCGGCCGACGCCATGAGGATCCCGCAGATGAGATGCACCGGGTACAGGAGCAGAAGCAGTATCACCGGCGGGACGTGGAAGGCATAGAAGGGGAAGGGCTCAGCCAGCCAGAGGCCGAGCTCCCAGACCCACGTGAAGAGGATGCCGCCGTAGTGGATCGCCTCCCAGAACCCGCCCCGAAGCGAGGTGAGGGCGCGGATCACCAGCACCCCCACAGCCAGGATCGCGATCACCTGCTGCGACACGGAGTGGGCGACGACTGAGTGGCGGAGCCGAACGGGCGGCCGGAAGGCCAGGGCCAGGTAGAGGCCATAGAGCGCGGCGATGGCGCCCAGATCCACGTCCCCCACGGCCGCGCAGATCATGTAGAGCGGCAGGGCGGTGAGGGCAACGATGGATGCCCATAGGAAGGGGTAGACGGTGCTCTTCAGGATGATCTCGGCGCGGCTCATGGGCGTCACGAGCAGCGGCTCGAGGGTGCCGATGCGCGCTTCGTCGGTGAGGAGCTCGCGCCGCCGATTCGCCGCGGCTCCCCGGCGCACCATGAAGAAGTGAGCCAAGCTCATGAGCACGATGGCGAGGCCGCCCCATGAGCCGCCCCACCACTCGGCGAAGCCCCGTGGGCCCGCCATCGATCCGATGGCGCCGATGATCCAGACGATGCTCGCCAGAACGCCGAACTGCAGAATGAACGCGGCGACCCAGCTCCTGCCCCGCCAGTCGCTGCGGAAGCCTCGGATCAGGAACGGATTGTTCCAGTACTGCCACAGGGTTGCCGCCGCGGCGACGAAGTCGGCGATCATTGGTCCTCGAGCGCTCCCCTGTCCTTCATCGCCCGCCGAAGCCGGTGGCACCACGCCTCCGTGCGCTCCGACAGCCTCCGCCTCTCATCGATCAGCCGGTCGCCCGCCCTTGTCAGCTCGTCCAGACTCTCGGCGAGCCCCTCCGTCGCGCCCAGGTCGAGTCTCATTCTCATCAGCCCAGCCTGTAGGGTGATAACGTTGAGTGGCGACGCGAGGGAATGAGCCCCCTCGAGCTGCCATGCCAACGCGCGGACCGCCGCCTGCTCCCGCGCCAAGACCTGGTCCAGCCGCGCGGACAATAGGCCCGTGAGGGCGTCCAGCCTCGCATCGATGTGCGCCGCGGTCGGCGTCCCATCCACCTCCCCACCGACCTCCTCCGTCGCCTCGCGCAGGATCTGCCGTACCGAGGCGCAGAAGCTCAGCACCCCCGCCGGCCAGGGCCAAGAGAACCAGGCCACGATGGGCTCAGAATCGCCCTCCAACACCCACCGCTCGACGGCATCCAGGAAGGCCTCGGCGGACTCGGCCGTGGGCGCCGGCGGCTCGGGCCCGATGTCCAGGGGGCCAGCGGGCCATGCGGCGCCTGCTGACGCGGCGGCAACCATCCGCTTGATGCTCGCGCTCCTCCGAGCCCGCGCCCTCGCGAAGACCTCCCAAGCCATGCTCGCCATACGATCCCTCTCCTGATACGCAGTAGCAGGTTCGGACGTGGACCTGCCAGACCTGCGACTCCAGGGAGGTGTCGAACCTACCCGTCGCTTCGGGTGTCAGCTATAGTGACGCGAGCGATGAAGGGATGTGCGCCGTGCGCAAAGCGATCTGCTTGGGGCTCCTCATGGCCTGCGGGGCCCTCGTAGTATCTTGCTCGACCGGGCTTACCGTTCCGATCACGATCAACGTGACGACGCCCGCCCTTAGCGCTGCCGGCGACTCGGCACCCGAGGGCCAGATCATAGGATACGTCTACACCCCCGATCCCGACTCCGAGGACCCCGCCGTGGGCACCTCGCCACGCGTGACCCAGACGCCCATCCCTCCTTCAGGCTACCGGGTGCCCGTGGTCTCGGTTCTAGTGGCGCCCCAGGGCTCGGCGTCTAGCGGCGTCCGGCTCGACCAGAACGGTTTCTTCGTGTTCCGAGGCCAGCCCATCAACAGCCCGCCCGCCGCGGTTCGCGTGAGCTTCACGGGCGGGGGCTTCTCGGACTTCGTCACCGATGTGCCTGTGGTGTCCGCTGACATGGAGGGATGGGACGTTCGGCAGATCGACCTCCAGACCAATACCCAGTACGCCAACAACTCGGGCGACATCCGGAGCATGAAGAGCGTCATCCTGAATGCGCAGGTCACCGCGAGTGAGACGGCCCTTATCTCGCTCTACGTCAGTGGTCGCGGCGACCTGACGCCAGACCAGTTGGCCGACCACCCGGATGCCTACCCACTCATGGAGGTCGCCCTTTCCGCCGGCGAGACGCGCCGCATGCTGGATGTTCGGCCCCTCCGCTCGGACAAGCTGCTCGAACTCTCCAATCCCAGGACCGGCAATGAGATGTTCTGGCTCTACCTGCACTCCGAGGAGCCGCAGAACCCTGGCTCCGGGGCGGCAGCGTCCATCTCGAGTCTGGAGATCGTCCTGGAAGCCCTCGTGGGCGCTCCCCTGTAGGGAGGTCGCGGCGGGAGGTGACCCGGCGACGCAGCGGGGTAGGATCCCGGATCAGCATGCCATCCCCACGGCCAAGACCTCGTGTATCGGTTCAGCCCACCATCAGGCCCCGTGTCAGGCCTCGGGCCTCACTGAGGTCCGTGGCAGTCCTCGATCAGCCGGAGGAGGCCTTCCGCCGGACGGTGGCCGATCTCGAGGCCGCTCCGCTCTTCGAACGCCTGCGGAGCGAGGGGCTGATTCGCAAGGGCCCGCTGCGCGGCTGGATACCCGCCCATCTCTATCGCGACTATCTGGACTCGGAGATGCTCCCTCTCATCCGGGACCTTGGCCTATCCGAGCGCAGCGACTGGATCGACGGGCTCGCGAGCGCCCCGCCGTCGGAGGCCGAGCGGCGTGCCGCCCGCTACGGCATACCGGCTGAGGCGGCTCAGCGGCTCGCCCGCTATGCGCGGCGCCTCAGCTCCCCCGATGACCTCGCCCATGGGCCCGGGGAGGGCGCGGAATCGCGCAAGGAGGCATCCGCTGGCGTCTCCCTCCAAGGCGCAGAGGATGCCCAAGCGTTCCTCACGGAGTTTGCCCAGCGTTACGCCGTTGGCCTCGAACAGTTCCGGCGGTGCGTGCTGAGCGACGACATGCCCCTTGTCGAGGCCTGCCGCGCCCTCGGGGCGCCTGAGGAGGCCGTTCAGGCGGCGCGGGAGGCGGCCCTGTGCGTCCTGCTGCTGGATCTCGCGTCCGGACCGCGCACGCCCACGGCGACGGACGTGCCCAGTCAGGCGCCCGAGATCGTGGCTGCCATCGTGCGCGGGCCCGCGGGCCTGCCGACGCTGGCCATGGATCCCGCCAACGAGTACGCCCAGACTTACTACATGGACCGCCGGGCTGTTGACGCCCTCTACCGCCTGGCCGACTCCACCGCCGAGGCGGACGGGTTCCTGCGGCAGATGCGCGACCTGAACCGACGTAAGACGGTGCTCTATCGTATCCTGGCCGCTCTCGTGCGGAGTCAGAGCCGCTACCTGATGTCCGGTGATGATGCGGACCTGGCTCCTCTGAGCCAGGCCGAGCTGGCACGAGGCATCGGTGAACACCCGTCCACCGTGTGCCGTATGCTTCGAGACCGATGGATCGAGGTCCACGGGCAGGCGCGGCCCATCGCCTCCCTGCTCCCGAGCCGGGGCAGCGTCATCGCAGGCCTTATCGCGCGGATGCCCGAAAGCCCCGACCGCGCCATCGCCGAGGAGCTTCGGGCGCGCTTCGGCCTCAATCTGAGCCGGCGCACGGTGGCGTATCATCGAGGTAAGCTCGATAAACGAGGGGAGAGTCCCACGTGAAGAGGCTAGCAGCGGCGGCCATTGCCATCCTTGCGGTTCTGACCGGCTGCGCGGGTGGCGGCGGCGACCCGACGACGCCCGAGCCCACAGAGGTCGACTACACGACCTTCAGCGACACGCTCATCACCGGGAAGTACACGGGCGCTCTGTCCCTAGCGCTGACCGTTGCGGGGAAGCCCGCTCTGGCTGTCACGGGGCGGATCGCCCTGGCGGGCGAGGAGGCCGGGAAGGGTCACACCGCAGTCTCCTCCGCCCAGGGCTACTGGCGGGTTGGGAACGTGCCTGGAGGCGACTACGAGTTGTTTCTCTCCGGGCCGACCATCACGAGCGATATCATCGCCATCACCGTCACGGCGGGGAAGATCACGGCCCGGACCATCGAGCTGAAACCCGCACCGTAGGAGGGGGCGGCCATGTCCATCCAGTGCAGGGAGCGCGCTGGTCAGCACCTCGCGCGAGGCCGCCTCTACTACGTCGAGGGGCGTTTCGACGAGGCTCGCGCGGAGCTGGAAGCTGCCTGCGAGCTGTGCCCTGACTGGCCCGCGCCCTACTCCGCCCTTGGTGCGCTGCTGCTGGACTCGGATGAGCTGCCCGAGGCCCGCAGAGCTCTCGAGCATGCCGCCGACCTGGGGATGGACGACCCGGATTCGCTTCGGGCTCTTGCCGAGACGTGCTGCCGCATGGGGGCGTACGCGGACGCCGCCCACCACTACTCCCGTGCGGCCGACAGGACCGACGACGCCCCTTCGTCTCTAAGGATGCGCGTGAATGCGGCCCTCTGCCGCACCCGCTCGGGCGATGTGGCGCAAGCCGAGCAGGACCTCCTGAGCCTCCATGAGGATCACCTCGGCGAGTCCCTCGTCACCCTCGCCCTAGCCCAGGTTCTAGCCCATCGGCCTGGCGGCCGGGCCCGAGCCACGGAGTTGCTTGAGGGAGTTCTGGAGCGCGAGCCGCAGCACCTCATGGCTCGGTACGACCTCGGGCTGCTGCTCGTGCGCGCCAAGTCGGAGGAGCCCGCGCTGCGCTCCGCCGCCGTCGCTCACCTCGAACGGCTCATGGAGACCCCCGGGTTTCCCGAGCTGGTGCCCGATGCCCACGTGGCGCACTTCGCCCTCGGAACCTGCTATGACGACGATCCCAATGGCTACGAGTCGGCCGCTCGCCACTACGGCGCCGCCCTCGCGATCCGCCAGGACTTCCCACCCGCTCTCTGCAATCTGGGGATCATCCAGGAGCGCCTCGGCAACCGGGCTCAGGCCCTCACCCTCTATGCCCGCGCCTTGCGAGCCGATCCACGCTTCGAGCCGGCGGCGGGGCACCTGGCGCGGTTGTGCATCGAAGCGGAGGAGACCGAGGCGGCTGACGGGCTGAGTGAGGCACTCGACATGAGCCGCGAGCGTGCTCTCGCCACCTACACGGTCCTGCGCGCCGTGGAGGACCGGGCCCACGCCGACGGGCAGGTCGCTCTCTGCGAGGCCGTGCACCGCGTGAAGAACCGGGCCGGGGTCCTCGCAGCCCGAGCGAAGGTTCTGCCGATCCACGACCGCTCGGAGGGCGATGCTTCGGTCCCCGGCGTTCCCGAACTGGCGGACATGATCTTCGACGACCTCAATGCCCTGCTCGCTGTGCTTCGGCCGGTGGAGGACGATGCCGAGGTCGTGGACGCGAATACGGTGATCCGGCGCACCTGCGCCATGGTGCGCGCCTGGGTACCCGAGGGCGTCGCGGTCTCTTCCTCCACCTCCGAGACTGCCCTTCCCATCCGGGTCGATCGCGAGCGTATACGGGACCTGCTCACACACCTCGCTCGGAATGCGGTCTCCTCCATGCCTGACGGCGGCGAGCTCTGCTTCATCTGCGCGCCCGGCGCCCAGGGGCCGGGTTGGGTCGCGCTCCAGGTCCGCGACTCCGGAGAGGGTATCCCAGCGGAATCCATCGAGGACGTCGTGAAGCCGGGGGTCTCGCTGCGGCCAGGCGGCTCGGGGCTCGGGCTCTGGATCTGCGGCCGCATCGCTCGCGCTCACGGTGGCATCCTACGGCTGGAGTCAACGGAGGGGGAGGGCACGGTCGCCATTCTGGAGCTGCCTCCGCCGGAGCATCCCTCCCTCGCCTCGCGTTCGCTGCGGCTGCATCGCTCACTCATGGCCCTGGCAGATCCGCAGACACTGGAGCTGACCGATGAGGACACGCCTCCGCGGCTGGCCGAGGGGGCTGCCCCCGTTGAGTAAGTGCGTGCTGATCGCCGATGACCAGGCCGAGGTCCGGGAGTGGGTCGCCGACATCCTCCGGGAACTGGGCCGCGCGACCGTCGAGACGGGGCGCGCCGACCAGGTGCTCCCCCTGATCCAGGAGATGGGCGACGCCCTATCCATGGTCCTGCTGGACCTGGACTTCGGCCAAGGGCAGATGGGCGGGATGGACGCTCTGCGCCAGGTCCGAGAGGCCGGCTGCCAGATCCCGGTCGTCATCCTGACCGGCAAGGGCTCCGTTCGCGCCGCCGTCGAGGCGCTCAAGGCCGGCGCCACGGACTTCATCGAGAAGGACGCCCATGTCGAGGACACTCTCGCCGCCGCCCTGAGCCGGGTCGAGCGCTTCGCCCAGGTGGTCGCCGAGAACCGGCGGCTCCGCGAGGAGCTCCGCGGGGTGCAGGAGATCGTCGGCGAGAGCCCGGCCATGCGGGAGGTGTTGGCCCAGATCGAGCGTCTGGGGCCCGTGCCTCGGCCCGTCCTCGTGGTGGGGGAGCGCGGCACTGGTAAGGAACTCGTGGCTCGCGCCCTGCACGAGAACTCCCCACGGAGGGAGGGGCCGTTCATCGCCGTGAACTGTGCGGCGATCCCCGATGGGCTCCTCGAGTGCGAGCTCTTCGGGCAGGAGGAGAACGCCTTCGATGGCGCGCCCTTCAAGGAGGGGCGCTTCGATCGGGCCGACGGCGGCACGCTCTTCCTCGACGAGGTCGGCAACATGGGGCCCGAGTTTCAGCGCAAGATCCTGCGGGCCATCGAGTACCACAGCTTCGAGCGGGTCCAGGGCACCGAGACCATCCGCGTCGATGTCCGCGTGATTGCCGCAACCAACGCCGACCTCCAGGCCGCCATCCGGCAGGGCGCCTTCCGCGCCGATCTCTACGACCGCCTCGCCTTCGACACCATCCGCATCCCGCCCATACGCGAGCGCACCGAGGACATCGACTCCCTTGCACGCCACTTCGCGCGGCGTTTCCACGAAGAGGTTGCCGGGGTCCCGGTGCTCGAGTTCACTGACGCGGCGCTCACGGCGATGCGCGCCGCGCCCTGGCCCGGCAATGTGCGGGAGCTCAAGAACTTCGTCGAGCGTCTCGCCACCCGGCTGAGCGAGCCAAGGGTCGAGGCAGCCCATGTGAACTCCTTCCTCCAGCCGGGGGGCCAAGCCGCCGCGGCGAGCTCCGCGGACCCTGGAGTGGGTCCCTTCGCGTCCCGGGTCGAGGCGTTCGAGCACTCGCTCCTCACCACGGCTCTGGACGCCGCCGGGGGCAATCGCCGTAAGGCCGCCGCGGCTCTGGAACTCAGCTACGACCAGTTGCGCCGTCTTCTCGCGAAACATCACATCGGGTCACCTTAGCCACTCGGGCTTGCCCGTTGGCGTGCCACCGCGCGGCCCGTGCAGGCCGTTGAGGTCCTGAGCCGCCACTGGCCGGGCGACTTCATCGAGGCTAAGGCCGGATCAGTCCTCGGATGGGACTCGGGCCGTAGACGCTGGAGATCCACACTTCCTGGGGCTTGACTGAGCCCATGTGCGGCCCATAGTATATGTGTCTCGCATATATAACTGGGCATGAGGAGGTAGGTACACATGGCAGCAGGACGAGGAAGAGGCGGAGGACGGGGTCGCGGAGCCGGCGCCGGCGGAGGACGCGGCATGGGTCCGGGTGGCTCGGGCATGGGCCCCGGCGGCGAGTGCGTCTGCCCGAAGTGCGGGTTCCGCACCGCTCATGTGCGCGGCGTGCCATGCCTGAAGCGCGAATGCCCGCAGTGCGGTACGCTGATGGTTCGCGGTCAGTAGTCCCCGACGCGACGCAGGTGCTCGGCACTGCGCAACGAAGGCCTCGGCCACCGAGGTGATCTCATGCTTGGCGCCGTTCCCTGCTGGCCCACCCTACTCGCCGGCCTCTTGGGGGTTGGTCTCCCGACGGCCGCCTTCGCCCAACTCGAGCATCCACTCGTCGGCGCCATCCGGTGGGATGCCTGGCACGGCGAGCTCGAGGCGCCGGGCCTCGCCGTCGAGCGTGCCCTCGCGCCGCTCCAGTACCGTTCCCGTTTGCCGTGGTTCACCGAGTTCCGGGAGGACGGCACTCCCTCGATCCGATGTGACCGGCCTGGGGTGATCGAGGCGGAGATCCAGTATGCCCTCGAGGCGGGCATCGATTACTGGGCCTTCGTCACCTACCCGGAGGAGAGCGCTCTGTCTATTCCTCTGCGGCAATACCTTGGCGGCGAGTGGGAGGCGGCCCCGCGCTTCTGCAGCATCTTCGAGTGGTCCCGGTTCGGCGGACCCGACCATTACCAACCCGTCGTTGAGCGTCTCCTCGGCTACTTCGCCGATCCAAGGTACGTGCGCGTGCTCGGCGACCGGCCCTTGCTCTACCTTCTGTGCCACGGCGACGAGCACGTCACGGCCCAGTGGGGGTCAGTCGACGGCTTGCGGGTCGCCGTCGATGCGCTTCGCGCCGGAGCCGCCGAGCGAGGCTTGGGTGACCCGTACATCGTGGTGACTTGGTTCCACGCCTCCGAGGCGGAGGCTATGCGCCAGAGCCTCGGAGCCGATGCCCTCTCGGCCTACGCTGTACCGGGCGGAACCCCAGAGGGCGCGCCCTTCGAGCAGTCTCAGGCCCAGGCGCGCACCTACTGGGAGCAGATGGCCGCCGTAGGGCCGATGATCCCCATCGTCTCCTGGGGGTGGGACCAGCGGCCCCGAGTGGACAACCCGCCGCCGTGGGTGCCCAATCCGACCCCTCACCACTATGAGACATTCACGCCAGACCAGTGCGCCGAGGCGCTCGAGGCGGCTCTGGACTGGGTCGCCAAGCATTCCGACGCCTGCCCCGCCAACGCGGTGCTCTGTTACGCCTGGAATGAGCACGACGAAGGCGGTTGGCTCTGCCCAACCCTCGGGTCGGACGGCCAACCAGATGACAGTCGCGTCCGCGCGGTGGGCGAGATGCTCGCTCGAAGGCGCGCGGGTCTCTAACCGGGCCCCTAACGCGCTCGTAAGGCATGGGCGCGGTAAGATCCGGAGCGTAGTCCCGCAGCTCCCACCCGTCGTGGAGCCCTGACGGAAACACCGGCCGTCGCGACTCGTCCATGAAGTACCGTGGGCTCCTCTCGCTAACGCGCAGGGGCCCGTCCGCCAGGGCTGCCGGCGTCATCAGGAACAGATCGAGCACGATGGTTGGGCGTCGGTCACCGCCTCCGGACGCTCAGGGTCCAACAAGCCGGGTGCGGCGCCTCCGGCGAGGTTCGCTTCGCCGGCTGCGGAATAGAGTCAGACAAGACAATAGGAGAGAGGAACTGCATCCCATGAGACGGCCCGCCGCACTACTCCTGATGGCCCTCGCGCTTCTCGCCTGCCAGTCCGTAGCCCAGGACCTGGTAACTCTAGAGGGCGTCAACGGCGCTGTCGAGGTCATCGGCGAGGGCGATGACCAGATCACCGTGCTCTATACCTGGGGGACCCCCTATGAGATGGGCTACGCCCATGGCAAGCTCCTGACCGAGGGTGTTCGGCATCTCTACGAGGTCAGCTTGGCGCGCTTCATGTTCGGCATCGGCATGGGAGCCGAGCAGATAGACGAGGTCTGGGCCCAAGCCGAGCCCCACATGCTCGCCGCCGATCTCGAGGAGATGCGCGGTCTCGCCGACGGGACCGATGGCGCCGTGTCCTTCGACGACGTGAAGCGGCTGCACATCGTACCTGAGATCAGCGAGTGGCACTGCACCTTCTTCGCCGCGTGGGGTGAGGCGACGCGGGACGGAAACCTCATCCAGATTCGCGCCCTCGACTATGCCACCGAGGCAGCGCTGCAAGAGGTGCCCCTCATCACCGTCGCATTCCCCGACGGCGGCCAACCGTACCTCACGGTTGGCTGGCAGGGCTTCGTCGGCACGGTTACGGGCATGAACTCCTCTCAGATAGCCATGAGCGAGATCGGCGATAGCTGGGACAAGGACAACGACACCTTCGACGGCATTCCCATGTGCTTCCTGATGAAGGACGTCATCCGCTCCGCGGCGTCGCTCGACCAGGCTGTCGCGATGGTGCAGGACGCGCCACGCACCACGTGCTACCTCTACTGCCTCGGTGACGGCAAGATCCCCGATGCTCGCGCCCTCCAGACCTCACACAGCCAGTGCATCGTATATGGGCCCGAGGATCTGCCGTACGAGAGGCTGGCGGGTACCGTCTACATGTCCATGGGGATCAACTCCGGTTGGAATGAGAAGATCGGGGGCGTGCTGGCCGAGGCTCACGGCCGCATCGATCCCGCCGTCGCCATGGAGGACGTCATGGCCGGCTGTGGCACAGGTGACCTCCACGCTGTCGCCTTCGACGCGACGGCGGGGCGCATCTGGGTCGCCAACGCTGAGGGCGACATCGGCGCTGTGATCGATGGCTTCAACCGGCCCTTCGTGGAGTTCGATGCGGCGGCCGCCTTCGACCGGGTGCGGGCGCTGGCGGGGGAATGAGCACGAGCGCGGGGCTCAGTTCCTCGCCTTGACACACTCCTATAGGGGTGCTAAGAGAGTGCTATTTGCCCAGTAGGGTGTGCATCGCCGTGGCCCGGCCGGACTACGCTTTGGGAGCCCGCAGGACGCTGATCGCCGTATGGGCCGGCGCAGCCGTCGTCCTGGTCGGCGCCGTTGTGTTGCGCCTTATTGGTGTGGCGCCCCTGGCCACCCATCCCATCGACTACAGCCCGATCGTCCTGGTCGCCCTCGGCCTCCTCGTCTCCTTCGTGGGCGAGCATGCCCGGTCGATCCTCGGGATGGGGTACGGGACCACAGTGACCGGCGTGCTCGTGGCCCTCGGTCTGGACCCGCACATGGTGGTGCCCGCCGTGCTGCTCCTCGGGATCCTTCCCGCCAGCATCGATGTGGGTAGTTACGGGTGGTCTGATCCGAGCGTGCCTTCGCCCACGCGAAGGCTCATTGGCATGGGCGTGATCATCGCGGTAGCGGGGATGGTGGGCGCCGTCTTCGGGGCCTGGGGCGCTCTGTCGCTCTCGGGTCCGGCGCTGTCAGGCGTCATTGCCGCCGTGCTCTTGGCCGTGGGAGTCCTCGCGGCGATAGAGGGCCGGGTGAGCTTCCGTCCCCTGAAAGGTCGCGTGGCGGCGGTGGTTCTTGGTCTGGTCGCCGGCGCCGGTCGTGGGCTGATGGGTGGCGCTTACGGGCCCGTCCTTGGCTCCCTGGATATCGACACAGAGGATTCCAAGACGACAACCCGCGCTGTGCTAGCGCTGCCAGAGCTCCTGAGCTGCGCGGCGGCCTTGGCTGTGTTCGGCATCCCCGCCTCGCCACCCCTGTGGAACCTCATCGGCGGCCTAATGGTCGGTAGCCTCGTCGTGAAGATGCTCTCGGCTCTCCCCGTGCCGCCGCCGGCGGTCGAGGTGGCTCGTGCCGTGACGGCGGTCGGGACCATCGTTCTCGCCGGCCTGCTGACCCTCAGCACCGCCGCATACTGATACGGGCGGCACGGCTCTCTGCGGCGGCGGTCACTCAAGCGGCAGGAGGTCGACTCGGCGGAACTCCACAGGGTGGCTCTCCGCTTGCAGCGCGATGTAGCCCCGCTCCAACAAGGGCTCCCCGCCGGCCTCCTCGATGAGCTTCGCCGCGTCCCCGTCGCCGGGGTCCAGCTGGGGTTGGGCGTACTCGAGCACGACCTCTCCGTCGATCCGGTGGATGAACCGCTCCGCTCCGCGAACCTCGATCTCCACGGTGACCCACTGGTCGCCGTGGTAGGTTTGGGAGGAGGAGTCCGTGCAATGGGGCGTCCATAGCTCGCCATCGAGCACGATGTGGGTGCCTGGGGTGCACACGTTCGCCGTGTGGCGCTCGCCCTCCCCACTGCCCCCGAGGAACTGGACCTCGATGGACACGGGGAACTCCTGATCGGTGCGCATAGTCACCGGATCCTGGCTGTGGAGCATTGCGCCGCTGTTCCGGTAGGCCCACCCCGCGCCGCCTGGCGTCTGATCGCCCACGAAGCGGTACTCAATCCTGAGGATGTAGTGGGAGAAGGGCTGCTTGTAGAAGAGGTGGCCGTAAGCGCCCCCGAACTCATCCCATTCGTCGTAGCAGACCTTCAGAAGCCCATCCTCGACACGGAAGGTGTCGCGGTAGTTCACCCCGAGCTCCTGCCCAGTGAACTTGGGGATCCAGCCCTCGAGGCTCTCGCCGTCGAAGAGCGGGATCCACGGGTCCTCCACGATGGCTCCCCCGTCGGCGGCAAGGGGTGCGGAGAGGGTGACGAGAAGGGCTATGAGCAAGCAGCGGTGTGTGGTCATGAGCGTTCTCCTTCGGGCATGGGGATGGGCTCACCGTACGCGCTCAGGGCCGATGCGGTGAGCTGATCGCACATGATGAGCAGGACGCTGGCGGGTGGCATAGAGTACCCTTCCCGCGCGGCGGCACGACTCCTGCCGCGGAACCGGCTTGGCGCCGCTGGCGTCGGAGGAGTGTGCCACTGCGGGCCGTATTGTGGGGAACTGAGGTCGAACGCTACCGATGATTCCGCCCCTACTCCTCGCTATCGCCGCACTCACCCAGGCTCAAGCCTTGGCGGACGGACTCGCACGGTACGAGTTCGAGAGCCCTCTGATGGGTACGACTTTTCACATCGTGCTCTATTGCGATGATGCCACTCGGGCCCAGGTTGCCGCCGATGAGGCCTTTCGACGCGCCGAGGTCCTGAACGGCCTCCTCAGCGACTACGACGATCAGAGCGAGGTCCGACGGCTCTGCGACAGCGCGCCGCACGCTGGCCCTGTGGCGGTGAGTCCCGAGCTCTGGACCGTCCTTGCCTGCGCCATCGAGGTGTCCCGCCAGTCGAAGGGGGCCTTCGACGTGACCGTTGGCCCCCTCGTGCGGCTCTGGCGTCAGGCTCGGCGGACCGAGCGCCTGCCGTCGGAGGAGCGGCTCCGGGAGGCCCGCGCCTCGGTGGGATGGCGGCTTGTGGAGATGCACCCGCAGACCCAGGCGGTGCGGCTGCCCTTGGCGGGCATGCGCATTGACCTCGGCGGGATCGCCAAGGGGTACGCCGCGGACGCCTGCCTGGAGACGCTGCGGGCCCACGGCATCGACCGGGCGCTCGTCGACGCTGGTGGGGATGTTGTGGCGGGCGAGGCTCCGCCTGGCTCCGAGGGTTGGCGCATCGCCGTGGCGACCATGGATTCCGCCACCACGGGGTATCTCATCTTACGTCACGGCGCTGTGGCGACCTCGGGTGATACATGGCAGTTCGTGGAGATCCAGGGGCTGAGGTACTCCCACCTTGTGAACCCGAGAACGGGGATGGCGGTCACCCAGCGACGCTTGGTAAACGTGGCAGCGCCGACGGGCATGCTGGCTGATGCCTGGGCGTCGGCGCTCTCGGTGCTGGGGCCCGGAGCGCCCCTGAACATGCTGTCGCGGCGGGCCGGTTTCGAGGCTCGGGTGGTAACCCTTGACGAGAAGGGCTGTGAGAGGGCCCTTTTTACGCGGCGATGGAGTAGTCTGTTGGCTCCGAAGGTCGATGCGAGCGCTTCGGAGACCGAGCTTCCGTGTGAGGATGGGTAGAGACATGGGAATGAGCCGTAACAGGACGAATGACCGGGGCCCGGCGCCCCTGAGCCTGCTCCTCTTCGCGCTGGCCCTGGCGGTGGCGACAGCCCTGCCGACGGCCATGGCGCTCCAGGAGGATGCGGGCGAGATAGACGAGGGCCTCCGCATGGCCCTCTCGCCGGTGGTCGAGTGGATGCCGCCGCCGGTGCCGGTCCCGAATGCCGACGCGGCCACCGAAGCCGATATGATCGCCTACACGGAGCAGATCCCCGGCACCGGTGTGACCTTCGACATGGTGCCCATCCCAGGGGGTACGTTCACCATGGGCAGCCCGGAGGGTGAGCCCATGCGCGATGCGTGCGAGGGCCCGCAATTCCAGGCCGAGGTGGAGCCATTCTGGATGGCGACCATGGAAGTCACCTGGGACGCTTACGATCTCTGGGGCACCGGCAAGGACATTCGCCTGCGTGAGGCCACGGGCAGCGCGCCCGGTCCCAATGACGGCATCGCTGACGCCATCACTCAACCCACTACGCCCTACTTCGACAAGACCCGAGGCATGGGCCGCGAGGGCTTCCCCGCCATCTCCATGACCCAGCTCGCCGCGAAAGTCTACTGCAAGTGGCTCTCGGCCAAGACGGGCCGCTACTACCGCCTGCCGACCGAGGCCGAATGGGAGTACGCCTGCCGAGCGGGTACGACCACGGCCTACAGCTTCGGCGATGATCCCGCGGATCTCGACGCCTACGGCTGGTACTACGGCAACAGCGACGACGCCTACCACCTCGTGGGCACGAAGCAGCCGAACCCGTGGGGCCTCTACGACATGCACGGCAATGTCTATGAGTGGGTCATCGATGGCTACTCGGCTGAGGGCTACCCGGTGCAGCCCGGCGAGTCGGTCTCAGGCTTCCTCGTCATGCCCACCGCCATCTATCCCCGGGTCGCTCGGGGCGGCTCGTGGACCGACGATGCCGACTGGTGCCGCAGCGCCCACCGCCGCGGCTCCAGCGACAGCTGGAAGATGGGCGACCCACAGATCCCTCAGAGCATCTGGCACTTCACGGACGCGGACTTCATCGGCTTCCGCGTCGTGCGGCCGCTCCGCGTGCCCGATGCCGAGGAGGCGGTGAAGTACGAGCTCGATCCGGTGCAGGAGAAGACCCTTCGGGAGTACCCGAACGATCGCGGGCTCGGCCGATAGCGGCGCCCTAACGGACTCCCCCGACGGCGCCTGGCCCGTTCCTTAGTGTCGACACGACGGACCCCGTGGAGGTATCCCGGGGTCCGTTGGCTTGAGAGACTGCCTCACGCCGCCGGACGAGCCGGGAATGTTCGGGCCTCGGAGCTAGGAAACCCCGCGCCGAAGCCGAACCCTACCGGGGCGCCCGTGGGGCGCGGTACTTCGACACAGGATGACGAGGGGGAGGATAGTGGCTATCACCAACATCGAGGTCGCTCAGTCCGCAGTCCTCAGGCCCATCATGGAGATCGCTGAGGAGGCAGGCATCCAACCGGATGAGCTGAGCGTCTACGGCCGCGACAAGGCCAAGGTGGACCTCTCGCTACTGGACCGGCTGAAGGATAGGCCCGACGGCAAGCTCGTCCTTGTTACAGCCATGACGCCCACCAAGAGCGGTGAGGGGAAGTCCACCATCACCGTTGGGCTCGGCCAAGCGCTGCGGCGCGCTGGCAAGCGAGCCTTCGTCGCCCTCCGCGAAGCCTCCCTGGGGCCGTGCCTCGGCATGAAGGGAGGCGCGTGCGGTGGTGGCTACTCCCAGGTGCTTCCTATGGAGGACATCAACCTCCACTTCACCGGCGATATCCACGCCGTGACCACCGCGCACAACGCCCTGGCGGCCGTCCTCGACTCACACCTCCACTTCGGGAACGAGGCGGGCCTGGATGTGCGCGCCATCACCTGGTCTCGGGTGATGGACATGTGCGATCGGGCGCTTCGGGATGTCATCATCGGCCTGGGCGGCAAGCTGAACGGCGTGCCTCGTGAGAACTACTTCCAGATCACGGCGGCCTCTGAGGTCATGGCCATCGTCTGCTTGGCGCGCAGCATGACCGACCTGAAGGAGCGGCTCGGCTCCATCATCGTCGGCGCCCGGCCCGATGGCACATTCGTGCGCTCCTCGGACCTCAACGCCCAGGGCGCGATGGCGCTCCTCCTCAAGGATGCCATCAAGCCCAATCTCGTGCAGACCGTGGAGGGCGGCCCAGCCTTCGTTCATGGCGGGCCCTTCGCGAACATCGCCCACGGCTGCAACAGCGTCCTCGCGACGCGCATGGGGCTCAAGCTCGGTGACATCCTCATCACCGAGGCGGGCTTCGCCTCGGACCTGGGCGCCGAGAAGTTCTTCAACATCAAGTGCCGCAAGGCCGGTCTCCGGCCCGACGCGACGGTCATCTCGTGCACCCTCAAGGCGACCAAGCGAGCGGGCGGTGGCGACGAGAAGGCGCCCCACGCGCCCAACCCCGATGCGATCCGCGCGGGTGTCGTGAACATCGAGGCCCACGTTGCGAACATGCGGCAGCACGGCCTGCCCGCCATCGTGGCCATCAACCGGTTCGCCCAGGACTCCGAGGAGGAGTTGGCTCTTCTCAAGTCCCTGCTCGACGAGCGGGGCATCCCCAGTGCCATCTGTGACGCCTACGGCAAGGGCGGCGACGGATGCCAGGAGCTCGCGGACCTGGTTACGGCGGCCATCGACTCGGGCTACGCCGACTTCCGGCTCTTGTACCCCGATGAGGCGCCGCTCGCGGATAAGATCCAGACGATCGCGACCCAGGTTTACGGGGCAGATGGCGTGGAGTTCCTGCCGAAGGCCCGTAAGGCCCTCGCCTCTTTCGAGGCCGCGGGCCTGGGCAACCTGCCCATCTGTATGGCCAAGACCCAGTACTCGCTGACCGATGATCAAAACATCGTCGGGCGGCCGAGTGGCTTCCAGATCACCGTGCGCGACGCCACGGTGAGCGCGGGAGCCGGCTTCGTGGTGGCCCTGCTGGGTGAGATGATGACCATGCCGGGTCTGGTCCGGACCCCGGCGATGGTGAACATGGACATTGACGAGGACGGCACGATCACTGGCTTGTTCTAGCGCGAGCGGCTCGACTCGGATGGAGGATGCGAGATGTCGACAACGGCCATCGTGGGCACTCAGTGGGGCGACGAAGGCAAGGGCCGGTTCTGTGACCTTCTGGCGGAGGAGTCGGATCTGGTCGTTCGCTTCCAGGGCGGCAACAATGCCGGCCACACCGTGGTGGTCGGCGACGAGGTGTTCAAGTTCCACCTCATTCCGTCGGGCATCCTAAGGCCCGGAACCACCTGCCTCCTAGCCGACGGCACGGTCATCGACCCTCGCGTCCTCTGCTCGGAGGTCGAGGAGCTGGAGGCCCGGGGCATCGACACCGCGGGACTGAAGGTCAGCGGATCGGCCCATGTGATCATGCCGTACCACACCGTGATGGATCGCATGGAGGAGCGGGCTAAGGGCGAGTATGCCATCGGCACCACGACGCGCGGGATCGGGCCGGCCTACGCCGACAAGGCGGCGCGCATCGGGATCCGTGTCTGGGACCTTATCGACCGCGACCGTCTCGCACGGCAGCTCGCCCTCGCTCTGCCACGGGTGAACGTACTGCTCGAGCATCTCTACGAGACAGAGACCTTCACCGTCGATGACATCATCGGGCAGCTCGAGCCATGTGTGAAGATCATCAAGCCGATGGTGGCCGACGGCCGAGCCCTCGTGATGGATGCCGTCGCCAACGACGCCGAGGTGCTCTTCGAGGGAGCCCAGGGCACCTTCATTGACCTCGACCACGGCACGTACCCCTTCGTCACGAGCTCCCATCCGATCGCCGGCGCGGCTACCTTGGGCACGGGCCTGGGCCCACTGGATCTGGATGCGGTACTGGGGATCGCCAAGGCATACACCACGCGCGTAGGCGCCGGGCCTTTCCCGTCCGAGGCCTTCGACGAGGACGGCGATCGGATGCGGGAGGCGGGGGCGGAGTTCGGCACGACCACGGGGCGGCCACGTCGCTGCGGTTGGTTCGATTCATGCATGGTGCGGACAGCCGTTCGGATCAACAGCGCCTCGAGCCTCGCCCTCACGAAGCTTGATGTGCTCGATGGCATCGAGACCATCCGCGTGGTGACGGCCTACGAGCTCGATGGCGAGCTCATCGACTACGTACCCTCGGACCCCGAGGCCTTCGCGCGCTGTGTGCCTGTCTACGAGGACTTCCCCGGCTGGATGGAGCCCCTCGAGGAGGCTCGCGAGCTGGACGATCTGCCCGAGGAGGCTCTCAACTACATCGAGGCCGTCTCCACCCTCGTCGAGGCGCCCATCAGCGCCATCTCCGTCGGCCCGGAGAGGGAGCAGACCGTGTGGGTCGAGGAGTCCGACGAGGAGTAGTGGCCTGTGATGGACCCTCTCGGCGTGTCGAGGCGCCTGGGCGGACTGCCCAGGGTGTCCCTGTGCCATCTGCCGACGCCGCTCGTTGTGGCGGAGCGTCTCTCCCAGGACCTGGGAGGGCCGACCGTTCTCATCAAGCGCGATGACCTGACGGGTCTCGCGGCGGGCGGCAACAAGCTCCGTAAGCTTGAGTTCCTCCTGGCTGATGCACGCCGCCAAGGGTGCGACCACATCATCACGTGTGGCGCGGCCCAATCCAATCACGCGTGTCAGACCGCCGCCGCGGCGGCCGCCCTGGGTATGGCGTGCACCCTCGTCCTGTGGGAACCCACCTCGCCCAATACGGGAGTCGGTCGAGGCAATGTGCTCCTCGATGATCTCGTTGGAGCGAAGGCCGCCTTCATCGACCCCGCGGACGGCGTCTCGCGGGAGGACGGTATGGAGCGCGAGGCGGAGCGGATCCGCGCCGGAGGAGGGCGACCGTACGTCATCCCCGTCGGCGGGTCGACGGGGCTTGGCTCGGTGGGCTACGCTCTGGCGTTGGAGGAGGCCATCCTCCAGTGCGAGGCTACGGGTGGGCTGCCCGATAAGATCATCGTCGCTTGTGGCTCGGGCGGCACCGCGGCGGGCCTACTGGTGGGCGTGGCCGCGCTGGAGCTCAAGGCCGAAGTGCTCGCCGTGGATGTCGATGGAGAGGGCTCCCTCCGGCCCGACACCCTCCGCTGCGCTCGGGAGTGTGCCGAGTTGCTCGGCATGGACCCCAGCCCGTGGGAGGAGGACTGCCCGTGGGAGCTTGTCGAGGGCTACGTGGGCCCTGGCTATGGCGCGCTGTCCGAGGCATGCGTCGAGGCCATCCGACTCGTTGCCCAGACCGAGGGCCTGTTCCTCGACCCGGTCTACTCGGGTAAGGCGATGGCGGGCCTGATCGGGCTCGTGGAGGAGGGTTGGATCGGTCGATCGGAGCGGGTGCTCTTCGTACACACCGGCGGGCTGCCCGGGCTCTTCGCCCTCGGCCCGCAGCTCGCCTCATAGCGGGCCTATCGGCGCCTCCAGATCAGCGTGGAGCACTCGATCCCGTGGCGGTGTACAGGGAGACGGAGTTCCTCGGTCCACGCATCCCCTGGCTGCATGTCCCGCCGCATCCAGTCAGCGATGAGCAGTACGGCCACGCCGCCGGGTCGTACCACGCGAGCCAGCTCGGGCAAGGAGGCCACAACGGCCGCACGATCGCGCCGGTGATAGGGTGGCTCCCCCAAGATCCCGTCGAACCACCCGTCACTGAAGGGCAACCGGCCGGCATCGGCCAGGGCGAAGCGCGCAGGGAAGCGCTCCCGCAGGCCGGGCGTGAGGTCTGGGTCGATGTCGGAGACCCAGACATCGAGGTCCCGCTCCATGGCGGCGCGCCCGATCGCGCCGAGCCCGGCGAAGGGGTCAAGCACCCGCGACCCGTCGGACAGCCCCGCCAGGTTCGCCACGAGCTTGGCATCGAGCGGGGAGAGCCGCCTGTGCAGCCGGGGGCCGGATACGTCGTCCTCGGGCGCTGACGCGAAGGCGAAGCCGGCGCGATGGGGCGACCGGTCGAGCCTGTCCTCCTCGTCGGCCACCCAGACCTCGGTGAGCTGCAGATCCCGGCCCCTGTAGACGATCCGGCCCACGGGCCAGCGCACCGCCATCCGGCAGTCCGGCTCTCGCCCCGACCACGGCGTGGAGATCGCCCTCAGCACCGCCTGGGTGTAGCCCAGGCGAGTCACCATGGCGACGAGGGACGACTCGTCGCCCAACCAGGAAAGAGCGAGTCGGTGGCGGCCCGGCCACTCATTGGTCAGGTGCGCCGAGGGACCAAGGCATGTGAGCAGCTCGTGCCGGGCCGTGCGGTAGTCGATTCCGACCCCACCGCGTCTGGTGCGGAAGTACGCCTGGTAGAACCGCTCCTCATCCATAGCGTGGCTCCGACCGGCGGCGGACGCGCCGGTGGGACAGGGCCGCGCCCGCGATGCAGGGCAGGCAACCAACGGAGGTCATGACGATGCCCGAGTCGTTCACCAGTCCGGCGAACAGAGCTGTCACCGCTCCGGCGACCACATAGCGGAGCGGCGGCGCCCACGCCGCGGGCGGCGGCGAGTCTGCCACGACGAAGGGGAGGAAGAGGGCCGTAGTGCCCACGCTGCCCCACCACAGAGGCGTGGAGAAGCGCTCCTTCACGAGGGCGACCTTGCCCTGCATGGTACGGCGAAGCCACTCGTTCTGGCCCGAGAGCACCTGCTTCATGGCGTGGCCGAGGTGGGTCGTGGGGTCGGGATGGGTGAGGACATCGTAGAGCGCGGCGCCGATGACTGTAGCCCCCGCAAGGAGGGGGGCGAGGAGGAAGATCGCCCAGCGAGCCCGGGGCGAGCGTGCCGCCAGCCCTGCCGCCAAGGCGAGGGCGAAGGTGGCTGTGAGCAGCCCTCCTGTGTTCGCGCCGAGTTGGGGCGCCCCGATGACGAAGGCCGGCGCCGCCAGGAGGAGCCACCAAACACCCCGCCCTCGAGGCCACGCCTCGGTCAGAGCCCCCACGAGCAGCAGGGTACCGACCACGGTCAACACGGCCATCGAGTTCCCGATCCCGTAGAGCCGGCTGTCCCGCTGCAGGCTGTACCCAAGATAGCTGTAGGCGGCCGCATTGCCGCCCAGGAGTTGGTCGGCTATGAGAACTGCCGGAGTCACCGTGAGGGCGATCAGGAGGCCCCATCGCGACGGCAGGAGCGCGGCCAGGGCCAGTCCCAGGAGAGCCGCAACTGTCAGGGAGGCAGCCACAACCTGAGCGTAGCGCGTGGAATCTGTCAGTAGAGGAGCGACCGCGAGCACCGCCGGCGCTAGCAGAAGGCCGTAGGCGATCCCACGCCCCAGCGCGGACCCGGGTCCCCTCTCCCCGAAGCCCCATAGAGCCAGGGAGATGATGGCTGTGAGTATCGCCGCGCCCATCAGGGCATCGAAGATGGCGCCACGTCCCAACTCGGCGCGCAGCGCCCGTCGCTGCATCTCGTGGAGACGCTCCAGGGATACTGGTCCCGCGATGGCCACGCCCAGGGCGGCCCGCCCCTCGATGTCGAGCGGGGGATCGATGCCCACGGCGTTCAGGATAGTGGGCGCCACGTCGGTGACTCGGATCAGCCCAGGACGTCGGGTTGTCGGCGAACCGAGCAAGCCGGGCCCGCCGCCCCACCACGCGAACAGCGCTGTTCGTTCGGTGTTCCAGGTCGTTCCTCGCGGCGGCATCGTCAGGAGGAACAGAGGTTGGCCGGAGCGCCGGTGCTCCTCCAGCAGCGGCACGATGGCCGCCTCCAGATGGTCGGGGGCGACGCTCAGGATGGTGACAGGGGTGGCGTCTTCATGCCCCTCGTCGAGTACGGCGACACCGTCTGGGCCCATAGCGAGCAGCCCGGGATCGGGCTCACCCTCCGGCCCACCAGTCCCGGCGCCCCAAGAGGCGACGGCTCGGTAGCCGCCCGCGGCCAAGCACCGCGCCAGCGTCCCGTAGGTATCCTCGATGGGTCCCGAGGCATAGACAAGCTCGCCATTGACCCGAACGGGCGATTCGATGGGCCGGGTAGGGAGGCGGAGTCCCGAGGCGGCGGCCAGCAGGTAGGCGGTGCGGTTGATCTGGCGTGCTCCGTACCGATCGGAACGTGTCCGGCAGTTGACCAGGGCGACCTCGGACTCCTCGAGTAGACCGCGCAGGGCAGGGCGCTCGCCGTCTACGATCGTGGCAAGGGGCACGTGCTCCGTGACGATCACGGTCGGGCCCACCGTCACCCAGGCGGCCAAGGCCAGACCGGCGACCACCCCGCCGATCACCGCGTATCGCCCCCGACCTCGCAGTAGAGCGTCTGGAGCTGCCTCACGGCCTCGTCGAGGGTGTAGCGGGACAGGACGGCCTGCCGTCGCTTGGAGAACTCGTCGGGGGTCATGTCGTACGCCTCGAACTCGCCCTCACTGATATCCACACCGGTGAGAGAGGGGCGCGATTGAACCACCCGCTCAGCGCCTTCGGGGGTGGAGATGAGCATCCAGCCTCGATCGCCCTCGCCTTGGCCGCAAGCGGATAGGGCACCGAGGAAGACGCGGGCGAGGGCGTCAGCGTCCCCGAGGGGGACCCAGGTGATCCCAGGTCCGTCACCGAGGATCTCGCGATGGGCCGGGCAGTCAGCGGCGATGATTGGGACACGCGAGGTCGCCGCCTCGGCCACCTCCCAGGGGAACTCGGTCGGTTGCCCGGGGAAGGTGATGAGGTTCATGGCGGTGAGGGCCCGGGGCAGGGCCCGGCTGTACTCCACGAACCGGAAGCGGCCCAGGATGCCCAGGCTGTGGGCCCGGCGCTGCAGTGCCTGGGAATAGGCGCCTGTGCCGACGACAACGTAGTCGCAGACGGGTATGGCCTTGAGGGCGATGGCGGCGGCGTCCACAAAGGTGTCGCCCCCGCATTCGGGTCCCGTGAGGTCACCGGCCATCCCGAAGTGCAGGGTCGTGGGGTCGAGACCGAGTTCCACCACCACGCGCTGCGGCACATGATCGCCGTCGAGGTCACGACGGTCCAAGCCCCAGGGTATGACGGTGACGGGCGACTCGAACGACCGCTGCGCTCCGGCGCTGAAGGCTTGCAGCGGCACCACGGCGCGGCGGACGCGGCGGCGGACGCGAGCCGAAACACCCACGCCATTCGCCAGGCGCCTGTAGGTGGAGGCGACGAGGGGCACTCGGAGACCGGCCGCGACCGCGGCTGCCAACTCCGCGGAGTGGACCCCATGGGCATGAACCAGACGGGCCCCGGCGGCCTGCCCGGTACGGCGGCACGCCCCGATCACTCCGCGGCGGGCCGCCCATGTCTCGGACCGCTCGGGCAGCCGCTTGACGATGAGACCAGCCCGAGCCGCCTGACGCTCGAGCAGAGGCTCGGCGGTGGTCGCTACAGCACCGGCGCGCGTGACGTCTCCTTGGGCGAGGGCGGGGAGCAGGCGAGCGAGGTACTGCCGGGTTCGGGCGCCGGGGTCTTGGATCACGTGGAGGACGGGGGTGGGGGCCACGCGCTCGGCGGCCTCCGCCTCCAGGCGCGCCAACCTACCCGCGACCCGATCCCGGGCCTCGCTCTCATATGGTCCGTCGCTACCGCGTCCCGGCACTAGTGAACCGCTCCTCTTTGGCTAAGGTTCTTCCTAGAGGCCGGAACTCCGGCCCGAAGGGCGATGCGAATGGCCGCTTCACCAGAGACAACCGTGTCCGTGCACCCAAGGAACCGGTTGAACGACCTGCCAAACGGCGAATGGCTGCGCCGCACCAAGAGCTTCTGGCTGTCCGAGACGGGCAGCCCAGACGCAAAGCGATCCGGGGAGGCGCTGGCCGCCTTCACCAGCTGGCTCCGCGCGGAGGTCGGCGATGAAGAGACGGACCGCCTCATGGGGCAGATCCTCGATAGTTTCGTCTACAGTATCACCCCGCCGCGGGATGCCCTCAAGAGCCTGCACCCCGCCACCTTCTCGGAGTGCGACATCGAGCGCCTAGTCACTCTCTTCAGCAAGGAGGGAGAGACCGTGCTGGATCCCTTCGCGGGGGTGGGCTCGTCCCTCATCGCGGCCCTCCGTGGGGGGCGGCGGGCCATCGGCATCGAACTGTCGCCCGAATGGGCAGACATCGCCCGCCAGCGTGTCGCCGCCGAGGCGGTGGCCCTGGACTGCGCCACTGCGCTCCCCGAGATACGGGTGGGTGACAGCGCGTCGCGTATCGATGAACTCTCCGATGAGTCTGTTGACTTTGTGGTTACATCGCCGCCCTATTGGTCCATTCTCAGTAAGAGCCCTGGGATGAAGACTAGGGCGGAGCGCCTCTCGCGCGGGCTCGCCACCGATTACGGGGACGAGACAGGTGACCTCGGCGCCATTGATGACTATCACGAGTTCATTGATCGCGTGGCTGGGATCTTCGGCAAGTGCCTCCGGGTATGCCGCGCCGGCGGGTACATGGCGGTGATCGTCTCCGACTTCCGCCACGGCGCGCGATTCTACCTCTACCACGCGGACCTGGCGGCAGCCGTCGAACGAACCGGCTGGACGCTCTCGGGTCTGACGGTACTGGCTCAGGATAACAAGACGCTCTATCCTTACGGGATCCCGTATGCCTTCGTGAGCAACGTTCACCACCAGTACATCCTCGTGTTCCGCAAGCCCAATCCCGCCAAGCCCTCGCGGAGGCCGCGTGCAGCCGAGAAGGGTGACTCGACGGCGGGAAGGGCAGCGTCTCTCACAGCGTCGCTCCCCAGACGCCGCAGCACCAGGCGCAAGGCGGATGCCGAGGCGCCGGTGGCCCGGGGGGTGGACTGAGCAATGGCGCCCTCGACCCCCTTCGCGCCCGTGGAGATCGGCCATCGCCAGTTCCGTTGGGGCTCGCGCACCTACGTGATGGGCATCATCAACGTAACGCCCGATTCCTTCACGGGTGACGGCCTCGTCGGCAGTATCGAGGCGGCGCGGGACCGTGCGGAACGGATGGTCCGGGCCGGCGTGGATATCCTCGATGTCGGCGGCGAGTCCACACGCCCGGGATCAGAGCCCGTCGATCCTCAGGAGGAGCGACGTCGGACCGAGCCCGTCGTCAGTGCCCTGGCGCCGTTGGGCGTGCCGATCTCCATTGATACCCGTAGAGCCGTCGTTGCCGAGGCGGCTATCGCGGCCGGAGCCAGCCTCATCAACGACGTGAGCGGGCTGAACGATGACCCGGACATGGCGCCTCTAGCGGCCGAGACTGGCGCCGCCGTGTGCCTGATGCATATGCGCGGCACTCCAGCGAGCATGCAGGATGCCCCCGAGTACGGCGACGTGGTCGAGGAAGTGGCGAGCATGCTTGTGGAGCGCCGCCTGTGGGCTCTGGAGGCGGGCATCGCGCCCGAGCAGATTATCGTGGACCCGGGCATCGGTTTCGGCAAGACGGTGGAGCACAACCTGGACCTGCTGAACCAACTCGATTGGATCCGCGAGCGTTGCCAGGCCCCCCTTCTCGTGGGGACGTCGCGCAAACGCTTCATAGGGGCTGTCCTGGACCGACCGACCGAGGAGCGGCTCATGGGCACCGCGGCCTCCGTGGCGGCGGCCATCGCCCGGGGAGCGGACATCGTGAGGGTGCACGACGTGCCGGAGATGGTGGACGTGGCGCGTCTGGCCGATGCGGTGCTCCGGAGGCCCGCCCGGGGGTGAGCGCTTGGCGGTCGAGGCCTACATCGGCCTGGGCTCCAACCTGGGTGACCGCCTCGCCAATCTTCGGGCAGCCGTGCGGAGACTCCGAGGCACGGCCGGCCTCGAGGTCACACGCTGCTCGGGGGTGTACGAGACCCTTCCCTGGGGTGTCGAGGACCAGCCGACCTTCCTGAACGCGGTGGTCGAGGTCTCGACATGCCTCGGCCCCCACACTCTCCTTCACGTCTGCCTCGAGATCGAATGTGGCCTTGGGCGCCAGCGCGATGTGCGTTGGGGACCGCGGCTGATCGACCTCGATGTGCTGCTGTACGGCGAGGAGCGCATCGAGAGCGCCGAACTGACCATCCCCCACCCCTACCTGGAGCAGCGGGCATTCGTCCTGGCGCCACTTGCAGAACTCGCTGCCGATAGGACCCTTCCCTCTGGGCGGTCGGCGGCTCAGGCCCTCGCCGACTTGGACCAAGGCGGGGTTCGGCTCTTGGGCGAGGACGCTTCACTCTAGCGAGGCAGCCTTTTGGCGATCAGCCTCCGCGGTACCCAGGGCGCCGGATGATCGGGTTACTCGCCCAGGACTCGCCACTCGCAGATACCGGCCGACCACTCATCCTGGAGCTTCACCACTAGCCGCAAGCCACGGGTCGTGACGGGCTCGAAGGTGGCGCGGTTGAAGTCGTTGAGGCGCGTCTCGTACCTCGGCGATCCCGTCACTTCACGCCATTCCTCGCCCTCGAGGTACTCGATGCGCCAGGACTCGGGCGCCTTGCACTGCCCGACCCCGGTGTCGTCGAACCAGTAGACTTCCACGCCACTCACCGCGACGGGCTGATCCCACTCATAGGCGATCCACTCAGTGGTTCCCTTGTGGTCCCACCAGTCGAAGTTCCGCCCGCCTCTCTCGCTGCTCGCCTTGGGCATGCGGCGGTCGTTGACGGCCGAGAGGCTCGCATGGACGTACGAGGCGCTCACCCTGGCGGAGTCTGCGGGAGTCGGGGCCAGATCGGGCTCGATCAGACCAGCGCTCTCGGGCAGCCACACGGCCATGGGACCCGGCTCCCGGTTGTCCCACACGTGGTACGGCACAGCGGTGATCGCGACGGCCTCCGGTTGAATGCCGAAGCGGTAGAGCTCATCGCGGTCAAGGGCGTCCACGCTGACCAGCGCCTCGCCCTGTAGGGTCACGACCCCGCCCAGCAGGTCCGGCCGTTCGACGGCCTGCAAAGCGGCCGTCCGAGGCAGATAGACCTTCCGAATGTTAGCGCCGTTGTCGACGGCCTCGAGGCAGTAGAGCACCGGACCGCGCTGGAGGGCGACACGCCCGCGGTTGGCGGCGACGGCTGGGTGGGCGAGGACCCTCCTGACCTGCATGGGCAGGGTCAGCTCGACCTGGTCGCCCTCGGACCATGCCCGCGCGATCGTGAGGTAGCCGTCAGAGCCGGGTGCGGCCTCGACCGCCTCGTCATTCACGGTGCAAGTGGCCTGCTCGCACCACCATGGCACGCGGAGCTTCAGCGCGAACTCAGCGCCCGCCTCGTCGGGGGTCACGGCGATGCGAACGGTTCCGTCCCACGGGTAATCGGTGCGCTGGATGACGCGAACGCCCGTGCCAGCCACCTCAGTGGTCGCCGTGGAGGAGCCATACAGGTGGATCCACAGAGCGTCTTCCGAGGCGCCGTAGAAGAACCCGCCGATCTGGGCGATGAGCCGTAGGACGTTCGGCGGGCAGCAGGCGCACCCGAACCACGGCTGCCGATGGTGATTCCCCTGGCTCTCGAGGGGGTTCACGTAGAAGAAGCGATCGCCGGATAGGCTCCAGCCGGACAGGAAGCCATTGTAGAGCACCCGCTCTATGACGTCGGCGTACCCCGCATCGCCGAAGAGGTTCAGCATGCGGGAGCCCCACAGGACCATGCCGATGGAGGCGCAGGTCTCGGCATAGGCTGTGTCGTTCGGCAGATCGTAGGGGGTCGTGAAGCCCTCATTGTGGGCCGAGGGGCCTACGCCGCCGGTCACGTACATCTTGCGCTCGACGGTGTCATGCCAGACGGAGCGAATGGCTTTCGCCAGATCCTCGTCACCGGTGCGTGCGACGATGTCGGCGACTCCGGCGTAGAGGTACATGCCGCGGACCGCGTGGCCGTGGATCGTCTCATGCTGCCGGACGGGGAGCTGGTCCTGGTAGTAGTCTTGGCCGCTGCGGCCCTTGGCGTCGATGAAGTACTGGGCGAGATCGAGGTAACGCTGCTCGCCGGTGGCCTCGGCCAGCTTGACCAGGGCTAGCTCGATCTCCTCGTGCCCTGGGACGCCGTACTCCTTGCCCTCCCCCTCGCCGAACCGCGAGTCGATCAGGTCGGCGAAGCGGATGGCGACATCGAGCAGCTTCCGCTCTCCCGTAGCCCTGTGGTGCGCCACGGCCGCCTCGATGAGGTGACCGGCGCAGTAGAGCTCGTGCATGGTTGGGAGGTTCGTCCACCGGTTGTCAGGCTCGACGAGGGTGTAGTAGGTGTTGATGTAGCCATCCTCGCCTTGAGCGGCGGCGATGAGGTCAACGATGCGGTCCATCTCGGCCTTGATGGAGGGTTCTCGCGTCGTCTGGTACGCGTAGGCCGCGCCCTCGAGGATCTTGTAGACGTCCGAGTCATTGAAGTAGATGCCCTCGAACTCGCCCTCCTCGAGCCCGCCAGCGATGGCGAAGTTGCGGAGGCGCCCCGTCTCCTCGCACATGCGGATCTGATGAGGCAGGCTCACCTGAGCGTTACGCTCCATCTTGGGAGCCCAGAACTCGTCCTCGAGGGTGACCTGGTCAAAGGGCACCGGCGACACCTTGGCGTGTGGCGTATCCCCGGTCGCGGCCGCGGCGGCCAGAAGCAGAACGGCTGTCGACAGCAGAAGCACTCCCCCATTAGCTGCGAGGTTGTCGAGCAGCGAACTGAATAGCGTTGCCATACGGATCTACTCCTTCACCTAGATGACGTCGTCAGTAGCGTCACCCGGCATGGGCGCTTCAGTGGTCGATGGCGCGATTCCTTCCGGTAGCACGCGAGTGGACCCCTGCATCCGCGAGGGTAGAAGGACCCTCTCCGGCCCCCATGTGACCAGCCGCGGGCGCCGAGTCGCCGCTGCATGAGAGGACTGTACCACAGCCTCTTGCGCAGGTGCAGGGAGGGCGGGGGCGGAAAGGGCTTCGACGACCACTGAGTGAGGGGTGGTGTCTACGGATGGGCGAAGTCAAGGAGGGCAGGCGCCCATTGCGCCTTCGCGCCCTTCTCCTGATTGCATGCTGCGCCGCGTGCGTCGTGGGCGGACTGGTCGTGTGGGTAGTCTGGGCGCCCCGTGCGGCTCCGCCGAGGGACGACCAGACCCGTCAGCACGCTATCTCCGAAGTGGCGGTGGTGGAGCCAACGACACCGGTGCCCGTTGAGTCGGAACCCACCGACGAGCGGGAGTCGATTACCTGTTTCCGTGGGAACCCCGAGCGGAACCTGTCAGGCGTCGGCGCCGTGCCGCGGCACCCGAAGCTCCTCTGGCGCTTCGAGACCAAGACGAAGCTCGAGGGGCCGTACGAGCAGCGCGGTGATCCGTCGCTCGGCCCAGGATTCCCGTGGCGCGGCACGGGCTGGACGGGTCAGCCGTGCATCGTCGATGGGCGAGTGTACGTGGGCTCGACCGATTCTCACGTCTACTGCCTTGACCTGGAGAGCGGCCGTGAGATCTGGCACTACGGCCTGCGACACAGCATCAAGGGGAGCATTTCGGTACTGGATGGGGCCATCTTCCATGGGGGGCGTGATAACCGGGTGCGGCGCTACACCCTCGGTGGCGAGATGGTCTGGGAGACCCGCATAGGTCAGGACACCGACTCGAACCCCGTGATCGTGGATGGGAAGCTGTTCATCGGCGGCGAGGACAACGCGGTGTACGCCTTCGACCCCAATGACGGCTCCGTCCTCTGGCGCTTCGGCCCAACGGCGGGGAGTTGCGAGAGCAGCCCCTGCTACGCGGAGGGTCTGATAATGATCGGCTCCAGCGGAGGGGCTCTCTACGCGCTGGACGCGGACACGGGAGAGCGACGGTGGGAGTACTGGACGGGCGGTGATGGAGACCCGACGCCCGTCTACCACGAGGGCCGGGTCTATCACGCCGCCGAGATGGGTGGCAGCCTCGAGCGCGGCAAGGTGCACTGCCTCACGGTGGCAACCGGTGAGCCTCTGTGGGTGCGCGACCTTCCCCGAGGGGTATGGGCCACCGTCGCCCTCAACCCCGCGCTCGGCTGCTGCTACGTGGGCTGCAACGATGGTGTTCTCTACTGTCTGGCCATGGGTTCGGGGGACATCCTCTGGCAGAGACGCCTCACTGGGGCACGGATCTGGTCCTCCCCTGTGGTCGCCGACGGGACGATACTCGTCGGCGTACGCGACGGCACGCTCTGGTGTCTCGACGAGCGCATCGGACTTCCCCTATGGGTGTTCGACGAGGGGTTTGACATCGACTCCACCCCCGCCGTGGCCGATGGGCGGATCGTGATCGGGAGCCAGAACGGCTGGATCTACTGCATCGGCGAGGACGAAGAGAGAGGGCCCCTCAACCCGCACTGGTTCCGGCGAGGCCCTGGCTTCGACGAGCGCACAGACACCGATCCCGCGGGCGTAGCGACGATACGGAGCTCGGCTCCCGAGCCTCGCGCCCACCCAGACACCCACGCGAGCACCGGCGAGGGGTACCTCCAGCCCGTTTATGGCCCTGGATATGGGCACGACTAAGCCACGGTGTGGCTCCGCAGGGCGGGGCAGCGACCGGAGAGAACCCACAGCGTGCCAACATCCGCACCGGAGGTGCCGCTGTGCCCGCCATGCTGACCGCTGCTTCACTTCTCTCCGCCTTCATTGGTCAGACCCCGTCGCCCGAGCACGCTGTGCCAGACATCAGCGCCCTGCGGGCGGAGCCCTTCCCGCTCGAGGCGGTGCGGCTGGCCGAGGGGCCGTTTCTGCGCGCCATGGAGCGCAACAGCCAGTGGCTGCTGTCCCTGGATCCTGACCGGCTCCTCTCTCGCTTCCGCTCAGAGGCCGGACTGGAGCCGCGCGCTGAGCCCTACGGTGGCTGGGAGGCGGACACCATCGCCGGGCACACCCTAGGCCACTATCTCACGGCGTGTGCCAAGACGTACGCCTCCACCGGGGATGAGCGCTTCCGCGAACGCACGGCCGCCATCGTGGCTGATCTCCGTTCCTGTCAGGAGGCCCAGGGCGACGGGTACGTCGCGGCCATCCCCGGTGGGCGACAGGCCCTGGAGCAGGTGCGGGCCGGCCAGATCAGGAGTGCGGGGTTCGACCTGAATGGCATCTGGGTGCCTTGGTACACCCTCCACAAGCTGTTCGCGGGCCTCATTGACACGTACATTCACTGCGGCAACGAGCGAGCGCTCCAGGTGGCGGCTGATCTTGCGGATTGGGCCTACGACCTCACCTCAGGGCTGACCCCGGAGCAGTGGCAGACCATGCTCGCCTGCGAGCATGGGGGCATCAACGAGTCGATGGCCGAGCTCTACGCCATCACGGGCGAGGAGCGGTACCTCGAACTGTCCCGGCGGTTCCATCACACGGATATCCTAGAGCCCTTGGCGAGAGGTAAGGATCTCCTGCCCGGGCGGCACGGGAACACGCAGATCCCCAAGGTCATCGGAGTGGCACGGCGCTATGAGGTCACTGGGGACGAACGAGACCGGGTGATCGCGGCGAACTTCTGGGATATCGTCGTGAACCACCACACGTACGTCACCGGCGGCAACACGAACAGCGAGCACTTCGGCCCTCCCGACCAGCTCGCGGAGCGGTTGGGGGCGTCGTCCACCGAGACATGCAATACCTACAACATGCTGAAGCTAACCCGGCATCTCATGGCGTGGGACCCCTCGGGCCCGTATGGGGACTACATCGAGAGGGCCCTGTTCAACCACATCCTGGCCTCCCAGAACCCCGAGACGGGGATGGTGTGCTACTACCTGCCCCTCAAGCCAGGGGAGTTCAAGACCTACTCGACGCCCGAGGACAGCTTCTGGTGTTGTGTCGGCACGGGCATCGAGAACCACGCCAAGTATGGAGAGTCGATCTACTACCGCGACGAGGACGGGCTCTACGTGAACCTGTTCATTGCCTCGACGCTGGGGTGGCCGGAGCGTGGGCTCGCCCTGGAGCAGAGCACGCTGTTTCCCGAGGAGCAGGGGACTACTCTCACGCTTCGGTTGGAGCGGCCTCAGGAGATGGCCCTGCGGGTACGGCGCCCGGCGTGGGTGGCCGAGGGCTTCGGGCTCGATGTGAATGGTCAGGCTGCGGATGTGGCCGACGATGGGAATGGGTTTGTGACCCTCAGGCGGCATTGGCAGGACGGGGACACCGTGCGGGTCACTCTGCCCATGCGCCTTCGCACCGAGGCCACTCCTGACAACCCCGATCGCGTGGCCCTGCTCTACGGCCCAGTGGTGCTGGCGGGTGAGCTGGGACCCGAGGATGACCCGCGCGCCGTGGATCCCGACTATGTGCCCGCCCTCGTGGTAGGAGAGCGCGAGCTATCGGACTGGCTGCGGCCGGCGGACGAGGGGCCACTGGTCTTCACTCTGGTGGGCGCGGGGCGACCTCGGGATGTGATACTGCGGCCCTTCTACATGACCCACGGGTCACGCTACACGGTCTACTGGGACAGGTTCTCACCCGCCCAGTGGGAGGAGCAGCGCGCTCAATACCGGGAAGAGGCGAGGCAGCGCAGGGCGATCGAGGCGTTCACGGTTGATCGGATGCGGCCGGGTGAGATGCAGGATGAGCGGGACCACAACGTGGAAGGCGAGCAGACGGGGGTGGGAGAGCATCTCGGTCGCAAGTTCCGCCACGCCTTCGGCGGCGGCTGGTTCTCCTTCGACATGGCCGTCGATCCCGCGGAGGCAGTCGATCTGGTCTGCACCTACTGGGGCAGCGATGTGGGCGACCGCACGTTCGACATCCTCGTCGACGGCGTGGCGATCGCCACCCAGACCCTGAGCCGCGATGCCCCCGACAGCTTCTTCGAGGTCACCTACCCCATCCCGGATGCGCTCACTGCGGGCACGGAGCGGATCAAGATCACCTTCGCGGCTCACGAGGGGCACTACGCGGGAGGGCTGTTCGGTGTGCGCGTCAGCCGCCGTGTTGGGCCCGTTCCCGCGCCGCCGGAGCCCTACGGAGCGGTGCCGAGCGACCGGCAGCTCCTATGGCACGAGATGGAGTTCTACGGGTTCCTGCACTTCACCGTGAACACTTTCACGGACAAGGAGTGGGGGTTCGGTGATGAGTCGCCGACGGTCTTCGACCCGTCGGACTTCGACGCCGATGAGATGGCTCGGGTCGCCGCCGAAGCGGGCATGCGGGGGCTCATCCTGACCTGCAAGCACCACGACGGCTTCTGTCTCTGGCCAAGCGCCCACACGGACCATTCCGTCGCATCTAGTCCGTGGCGCGATGGCGAGGGCGATGTAGTGCGTGAGGTGTCGGAGGCGTGTGCAAGACACGGACTGCGGTTCGGGGTGTACCTCTCGCCGTGGGACCGCAACCACCCGGCCTACGGCTCGCCGGAGTACGTGACTTACTACCGGAGTCAGCTGAGGGAGCTCATGACCCAGTACGGCGAGATCTTCGAGGTGTGGTTCGACGGCGCCAACGGAGGCGACGGCTACTACGGCGGCGCTAACGAGACCCGGCAGGTCGACACGCAGACCTACTACGGTTGGGATGACACGTGGGCCATTGTTCGGGAGCTGCAACCCGGGGCCGTCATCTTCAGCGATGTGGGCCCCGACGTCCGTTGGGTGGGGAACGAGCGCGGAGTCGCTGGCGAGACGTGCTGGGCAACGATCACCCCACAGGGCACTGTGGGGGACGTCGACCCAGGACGGAACAATGTCGGCGAGCGAGGAGGATCACATTGGATCGCCGCCGAGGCCGATGTGTCGATCCGTCCTGGCTGGTTCTACCACGCCTCCGAGGATGAGCGCGTCAAGTCGCCAGCGGAGCTTGTCGACCTCTACTACGCGTCGGTAGGCCGGGGCGCGGCGTTCCTTCTGAACCTGCCGCCGGATCGGCGCGGACGCATCCACGAGGCGGATGTGGCGGCGCTTCAGGAGATGGGCCGCATCCTGCGCGACACCTTCCAGGTGAACCTGGCGACCACGGCGGAGGTGACAGCGAGTAGCGTCCGCGGCGACCATCCGGCTTACGCGCCCAGCGCCGCGCTTGACGGCGATCCCTCTACCTACTGGGCCACGGACGACGGAGTGACAGAGCCGGAGCTTCTTGTCGAGTTCGCGGAGCCCGTGCGGCTCAATGTGGTCTCGGTGCGGGAGCATCTGCCACTCGGTCAGCGGATAGAGTCCATCGCCGTAGACGTCTGGGAGGGCGAGGGTTGGCGCGAGGTCGCCGTGGCCGTGGGTGTCGGCTCGCGGCGCCTGCTGCGGTTCGAGCCCGTTCAGACAACCCGGCTCCGGCTGCGCGTTACAGCATCGCCCGTGTGCCCGGCGATCGCGGAGTTCGGGGTGTACTTGGAGCCGGGGATGTAGTGGCAGGAGGCCCTATGGCGCACTGTGACGACGGTACCGGTGCCGTGCCAAAGCACCATCGTACCGCGCCCCGTTCTCCCCGAATTGGCTCACGAAGAACGGCCCGAAGGCTCTCGCCAGCTCGGGATCAAAGCTGCCACCCGCGCCGCCCTGAGGGCCTCGACAAGATGGTCAACGTGGCCAGGCTCTCTGTCCGCGACGAGCACCCTGTACGGTCTATCGGAGCGGCCGCGCAGGAGTGACGTAGGGGAGCTGAAGGATTCCACCACGCCTGGATCCGCATCCGTTGGCCACACGGTCAACGACTCGCTTCCAACCACACCGGCGGTGGTATTCCTCTTGCGCTCAGCATGGTCCTGCCACTTGTTGGAGCCGCGTACACGTAGAGAGGAGCGGCCCGGAATGGGCCGCTCCTCTGCGGAAGGTACGATTCCGAGACTCTACCGCTATGCGGGAGAATCCTCGATGACGCTCGCACCACGCTTGGACCACCATACGGCGAGTCCGAGCAGGCCGATGCAGACTAGCGAGACCATGAGGCTGACCTCGGGTCCAGGCACCTTCGCCAACACGGGGGCGAGGAGGATGGCGACGAGGTTCATGACCTTGATGAGCGGGTTCAGAGCGGGGCCGGCAGTATCCTTGAAGGGATCGCCAACGGTGTCGCCGACGACGGCCGCCTTGTGCTCGTCAGTGCCCTTGCCGCCGAACATGCCGTCCTCGATCTTCTTCTTGGCGTTGTCCCATGCCCCGCCAGCATTGGACATGAAGACCGCCATGAGCTGACCGACGAGGATAGCGCCGGCGAGATAGGCGCCGAGAGCAGCTCCCGCAAGGGGCGCGGACTCGATCTGACCGTTGATCTCGACCTCTACCAAGCCGCTGGTGCCGAACAAGGTGCTGCCCAGCAGGAAGGCGGTCAGGATCGGCGTGGTCACGGCGAGGATGCCGGGGCCAAGCAGCTCACGCTGGGCGGTGGAGGTAACGATGTCAACGCAGCGCTGGTAGTCGGGCAGGTTCTCGCCCTCCATGATGCCAGGGATCTCACGGAACTGACGCCGCACTTCCTGGACGACCTGGAAGGCCGCGCGCGAGACCGCGTTCAGGGCGATGGAGGAGAAGAGGAACGGGACCGCGCCGCCGATCAGGAAGCCGACGAAGACGAGGGGATGGTTGACCTGGATGCCGATCTGTTCGAGGCCAACCTCGTCGACGAAGGACTTGAACAGCGAGACCGCAGCGATCACGGCTGTAGCGATGGCGAAGCCCTTGGTGAGGGCCTTGGTCACGTTGCCTACCTGGTCCAGGCGGGCGACGATCCGGCTCGCCTCCGGGTCTGACTCCACGTCCACGTCATCGGCCATCTCGAAGACGCCGTTCGCGTTGTCGGCGATGGGGCCGTAGGTATCCATGGCGAGGATGTAGCCCGTTGTGGTCAGGAGGCCAAGGCCCATGAGGGCAACGCCGTACGAACCCAGGGCCAAGTCGCCGCCGAAGACGGCGAAGCTGAAGACAACCGCGCCGCCGATGGAGAGGATGCTCCACACGGAGCTCTCCATCCCTGCGGCGAGGCCGCTGAGGATGATCGTGGCCGGCCCGGTCCGGGCGCTGTTGGCGATCTCGGTCACCGGAGGCTCATCGGTGTGCGTGTAGTAGTTGGTGAGCCGCCCGATAACCATCGCCAGAGCTACGCCCGCGATGGTCGCGATGCCGAAGGACCAGTGGATGACAGTCTGGCCATCCTGCTGGGTCTTCATCATGAGAACGGTGGCGACGAGAATGCCGAGGACCGCGACGACGGCGGAGCCGGTGAAGCCTGTGTTGATGGGCTTCATGGGGTCCATCGTCTTGTCCTTATCATCGCCCTTGACCATGAGGACGCCGATGATGGACGCCACGACGCCAACGGCACGGACGATGAGGGGGAAGGTCCAGAGGGCGGAGCCGAGATCCAGAGCGACGCCGCCGCCGTGATCTATGGCCGCACGCTGGGCGAAGGCGCCCAAAAGGATCGCGGCGACCAGGGTGACCTCGTAGGACTCGAAGACGTCCGCGGCCATGCCGGCGCAGTCGCCCACATTATCGCCCACGTTGTCGGCGATGGTCGCGGCGTTGCGAGGATCGTCCTCGGGGATGCCCGCCTCGACTTTGCCGACGAGGTCGGCGCCTACATCGGCGGCCTTCGTGTAGATGCCGCCGCCGACCCTCATGAAGAGGGCGATGAGGCTGCCGCCGAAGCCGAAGCCCACGAGCACCTGGATGGCGTACTCTTGCCACAAGGCGAAGACAAGGCAGGCGCCGAGGAGGCCGAGGCCGACGGTGAAGACGCCTGACACGGCACCCGCTCGGAAGGCTAGCTCCAGGGCACGCTTGAAGCTCTTCAGGGCCGCGGCCGCCACACGGAGATTGGCATAGACGGCCAGGTTCATGCCGACGAAGCCCGCGGCGAAGGACGCTGCGGAGCCGAGAACAAAGGCCAGACCGACGCCGATGGCCGCCCATTTGTTCTCTTTGATCGGCAGGTAGAGGATCAACAAGACAACGGCGAGACCTACCACGAACATCCAGAGCAGCTTCATCTGGCGATAGAGGTAGGCCTTGGCGCCGACCATGATCGCCTCATTGACCTTGATCATGCCTGGTGTGCCTCGATCAGCTTCTCGAATCTGGGTGATCAGCCACCACCCAAATCCGAGGGAGCCGAGCGCCGCGAGGAACGTGATGATGATTGCCAGCCACTCTGAAGCGCCGAACTCGTTCAGCACGAGGTTGGCCTCGGAGATCGCTTCTCCTGGGTTCTGAGCAACCGTCATCAGGCCCACTGCGAGCTGTGTGACGAAATCCATAGCCCTAGTGACTCCCTTCGACGTGGGCCGAGTGATCCCGGCCATTCACAAAACAGGCCGCGCCCTGGGACGCGGTATCCACGCTCTGAGATGGCCGAGGCCGCCTCAGCTTACTCCTAACGCCGCCTACCCTCTGACCGACAGGAACACCAGACTGAAGATGCCGATCACCAGGCAGTACACACCAAAAACCCAGAGCCAACGGCGCTGGACCACCTTCACGGTGATCCAAATCGCCGCCAACCCGCTAACCATGGCCACCGCCGCCGCCGCGAGGGCGTCGGTCAGAGCGGCCGGATCGATCCCCTCTCGCACCACGTCGATGGCCTGGTAGCAGGCCGCGCCGAGCACGGTGGGGATCATCAGCAGGAAGGCGAACCTTACCGCGAACTCCCGTTCCAGCCCGAGCAGTATTCCCGTGATGATGCACGCGCCAGAGCGCGAGATGCCGGGCAGGATAGCGATGCCCTGTCCAATGCCGATCCCCGCGGCCTGGCCCAGCGTGCTATCGCTCTGCTGGGACCCTACGCCAGCCTCACGCCGGCGCTCAATGCGATCGGTCACGATGAGCATGGTCCCAGTGATCAACATGCAGCTCGCGGCGAGCATCGGCATGGTGACCATGCTCTCGGTGAAATCGTCCAGCGCCAGGGCGATGGCAACCGTGGGAAGGATCGCTATGGCCAGAAGCCCGGCAAGCCGCGCCCACTGGTCTTCACGGAATACCCTGCGCCCCTCGCCTGAGAGAAGGCCTTTGACCATTCTCCCTAGGCCTTTCAATGCCCTCCCTACGTCCTTGGCATAGAAGACTATGGCCGCAACGAGGGTCCCCAGGTGCACGGCCACGTCGAAGAAAAGGGATGGGCTCTCCTGTCCGATGAGCGCGGGGAATAGCGCCAGGTGACCGGTGCTGGAAACAGGGATGAACTCGGTCAGGCCCTGCAGTAGGCCGAGGGCGACGACCTGTAGCCAACTCAAGATGGACTCACCGCTGCTGACTGAAGTGGCAACCGCCAGAATGTAACACACGCCCCCCCGGGCCGCAACCGCCAAGGGCACGGGTCCGAGGGGGCTGAACCCGTTGATGACCTATCTTGGCACTTCGGCGATCCCATGGGCGGGGATCTCGACGCCTCGCAGGGTCACCGGCGCATCAGTGGTGTTGAGCACGAGGTACTCCTCAGTTGTCTCCGTCCAGAAGATCCCATCGCGGCCTCCATCTGGCCAGCCATAGGAGGATCCCTTGGGGCCGAGTTGGCCGTCGAGCACAGCCAGCATGGCTAGCCCTATAGTGTCAGAGGCATCGCCGGCGGCCGGCGGCAGCAGGATGGTCGCCCCTTCGCCGAGGGGCCGCACGCACCGCTCGCGCACGAGGTCCAAGTCGAGGCTGGCGCGCACGAAGGGAGGCTCAATAGGGAGGTCCTCGCACCCTTCGGAGCAGAGCTCGACCCAGCGTACCGCCGCCCCCAGGGAGCGGCCGTCGTTCATACCGTGCTCCAGGGGCACCCAAGTGGTGACATCCAGCCGTATCTCAGCGATCTGGCGTCCCTCGAGGGCGGCCTGTGGCACCTCGAAACGGTAGAGGTGGCTGCCCGAGCGGTCGAGCCGGCCAATCTCATGGCCGTTGACGAGCACTCGATTGGCGCCGTCGGCGTTGTGCTCGGACATGTTGACGTCCAGGATGAGCACGGCATTCGCGCTCGCGTCGATGGGCAGCAGAACGGAGGCGTCCGCCCCGCTCCAGCGCTTGGTGGCGCCCTGCACAGCCGGCCACTCCGGCCCGGTCTCGCGGCTATGCCACGTGCCGGCGAGGTTCCCCAGGTCCGACGGGGAGCCGACGTCTATGGCTACCCGCCTCGGCAGCTCGCCCACCGGGTGGTAGCGGATCACATCCAGATCGGCGGGCAGCTCGGCGAAGAGGCCCGTGGCGACCTCTCCCTCTGGGGTGCTGAGCAGCGATCCCTCTCGGGGCGCCACGGCTACGAGCACGCCACCGGACGCCACCCACGCCCGCATGGCCTCCACCTCGCGCTCTTCGGCGTGAGCCGCCTCGACGAGTCCTACGACCTTGACATCGGGCAGTCTCTGGGAGTCGAGGGTAAGGGCATCGAGCAATTCGAAGTCCACATAGTCCCGGATGCTCGCCGCTATGTTGTAGAAGCTGCCGACGCGGCTGTCATCGAGCGCCCAGGTCGTCTTGGGCACATACAGGCCCGCGCGGACGACGGGGCGCCGAGACTGGAGGTGCGGAGCGAAGGTTCGGTAGTTCCGGACGGACTCGGCTAGCCCCAGCACGTTGGGGCTGTAGTAGTGGAGCTGCCGGGCGCCGGACGCGGTGGCGTTGTAGATCCGGGCGACCACGCCCTGGGGGTCGACCGAGCTCGCCGGTTCGAAGCCGCAGAAGGTGTCGAAGGCACGTGTCGCCGTGGAGACCTCCCGCGTGATGACGTAGTTGAAGGCGTAGTTGCTTCCCTCGTTCGTGATGCGGATTCCGGCGCCATAGGGGGCGATCCGCGCCGCTTGGGCGGTGAAATCAGCGCCGAGTTGCGGGTTCTCATCTCCGCCGGTGCAGAGGTATATGGGCGTGTCGGGGAAGTGCTTGCGGGTCAGCTCAACCCACAGGACGGACCAGTCGGTCATGGCGTCGAGATACCAGTTCGTGAAGTCCACCCGGGCGCGTGGCGAGGGGGCATCGGCGGGAAGGAACGTTGTGACCTCATCGAAGTCGCTGTACCCCGTGCTCCAGGCGTCGTTGAGGGTCTCGATGTCCCCATAGCGCTCGGTCATCGCGGCCCGGAAGTCGGCAATGGCGTACTCGTCACCTGCCCAGTAACCCATGTGGTTGTGATACGGACCGGGGATATCGGCGGTCCAGCCGTCCTCGGGTCCGGCGGGGTAGATGGACTCGCCGTAGATGCCCGTCACGCCGAGAAGCACCGATTCGATGACCTCGCGGTCCCGGTACCGCTCGGCGAAGGCGCCAAGGTAGCGGTCGACCCAGTGCGGCAACTCCGGGTTCCAGAGCGACTCGACTTTCGAGGGTTGGCCATGCTCGAGGCACACGTACGGGTGGGCCATGTCGGACTCACGGAACCACTTCGGGTTGGCGTAGGCCGGACCGGCGATGAGGAAGGGCACCCACTTGAGGCCACTCGCCTCCAGCACCTCGACCTGCTGATCCCACTGGCTCCAATCCCATTCGCCCTCGCCGTCGTCCTCGGCCGTCTGCCATGTGACGTAGGACTCGACGCTTGTCACTCCCAGGGCCCGATAGAGTAAGGCCTGGCCGGGGCCCGCGTCGTTGCCGAAGGTCAGCTCCATGCCCTCGCCGATCTGCGTCTGCAGCTCCTCGAACCTCGACGGGTCGGAGCCGCCCTGTACATAGTCGGCGGGCTCTGCGGAGAGGACCTCGATACGGCGCACCGCCACATCCGAGGCCACGAAGCGGAAGTCGGTGCCGTGGTTCTCCCTGTTGCTCACGGCGGCGTCGGGAAGGTGCACGGTGGCGGACAGCCACTGCCCCGAGCCCATCATGATGATGGTATCCATGGCGCGACTGTAGGCCGAGCCGTCGGCACGGTCGTAGTCGAAGTGGATGAGGCCGAGGTGCGAGTCGTAGAACTCCACGCGCACCCACAGGTCGAGGGGCTGCGCCGGGAGCCGCTCGTGGTCTACATCCACATAGAGGTAGCCCGAGTCGGGCGCGATGCGCATACACGGGCTGCCGGCTACCTCGTCGGCCAGTAGCGTACCGTCTCCCGCGCTAGGCACGCGTAGACCGTGAGACGCGCCCTCGGCGGCCAGGTCGATCCACAGCACGTCTCCTGGCTGACTGATCGTGGTCAAGAGCGAGAGAAGCAGTGCCACGGTGAGCACCTCCATGTGCCCGACCACTTCCCTTACCCAACCGCGGATACCTACCCCCGGCAGGCAGGCAAGGCCGTAGTCGGGGGAATGGAGAACATCGTCCCGCATCCTGTCGAGGAGGCCGCTGCATGACCCGAATCGGCGACCCGCGCATTCTGCTCGTCATCCTCACACTGGGGGTATCCACCGCCATGGCCCAACCGCATGTGCGTGACCGCATCCTGCCCAGGTCGGAGTGTTTCTTCGGCCTACACTTCGATCTGCATCCGGGGGCGACCGACACAGTGCTCGGGAAGGAGACCAGCCCGGAGAACGTCCGCGCGCTCCTGCGGCGTGTGGACCCAGACTATGTGCAGTACGACTGCAAGGGGCACGCCGGCTACACGGGGTACCCCACGGACGTGGGGTGGACATCGCCGGGGATAGTGCAGGATGCCCTCCGCGTCTGGCGGGACGTGACGCGGGAGTTCAACACAGGGCTTTTCATCCATTACTCCGGGGTGTGGGACACGGTGGCGCTCGAGCATCATCCCGAGTGGTCGGTGGTGAACGCCGATGGTAGCCGAGACGCGAACAGTGTCAGTGTCTTCGGCCCCTACGTGGACGAGCTGCTCATCCCCCAAGTGAAGGAGGTCATCGACCGGTACGGGATCGATGGCATATGGGCCGATGGGGAGTGCTGGGCCGCGAAACTGGACTGGTGTGAGGAGGCACAGCGGCGTTTCACCGAGGAGACCGGTATCGTCGAGGTTCCTCATCAGCCGGGCGACCCTTACTGGCTTGAGTGGAAGGAGTTCCACCGGCGCGCTTACGAGCGCTATCTGGACCACTGGGTACGAGCGCTGCACGAGCACAAGCCCGGCTTCCAGATCACCTCCAACTGGATGTACACGACCTTCGCGCCGACGCCCATGAAGGTGGGGCTGGACTACCTCTCGGGCGACTACTCCCCCACCCTCTCAGTCGATCGGGCCCGGGTGGAGGCCCGCTACCTCGCGAGCACCGGCATGCCATGGGATCTCATGGCATGGGGTTTCAACTGGACGGACGGCACCGGGCACAATCTGAAGACCCCCGAGCACCTCATGCAGGAGGCTGGGGTCGTGCTCATGCAGGGCGGCGGGTTCCAGATCTACAACCAGCCGGTGCGAACCGGCCATATCGCGCCCTTCATGATCGAGACGCTAGGGCAGGTAGCGGACTTCTGTCGCGCGAGGCAGGCCGTCAGCTTCAAGAGCGCGACGGTGCCGCAGGTGGCGGTTCTGCTCTCCCATGAGTCGTGGAAGGAGAACTGCGACGGCGTCTTCGTGTCGAGCTACATCGAGGCGGTGGAGGGCATCCTGCATGCCCTCCTGGAGTCACACTACTCCGTAGACGTCCTGGCGGAGCACCAGCTCCAGCCTCGGCTCAGCGAGTTCCCCTTGGTCGTCATACCCGACGCCCACGTGTTGCCCGATGGGTTCCGAGACGCCTTAGTGGAGTACGTTCGCGCGGGCGGAAGCCTGCTCGTGATCCACCGAACAGCGCGGCTGTTCGAGGAGGAGCTCGGGATCGCCCTGGGCGAGGAGCACCACAGCGCCGGCGAACTGGCCATCGGCGACGGCTTCCTGAGCATCAGAGGGCCCTGGCTGAAGGCGGAACTCCGAGGCGCAACGGGGATCGCGTCCTGGTATCCCGACCGAGTGCTGCGACCGGAGGACGCCCAGTGGGCCGCCACGGTCGCCGAACTGGGCGCAGGGAGGATCGCGGGCATCTACGGGCGCATCGACGTGACCAACTACCACACGCACCATCCCCTTATCCGACGGTTCATCGGTGAGGTGTGCGAGTCCCTGTTCCCCGACCCGGCGGTGCGGCTCGATGGACCGCCTACAGTAGACCTAGCCCTGCGCACCACGGAGGGTGGCAAGCTCTCCGTGCACCTGCTGAACACCTTGGGGCTTCCGCTGGGGAACCGGATGGTGACGGGCTACATCCCCCCGACGGGTGATCTGACGCTGTGGGTCAGAGCGCCGGAGGCCCCTGGGAGGGTCGTCCTGCAGCCCTCGGGCCAAGCGCTGAACTGGCGGTGGGACCCGGCGGCAAGCGTCTGCACCATCCAGGTGCCATCGGTGGAACTTCATGAAGTGGTTGTGTTGGAGTAGGCGGCCCCCAGAGCGCAGGGGCCGCCTCCCGATGATCTAGCGAGCCGGGCGAACGAGGACACGCAGGCGCTTGTAGTTGTACCTCGCGGCATTGGCGGCGAAGGTCCAGTCGGGATTCTCGCCCGTGCCATTGCCGATACCGATGTCGGCGCTTCCACCGGCTTTGGGGTTGTTGACCGAGAACACGGTCTGGCCCGCAGCATGGTTGTGGACCTGTAGGCAGCCGTAGCCGTCGTATGGGTCAATGTACTCGTCGCCGAAGTCCCACAGTGTATCGCTCGCGTTGGGCACGCCCGCAGCGTTCGTGGGACCGTAGTTGTGGGGCCAGATCTCAATGTTGCCCCCCGCGAGGTTCTCGCCCTGGACGATGCCCTCGACGTTGGAGATGACCGTCATGTTCGCCACGTTCTGCTGGAAGACCGCGCCACTGGCTGCCGTGGGGATCCCGAGCTTGGTCGCGTCGTTCGTGAACGCGTCCATGGATACGTAGACGAACTGGGGCGCGCCATCGCCACGGAGTTCCAGGATGTAGGCCACCCGATCGAACTCGCCCGCGAGCATGGCGGCGTCCACCTCGTACTGCGGCCTCGGCCCCAGTTTGCTCAGATCGATGTCGTAGATCACACGGTAGTCGGACGCCTCGGGCACCCGCAGGGCCAGGAAGTCGACGTTCGCGAGTTCGCCGGCTCGGAAGGGCCTCGCGGGCAGACCTTCCGCGTTCCGAAGGTTCGGCTCGGCGAGCTTGTGCCAGGCGAAGCGGACCGCCGTGGGCGACCTGACGCCGTCGGCCGACACAACAACGGTATCGCCGTCGATGGTCGCCTCGGCCGCAACGAAGCCCGTCTCACCGCTTCCGATCTCGAACCAGTTCAGAGGCTGGCCGTCGCGCGATTCCAGGCCGCTGCCCACATTGTCGAACCTGACGCGGATGGTGTTGCCCTCGACAGCCATGGAACGGTAAGTGGGTCCCTCGGCTACCTGCTCAGTCCAGCCGTAGGTGTCGCGAAGGGCTAGAAGAGCGAGCCGCAGTCCGACATCCTGCTTGTTCTTGGGGTGGATGTCGTCGAGTTCGCTGATGTCGTTCACGACGGCCATGCCGGTATCGGGGATCGCCAGGGCCGCGGTCTGCGCCTCCCAGAAGATGGGTATGATGTTCGGATCCTCGTCGCCGTACATGAACGGCGCGATCTGAACATAGTAGAAGGGCAGCCTGTCCTGGCCCCAGACCTCTCGCCAGCCCTCGACCAGGGCGCGGGTCTTGTCCGCGTAGAGCATGCCCTCGCCGTGGTTCGACTCGCCTTGGTACCAGATGGCGCCGCGCAGGGCGTAGGGCGCCAGCGGGGCGATCATCCCGTTGTAGAGGCCTGTGGGCGTACCCGAGCCGTCGAGCGGCCGGAGGCCGTCCGGGTAGGCCGGCGCCGGCGTTGGCTGCTCGTTCTGAGCCAAAGCGCGCTCCGCCTGGGTGATCCAGGCCCTCAAGGCGTCCAAATAGGCGCCCAAAGCCTGTTTGTGCTCCTCGGAGGAGGCGTCGGCTAGGCGGACCCGAGCACTGATGTCCTGGAGCGAGTCCACCCGCGCGAAACCGACCGGTGGAGTCCAAGGCTCTATGAGGGTGCCGCCCCATGACGAGTTGATGAGTCCGATGGGGACCCGCAACTCCCGATGGAGTTGCCGCCCGAAGAAGTACCCTACGGCCGTGAAGGCTCCTACCGTGTCGCTGCTCGTGACGACCCACTGGCCATCGAAGTCCTTGGCGGGGGCGCCGGCGGGCACCTTCGGCACCTGGATCTGGCGGATCCGGGGGTAGCGATTGGCCTCGGTGGCTACCGTGTCATAGCCAGCGGACGCGGCCACCGGCCACTCCATGTTCGACTGGCCAGAGCACAGCCAGACCTCGCCGACCAGCACGTCCTCGAAGATGATGCGGTTCGACCCAGAAACCGTCAGGGTCAAGGGCCCACCCGCGGACTGCGCGGGGAGGTCCACGCGCCATTCGCCATCGGCGTTCGCCGTCGTGGTGGCAGGTTGGACGCCCTCGAGAGTGACCGTGACCCTCTCGCCGGGGTCGGCCCAGCCCCACACGGGCAGCCGCATATCGCGCTGAAGTACCATGTGATCCCCGAAGATGCTGGGGAGTGAAACGTCGGCCATGGCAGATGCCCCGAGCGTGAGCGTCAGCGTCAGCATGGCAAGAGCCGTGAATCGTGTCCGCGACATAAGAGCATGCACCTCCTGGGCAGTTGAGGGGGATGTGCTGAGTCCTTAGTTCCCCCTTCGGCTGAAGTACCCTGCGAGGGAGCTGGAGGGCTCGAGTACCGCCCTCCCGAACCCCGCAGGCGAACGAGCGCCGGACGCGGAGGGATTGCTATGGTTGGATCGCTGAGTCGCCGCCAGTTCCTGGGCGCCGCTATTGGAGCTCTGGGAGCGTCCGCGATGGCGAACCGTGCGAAGGGGGCGGGTGCCCGCCCCAATGTGCTGCTGATCCTGGCTGATGACATGGGGTTCTCGGATGCCGGATGCTACGGCGGCGAGATCGACACCCCGAACCTGGACCGACTCGCTCGTGGGGGCTTGCGGTACACCCAGCACTACTCCACGGGCCGGTGTTGGCCCAGCCGTGCCGCCATCCTGACGGGGTACTACGCCCAGCAGATACGCCGGGACGCCGTGCGCGATCTTGGGCTGGGGAGCCGCCAACCGTGGGCTCCGCTCGTGTCGGAGCGGCTCAGGGAGGGGGGATACCGCTGCTACCACCACGGCAAGTGGCACATTGACGGCGCGCCCCTGGGGAACGGCTTCGAGCGTTCCTACCAGTTGGAGGACCACAACCGCTTCTTCGCCCCCCAGGACCATCTTCTCGACGGCGAGCCGCTGCCGACGCCCGATCCCGACAGTGGCTTCTACGTTGCAACGGCGATGGCTGACCACTGCATCGAGTGTCTGGAGGACCACCAGCGGCAGCATAGGGGCCAGCCCTTCTTCTCGTACCTGGCGTTCACGTCGCCCCATTTCCCGCTTCACGCGTTCCAGGAGGACATCGAGCGCTATCGCGAGCGCTACAGCGTGGGCTGGGATCAGGTCCGCCGCGATCGCTGGCTGCGGATGCGCAAGATGGGGATCCTCGACGCTGACCTGTCCGAGCGCGAGTATGGGACTATCCCCGATTGGAACCTCTCGGAGACGGAGCTGCTCCAGCAGATTGGGCCTGGTGAGGTAGGTCGGGCCGTGCCTTGGTACAGCCTTAGCGCGGAGCAGAAGGAGTTCCAGGCGACGAAGATGGCGATCCATGCTGCCATGATTGACCGGATGGATAGGGAGATCGGACGGGTACTGGATCGGCTCGAAGCGATGGGGGTGATGGACGATACCCTCATCCTGTTCGCGTCGGACAACGGTGCGAGCGCCGAGCAGATCATCCGAGGGGACGGTCACGATCCCGGCGCTCCGCCGGGGTCGGGGGCATCGTTCCTCTGCCTGGGCCCTGGCTGGTCGACGGCGGCGAATGCCCCTCTGCGGCTGCACAAGTCCTGGGTGCATGAAGGCGGGATCTCCTCTCCCCTCATCGTCCACTGGCCCAGGGGCATCGGTGGTCGGGGCGAGCTTCGTCGGGGCGTGGGTCACTTCGTGGATCTGCCGCGGACCTTCTGCGACCTGGCCGACGTGCCATGGAGCCACGAATGGGCTGGCGCCCAGGGCCCGCCCACGCCCGGCGCCAGCCTCGCCCACACCTTCGCCGCCGACCTGCCCATCGAGCATGAGTCGCTCTGGTGGCACCACAACGGGCACCGAGCCCTTCGCGCCGGTGACTGGAAGGCGGTGGCTCGAGCGGGCGAACCGTGGGAGTTGTACAACCTGGAGGCGGACCGGACGGAGACGCGGAACCTGGTGGACTTGCACCCGGAGCGGGTGCGGGAGCTGGCTGTGCTCTGGGAGACGGAGGCCGACGCGTACCACGAGACGGCCAAGCCTGACTAGGGCCAGTCGGCGAGACGGGAAGAGGACTTATGGCAATGATAACAAGCTCGACTGCAAAGGCACTGTTCGTGATCGCGATCATGCTAGCACTGACGACAACGGCGGTCGCGGGCGACCTCGACGCGCTGGCTCGGCCGCACGAGGGTCGCAGTATGCGAGCCACCTCGACGGCCGTAGGGCCGGATGGGCACTACGCGCACTCGAACGGGGACAACTCGAATGTGGCGCCCGGTCAGACCAAGGTAGTGCTGGACGCGGAAGGGCCCGGCATGGTCACCCACATTTGGTTCACCTTCCTGGGTCCGGAGAAGCATCCGTGGGCGCCGAACGGCTCGGCGAACCACCAGGAGATGTTGCTGCGGATCTACTACGACGGCAACGAGCGGCCGGGGGTCGAGGCCCCTCTGGGCGACTTTTTCGCCAACTCCTTCGGCAAGCGCTCCGAGGTCATCAGCGTGCCCGTGGTGGTTGAGGATGCGGACTCCTACAACTGCTTCTGGCGGATGCCCTTCCGGGAGTCATGTCGCATCGAGATCGTGAACGAGAGTGAGCGGAACATCAGCCTGCTCTACTACAACATCGACTGGATCAAGCTCGACCAGTTGGACGAGGACACGCCTTACTTCTACGCTCAGTACCGCCAGGAGTACCCCGTCGAGCAGGGCAAGGACTACCTGATCCTCGAGACCGAGGGCAAAGGGCACTATGTGGGCACCGTCTTGTCGGTGCGGACACGAAGCCCAGCGTGGTTCGGCGAGGGCGACGAGAAGGTCTACATCGATGGCGAGGAGCGTGCCTCGATCTGGGGCACCGGCACCGAGGACTATTTCCTGTCGGCCTGGGGACTGAGGACAACCAGCACACCGTACTTCGGCACGCCATACTTCGATCAGTGGGGCATCGTGGGCGGGCACACGAGCGCCTATAGGTGGCACATCCACGACCCGATCGTGTTCCAGGAGTCCATTCGGTTCACCATCGAGCATATGGGCTGGATCAGTCCCGATGAGAACCCTGACTACGAGAGCCATAGTTGGAACGAACGCCAGGATGACTTCTCCAGCGTGGCCTTCTGGTACCAGACGGGCCAACCCACCTTCGAGGCCCGGGCTCCCCACGCCAGTGAGCGGACCTTGCCGAACCTCGACACGATCGTGATGGCCCGGGATTTCACGGACAGCCAGTACCACGGCGATCACCCGACGGTCATTCAGGAGAACCTCAGTTTCTACCCCGACGGGCAGCTCTTCTTCCGCCCTGACTCAACCGAGGATGCGTGGGTGGAGATCCCCTTCACCGTGGAGGAGCGGGAGCCGGTTCGTCTGCTCATCAAGGGGACGCGAGCGCCCGACTATGGCATCTACCGCGCGTCTCTCAATGGCATCCCCGTGGGCGGCACCCTCGACATGTATGACGAGGACGTTTCCGAGTGGGAGTGGCACCTTCTGGACTTCTGGCCCGACCCCGGGGAGTACACCTTGCGCCTTGAGTGCACAGGTAAGCGAGACGTCTCGACGGGCTACTTCCTGGGCGTGGAGTCGGTCCGGCTGCGTGAGCGGCGGCCGAGGGTCAAGGAGTGGGCGCACGACGCGGATAAGGACTGGCGCGAGTCGCCCGTCCTCTACAACTAGACCTCTAGGAGCGGCCCATGGCGGATCACGTCCTGGCCCTCGACCAGGGAACCACAAGCTCCCGAGCCATCGTTTTCGATGGCTCGGGAGCGATCGTTTCGGTAGCACAGCGCGAGACGCGCCAGATCTGCCCCCAGCCTGGCTGGGTGGAGCAGGATCCCGAGGAGATCTGGGAGACGCAAATCGAGACGGCGCGCCTGGCTCTCTCGAAGGCTGGGCTCACGGCGCGTGACGTCGCCTGCATAGGGATCGCTAACCAGCGCGAGACCACCCTCTGTTGGGATCGGCGCACGGGGGAGCCTCTGGGCAACGCCATCGTGTGGCAGTGCCGGCGAACGGCTCCGGCCTGCGATGATCTGCGCGCCCGCGGGCTGGCCGAGGTCATCCAGGCCAAGACGGGCCTCGTGGTGGATGCCTACTTCTCGGCCACGAAGCTAGCGTGGATTCTCGACCACAGCCCCGACGCGAGAAGGCGAGCGGCCAGGGGTGAGCTTGCTTTCGGCACCGTGGACACGTGGCTCCTCTGGCGGCTCACGGGCGGCGGCGTCCACGCGACCGACGTAACGAACGCATCGCGCACGATGCTCTTCGACATCCACCGCACACGGTGGGACGAAGAGCTGCTGGCGGAGCTCGCTATCCCACCCGAGGCTCTGCCTGCCGTACGACCGTCGAGCGGGGCGTTCGGTGAGACCGGCAAGGACCTGCTGGGCGCGGCCGTGCCCATCGCAGGCGTCGCCGGCGACCAGCAGGCAGCCCTGTTTGGGCAGTGCTGTCAGCGCGAGGGCATGGCGAAGAACACCTACGGCACCGGGTGCTTCCTGCTCATGAATACGGGGAAGCGGCCCGCGGCCTCTCGGAACGGCCTTCTGACCACTATCGCGTGGGATCTGGGCAGTGGCGTCGAGTACGCCATCGAGGGCAGCGTGTTCGTGGGAGGAGCAGTCATCCAGTGGCTGCGTGATGAGCTTGGCCTGCTCCGCGCCGCTGATGAGTCGGAGGATCTGGCGCGGAGTGTGCCCGATACGGGCGGCGTCTACGTGGTGCCGGCCTTCGTGGGCCTGGGAGCCCCGTACTGGGACCAGTCCGCGCGGGGGGCCATCCTGGGCCTAACGCGGGGCGTCGGGCGCTGTCACATCGTTCGCGCCGCGCTCGAGTCGATCGCGTACCAATCGGCGGATGTGCTCGCGGCCATGAACCGTGACGCAGCCAGCCCCCTGCGCGAGTTGCGGGTCGATGGAGGCGCCTGCGCCAATAACTTCCTGCTGCAGTTCCAGGCGGACATCGTGGGGGTGCCGGTAGTACGGCCGCCAGTGATCGAGACCACCGCTCTTGGCGTGGCGTACCTTGCTGGGCTGGCTACCGGCGTGTGGGCGAGCCCCGACGACCTCCCGTCCCGTCGGCTTGTCGACCGGCGCTTCGAGCCCTCGATGACCGACGAGGAGCGCGAACGGCGGATGTCCGGGTGGCGGCAGGCCGTGGAACGAGTGCGCAGCAGACCCTAGTCCACTTGTCGCTGCAGGTGCTCGGGTGACTACGCGGAAGTCAACACGTGTACAGAACCGGGCCTCCGGCCCGATTGGCTTAGGGCCCCGGACGTAAGGTGGTGCAGGCATGGCTGCTCGCCGGTCAGTGTGGCTATTCGCGCTGTTCGGGCTTGCTCTATGCGTCCTGGCGGGGATGGGCTGCGTGGGATTGGGGCCGGGGGGCCCCTCTGGCATCAAGGTGCGTCTCGTTCTGGCTCAGTCCACCGTAGAGGTGGGCACTCCAAGTGCGGCGACGGCGACGGTGACCATCGACGGTCTGCCCAGCGGGGGACGCACCGTCAGCTTCTCCTCCTCCAACCCCCTCGTCGCTACGGTGACGGCGAAGGCCGTGACGAACGCGTCGGGCATCGCAACCGCGCCCCTGGTGGCTCTGACGGCAGGCACGACCACGATCACGGCGAGCTACGGTGGGGATTCCGACGATGCCGTCCTGACGGTCGTCCCCGCGGGCTAATCCACAGCGGCGGGGCTCGTGTTCATTATCACTCCGTGGGACAGGACTGGCTCGACCAGTACAACGCGGACCACCCCGGCCGCGACAATGTGGCGGTCTTCGATGTGTTCGACGTGCTGGCCTACCCCGATGATGGCGGTGAGACCGCCAACACTCTCCGCAAGACCTACCGCGCGAATGAGGGGGACTCCCACCCCAACGTCGCCGGGACCGTTGCGCTGACCCATGCCTTCGCGACCGGCGCCGGGAACTTGCTCGATGCGGCGTGGGCCGCTTTCAGCGACTGAGAGCATGGCGCTTGGGGCCTTCCGCGGCATCGGGTGTCGCGGAAGGCAACATTGGCCCCACGTGCGAACTAGGGGTCGTCGATTCCACCCCTCTTGGAGGCTCCAATGGCCGACGTGCGCGCGTCCTTGGTTCTGTGCTATGGGTTGGTTCAGGTGGCAGGCTACGCGGTGGCCCAGGATGAGCCCGTGAGGGTCGCCTGCGTCGGCGACAGCATCACCTTCGGGGCGGGGGTGGAGCCACGGGAGCGTTCCTGTTACCCCGCTGTGCTGGGCGCGTTCCTCTGCGAGGGATATGAGGTGCGCAACTTCGGAGTGAGCGGCGCGACTCTCCTTTCCGCCGGTGATCTGCCCTATGTGGAGCAGGACGCGTTCCGGCAGGCCCTCGACTTCAGCCCGCACGTAGTCGTGATCTGCCTGGGGACGAACGACACCAAGCCCTGGAACTGGGAGCATCGGGAGCGGTTCGCTAGCGATTACCGCGCGCTCATCGACTCCTTCGCCGCACTCCCCACTGCTCCGCGCATCATCGCGTGCCTCCCCGTGCCCGCCTTCGGGGAGGCCTATGGGATTACCGGTGAACGGGTGGAGATGGAAGTGCTGCCCCTGGTGCGGCAGGTGGCCTATGAGGCGGGAGTGGAGCTGGTCGATCTTCACACTCCCCTTCGGCGCCATCCCGAGCACTTCCCCGACGGTGTGCATCCCAATGCCTTTGGCGCCGAGGCGATGGCACGGCGTGTGTTCGAGGTCGTCGAGTTCGCCCCGGACGCGCGGGTAGTCGAGTTGCCGGCCGAGGCCGTGGTCGTCGGCACGCAGAGCTTCCGGGGGTACGAGCAGGTGGACTTCACCCTGGAGGGCCGGGAGTGCCATCTGGTGCGCCCGCGCCGGGCGGCCCAGGGGCAGCCGTGGCTCTGGAGGGCCCGGTTTTTCGGATGGGAGCCCCAGGCCGACACCTATCTGCTCGAGCGGGGCTTCCACATCGCCTACTGCGATGTGGCCGGGCTCTACGGCTCCCCGCCCGCGGTGGAGATCTGGGACCGCTTCTACGAGTTCACGCAGAGCATCGGGCTCCACCCTAAGCCTATTCTGGCGGGCGTGAGTCGGGGCGGACTGATCGTCTATAACTGGGCGGCGAAGCACCCGGAGCGGGTAGCCGCCATCTACTGCTACGCGCCGGTCCTGGACATGCGGAGCTGGCCGCTGGGCCTAGGGGCTGGCCCCGGCAACCCCGTGGATCTGCAGCCATGCCTGCAGGCCTATGGCCTTACGGAGCCGCCGGGACCCGATTTCCCCCTGACGCCCCTCAACTTGCTTGCGCCGATCGCCGAGGCGGACATCCCGATCGTTCACTACGTGGGTCTGGCGGACACCGACGTGCCCGTCGCGGAGAACACCGCGATCGCGGCAGCCCGTTACGCCGAACTGGGCCGCCACCTGGAGGTCATCGGCGTCGAGGGGATGGGGCACCATCCGGCGACGTACGGGACCGACGACCCCACGCCCGTGGTGGACTTCCTGATGCGGGCCCTCGGCCGAAAGCCCAACTACGCGGCCCTCCCAGCGCCGAGCGTGGAGTTCCGAGGGGAGCTGGCGGGCTGGGGCGGTGGCACCTGGTGGGACCAGTTCGAGGCGATCAACGAGCTGGCTCGTGCGCAAGGGCCCAACATCGACCTCCTGTTCCTGGGCGACTCGATCACCCAAGGCTGGACTGGGCCCGAGACGCGAGTCGCTGTCACGGGCGGCGACCGGCTCTTCGATCGCCTCTACGCGCGCTACCGAGCGGCCGGCTTCGGCATCAGCGGTGATCGGACGCAGACGGTGCTGTACCGGGTGCTCAATGGGAACCTGAGCGGGCTCTCGCCTCGGGTCATCGTGGTCATGATAGGGGCGAACAACCTGGGCCCCGATGGGAGCACGGGAGATGAGATCGCGGACGGGACCGAGGCCATCCTCGCGGCCATCCAGCGTCAATGCCCGGACTCCCGGGTCCTGCTGCTCGGGTGCTTCCCGCGCGGCCATGAGCCCGGTACGCCCATGCGAGCGGCCATTGACCGGCTTCACGAGCGTCTGGCCGCGGTGGCCGATGGGGACCGGATCTACCACATGGACATACGCCATCGCTTCCTGACCGCCGATGGCAGGGCGGATCTGGTCACCATGGCCGATGACGCGGTTCATCTGAGACCCGCGGGGTACGAAGCCTGGGCCGAGGAGATGGCGCCGCTGCTAGAGGAGCTGATGGCCGACTAACCCGCCTTATTCATGAGAGTGTTT
>DBQI01000043.1 GCA_002305165.1 Armatimonadetes bacterium UBA1398
CCTGCGCCTCGCCATCGAGCACTATGAGGCGGCGCTGCGGGTGCGCACCGAGGAGGCGGCGCCCCAAGACTGGGCGATGACCCAGAACAATCTGGGGAACGCGTACCGCGACCTGCCCACGGGCGACCGGAGCGAGAACCTGCGGCGAGCGAGTGAGTATTACCAGGCCGCGCTGCGGGTGCACACCGAGGAGGCGGCGCCACGGGACCGAGTACGGACGCTCGGCAATGCGGCCTTGGCGTTAGCCAAGGCCGATGACTCGCGCGAACGACTGCGGGCGATCCCCTTCGCGGTGGAGGCCACGCGGCTCGATCCCGACGATCCGGACACGTGGGATACGTTGGCGTACTGCTACTTCGAGGTGGAGCGCTGGTCCGAGGCCGTCGAGGCGTGGGACCGAGCCCTGGCCCTCGACCCGGAGTGGTTCACCGAGCGCGAGTACGCCCAGTCGCGCTACGACGAGGCGGCACGCCGCGCCGCGCAGACATAGCTAGCCGGGTGAGGGTGTCGGCCACGATCACTTCGGACTTGGAGCGAGCAGGTTCGCCCATCGCCGTTCCCGCGCCGGCCTTTGACGAGGTGCTCGGCAATGTGGCAGCAGCTGCGGGGATGAGCCCAGAGGAGGACGGGGATTGAGGGTCGCGACGGCCGCTCAGATGCGGGAGATGGACCGAGTGACCATCCATGAGCGCGCGGTACCGGGGATCACGCTCATGGAGCGGGCGGGTCATGGCGCCTACCAGGTGGCCTGTGGTCTGGTGCGTCCAGGGGGACGGGTCAGCGTGCTGTGCGGGAGGGGCAACAATGGGGGCGACGGGTTCGTCATCGCGCGCCTCCTGAACGCGGGCGGATGCCGCGTCGAGGTCTTCCTCGCTTGCGAACCCTCCGATGTAAGGGGCGATGCGGCCCAAGCCCTCGAGGCGATGGAGGCCACAGGCCTGCGAACCACAGCCGCGAGCCTTGAAGCGCTAGGCGAGCGGCTGCCTCAGTGTGACCTGGTCGTCGACGCGCTACTGGGCACCGGAACCGCGGGTGAGATACGGGAGCCGTACGCGGGCCTCATCCAGGCCATGGCCGACGCGCGGACCCCGGTCCTGGCGGTAGACATTCCCTCGGGCCTGCACGCCGACACGGGCCAGCCCTTGGGTCCTGTGGCTCCCGCCGTCGCGACGGCCACCTTCGGGCTCCCCAAGCTCGGACTGCTGCAGCATCCGGGCTGCCGCTTGGCGGGTCAGGTCGTCGTGGTGGACATAGGCATCCCTCCGGACGTGCTGGAGAGCGCGCCCGCTTTCCTGCTAAAGGCCGACGAGGTCGCGGGCTGGCTCCCCCGGAGGTCCGGCGACGCCCACAAGGGAGACTCCGGACGAATCCTCATTGTGGCCAGCTCCACAGGATTGACGGGCGCTGCCTGCATCGCCGCCCGGGCAGCCTGCCGAGGAGGCTCCGGACTCGTTACCGTGGCCGTTCCCGCGGACCTGGCACCCTCCATCGAGGCGCGCAGCCTCGAGTCGATGACCTTACCCCTGAGAGCCTGTCGGGGCCTGATCTCCGAGGAGGCGGCGCCGGAGATACTCGGCCATGCCCAAGGTTGTGACGCCGTGGCCATCGGGCCTGGCCTCGGCAGGTCCCCCGGCGCCTTGTCTGCCGTGCGACGCCTGCTGAGCCAGATAGCCGTCCCGATGGTCCTCGATGCGGATGGTCTCCACGCGCTGCGGGGAGCGGAAGTCGACGTGGCGGGGCCGCTAGTGTTGACCCCTCACCCGGGTGAGATGGCCGCGATCCTTGGGGTGGCCATCGACGAAGTGCAGCGCGACCGGGTGGGGGCTGCCCAAGAGGCGGCGCGGAGGTTCGAGGCCGTCGCGGTACTCAAGGGGGCACGAACCGTAGTCGCCGACCCTGAGGGGCGAGTCGCGATCAACCCCACAGGCAACGCGGGTATGGCCTCGGGAGGGATGGGCGATGCCCTCACCGGCGTCGTGACATCCCTACTGGGGCAGGGGATGGAAACCTTTGAGGCCGCCTGCGCCGGCGCCTTCCTCCACGGCTTGGCGGGGGACTATGCCGCCCAGAGCGTCGGTGGCGAGGTAGGCATCCTGGCGAGCGACCTCATCGAGGCTCTGCCCCGCGCACGTGAGAGGGTCGCCAGAGGTGAGGGCCCTCCATCTCTCCTGCGGCGGCTCTGAGTCGACGACCCGTCAGCGATCGGCGCGGTACCTCTCCGGCATGTACAGGATATCGAGGGGAAGCCGGCTCTTGAGTCGCGGCTCGTCGGCCGGGTACCCCAGCGTCATGAGGTGCACGATCGGCACGCTGTCCGGCGCTCCGATGGCGCGCCGAACCGGCTCCTGGTCGAAGGCCCCGATCCAGCAGGTACCCAGTCCCTCGGCCGTTGCGGCAAGGGCCACATGCTCCATGGCGATCGTCACGTCCACTACGTCGGCTCGGAACCCCGAGGACATGACGCGCTCGTCCGTCTCGGCGCACGCGACCACCACGACCGGGGCCTCGGCAACGAAGGACTGCCCGTGTGCCGCCTCTTTGAGCGCCTCGCGGGTCTCGGGATCGCGAACCACCACGAACCGCGACTCCTGGCGGTTGTTTGCCGAGGGGGCGAGGCGCGCGGCCTCCAGAATCCGCAGCAGCGTCGCCTCCTCCACGGGCCGATCAAGGTATCTCCGACAGCTATACCGACTCGCAACGACGTCGTAGAACTCCACAGTCGTCTCTCCTCTCCGTGAGCCTAGCCGATGCCGCACACCAGTCTGATCACGTTCCAGGATGCGGGAGGAAGGGTGGCCCGAAGCTGCGCGCCGTCCACAGCCGCGCCCGAATGGGAGGCGGGTCTGACGCGGTCAGGGTACTCCCTGGTGTTCGTCGCCTTCAGGTCATCGTGCCGCAGGACCGTCCACTCTCCCACGGCCAGGGGGCCGAAGCCCCGCAGGTCGACCGTCATATCCAGGGGTTGCGCCAGGTCTCGGTTGAGTGCCAACAGGGTCAGGCCATCACCGCGATCGATGGCGGCCAGCTTCAGGACGGGCACGCCCTGCCGCTCTCGGCAGTCGTAGAGCGGCGACTCCACGACGGCGCGAAGGGCTCTCCCCTGGGCGTTGGCCGAGGCGAGGGCGAAGGGATGGTAGATAGTCTGGCGCCAAGCAGGGCCACCCGCCTCCGTCATGATCGCGCCGATGACGTTGACCACCTGAGCCAGGCAGGCCACCTTCACGCGATCCGCATGGTTGAGGAGGGAGATGAGCATCGCGCCGGCGCAGAGCGCGTCCTCGGCGGTGTAGACGTCCTCGAGCTGGTGCGGGGCGACGCTCCAAGGCTCGTGCGGCGGATCGTCGTTCGAATGGTACCACACGTTCCATTCATCGAAGGAAAGCATGATGCGCTTGGCTGATCGGCGTTTCGCCGCCACGGCGTCGCAGCACGCCACCGTCTCCTCGATGAAGTCGTCCATCGCGTCAGGCTTGGCGAGGAAGCTGGCCGAGTCATCCTCTCGGTTCCCCAGGTAGGTGTGGATCGACAGGTACTCCACGTGATCGAAGGTGTGGTCCAGGACCTCCATCTCCCACGCCCCGAAGGTGGGCATGAACCGCCCCGATGAGCCGCAGGCGACCAGCTCGATCTCCGGATCCACCCATTTCATGAGCTTGGCCGCCTCGCAGGCTGCGCGACCGTACTCCGTGGCGGTCTTGTGACCCATCTGCCACGGGCCATCCATCTCGTTGCCCAGGCACCAGAGCCGAACGCCGTGGGGTTCGGCGAACCCATGGGACCGGCGCCAGTCGCTCAGTTCCGTGCCGCTCGGGTGGTTGCAGTACTCAACGAGTCGCCTCGCGTCCTCCGGTCCCCGTGTCCCGAGGTTGACGGCGATCACGGGATCGGCACCCACCTTGCGGCACCACTGTATGAACTCATTGGCGCCGAACTCATTAGGCTCCGTGGCTCGCCACGCGAGTTCGAGCCGCCGCGGCCGCTCAGACCTGGGGCCCACGCCGTCCTCCCAGTTGTAGCCCGAGACGAAGTTGCCCCCCGGATAGCGCATCACGGTCATGCCTAGGCCGCGAACCAGCTCGATCACGTCGCGACGGAAGCCATCTTCATCGGCCAGTGGATGGCCTGGCTCGTAGATGCCCTCGTAGATATGCCGGCCGAGGTGCTCGGCGAAACCGCCGAACAGCCGCCGATCGACCTCTCCGATAGCGTAGTCACGGTCGAGCACGACGCGAGCTCTCATGGCTCCGACTCCTCTTCATCAGACCAAGCGGCGGGCTTGGCTATACAGGCAAGGGATGGTGCGCCGCGACAGGCGTAGGGTCCTGCGTCAGGCGCGCTCGAGCCGCTTCACCATCAGGCTCTCGCGCAGGTCGCGGAGCCTGCCTCCGCGTTCCACGTGCAACCGCACCTGAAAGCTCACTTCGGCGGGCGCACTGCCGTGGACCCAGTCCCCCACATCGGGCTCCTCAGCAAGGGCCGTGAACCCCAGTTTCTCGTAGGTCGTGCGCGGCATGTGGCCCGACCACTCGGCGTAGGCTGGGATGGCTGGCGGGGCGCCCGGGCCGATGACAGCCACATAGTCGCCACACAGAGCCCACTCCACCGCCGTCATGAGCATTCGCGTGCCGATTCCGCGGCCCATGTAGCCGCGCGCGGGCTCATCGTCCCCGGCCATGGACTCCAGAGTGCGCCCGACGTGGAAGCAGGCGAGGCCCCACAGCGGGCCGCCCAAGGACTCCGCATGACCGGGCGGAAGCGCATCGCGCCAACGGCCGCTCCACCAGTTGCTGCGTGCGGGCCAGTGGCGGCAGTCGCTTTGGGCGGACTCCAGGCGGTAGCAGTGAAGCTGAGCCACGCAGAAGTCGCCCTCCCAGGCCGCGACCCCAAGCGTCTCCTGGGACTCGAAGAGCCCCTCCAGCACGCTGCGCTCCTCGGGCCAGCAACGAAGGGGGATGGCCTGAAGCTGCTCACGCCGTATGGGCAGCACCGTGATGGTAGCGGGATCGAGCACGGGACTCCTCCGGACCACGGGGTATCGATAGCATGGGCGTCTGCATCGTTCCAGAACGAAGATTTCGTGGGACGTGGGCGGCATCCCTCGACTCGGAGAACCAGAAACCGTGAACCAGCGCCCCGCCCTGAGCGTATGGGGTGCTGGGAGGATGACCGAGCATGAGCCCAGCAAGGGAACGCCGCGGCCATTGCCAAGCTGCAAGGCGAGGCTCTGTCCGTCGGTCGGCGGATGGTCGGCCAGCTTCTCGGGCAGGCGGAGGCCGTGGAGGACCTCGCTTCGTCCCTCAACGAAGCGGTGCACCATAGCCTCCACCGTCTGGAATCTGGTGACCGCCTGCGGACATTCATGTTCGGGTGTGCCGCAACCTATGGCTACAGTGCGCTCCAGGAGCCCACAACGCGCGTCAAAAACTGCCTCGGCGCCTCCGGCCCGATTCGCTTGAGGCCCTCGGCGTTCAGCGAAAGGAAGGTTGTTCATGCCCCAAATCAGCTCCGAGCAGATCGTTGACCTGGTACGGCTTGTTGGCCCGACGCTCCAACTCCGGAAGGACCTCGAACAGGCCTTCCACCTGGAGACCTACGACGGCGGCATGGGCAGTATTGCGGTGCAGACCGTTCGCGGCCTGCTAGCGGCTATACGTGGGATCGCGGAGGACCCCTGCCTGGGTAGTCTCACTATCGACCCAGCGCCCGACGCGAGCGACAAGATCAAGGTTGCCATGGCCTACCTTGTCTCGGGCCAGATCCTCGCCTACCTGGCCTCGGCGGCCGGCATAGGCACTCTCGAGAGCGGGAACACGTCCATCAGCGTGCAGCGCGGCGTCATCGGCAGCAACGTCTCCAGGATTAGGGTTGGATCCGACTTCGCCGAGCGGTTCGTCGGGGAGATCACGGGATCGCCGCTCGAGGAAGCGCCGGAGGAGTAGCCGGCGCGGGTGGCCCGGGAATGTGCCGTGGAGCGCGCCTTGAACTAAGGCGCCGTGTAGATAATGAGCACGGCTGTGACTACCCAAAGCAGCACGGCCAGTTGGATCGAGCGATCGTGCAGCAGCAGCTCCGACGGCGAGTCGGCGGCGTGGTTCCCGTGCTCCACGATGTACAGGTACCGGAGCACGCCGTACGCCACGAAGGGCGTCGTCGCGATGAGCCATTCGGTGCCCATCTTCCGCACCGTCACGTCAGCCGTTGTGTAGATCGCGTAGCACAGGAGCGATGCGCCCGCCAGGAGCGTGATGGACCGGTCCAGGAAGGGCAGGCCGTAGAACTCCAACACTCGGCGTCGGCTTGGGGCCTCGTCCCCCATACGGCCGATCTCCCCCCGGCGCTTCCCGAATGCGAGAAGCAGGGAGAGGAAGAGAGTCGTCAGGAGCAGCCACGGCGAGGCCTGAAGCCCCGTGGCCGCCGAGCCCACCAGTATCCGGATCACGAACCCTGCCGCCACCAGGAAGAGCTCGAGCAGCGGGATGTGCTTGAGGCCGTAGGAGTAGGACAGGGTGACCGCCACATACAGGGCCACCGTCCCTAGAGTCCACCAGCCGAGAAGGCTCGCCATCACAGCCGAGAGCGCGAATAGGGCCCCGCAGAGGGCCCACGCATCGCGCAGCGGTAACTCCCCCGAAGCGATGGGCCGCAGTCGCTTCTTGGGGTGCTGGCGGTCGGCCTCGAGGTCCTGAATGTCGTTGACTACATAGCACGCGCTGGCCGCGAAAGAAACCGATAGGAACGCTGTAATGCTCTCGGCAACCGGGCCGATCAGGTGGAGCTGCTTCGCGAACACCACTGGCGCGAAGACGAACAGGTTCTTCGTCCACTGATGGAGGCGCATCGCGCGCACGACAGCACTCAAAGATGCCATGGGGGAGCCGATCTCCGGGCCGGGCGACCGTTGCGAGCCCGCGAAGCCTATGTGGTTGAGCCGGTCACTTTATATCACCGGCATGAGCGCGCGGCAAGACGACCCCGCGCAGAGACGGCCGTAGCGCCCCCCTGATCGGAGGGGCGCTACGGAGCGCGCACGTGTGCCGCGGCCGCACCAAGCTAGGCCGCCCGACGCCGCAGGCCGGCGACGATGCCGATGCCGACGATCCCAAGGCCGAGGAGCAGACCCACCACATCAGCCCCAGTGAGCGTTCCCGCACTCGCCACCGACGACTCCCCGCCGCCGTCCAGCTCGGGTATGTGGAGCGCCTGACCCTCCAGGGCGCCGAGCAAGCCGCTGACCTGGTCCGCTGTGAGCTCGACCACGCCGTCGGGCCCGATCTCCACGGCCTTGCCATCCAGCGTGATCACGACGTGCTCACCCACGGACATGAACTGGTTCAGGATGGGCGCTGCCTCCGCGAGCTGGAACTGGGCCCGAGAGAAGCTCTGGACCTGCAGCGTCTCCAGGTCATCGGTGTAGTGGGCGTCCACCCAGCGACCGTTGCGCAGGTAGAAGGCGCGACCGGCGACGTACTTCACGCCGCCTACTCGCTGGGCCTGCCCCTCGGCGTCCATGTAGAAGTTCAGCGTCTGGGCGTTGGATTGGCCCCTCATCATCTGGGCGTTGGCTGACTGCGACATCGCCCAGCCGCCCTGCTCCTCGGTCGCCGCTTCCGAAAGATCCATCGCGAATCGATCTAGGGCGCCACCTGCGGAAGGGCTAAGCACGCCCGGGCCACCCATAGTGCCCCCCGAACCGGACCCCCAGTGTGCCGCAGCCCCCGGGGCCGCAACGGCCACGTTCTCCTCCGTCACGAGGAATGCCGTGTACTCGGTCATGATCCCGAACCGGATGGAGAGCGCGACCACCTCTTCGATAAGCTCGGGATCGGAGCCGTTCAGTCGCATTTGGTCAACGAGGAAGCCGATCTTGCGCGCGGCCCACAGCCGCGGGATGCGGGGGTTCTGGTCTTTGTCGGCGAAATGCACGGGGAACTCGTCCACGTACTCTCCGTTACCGGTGGACCCCCTCAGCACCACCGTTCCGCTGCCCGTGCCCGAGTACCGGCCAGCTAGGAGCAGCTGGGAGCCATGGAAGAGGTCGGGAACCTTCTGAGGATAGATGTCCCGGGTCGTCACCCCCGCAACCTCGATGCCGATGTCCGCGAGAGCGGGATGCGACATCTTGGAGAAGAAGCTGGAGACGGGCACCTCGATGTTCTCCGTAGGCCGGACATACTGCGGGAGCCCGCTTCCCTGCTCGGCGAGCTTGTCGAGGAAGTGGATGTTCACGTCATAGCCCACGCCGAACACGAACATCCGAGCCTCTGACTCGTTCCAGGCGCGGGCATGCTGAAGCAGCTTCTCCAGGCTCGTCTCCCCCACCGTCGGGTTGCCGTCGGACAGCAGGACAACCATCCGAGGCCGTCCCGAGGGTTGGAGGCTCGCGAGGCCCATCTGGAGCGCCGCCTCCATGTTCGTGCCGCCCACGGCCTCGATGCCCTCTACGAACTTCAGGGCCTCGCGGCGGCTCTCCGCGACCGGCGCCACCCGCTCGGCCATGGATTCGGCGGCCGATGAGAACCGTACCACGTTCACCCGATCCTCATCATTCAGCGATGCGATGCAGTACTTGAGCGCCTCACGAGCCTGATCGATCTTCCCGTCGCTCGCCATCGAGCCCGATGTGTCGAGGATGAACACGACATCCTTCGCCACCCGCTTCTCGGGGTCGCTGTCATAGGCCGGCGCGGCGAGCAGCAGGAAGTAGCCCTCCTCCTCGCCCTCGGGCCAGGTCGAGATCACGTTGACGCCAAGCTCATCGGGGCTAACCGAGTAGTACACGAGGAAGTCCTCGTCGGGCCTGGCATTCCGCTCCTCGTATCCGACAACGACCTTGCGGTCGCTGAGCCGATGGATATCGATCTCATGGGTGGGAGAGTAGACGTTCGCGATGGGCGTCCGCGACTCGATGGTCACGGCCACGCTGACCTCTTCGAGGGGCTTGCTCGAGAACTTCTCCGTGTTCAGCGGGTAGAGCACCTCGGCCAGACCATTGTCCACGGGAACGACTTGGTCGTAGCTGATGGTCACGCGCTTGTCACCGTTGGCGGGGATGGGGTAGACCCGGGCGCGGTAGGCGTCCCGCCCCACGTACTCGAGCAGGGCCGGATCGCGCATCGAGCGGACGATGTCCTCGTAGACGTTCCGCGCCTCATCGCGCGGCAGCATCTTGCCCTCAGTAGGCTTGCCGTCGACCTCCATGCTCAACTGAGAGACCGAAGCGCCGGCAGGCACGGGGAACAGGTACTCGCCCTCGATGTCGTAGGGATTGGGGTTGTGAAAGACCTGATCGATCTCGCAGTGGAGAATCTGGTCGCTAACGTCGATGGTGACATGGTGATACTTGACGGCCAGATACTGCACCGGCTGGGGCGGATCCGGGGGCGCGATGGGCACGATGACCCCGTCGGCTGAGGCAGGTACTGAAATGAGAAGAAGCGCCAAGAGAACTCCGAGGAGCACGTGCCTGAGGATACTCACGGTGTGATCTCTCCCTCCACGGGTTACGAGTGTCAGAGTCGCTCGATGGTTCCCCCGATTCGGTGGCAGGTGCGCGAGCCGCCGGCGGATGCTAGGATGTGACCATGTCCCAGGTCGCCGTTACGTGCTGCCCCGACGGAATCGTCGTCGCCTCCGAGAGTCTCCTCTCTTACGAGCACGGCCGGGCCCATGGCTATGCGCAGAAGGTCTTCCCACTCGGGCCCCGGCTCGCTTTCGCCGCCGTCGGCAACGCGACCATGCCCGACCCCCGCATCGACGCGAAGTGGCCCGGATTTGGGGCCCACCTGGACACCCTGACGGGCGGCAAGCCCGTCGAGGGTGATCCCGGGACCGTTGCGGAGCGCATCGGTCGCTTCGCCGTCGATGTGCTTCAGTGGCTCACCGATCGGCCCCGGGGCTGGGAGACCCTGGCCATCGCGACGTGGCATATCCGGTATGTGGTGGCCGGGTACGACGCGGCGGGCGGCGCCGGCACCATCGTCACCTGGACGGCCACCGCGGCTGAAGCCCACGAGGATGAGCGCCTCAGCACCGAGAGCAAGGGGAAGGCGGCTCTGGGCGTCTTCGACGAGTGGCCACCGCGCCGCGGCCGGGCGGTCGCTCTCAGCGGCGCCGGCGGGCGCCTCCGGCCCATGCCTGGCACAAGGACCGACAGCCCGTCTGCTCCCTCCGACAGCGTGCTCAACCGGGCCGAACGCGCCGCGCGACGGGTCGTGAGCCTCGCGTGCCGGCGCTTCCCGCGCGCCTGTGGAGGGCCGCTGCAGGTGCTGCGGATAGAGCCCCATCGAGGGCTGCACTGGGTGGAGAAGCCGCCCTGGCTCCCGGACGCGTGACCCCTATCCGGCGGGCAATTGCGCCGCGCGCTGTAGCTTCGGGCGCGGCGGCTCGCGGAGCAGGCCGAAGGATGCCGCCACCGCGACACCCAGCACGCCGCTGCCGAGCAGCAAGGTACGCATCCCGTACCGGCTCTCCAGCAGCCCGAGCAGCGCCACACTAGCGGCCAGGAAGGCCGCGGTGACCACCTTGTGCATGCTGAAGGCCGAGGTCTGGCTCGTATCTCCGGCCGACCGGCTAACCCACATGCTGACAGGGCTCGAGAGCATCATGTGGAGGGGCCCATGTAGGATGAAGGCAACCGCGGACACGGCCACCGAGTCACCCAACCCCATCACCAGGCAGCAAGCCGCGGCGCCCATCGCGCACACGATGCTGAACTTCCGGATGGACACGCGGTCCAGCAGGAAGCCGCTGCAGATGACCCCGAGGAGAGTCAGCAGCCCAGAAGCGGCGCCGTACTCGCCGAAGCGCCCATCCGAGACCCCAAGCTCCTGGGTGAACCGGATCGCGGCGAAAGTGCCCACCGCCGCCACGGCCGCGAACCAGAACTGGGTTACTAGGATCATGCGCATCAGGTCGCGGTTCCGGCAGGCCTGTCGGTAGCTTACCCACATGTCCCGGCAGGCTCCCCATGCTCCCACGGTCCGGGCTGGCAGGCGGTGGTCCGGGTACTGCATAAGAACCACCGCGCCGACAACCAGGGCCCCGGCGAGGGTGTACAGCACAGGCGGGTACCCATGCCAAGCCTTGGCTAACCGTGTGACGATAACGGGCGCGAAGATGGCCGCGCAGGCGTAGACGCTCCGGTAGATCGAGTTCGCGAGCCCCTGTCGCGCATCGGAAATCCGCTGCGTGAGCGTGTTCATGTTGACAAAAGCGGCGCTCACTAGCGCCCCATAGATGGGCATTCCCACCCAGAGGCCAAGGGACTCCCCCATGGACCAGGCGACGAGAACGACGGCGATAAGCGCCATGCAGATGGCGCCAAGCAGCCGATCCCCGTACCGCTCGGTGAGCACCCCGAGGGGGAGGATGCCTACTAGCACTCCGATCATGCGCAAGGACCTGAGATGGGCCCACTGGTCGGCACTGAGCCCCAACTCCCCCGACACCCAAAGAGGCAGTAGAACCTCGGCTCCACTCGAGAACATACCCCAGAGCAGGGTCGTGGAGACGATGACGCCCATGCGCCGACGCGCCAAGCTACTCGTGGCGGCCGTCGGCTTCTCTTCGGGCTGTCTGTAGGAGCGGGAGACCATGGGCTCTGCGTTCGCCTCGCAAGGCCTTGTGGGGCCCGTCCGCATTCTATACCACGCGGCGCCGGAGCGCAGGAGTCGAGACGCTCGCCACGAACCCCGTGGCCATGATGACACTGCTGCTCGCCCACCTTGCCGCGCAGACTCTCTCGGCCCCGGCGGAGGTACCGCCGGACACGGAGGGGCTCTACTGGGGCGATATGCCGGAGGGCATCCCCGCCCCACCGGTAGCCGCCCAGGCCGTCGAGGATGGCAGCGCGGTGGCGCCGTGGTGATCAGACAGGGCGCGGGGCAGGAGTGGTCGCAACGCCACATAGCTCTCAGGCCCTTTGAACTACACGTCGAGGAGGCAGAGGAATGACTGCGACACTCTCTCTGGCCCTTACAGCAAGCGCGTTCTTGATCAACCAGATAGGGGAGAGCGATATGGACCGGCGACCCTTGGTGACGTGGTACGACGAACCCGCTGCCACATGGGATGAGGCGCTCCCCATCGGCGGCGGTCGTCTGGGGGCCATGGTATTCGGCGGCACAGAGTCCGAACGCATCCAGTTCAACGAGGACACCCTCTGGACGGGCCATCCGAGGGCCTACCACAACGAGGGAGCCGTCGAGCACCTAGCCGAGATCCGAAGGCTCCTTGCTGAGGGCAAGCAGGGCGATGCCGAGGATCTGGCTTGGCGCGAGTTCATGAGTGTGCCGCCTCATCAGATGGCCTATCAGCCCTTCGGCGACATCATCCTCACCTTCCCGGAGCACGCGGAGGTGGAGGCCTACCGCCGTGAGCTTGATCTGCGCCAAGCCGTCGCCACAGTGAGGTACCGTGTGGGTGGCGTAACCTACACGCGCCGAGCCCTCGCGAGCTATCCCGACCGCGTGATAGCCCTTCACGTCGAGGCGGACTCGCCTGGCGCCGTGAGCTTCACCATTGCCCTGACTAGCCCCCACGCCGAGACGAGGGTGTTCGCGGACGCCGCGGGCGACTTGGTTCTGCGTGGCCGGGTTCAGGAGGACGGCCTTCGGTTCGAGGCACGCCTGCGGGTCGACGCGCAGGGGGGAGAGATCACGGCCGAAGAGGGCGCCATAGCCGTCGCGGGCGCCGACTCCGCCACCCTCTACCTCACCGCCGCCACTAGTTACATCGACTACACGGAGATCTCGGGCGACCCGTCAGCTATCGCCTTGGCCGATATGGAGCAGGCGGCGAACCAGAGCTTCGCGGAGCTCCTCGATACTCACGCCGCCGACTATGGCGAGCTGTTCGGCCGTGTGGAGTTGGACCTGGGCGAGACCGAGGCCGCGGCACTACCGACGGATGAGCGCATCCGGCGAGCCGCGGAGCTCGACGACCCCGCGCTAGCGGCCCTCTTCTTCCAGTTCGGCCGCTACCTCCTCATCGCGAGCAGTCGCCCGGGCACTCAGCCCGCGAACCTGCAAGGCATCTGGAACCAGGAGCTGTCCCCGCCATGGGACAGCAAGTGGACCGTCAACATCAACACAGAGATGAACTACTGGCCCGCCGAGGCAACGGGCCTCTCAGAGTGTCAGGACCCCCTCTTTGATCTACTCACCGAGGTCGCCGAAACGGGCCGCGAGACCGCCAGGGCGCACTACGGGGCAGGCGGGTGGGTTCTGCATCACAATACCGACATCTGGCGAGGGACCGCTCCCATCAATGGGGCGGACCACGGGATCTGGCAGACCGGCGGCGCATGGCTCTGCGATCAGTTCTGGGAGCGTTGCCGCTTCACGGGTCGGCTGCCCGATGAGGCTTACCCGATCATGAAGGGCGCAGCCGAGTTCTTCCTCGATGCCCTGATCGAGGACCCCGACACCGGCTGGCTGATCAGCACCCCCTCCAACTCCCCGGAGAATGGCGGACTGGTGGCAGGGCCGACGATGGACCACCAGATCATCCGCAGCCTGTTCGCGAACACCGCCGCCGCGGCCGACCTCCTCGGAATCGATGCCGACTTCGCGGCCACACTGCGCCGAGCGCGGTCGCGCATCGCACCCAATCAGATCGGCCGCCACGGTCAACTTCAGGAGTGGCTGGAGGACATCGACGACCCGGCCAACGAGCATCGGCACGTATCCCACCTGTACGGCCTGTACCCGGGCTCGGAGATCACTTGGCGCGACACGCCCGAGCTCTTCGCCGCCGCGCGCCAATCCCTGATCTTCCGCGGCGATGGGGGGACGGGCTGGAGCAAGGCCTGGAAGATCGCCCTCTGGGCCCGGCTGCTCGACGGCGACCACTCTCACCGGATGCTCATCGAGGCCCTGTCCGGCAACACCCTCCCGAACCTGTTCGACACCCATCCGCCCTTCCAGATCGATGGCAACTTCGGGGGCACGGCGGGCATCGCGGAGATGCTGCTTCAGAGCCATGCGGACGAGCTGCATCTGCTCCCCGCCCTGCCCTCAGCTTGGCCGACGGGCAGGGTCTCCGGTCTGCGAGCGCGAGGGGCCTTCGTCGTCGATCTGGAGTGGTCGGCAGGGGAGCTCGTGGAGGCTCGGGTCACCTCGCTGAACGGTAGCCCGGTGTCGATCCGGACCGCGGCGCCAGCCAACGTCCGCAGCGAGCGCGGCCGCATCGCCGTAGCGCGCCCCGAGTCAACCGTCGTGGCCTTCGATACCGAAGAGGGTGCGACCTATGTGATCACGCCGCGGTAGCGCGGACCCGTGGAGGGCTGCTGTGACCGACGTCGAACACCTGCGCCCCCTGGTCGACGAGCTCCTTGAACGCTCCTCGGTACCCCGTCAGACGGCGGGCGCCGAACTCTTCGCGGCGCTGAACGCCCTGGAGCCGGTGCCGCGCGCGGCTGTCGCCACCGTGCATGAACTGATCCCGTGGGAGCACTGGCATCTCATGCTCGGCGAGGACCCGCTCCGATGCGTTGCCGAGGATGCCCGGGCGCTGGAGTGGCGCCTCCGACGGGACCTGTGGGCCGATGCCCACATCGGCGACGACCGCCCCCTCTTCGCCCACGTGATCGTCTACGCCGCAGTGGAGCAGGTGCGGGGATGGGGCGTGTCGCCGTGCATCCGGTCTGTGGGCGGAGCCACAACAGCCTGGCGTAACGACCCGCCCCTCGCAGCCGGTATCGACCTCTCGCGGCTGACCTACCCCGAGCACCGGCACGACGCCCAGGCGACCGCCCTTCGCGTCGAACGCGCCTCCGAACTCGTCGAGGGGCGAGTGCCCGTCCGCGTGCAATCCCCCCACCTGGGGCACCACGCCTTCGATGTGGCCGTCTCACTCCGCGGCATGGACAACCTCCTCATCGACTGCGCCGCGGATGCGAAGGCGGCTCACAGTCTGATGGCGCACGTCACCGAGGGACTGCGCCGCAGTCACCTCTGGCGCGAGGAGCAAGGTCTGCTCTGCGGCGTGCCGAGCCCTTGCGGCCGATACTATGCCCTGGACTGGGCCTTCTTCCACTGCGCCCGCTGGCCGACACCGGACGCGCGGCTCACCTCGCTAGCACAGGAATGGGCGTACGTCTCGGGCCAGACATCAGCGGGGCTGGGTCCTCGGCAGTACGCGGAGTTCGTCCAACCCTACAACGAACGACTCGCCTCCCTCTACCCCGATGGCACCGTCTACTACCATGGGTGCGAGTGCCTCGATGGCAAGTTCGACGCCATCGCGGATCTCACGAGCCTCCGCCGTATCCATGTGTCGCCATGGTCATCTGTGGGGCGAGCGAGGGAGCGCTTCGGCCGCGACGTGGTTCTCGAGGTCCACGCCCATCCTACCGCCGCGTTCTTCACCCACGACCGTCGCTCCATGAGGGAGGAACTGCGGCGGCTCCTCGACGAGGCGGGCGATGCGCGCCTCGATCTCAACCTCAACGACATCCATTCCATCAACGGCAACCCAGCACGGCTGCGCGAGTGGACCGAAGCCGCGATCGAGCTATCCGAAGCCGCGGGGCCTCGGTGAGCGAACCCGGCGAGGGGGTTCGAACCGTCACCGCGGAAGGGGCCGTTTAGTGGTGGGTGGAGGAACCGCCCACCCCACACGAACCGGAGCGCAGACCCCGGTCAAAACCAGTAAGGTCAGGAGTGTTGGTCGTAGTGCGCGGAACAGTGAAGTGGTTCAATCCCGACAAGGGGTATGGCTTCATCACCCCGGAAGATGGCAGCAAGGATGTCTTCGTCCACTATTCGGAGATCGACATGGACGGTTTCCGTACGTTGGAGGAGAGCGACGAGGTCGAGTTCGAGATCGAGCAGGCGGACAAGGGTCCGCAGGCCGTGAGAGTCCGGCGCGTCTAGCCCGGATAGCCAAGCCGAACGTTGACACAGGGACCCGCGCCCGGCAGGACGCGGGTCCCTCGCATGTCCCGGCCATGCCCGACGAGCTTAGCCCATGCCCAGCTCGTCCCGGATGGCGAGAATGTTGGCCACGCTGTCCTGGGTGAGTTCCGTGGACGGGGCGTACTCAAGCCCCGCGTAACCCTCCCAGCCGCACTTCAGGAGCGCGGCGAAGACGTTGCGATAGTTGATCTCGCCCGTGCCCGGCTCGTGCCTCCCCGGCACGTCGGCCACGTGAAGATGCCCGATCTTCGCGGCGTTGCGTGTAAGGTTCGCCGTCAGGTTGCCCTCGGTGATCTGCTGGTGGTAGATGTCGAAGAGGAGCTTCAGTGCCGGGCTCCCCACCTCGTCCACCATCTCGAATGCCTCGGCCGAGGTAGCCAGGTAGTAGCCCATGTGGTCCACAAGGATGTTCAGGGGCTCCAGGCACAGGGTGAGGCCCGCGTCCTCGACCACCGGCGCGAGTTTCTTGAGGCCTGCCACGATGTTCGCGTGCTGGGTGGCGCGGGACATCCCCTCGATCTCATTGCCCACGGTGACGATCAAGCGCTTGGTGCCCAGCTTGTCGGCCAGCGGGATCGTCTCGCGCATGGCCCGAACCAGGTCGGCGTGGGTCGCCGGATCCCCGAGGGTTCCCCCAGGTCCGCCAAAGATGCTTACCGCCACGCCGCGCGCTTCCGCCCGAGCCTTGATGCCATCGATGTCCTTGTTGCCGGTGCCCCAGAACTCCACCGCGCGAAAGCCGCAATCGGCGGCCATATCGATCCGCTTCAGGAAGTCGGGCTCCTCACGGAACATCATCTCAATACAGGCCGATAGGGTGATCATCCAAGTCCTCCTCCATCACTGCTCAATGACGTCGCCGTTGGCTCGGCCGCCGGCGAGCATCTCGTTCGGGGTGTGGTGGCGCTCGAAAGTCCCGGGGTCGGGCACGCGGGTTCGCGCCGCCCCCGCCTCAATGGCAGCTTGCTGCACCGCCGCCGCCACGTGCCGATGCATCTCCCTGTCCATGAAGTTCGGGACCAGGTCACTGCTGGGCGTCTGCCGGGCGATCGCTCTCGATGCGGCCAGCTTCATCTCAGGCGTAATAGCCTTCGCCCGCGCATCGAGACAACCTCGGAACACTCCGGGAAAGGCGAGGGCATTGTTCAACGTCCGGCCGTCGGTCGCGAAGGCCGCCCCGGCAGCCAACGCCAGCCGCTTGTCGATCTCCGGAACCGGGTTAGCCAGGGCGTAGACCACTGGCTGAGGCGCCATGCCTGCCACCATCTCCGGCGTCACCAGGTCCGGAGCGGAGACTCCCACGAACACATGAGCTCCCCGGAGCACATCGCTGAGGGAGCCTGCCTCGTTGGCGGGGTTGGTGGTGGCGGCGATCTCCTCCTTGGCGGCGTTCATGTGCTCGGATCGGCCCTCGTAGAGAGCTCCGGCGCGGTCACACAGGATCACATTCCGCGCCCCTGCCCCTTGGAGCATCCGGGTGATGGCAATGCCCGCCGCGCCGGCGCCGTTGACGACGACCTTCAGATCGGAGAGGTCACGCTCCAGGCGATCCAGAGCGGTCATGAGGGCCGCGGTGACCACGATCGCCGTGCCGTGCTGGTCGTCATGGAAGACGACTCGGTCGAGCCGGCGCGAGAGCTCGGCCTCTATCTGGAAGCACTCCGGCGCCGCGATGTCCTCGAGCTGGACCGCTCCGAAGGTGGGAGCGATGTGACTCACCACCTCGACGATGACGTCGGGGTCTCGGCTGTCGATGAGGATCGGGACGGGGCTGATGTCCACCATGCGACGGAGGATGACCCCTTTGCCCTCCATGACGGGCATCCCCGCAACCGGCCCGATGTCGCCCAGACCCAGCACGGCCGTCCCGTTGGTGACTATCGCCACGGTGTTCCAGATGTGCGTGTAGGTGTAGGCCTTCGTCGCGTCATCGGCGATGGTCTGGCACACCTGAGCCACGCCAGGGGTGTACACGGTCAGGAGGTCCGAGACGGTCTCCAGGGGCACGCGACTCACGACCTCGAGCTTGCCCCCCAGGTGCATCTCCAGCACATGGTCTAGAACCCGCAGGACCTCCACGTTCTCCAGGCTTGAGACGCGGGCCACGAGGGCATTGAGGTGGTCCCTATCGCGCACGTGGACGTCCACATCCCGGACGACGTGCTCGTCCTCGATCCGCACCCTGCGGATGTCACCGATCAGGGCGCCCGTGCTCCCCACGGCATCGGCGAACCGACCGAAGCCGCCGGGCACATCGAGCAGCCGCACCGTCAGACGGCGAAGAAGCAGATCCCTGTACCGACTCCGATCAATCGTCTCATGCTCTGGCAAGCGACTCACGCCCTTTCGAGCTGGAAGCACCACCAGATCACATCGAGGGTAACGAAGCCTCAGCTTCTCGAACGCGGGTGGGGCCCCCTCCCTTCACTGTCGGGCTACACTACCGCCGCCTGAGCCACACAAACCAATCATCCGCGGTCGAGGGCGATAGCGTCAGGCGGCAACGGGCCGGTACGACCGCTTCGGCGCACGTCTGAGCTTCGACTGCGTAGCATCGAACCTCGTACCCCTCGCCAGGCAGGTCCAAGATAAGCTCCACCGCCCGCTCATCGAGCCCCCGCCGGCCCCTCACCAGGTTAGGGACGTAGATGAGGACGTCCTCGAAGCCCTCCGTGGCTAGGTACGGCGCCGCGTCGCAGCCCCAAGCACGCACGGGCGTGGGCTGAGAGCCGATCAGCGCCAGATCCCCTGGCTCACGGATCACGAGGCGCGCGCCAGTGTCGTGATCGGCAGGGCTGAAGACCACCGGCACGCCTCGCCGGAGGCAACGGTTCGTCGCCACCCGGCGGAGCGGCAGGGGGAGATCGAGGGAGATGGCGACGGTGGTGGGCTCCCGCCTGAGGGCTCCGAAGTCCAGGCTGGAGGTGACCTCGGCGAGCACGCGGTGGAACCGCTCCAGCTCATCCCACTCACTGGGAGCGATCCCAGGGCTCTCCGGCGCCCAGAGAATCGAGCCGGGGCAGCCGGTCACCAATGGGAGCCACAGGTAGTCCCTGATCGCCAGCCGCCGCTGCCTCTCATCGACATCATCGGCCTCCCAGCCGCCGTAGTAGGCTGGCCCTTCCGTCGGGAAGCCCGGCACGGGCGCGTTGTAGAAGAGGCAGTTCGCGGCCAGTTCGAGGGTCAGGCACTCGTTCTGCGGCAGGTATGAGTGCCAGTTGTAGACATCCAGCCCCGCTCTCTCGACGAACTCCGCGCTGTCCAACGTCTGAACGCCCGACCCCAGGGTATGGCTAATGGTCACTGGCCTCCCCGGCGCAAGCTCTCGGCACAGCCGCACGACATGCGCCTCCGCCCACTCGACGTGCTGCGTGGGGAACGCTTCATTCATGATCTCCAGAGCGAACACTCGCCTGTCCGCGGCTAGCCGTGGTAGCAGGTCACGAAGATAGGCCTCTATGCAGAGGGCGATGTCGGGGTCCCCGAAGACGGCGTCATTGTCGTAGGCGTCCCCAATCTCCACCGTGCCGCCGTCCACGATGAAACGGCGCCGGAAGGGCTCCAACGCGTCGAGTTCGTCCTCACCGTACTGCCGCTGCGCTTCGCTGAGCACCTGGTTCGGCGGCGCCCACGAACGCGAGCGGCGGACGTAAGGCAACCAGTCGGGCGAGGCGATCAGTGTGAACAGGAAGCGGATCCCGTGCTCGTACCCGACCTCCATGAAACGGTCCAGCTTGGCCCACAGCACGGGGTGAACCTTGCCGACGGCATCGAGTGGGAAGTAGTAGGAGGAGCCGTTCACGTCCGTCGTATGCCCATAGGTGAAGAGGCGAAGGGAGTTGATGCCCCGCCGCCGGCACTCCGCGAAGTAGGAGGTCCAATCCTCCTCGGCGATCTCGACGGGCTCCGAGTTCGGGCCCTCCCAAGGCACGTGAGACCACCACGGCCCAGGGCCCGTTACCCCGCCTTCGCCGAGGCCCGTGTAGATCTCGCTCCCGAAGAGCCCCCATGGCAGGAACGCCCGGCCATCGGCGAACCGGAAGTATCCGTTGGGTCCAACCGTCACGAGGGAGTCATCCGTCTCGGGCGCAGGGATCTCCCGCCGCAGTGCGCGTGGCTCCCCCAGCGTGATCGGCTCGCCGTAGCCAGAGAGGTCCCTCAGGGCGGGGTCGAGACACCGGGCTTGGGCCTCGGCCGCCAGAACCTCCGCCTCCTCATCGCCCGCTTGCCACAGCATGATGCGGTCGAAATAGCCCGCGAACTCCCCCTCGAGGGATCCCGCGCCGTCCCAGGCCACGTATGCGGCCTCGATCTCGCGCCCTGCCAGCGCCGACAGATCGATCTCACGATAGTACCATTGCCCCACCGCGTAGTCGGCGGTGAATCCCTTGCCCGGATGGGCTCTGATCCCCGCTTGATCCACCGCCTCGGGCCGGTCGCGTAGGTTGTCCGGGTAGAAGTTCGGAACCGCCAGATCCGTGGCAAAGCCGTAGCTGACGGAGCCAGGGTCGATGTACAGACAGTAGCTCAGCCGCATCCCCTCGGCCACTGTCTGTCTGCCTGTCCATATGCGCACGTACGCCCGCGACGTCGCCCCATCGGGCGCAGGCGTCGCAACGCCCGACAGCGCCAGAAGCCACTCCCCCACGGCCGGTTCGGGCGCTCCACCCTCCCCAGCACGTCGCAGGGAGACCGCCGCTTCAGAGCAGCCCACCACGTCCACGGCATGTGCCTCCTGCGGGGCGGCCTCATCGAACAGGACTATCGGCGCCGCGAGGCCTGGCGCCGCGCAGACGGCGAGAAGCAGTGGGGAGATCATCTGGCGCACCATGTGGAGGCCCTCATCGACCCTTCCGGGCGAGTCTCGCCTGATGCCGGCGCTCTCTCCGTGCGCCCATGCGGCAGGAATCCCCTTCCACCCCGGCGCAAGCATTCCCCACTACCCGTGAGATGGTGCCGATGAAAGCCCACGTACTGGTGGAGGACCCGGAGTGATCACCGCCTTGACCCTCGGCTTGACTCTGGTGTCCGCGCCCGACGCCGAGCTTCTACTGTGGCTCGACGCGAACGCGCAGGAGACGCTAACGGTCGATGGCGACGGCATGGTCTCCCAGTGGTCGAGCCGCTCTGACAGGCGCGTGGCGTTCGTGGCCGAGGGCTCGCGGCGGCCGCGACTCATCGACCGCTCCTCCGCTAATCTGGGGCCGGTGCTGCGCTTCGATGGCAGGGACGACGTGCTCCGCTGCCTCGACTTCGACCGATCCGCCGGGACGTGGACCCTAGTCCTCACCGTCACGCCGCGCTCGCCCCAGACCCCCTGGGCCGGGCTCTGCTCTGGCCGGCCGCCCACTGGGCACGACTACGACCCCGGCTTCACCGTCGACCTCTACGAGTCGCGCGACGCCGTCGACTCCCTCAGCATCGAGGGCGCGGGCCGCATCGGTGGGCAACTGAACCAGCTTCAGCGAAGGTACGCCCCCGGAACCGCCCGGCTCATCGTGGTCGAGCGCGACCGCGAGGAGATCCGCCTGCGTGTCGACGGCCTCCGCGAGGCGACCCGGGTGGCGGAACCCGCCCTCACCCGTATGGACGAGATCCGTCTCGGAGCCCGGTACTACGACGGGGAGGAGCGGAACTACCTGCACGCCGACTTCTCCGAGGTGCTTCTGTACGGAGGTATCCTCTGCCCGGAGGAGCTTCGCGCCCTAGAGGGATCGCGGATCGATCCCGCCTTGCGGCTTCGTGAGGAGGACTGGCAACTGATGGAACGGACCCAGATGGAGGACGGTCGCATGATCGGGCCCCAGGCCCTGGAGCGGTGGCCGAGCCTGGACGCCCTCGAAGCGGCGATCGAACAGGGCCTCGACACAAACCTCAGGCCGCCCCTAACCAGCCTGCCTGTGCGGACAGACGTTCCAGGCGCGGCGGCCCTGGGCGTCCGTTCCATGACCTCCATGCTCGACCGAGACCGCGACGATGAGCCGTTCTTCTACGCCAACCTGCGGGCCGATGGCACGGGAGAGCTGCTCCACTCCGTGAACATCGGCATCCCCCATGTGGTGGGGAGGGCCCTGTGGGCTGCCGCCGTCGCTCACGAGACCATGGCAACGCCAGTCCCGGAGGAGCCGCGGCGCATCCTCGAGCGCTACCTGAAGTCCTCCTTCGCGAACGAGGATCACCTGAACTCCTACCTGGACCCCAACCGCGGGGGCCAGCGATATGTCGAGTTCCACAACATGCGGGAGGGGCTCTACGGCATCGTCGCCTCCCTCATGATGGGGGACGCCGAATGGGCCCGCCAGACCGGTGACCTGATGCTCGCGACCCTGGCATCGATCACCGACGACTCGGGGCGCTGGTCCATAGAGCTCGCTCGCGAGCGAGGAATGGCCGATCGTTGTGAGGGCGTGGGGGTGCCCAACGCGGCGCGCCTAGTCGATCCGCTGCTCGCGTACCATCGGCTCACCACCAACCCTCTCGCCCTCGAGCTGGCCGGTCAGTATGCCCGCGCGGGGGTCGAGGAGCTCTTCCTGCCCAACGGCGTCTTCGCCCCCATGCACCGGTCCTCAGGCCACGTCCACAGCATCACGTCCTCCCTCAGCGGCATCACCGAGTACGCCCTACTCACGGGCGACGGCGCCATGCTCGAGCGCTGTGTCGCCGCCATGGAGACGGGGGTTCCGGAGTACTTCAGCTCCTGGGGATGGGGCGATGAGGTCTACCCCGACCATCCCGCCGACGAGATCGGCCGCGGGGAGATGAACCAGACGGGTGATGTCATCCGCTCTGCCTTGCATCTTGGCGCCGCGGGCCACCACGAGTACTATGGGCTGGCCGAGCGCTACCTCCGATCCATGGTGCTGCCAACTCAACACACTGAGGAGACCCTCGCCGAGTTCGCCCGCGAGGTCGACGAGCCCGAGGGCGATTTCCGCCGCGATGTCCTCTACCGCGCGGCGGGCGGCTACGCGATGCAGCTCCCGAACGACCGCATGCAACCCGGAAGCTGGCCCCTCGCTACCATCGACATCACCTCGGGCACGGTCCACGCGATGGCCGAGTGCTGGCGCCACCGCTGCACCGTGGTGGGGAGCGAGCACCGACTGAACCTGCTGTTCGACTACGAGGACGAAGCCATCGCGGTCGATAGCCACCTACCCCTCCAAGGGCGCATATCGGTACAGACCAAGCGGGACGTGACGCTCTGCGTTCGCATTCCTTCGGGGGTCGATGTCGACGCCCTGTCGCTACGGGTGAACGGAGCCGGGGCCCCAGTCGCCGTTCGGGATGGCTACCTGCTGTTGCCGCGGCTCCCCGGAGGCGCTCAGGCCGAGGTGATGTTCCCCGTCGCCTGCCGCCGCGAACGGGAGACGGTGGATGGCGTCGTGTACACCACCCTGTGGGCTGGCGACCAGATCCTCGAGATACTCCTACGAGGCCCCGTCAGCCCGCTGCCCTTCTGATATCGTCGGGACGCACGTCGAGAGGTAGGAAGTTCCATGCAGGGTCTCACAGGACGTCTCGCCGCGCGAGGCTACGAGGGAGCGGTGGCAACGGGCCATCCCCTCGCGACGCGCGCCGGCATCGACATGCTCCGCGCGGGGGGCAACGCCACCGATGCAGCCGTCGCTGCCGCCGCCACCATGGTGGTCGCTGCGCCGCACCTCTCCCATCTGGGCGGGGACCTCTTCCTCCTCCACTACGATGGCGCTACGGGCGAGGTCACGGCCCTCAACGCCTCGGGCGCCGCGCCGCGGCGGGCTACCCTCGATTCGTACCCCGATGGGAGCATCCGTCTTCGCGGTTTCCGCTCCACGACGGTACCCGGGCTCGTGGGCGGTTGGGATCTCGCCCTTCGGCTCTTCGGGACGCGGCACAGGCAGGAGGTCCTCTCCGCGGCCATTGCCCATGCCGAGTTCGGCTTCCCCGTGGGCCGCAACCTCGCGGCAGCCATCAGGGCCAATGCGGACACCCTGAGTGCGCTGCCGCCGACGCGGGGGCTCTTCTTGCCTGACGGCCGGCCGCTTGAGGTCGGCGAAACGCTCACGCAGACCCACCTCGCCGGCGCCCTGAGAGCGATCGCCATCGGAGGCGCGACGGAGTTCTATCGCGGCGGGCTGGCGTCGATCATCGCCGAGTTCATGGCCGCTAGCGGCGGCGACCTCGACGCCGAGGATCTGGCCGCCTTCGAGCCCGCCGTGGGACCACCCCTGAGTCGCCCGTGGCGAGGCTATGACCTGCACGTCCAGCCGCCGGTCTCTCAGGCTCACGTGATGCTCGAGGCGATGATGATCGCCGAGCCCCTCCTCGATGAATGTGAGGGCCCTCTTTCGCCCGAGTGGCTCCACGGCGGCATCGAGGCGATCAAGCTCGCCTACGCGGACCGGCACGCCTACGCGGGAGACCCCAGGGCGACCGGCTACGACCCCCAGCAACTGCTCCGGCCCGAGCGCATCGCCGCCCGGCGCGCCGAGCTCGACCGCTCCCAGGCCAAGCTCCATGACGCCGGGCCACTGCCAGCCTCGGACACCACCCAACTTGCCGTCGTCGACCGGCAGGGCAACGCCGTCTGCCTGATCCAGAGCCTCTTCCACAACTTCGGCTGCGGCGTCATGGTACCCGGCACGGGCATCCTGCTGAACAACCGCCTGGCCGGCTTCACCCTCCAACCTGGCCACCCCAACTGCTTGGCGCCGGGCAAGCGTCCCATCCATACTCTGACCACCTACATGGCGACCAAGGATGGTCGAGTCGCCCTGTTGGGGGGCTCGCCCGGCGGCATGAATCAAGTCCAGACGAACCTTCAGACCTGCGCCGCCATCCTGGGCTTCGGTGTCGACCCACAGGTGGCAACCGAGCTGCCCCGGTGGTTCATCGGCGACGGCCTGTTGGTGACGATGGAGGACCGCCTGCCTCCGGGCGTCGCGGAGCGGCTGCGGGAATTGGGGCACGACCTCCGTCTCTGCCCGCCGCTCCACGCGGGCGGCTGTGCCCAGATCATCGCTCGCGATTGCGATGGCCTGCTCGCCGCAGGATCCGATCCACGGGGCGATGGACACGCCGATGTTGTGTGAAGGTGTTAGGACGCTCGCGATTCGTGGTATCCTATGTCCGGTATCGCGGCCATAGCCGTGATTCACATAGACGTTGGCGGGTCAGCGCGCTCTGCTGGGACACCGTCTTCGATAGACCGACGAGAGGAGTTTCACCAGACTATGAACGTGAGGACCAAGCTCTTCCTAGCGACTATTGCGACCCTCTGTCTCGCGGTGTTCAGCGGCGCGGCCATGGCCGACTGCACGATCTGCGGGAGCACCCAGGCAAAGGCATGCTCCGAGAGCGGCACCATGTACATCGCTGGCCCCACTCTCGAGCTGCCGTCGAACGTAGCCCCCTTCAGCCCTGCCGCGAACTTCATGTCCCTGTGCGGCCTCGCCCGGTGGCAGCACGCTCAGGAGACCGGTGAGTGGCTACCCCGTCCCGCCGCTTGCCCTGGCGTGACCTATCGGACCGTGGGCGCCACCACGGCCACCACCACTGTCACCACCTGGACTTCTGCAAAGAGGCCTGTGGAGTGCGTCGATAACCCCTTCGCGCCTGAAGTCAATTTCATGAGCGGCTGCGGCTACCACCGCTGGCGCCACTACAAGGAGACCGGTGTCTGGCTGCCCGGCTCCCAGATCTGCAGGGTCGTGCACGGCGGCTAGTTCCCTCCACCGAACCTCGTAGCGCCGCTTTGCGGCCCTACGAGTGCGCCATCCCGAGGCCGCGGATAGCCCGAAGGGCGCCGCGGCCTCGCTCTGTACCAGACCGTTACACGGGCTTCGGTTGATCGTCCAGAACACCGGGGCGTGTCCATGCCTTTGGCGCGAGCATCCGACAACTGGACCTACCTTCGCAGCCTGCTCACGGTCAGGGACAACCCCTACCTGCTGCTCATGGCGCGGCGCGAGCAGAGGGCCCGCTCACTTCTGCCGCGCCTGACGCTCTGGCTACTGCTGCTCGCGGCTGTGACCCTGGGCGGCCTGGCCCTTGGCCGGTGGTTCGAGTCTCCACTCCGGCGCGTCTCGGTGGGGTTGGGTCCGGGAGAGCTTGCCGCCGCTCTGCTGATCACTGTCGAGTTCTACACGGTCTGGTCCGCCACGGCCCGTCGGCGCTACAGCCTGCGCCTGGCCGAGCAGGAGAACGCCGCCGAACACTACCGCCTCGTCCCCCTCACCTGGATCGAGCGCGCCGGTCTCCGCAACACCTACCCGATGCTGGTAGGCCTCGCCATGATGGCCCTAGCCGTACCCCTCCACCTCATCTGTGCCGTCGCGGGCGGATGGGACGACTGGTGGCACCTGATCGTGAGCCACGGCTTCATGCTGCTGCCTTGCTTCATCGCCGTGGACCGCCCCCCACGCAGCTCGACGCGGCGGAGCAGACTGGCTGAGGAGGTTGACACCTCCTCCATACGCAAGAGGAGGAAGGCCGGCGTCGCCATCGCCGTCAGTAACCTCCTCGTCCAGGCACTGTCCCACGTGGGCCGGAGCTCGCTCGCCCAGTCCCTCGTCCTCTACATCATCCTCGCACCCTACCTGCTCCCCCAAGCCCTCTCCGGCCCTCGCGGGTTCTACCGGTTCCACCTGCCGATCGCCGTGCCCGTGCTGCTCGCCCTCGTTCCCGCGGTCGTCGTGTGGGTCATGCGCATGGGCAGGCTCGTGGACGATCGGCCCGCCACCATCCGGATCGCGCCGTGGTCCCTCGCCGGGCTGGGAACGGTCTACGGCCTCGTCGTGCTCATCGGCTTCTGCTGGCACTGGGTCGCCGACGGCTCGATAGCCGCGCTACTCGCAAGCCACAGTGGTCCCATGCCATCAACGGCGATGGTCGCACACCCCGTTGCCGACCCGTCTCGCGCCGCAGAGGGCCTCTTCGTTGCGCTCCTGGCCGCCTGGTGCGTGGTCATCGCCGGACCGCACCTACTGCGGAGCGGAGCCGTGACGTGGGGCCCCCTGCCTTCTCACCACTCCCTCCGTGAGCCCCTCAGCGGCCGCAGGGCATGGTTCATGGAGTGGGGCTGGACCCTCGAGGCGGGGCTCTCGGTCTACGTGCCGCTCCTCGCCTTTCTCATAGCCTGCTGGCTCGGGGGCATCCCCCCGCGCGTCCCCTCCCCGGTCATCCTCTGGGCCTCGCTCGTCTGCATGACCGCGCTGATGGGGGCTTGGGTGGTCGGCCGATGCCACCGGTGGCTCCATGCGAGGGGATGGCGAAGGGGGCATCGGCTCCTCTGGGTAGGCCTGGTGCTACTCGTTCCCCTCGGACTCTACGCTCCCCCGCCCCTGGGACCGCTCTGCTTGAGCGCCATGCCCGTGATCGCCGGGCTATCGCTCGTGCCGGGGCTCGGGGGCCTGATCGGCCCCGTGACCGGGCGGCTGATCCTACCCACGCCCGAGCAGGCGGCGATCCTGCAGCTCTTGCTAGCCGTTGTCGGCACGCTGATCCTGATCCGCCTCTGGCGGCTTCATCCAGCCAACCGGAGCTTGCCCGCGCCGACGCGTCAGCCTCGCGACACGGCGGTCCTGTTCAGCAAAGGGAGGGCCCTCGAGAGGATCACCCCCAACCCTGTCGCCTTGCGCATCCTGCGGGGAAGGAACAGCACCGAGAACCCCTACACGATGGCCATCGGCTTCGGCGTGTTCTCGGTCCTCTGCTACCTCGTGTGGGGCGCCTGTCGGGGCATGCAGGTCACCGGCGCCAGCACCGGCCTGATCGTTGGGATGCTCTCGGACAGTCCATGGATGCTCGGCTCACTGCCCATGGCTATGGCCATGGTCATAAGCGTCTTCGCCGCTGGGATCAGCACCAGCTCCCCCCTGCGCATGGAGCGGGCCACCGGCGCCCTGACTCACACCTGCATGACACCCTTGCGTCCCAAGCAGCTCATGGCCGGATACCTCATCCCCTCGGCGATGGGAACCCTTGGCCGCCTCACTGGGGCTGGGATAGCCTTGCCCCTCCTCTTTGTCGGGACCGACGCGGGGCTCATCGCGCGAATCCTCGGCTTGGTCCTGGCGGTCTTCGGCTTCCTCTACAGTCTGATTGCGATCACGGGTCTTCTGTCAGGCCTGCCGGGGGCCCGCGCCTATGGCCGCGAGGGGTTTTGGGATGAGTTGGCCTGGAGCCTCCCAGTGATGGCGCTCTGGTTGCCTTTGGCCCCTCTCATCGTAATGGCGGCCCTGATATTGGGTCCAAGCGGCCCTGCGGCCCTTACGACCGTCACCGCCGGCGTGCTCCTCGTCTACCTGGTGCTCCTGTACTGGGGAGTCTGGTCCGCCCGGAGCCGCTTCAGGCTGCTCATGACTCAGTTCGTGCCCCAGGGGCCCGACACTCAGCTCCTCTCCGACCTCAACAGCGACGCCTAACGGGCGAAGGGCAGTCCCGGCCCGAGGAGAAGTCTCCGTCGACGGGAGACGAGGGAGCGACACGGATGGCTGAGGGAATGCCTGCGAGGATGGAGCTTATCCATCCGGAGGGGCGAACCGTTCTCGATAGCCCTGCCCACGTCCATATCACCGACGAGCGCATCGATGTAGTTCAGGAGCGCGGGGCGCCACTGCTGATTAGCGTCCTAACTATCCGGGAGGCGGAGGTCGTCGGCGATGCCGTCCCCTTAGTCCTTGACTCCGACTACACCGTCCGCCTCTCGCGGCTCGAGGACCCCAACGGGCTGCTCAAGCGTATCGCTGCGACGCGCCGAGAGCGGCTGGGAGCCGCGCTGCACCTACCGGGGCGACGCGCGGTTGGGGCCGTCACAGCGACGATAGCCTGGTCCGAGCGAGGCCGCGTTCCCCTGGTAGACCGAGGGCTCCTCATTGCCGACAGCACCCACATCATCGTAGTGCCCGACCGGCACCAACCGTTCAGTCTGCCCTTGTGGAGCCTGCGAGAGGTCGAGCCATCACCGGGTGGAGCCCTGCGGCTGGCATCAAGCATCGAGGGGCTCTCCATCGAGTTCGTCGACACCGATCCCACTGTCGACCACGTGGTTCAGGCCATCCTCGATGGGCGGGCCAACGCGGAGCAGCTGGTCTCCGTCCTCCTGCCCACCGACCTCCCGGCCCAAGCCGCTCTCTGTCTTGTGCGTCAGCCCTGCCTCCGGGCCGGAGACCCAGAGAGCGCGGGGGTGGACATGGCCGAGCTTGCGCAGGCGCTGGCCAGTGAGGCACGGCGGAGGCCGTTGAGCCTGTTGGCGTCGCTTGCCGAGGCAGATGGATTGCGGGTGGGCGTGACTGTCAACGAGGAGAAGGGTGAACTCGGCGCCACCGCGTGGTGCATGGCTATCTGCCGCTCGCGAGGCCTTGGTCCGGGAGTAGTCGTGGCCACGCCTCTCTCTGACACGGGCGTGGCGACGATCGTCTTCCGGAGGCCCACGGGGTCGGAGGACCTCGTCGCCGAGGATCCGGCGGCGCTATGGCTGCACCTGGAGAGGGCATGCTCGGACACGGCGCCCGACTTCACCCCCCTCGGCCTGCCCGAGTCCGAGATGGCGGAGGTGCGCGGAGGCCTCTGGTTGTGGCCCATCCATCAGTTCGGCCACCTGCGCGAGGCCCGGCGGCGCGCCCGCTACCTGATCCCCCTCTCCGATCCCGAGGACTGGAGTCGGGACCTGCTCCAGGTGCTCGCGAGCGGGTGACGGCGGCCTTAGAAGGCCCAATCCAGGCCCAGTGTCACTCGTGGGCTACCCGAGCGCCCCGACACGGGCCAAGCCACCGAGCCCCACACGTATATGGGGATGCCCAGGTACTTGACTCGAGCCCGGCCCGTCACCCCGACATCGGCGTAGATACTGGAGCGCAAAAGCCCCTCGTAGCTGTTCGCACCCACCCCCGCATCCACGAAGACGGCGCCCCACCAGTCCTGCAGCCCGAGTTCATCGAACCAGGGGGGAGTGTCGATCCGAAACCGGTACTCCAGTGATCCGGCAACCGAGTGGCGAACGAGGGGGGCATCGCCCAGGGCGAAACCGCGCAGAATGCCCCGGCTCACGAGCGCCGTGCGGTACTGCTCCGGCACCTCGCCGAAGGATGCCGTCGCCCGGAGCCGAGCCGCCCAGGTGTGGTCGGCGTCGGTGTGGTAGAAGCCGTAGAGGGTACCGTGGAGGCGACTGAAGTCGTACCGTCCTCCGAGGCGTTTGCCTCCGAAGGTCGCGGCGAAAACGCCCTCCCAGTCCAGACTGCGGTAACCGACGGCCGATGCGCCTGTCCGGAAGCGGGTCAGGGACGCCGTCACGTAGGCGGCCCGGCCGCAAGTCGTAATGTGCGGCGGCATGCGAACCAGCTCCGAAAAGGTCCCCGACAGCCCCCACCTCAGCCGCCCGATGCCGGTGCTGCCGAGCTGCCGACCGGAGTAGCGCGTCACTCCCAACTCGAGCCGCTCGCCCCCATCCAGGTTGCTGTAGCTCAGGAACTGCTGGTCCTTCGGCTGAATGGGGTAGCCCCGAGTCAGGCTGAAGGCAGCCAAGCCTCGGCGTGCTCCCGTGCCGTACATCCCATCCAACTGGTAGAGGTAGTTGCGGTCGAGCCGTCCGACTACGCCCGCGCCCAGCATGGTGCCATCCACGGCGTTGTTGCCGAAACGGGGAAAGAAGACCCTCCAGTTGTCCTCGAGGTACTTCCCCACATTGGCATTGAGGATCGCGTCGACGAAGGAGTTGCCCGCAAGTCCCCTGCGCTGCTCCGCCTGCTCCTGCCACGCCGCAGCGTCAACGGGCGTCACCTCCCCCGACCGCGCCATGGTGATACTGACCTCGCGAAGGCTGAGGTCGAGGCTGCCGCCGGGGTTCGCCAGGGTCGCCGCACCCCTCACCTCGACGGCCTCGATCTCGCCCGTCGCCATGTCAACCCAAGTCGTGGCTTCGCCCTCGAAGGGGCCCGCGAACCGGCTCCCCACGAAGCTCACGTCGACCGGCATCTCCACCGAGGACTCGATCACCGCGACCATCGGGCCACCGTCGGACTGCTCGACTGCAGCCAGCCGATGCGTCGCGCTGAGTGAGAGTGAGGAGCCGTCGGCCTCTCTCACGACCTGAGTGGCCCAGGTGTCGCCGACATCGACGGTATGGGGGGGAAGCTGCACAACGTAGACGAAGCGGAAGAAGAGCTCTACCAGGGTGAGCAACCCCGTGGCCTCGCTCGAGGACGCTACGATCTCCCGCTGGGGCGTGAGCTCCCACTCCCAACTCATGTCCTGATCCGAGAAGTCCCAGCTCTCCCCGAGTATGCGGAAGCTGCCCTCTTGGATGAACAGGAAGCAGGCGTAGGTGCCGTCCGGCGTCAGTGGCCCGGGTGAGCACCCCAGGAGCACGTCGGCCGCCACGGGCACGTTGCGGCCCAGGGGGTAGTCGAGTAGGGCGGAGGCGGTCACGGCGTAGCGGGGGCCTGCCCCCTCCGCGGGGCGGTACTCGAGCTGAACGGGGTCCGCAGACGAGGGAGATGCCAGGAGGAGCGCGAGGAGGACCCAAGTCAGGCTACGTGGTAGAATCGCTCTCACGCTGGCCTTCCCTTCCTCCGCGCAGTTCGTCGTCCCAAGGGAAGCTGCCTCCTGTCCGCCCCTGAAGGGAGGGTGGTTCCCGTGCCTGCGCGCGATGCTTCCATGCCGCCCGCCCGACGCCTCGCCGGATGCCTCACTTACTTGATCGCCGGCGCCCTCCTCGTGATGAGCGCCTCCCGAGCCCTCGACTGGTGGGAGCAACGGGAGGCCCTTCAGTCGGGCGCATCCGACGTCGTACACAACGAGTACGATGACTCAGGGAACGAGATTGGTCAAACCCGCATCCCCGTGGACGAGGCGGCCGCCCGCGACTCGCTGATGACCGCCTTGGTCCTAGGCGTTGCCGGACTCATCGCCCTGGCCGTGGGAGTCGTCCTGCAGGGCCTGCCTTGGCGGGCCCTCGCACCGGCCTACCACGGCGGCTCGGGATCGACCGACGAGGAGGACCGGTCGATGTCCTGAAAGAGGTCTCGACGTGGCCCTGCCGACCCTAGCGCTCGTTCTGCTCCTACGCCATGCCGATCACGAACTCCCCCTCGTGGCGCCCCCAGCGCCCGAGACGACTCTCGACGCCCTCTACCTGCCTGACTGCACGCGGCCAGGCGAGTTCGTGGGGTTCTCCTTCCTCGATCCCCTGCCAGAGCTGAGTGAGGCGGCGGCGGTCGGGGCAAACTCGGGGCTCGCGAACTGGATGTGGATCCCCACCCTCGACCCCGCCTCTCCCTCGGGCATGGCAGGTCCGCCCATCCACGGCCTCATCGGCGCGTCCCGGTATGCCCAGGAAGTCATAACCACTGAGCCCTTCACGGCCCTCGGCCTCGCCCTGCCCGCATACGTGACTGAGGGCGCGCCGGTCTATCTCCGTGCCTACCGAAACGGCGAGGAGATCCCCACTGCAAGCGCTTTCATCGAGCGTCCGAGAGACAATGAGCCGGCCTTCGTGCCTGGCGACTTCGAGCCGGGCGGCTACTGGATCGAGGTTGAGCTCGCCAGCTCTGGCCCTGGCCGCGTCGGTGTCTGGGCCAGACCAGGCGATCGCCCAGCCGCCACGGCGAATGGTCAGTCCATGGCGCCGCTTCACCTCGAGGCCCTGGGACTCCGCGCCGATGACTCCATCGCCGCCCTCTACGATGAGGGCGCGCCCCACATGGCCCTCGAACTCACCGGAGACCTGCTCCAGGCTTGGCGGGACCTGGGGCTGCAGATAGGGATCTACGTTGGCAACTGGAACAACGGAGGCTTCCCCTACTACCCGGACTGGTTCTACGAACGGTTCCCCGATGCGGCGATGCTCGACCAGTTCGGCCAGCCCTTCCTGTCGGGGATGTTTGATCGGCAGGTACCCTGGCTCGGCATCTCTCACCCCGCGATCGTCGAGGGCACCAGTGCGCATATAGAGAGTAGTGTGCGCGCGCTTGCGCCCGAGGAGGCGCTACGCTACTGGGTGCTCGGAGGGGAGTCTCTGTACTACACCTATCTGCTCGGGGCGCGCCTGACGGATTACAGCCCGTACGCCCTGAATCACCTGCGCGGGTGGCTGTCTGAGCGCTATCACGGCGATCTCGCGGCGCTGAACGATGCGTGGGACACGAACTTCACCTCCTGGGAGCAGGTGACGCCCCCGGTGGAACTCGGGCGGAACGCGGCTTCCGTCGACTTCGCCCTCTTCCGCTTCCAGGAGATGGCTGAGCGGTTCGGCTGGCACTACCAGAGCGTACGGGCCGCCGACCCGGGCCGGCTGGCGCTGTCATGTAACCACGGCACCCTCTTCGAGGGCCGGAGCTACTTCGGCCTAGGGCTGGATCCCGCGGCTCTAGCGGCAGCAACCGATGGCTTCGAGCTCGGGCAGATCATGAGGGACCATGATGGTTCACGGTACAACCTCCTGTGGATGTACTCGGTCATGGGCTACGGCAAGCCCCTCGCCGCGCCGCGCCTGGCGTACGCCAAGACCGACCTCCTGGCGCGGGGTGGCGGGACCTCCTATACGCCCGAGGCGGCGCGACGGTACTTCGGGGAGGCCATTGGGACCGGTTGCTGGCACACCGGGTTCGTGCAGTGGTACGGCGATTTGCCCGATGGGGAGTGGGGCGTTCGAGGCACGCCCGCGGAGGCCGAGTTCCGCGCCATCTTCAAGGAGTGGCACCAGATCGAGCGTGAGTTCGACAGCTGCTGGCCCATCAGGCCACGCATCGGCATGCTGCGGTCCCGGCCGACATGGGCCGTGGAGAGGCATCCACGGATCTGGCAGGCGCTGCACGAGGAGCTGGTGACCCGGGGCCTTGGCTACCTTCCGCTTTCGGGGGAGATGAGCTGGGAGGGGCTGGATGCGGTCATCTGCGCCGACAACCCCATCCTGGAGCACTCGGACCGCGAGCGGCTCGCCGCGCTCGACCCCACCGAGGTCACCATTCTCACGTTGGGAGAGAACGGAATCCTGGACGAGGCCTGCCGGGAAGCGGCGGACATCTCCACCTGGCCGGGCGTGCGGTCGATACCCGCCGACGGCATGACGATAGCGGAACGCGCCCGGGCCCTGGCTGACGCCGCCGCGGATCGGAGTGAGGACGGCTTCCGGATCGTCCTGCACGCGCTTGAGCCCATCACTCGCGAGTTGACGTCCAGTGCCCCGATGGGAGGACATGACCGCCCCCTCGACCTCGCGGGCGGGCCCGTGGAGCAGGTCTTCACGCCGACTGAGGACGGCCTGAGGGTCGTCGCCGTATCGGTGCCGACCTTCGCCCAGGAGTACCAGGGCGGACCGCTCCGGCTGCTGGTCACGGACGCCGCAGGCGCAACCGTCGGCGAGTCTAGCGTCGAGGCGCGAGCGCTCAAGGACAACGCGTGGCACGAGGTGGCGATGGAGGCGGCTTGTCCGGCGGGCCAGCCCTTGCGGCTCACCATCCAGGGGCCTGACGACCTCGCGCCCCTGCGGCTTGGCGTGTGGTCGAGCGCCTCCGTCCCCACCGAGGGCGGCGGCCCCCTCAGCCAGGGAGGCCAGGGGATCGGCGGCTCGCTGGAGATGAGGGCGCGATACGTACGTGCCGGCACGGCCCAGGAGATGGTGGAGGTGTTCCGGCTCAGCGATGGAGCGGGAGCGGTCGTCGTGCTCGTGAACACCGGGGATGTCCCGGTGCGGTTCAGCCTCCTCAATCCTGAGAGCTTGGCGCTGGATTCGGTCTATCCGCTCGCCGTCCGGCGGCTGGACGCCGCCCGGCGCCTCGGGGACGACGTGGTCCCCGCCCACCAGACTGCCTTCGTGGCCATCCACCGGGATGTGCCGCCGGCGGCGGTTCAGAGCTGGCTGACCGATCTGATGGGGCAGTTCGGAGAGGTGAGCGCTGAACGCGGCGTCCTCCTGGACCGCGCGTGGGAAGCTCTCGCCGCTGGCATGCCGCACAAGGCCCTGGCCCATGGGCTGGCGGCCGCGCGCTGGCTCGACACGGATCTCGAGGCACGGGTGGAGGGAGACACCCTCGTGATACGGGCATCGCCCCAGGCCGCCCATGGCGCCGATGCGAGCGGCCTCACGCTGGAGGCGAGCCTCGTACCGCTGGGAGGCCCCGCGATCCGGCTCGAACCGACGGCGGACGGAGCCTACGAGGCTCGGATCGCCCTCGATGCGATGCCGAAGCGGTACGACTACCGGGAAGGGCGCTACGAACGAGCCTGGGGGCCAGTGCAAGTGGAACTCCGCGCTCGCGCCGGCGCCCTGCGCGGCGGGGAGCGAGTCACGGTGGAGTTGCCGCGCCTGGGCTAGCCTCACCTGTATTGTTGTCCGGACGGTCGTGCAATGGGGCAACAGAGGGTACCGGGACCTGGTTGCCAGTGAGCGAGGAGTCAGCCCGTTCGAACCTGGGCGCGCCGAGAGGGTTAGTATCTCGGACGCCCTCCGCCCGAGGGTGGAGGCCAACGCTGGGAGGCGTTCGGTCATGGACGGTTAGGGGTTGAGCGATCGGTGCGACATGCGTTGCGATGGACCGGGCTACTCCTGGTACTGGCTGGAGCGGCGGGCCTGGCGCAGGAACCGCCCGAGGCCGCAGCGGGGCCCCCGAACGGGGCTCTGTTGATCGCCGACTTCGAGGACGAGGGCCAGATCGAGGCCTTCGTCACCAGCGACTCCAACCGAGAGGCGGACCCGGAGAACGGCCGCCCGCTCATCTACGTCTTCCTCTCGGGCCTGACCCCAGACGAAGGCGGCAACCACTCCCTGCACATGATGTTCAACGACGGCGACAACGCGTGGGCCAGAGCCCACATGGCCGTCGATGGCTCCGAATGGGCTGCCGCTGGGGCGCGGTCCCTTCGCTTCCTGGCTAACTCGTACCTCGGCACCCTATCCCTCGATCTGGTGCTGACGACCGATGACGGGGATCGGTACACGGCGACGGTGGAGATCCCGAGCGAGGGATGGGTCGTGGTGGAGGCCCCCCTCACATCCTTCACCAACGCCGAAGGCGGGAACGCATGGGAGTCCCTCTCAATGATCACGGGCCTGGGGTTTGAGAAGCGGGGCACGTGGCGCGGCTGCGTTCTGCGCATCGACGAACTGCAGATCCTCCCTGGCGCCGGTGGGACGTCGGTCATCGAGACTCCCGCCGATCCTGATCCGGGCGCCGAGGAGCCCACGGACCCCGATCCGGGGGGCGGGGTCATCGATGTAGTGCCCCAGGATGCCTACAAGGTCAGCCTGAGCACCGCCTTCCAGAGCCGAGAGACGCCCCTCTACTTCCGCGCCTATCTCGGCATGAACGTCACTCCCGCCGACGTGGACCTCCTAGAGCGCACCCAGGTGCAGAGCTTGGTGCGAGCCATAGACCCGATCGTTCGGCTCGTGGTGGATACGCCCGCGGAAGCCTCGGGCGATGCCGCGGTGCATGCCCGCATCGATCCGCTCATCGCGGCGGTGCGTCGGGTAGCCAAGGACCGGGGCGCCATGGTCTGCGTAGACGCCCCGATTGGGGGCGAGGTGACGCCCCAGCGGTTCGCCGACTTCGCGTCATCGCTCGTGCGCCGCCACAACTTCGGTCCCGACGGTAAGCGCGTCGCGAACCCCATCCGCTACTGGGAGCTGCTGGCGGAGCCGATCTTCCTCACCGATCAGGACTACGGCCGTGCCACCCAGATGTACAACTCGGCGGCGAAGGCCATGCGAGCGGTCGATAGCGAGATTCGGTTGGGCGGGATGGCGCTCTTCGCCTCGGAGCAGCAGCCAATGGACCGCGTGCTGCGCGGCACCAAGGGCCAACTGGACTTCCTGTCCTGGCACTTCTATGGCGCCGCAGGGGCCTCGGTGAGCGATGAGGACCTCCTGGCGGCGGCCGACTCAGGCCTGACCTATGGGGTGAACGACGCCGTCGCGCCGACCCGAGTCCTGGAGCTCCTAAGGGTGGCGGACCTCTACGAGTCCGGCCTGCTCTTCGTGTCGGAATGCAATCTGAACAAGGTGCGATCCGCCGACGGCCGGTGCATGGACCCGCGCGCGTCGACCAGCTTCGCCGGCGCGTGGCTCGCATCGTACTTCGTCTCCTCGGGCAGCGTCGTCGACGTGACGCTCCTCTCGCGGCTCTCGGGCGAGAGCTGGGGGATGATCCACGAGGACGGCTCCGCCGGCCCCGTCTACTGGACGGCACGGCTGTTCCAGGAGCACATGCCGCGCGGCACAGAGGTGCTGGGGGTGCGATCGAGCGCCCGAACCGGGACGATGCGCACCCTAGCGGGGATGCTCAACGACCGCCGCATGGTCCTCATGGTGAACAGGGAGAACCAGCCGGCGGAGGTGGAGCTCACCATGACGGATCTCGCCGCGAACAGCACGGGGGCCCTCTACCGGCTCGCAGCGGATGGCAAAGGCATCGAACGAGTGGACCTGACTGTGGAGGAGGCTCGGGGCGGCCACCGGGTCACGGGAATGACGCTCCCGCCATACGGCGTTGGGATCGCCGAGTTCCGTGCACGAGGCGCTACGCCGTAGAGTCGCCCTCGTCCGCCTCATCTCGGCCGCGCAGCCCAATGTAGAGCAAAAAGGCGGCAAGGAGGCCGACGCCCTCGGAGGCGAGAGTCCAGAGCCGACTGGCTACGGAGAGGATCCCGGCCAGCGGCCCCACGGGTCCAGCCAGCAGCAAGAGTAGGACACCCTCCCGGATCCCCAAGCCTGCGGGCATGATCAAGAGGATCATCGACAGAACCCAGGCAAAGGCGTAGCTGGCGGCGATGAGGGGCGCCTGGGAGGGGGGGGTGCCCGCTACCGCGGCCACGTACGGGTAGAAGCTGCCTGCCATGAAGACCCAGGCAATCACCCACCATCCGAGGACTGAGACCTGATCACGGAAGCTGATCTGGCACTCGCCCACATCCTCACGAAGGACGCGGCCCATCTGTCGCACGAGCCATTGGAAGACGGCGGGATGGAGGGCGGCGAGCAGCGGGAGGGCGATGAGGCATGCCCAGGAGTAAGTTTTGAGGCGCGGATCGGCCATCGCCTGGAAGGGGATGGTTACGGCGAAGATCACGAGGCCGAGCAGCACGGTGCAGATGCACTCAAGGGCCATGCTCGCGATGGTGACCGAGGCGGGCACTCCCCGAGGTTTGAAGGCCGCTGAGCGCGCTACGGGCAGGAGGGCCTTGCCGACAGGGCCCGGCACATAGCGCACGAGGTTGGTCCAGGCGAAGAAGTAGACGGCGGTGTACCAGGGCACCCGCCCCCCGCCGAGGGCGACGAACCCTCGGTACCAGCCCAGCCCGAGGGCGTAGTAGCCAGCGGCTTGACCGAGGATAGAGAAGGCCATCAGAGGCCACTGGATGGTGACCTCGATCTCCTCGGCGCGCACCTGCTCCCAGCTGTTCTTGAACTGGAGGGCGAGGAAGGCGAGGAGTGCCAGGCTCACGACGAGCTTGAGCACGAAAACCACGGCGCGCTGCCACAGCGGCCGTTGGGGGATCAGGGCCCCGCTGGCATCCAGCGGGCCGCGATCGAGCTCAGCGGTCTCCGGAACCCTGGGCATGTGTGCCGACTCGAACGCCTCCCGAGGCCTCGCCAGGCCAGCCGATAGCCTACTCCAGGCCCATCAGAGCGTCCAGGAGGTCGGTGTAGGAGCCGATGACTCCGCCGCCAAGGTCGGGGTTGCCTGACAGTGATCCGGTGGGGCCGTAGAGAGAGCGGAAGAGGCTGAGGATGCCGCTGATGTCACCGGCTCGCAGGGCGTTTTGCAGTTGGGCCGTATCGGCGCCGCCGAAGCCCGCGAGCATATCAGACAGCAGCGACAGCGACGCGCCGGTGCCCAGCATCTCCGTCCCCAGCAGGGGCTCGCTCAGCGCGCCAGTGCCAGCAGCGCCCAGGGCGCCCAGCCCCAGGAGCGGATCGGTGGTTCCGGTAGGCGGCAGGGGTTGCCCCTGGCCCAGGCTGTTCAGGAGCGATTGCACGTCGAGCTCGCCGCCTGCCATGAGGCCAGCAAGCTCATCGGAGAGGCCCTCCACGGCGCCCGCATCCCCGGCAGCGAGCCGCGCGAGCAGGTCTGGCTCTTGTCCCAGACGCCGCAGGAGGAACTGGATCTGGTCGCTGCTGACGTCCGGCATCCCCATCTGCCCAAGCATGCCCTGCAGCAACTCGGGCGAGCCATCGATCTGGCCCAGGACGCCACGCAGGCGATCGGGATTCGATAGAAGAGAGTCGAGGGCACGAGTGAGGACCTCGTCGGTCATGCCTCCAGCAAGGCCGCCGCCGAGGCCGCTCCGGCGGACGCGATCCAGCGCCTCGGCGCGCAAGGTCGGATCCTGACGCACCATGCGCATGACATCAAGTAGGGCGTTCGGATCGCGCACCAAGCTCTCGACCAGTGGAGCCTGGCTCTGGCCGCGCCCTGCGGCGATGGCTTGTAGTGCGAGCTCATCGGGATCGGCTGCGGGTGGGAGCACCATCCCCAGACCGCCGGCTGCCTGGGCATGGAGCGCGGCGTCCGGAGTAGGTGGCATGGCAGCGACCCGCAGGTCACGCTCCACCACGGTGATACCGGCCACCGTACCTATGAGGACTGCGGCTATCGGGGCTACCAAGAGAGCCTTACGCCAGTCCATGGGGCACCTCCGGCCGGCTGCGGTCGCAGCCAGAGACAGAATCCAAGCACAACACCCCTGATGATACCCCGATTCATGGCCTGACCAAACGCGCGGCGGCCGGCGCCAGACGAACAGATAGCCCAAGCAACTATGTGGAGAGGGGAGGATGTGGGTTCTCACGACAGTGGTTGGCCATTGGGGGGACTGTCAGTATCTCAGGGTGAGAACCCACGTTCAAATGATAGTCCAAGTCGCGTATCAGTTTCCTTCAGGTGTCGTTCTTGGCGGATTCGGTGTTGCGAAGTGCAGTTAGGTGTCGCGAACAGCCGGAGACCGTAACGGCGACGGAGCACCGCCAGTGGAGCCAACAACGTGCGGCCGCGAGCCATCCCGGCGAAGGGCTTCGGCCTCATGGGAGGGAAGCGTGAGGCATCGAGAGGGCTCTTTCCACGGGATACCGGAACACCGAGAGCGGGGCTGGCTGGATGAAGTCGGAGAACGGGAACGTGTCACTCCCCTGGTTCAAGGGGCTTACAGGCTACCACTGGCTGGTGCTCGTCGTCGCCTCGCTAGGTTGGGCCTTCGACACCATGGACCAGTGGATCTTCAACTTGGCTAAGGGTCCGGCGATCGCGGATCTGCTGGGCCTTCAGACGGGAGCGCCCCAGGTAAGCCGGCTTGTGGGCTGGGCGACGGCCATCTTCATCCTGGGCTGGGCGACCGGCGGCTTCGTCTTCGGGATGGTCGGCGACAAGCTGGGCCGCACCCGCACGATGATGATCACGGTGGGCATGTACGCGGTGTTCACCGGCCTCTCGGGCCTCGCCCAGGACGCCACGACCTTCATCATCCTACGGTTCCTGACCGGCCTTGGCATCGGCGGCGAGTTCGCGGCGGGGGCGGCCCTGGTAGCGGAGGTATTCCCCGACCGCTCCCGGGCCACGGCGCTCGGCGTGATGCAGGCCTGCTCGGCATTGGGGAACATCACCGCCGGTGTCGTCGACCTCGTCGTGCACCAGTACGCCGTGACCTACCCGGCGTGGCGGATCATGTTCCTCGTGGGCATCACCCCCGCTCTCCTCACCGTGGTGCTGAGGTTCTTCGTGCGTGAGCCAGAGCGGTGGCATCAGGCGCGGGAGGCGGCGCTGGCGGGGGCCAAGGGCCTCGGGGCCTTGCCAGAGCTGTTCCGCGACCGTGTCCTGAGAGGGCGGACCCTCGTGGGCGTGGGCCTAGCCTCGGTGGGCGTGATCGGCTTCTGGGGCATCGGTGTCTTCTCTCCCGAGCTGTTCCGGCATGCGCTGAACCCCCTGGACCTCGCGGAGATGCACAAGAGCGTGGAGCAGCAGAAGAGCATCTGCGTCATCATGCAGCAGGTGGGCGCCTTTTTTGGGATCCTGGCCTGGACGTGGGTGGCGCAGCGGGTCGGCCGGCGGCGCGCCTTCGCCCTCGCCTTCCTGGCATGCCTCGTGGTGGTGCCGCTGTGCTTCCATTGCACTACGTCCTTCATCACAGGGCTCATCTGGTTCCCACTGCTAGGGTTCGTGGTTACGTCCCTGTTCGGTGGCTACGCCATCTACTTCCCCGAGCTCTACCCAACGCGACTCCGGGCGACGGGGACGGGATTCTGCTACAACGTGGCGCGCTACATCTCGGTGATCGGCCCCATCGCGTTCGGGAGCCTGGCGGCGTCCGTCGGGTTCAAGTGGGCGGCGACCATCATCTCGGTCGTGTTCGTCTTCGGCCTCCTTGTGCTCATCTGGGCGCCGGAGACCCACGGCAAGCCGCTGCCGGAGGACTAACGCGAGTCCTGTAGCGATCCTTGACAGGTACGACCCTTGAACGCAGGCGTCAGGAGGCAAACTCATGGATAGGTCCCTCATGCTCATGCTGATCGGTCTGCTACCGATCTCGGCGCTGGGGCAAGAGATGACGGCCAACCCAGCGCGCGAGGTCGACCCGGCTCCGGGGCCACCGGGCGAGCCGCCCTACGAGATGGCGGATCGGGAGATCGCCCACAATCCCCTTGTGGACTTCACGAGCGTCACAGGCTGGGTGGTGGAGGGCCACAATGCGGAGGGGTGGCTCGCCCCGTCCCGCGAGCAGCGGGTGTTCAACGACACCTCGGGCAAACTCGTGTACTGGGGAACGGGCGAAGACCCATGGCTGCTCGTGCGGCCCGCCGAGCCGATACCGATCCCTGAGCCGTGGGACTCGGTGGACCTCTGGAACTATGGGAACAACTGGGGCTGGGCGCCCGATCCGAGTACTCCCGTCGTCACCATCTCGGCCGTGGTGCGGAGCGAGGCGGGCGATCTCACGGACATCCCCCTCGGCTGGGTGGACTACAAGTACTGGTTCCTCATGCACGGCCGCCGCTCGACGGCGCTGGACGGTCCGCTATCCTTCGTAGGCATTCGCGTGGCAGGGGCGCGGAACACGGAGCCGAGAACGCTCTACTTTGGGCCATGCAGCTTCTACAGGGAGCCGCTCGAACCGCTGAGCTTCGAGCCGCAGCCGGAGGAGCTGCCCTTCCCCACGCGTGCGGAGACGATCCTGCCGACGAACAACGCGAGCGGCTATGAAAACCGGGTGAGGCGCGAGGGTGACGCGGTAGTCTTCGAGTACGACGGCCCCGACACGCGGCTGGCGTACCGCTGGAGGCCCGAGGGTGGGGGGCTCGGCGACATCACCGTGGAGTACCAAGACCGGGTGATCCGGCCCTGCGCCGGTGGCGGACCCGTTCTCGCGCCGCCAGAGGGCGGCTTCGGGCCGGGTGACGATCTGGCTGTGGCGCAGTTGCTGGAGCGTCGGCTGCAGGACGATGCGTTGAGCTTCCGCTGGCACCTCCGACGCGGGGCGGCGCAGGCGGAGGTTGGATACCGGATCCGGATCGCGGGGAAGTCGCTGATCATAGAGATGGAGTCCGATGGCGGCAGCGTGGAGCGTGTCGCCCTGGGCCGGGCTGAGAACCTGGTCGCGCCCACGCTCACGAAGGTCCCTTACCTGACGTATGGCGGCAACGATCCCAGGGTGCTTGAGGATGCCGGCCTGTTCCTATTCGAGCAGTTCGACTGGTACGTCTCCGAGGCGTCGAGCCTCTACGGGGCGGCCGAAGTGGGGGCCGACTGGGCGAGCTTCAACGGTGGCGCTGTCTACGGGACCAAGACCGATGGGACGCGCAACCCACTGCGTGAGCGCCTGTTTCTGACGGCCAGCCCCGAGTTCGCGGAGGTGCTGCCGAACATCCCCAATCCGCCGTCGCCCATGCGGGACATGATGGCCCATCGCCTGTGGCGGGTGAAGTCGGGGGCCGATCACGAGGCGGAGGTAGCCGACGCCAAGTCGCTCCGAGAACGGGGTCTGGAGCACATCGCCGTGCGGTACCACGAGGACTCGTGGCGTGATGGCGGAGAGAGTTTCACCTTCCGGACGGTAGCCGGGCCGGCGCGTGGCGGCGATCCGACGCTTCGCAGCATGGTGGATCGGGTGAAGAGCCTCGGCTGGCTCGTGGGGCTGTACACGAACTACACCGACTTCGCGCCAGTGAACGCCAACTGGGACCCCGACCACGTCAGCCGCCTGCCCGACTGGAGTTGGCAGCATGCGTGGATGCGATGCTATGCGCCGAAGCCGCGGTGGTCGGTGGAGATGCAGGCGAAGCTCGCACCGATCATCGACGACAAGTTCGACCCGAACCACAGCTACTGCGATGTGCATACGGCGGTGACGCCATTCCAACGTGTCGACTACGACCACCGTGTGCCCCGGGCTGGGACGTTCCGGCAGGTGTTCGAGTGCTTCGGTCGGCTGCTTCATAACGAGAAGTACGCGTACGATGGCCCCGTGTATTCGGAGGGGCTCAACCACTGGTGGTACTCGGGCCTGACCGATGGGAACTACGCGCAAATCGTCTCAGCGGCGCCGCCACAGGAGCCGTTCCTGGTGGACTTCGACCTGCTGAAGATGCACCCGCTGCAGATGGATGCGGGCATGGGCGCGCCGGGGATGTTCTTCCGCGGCGCGCCGCCGGATCTCGATCAGTTCATCGCGACGACGGTGGCCTACGGGCACATCGGCTTCGCGGACTGGCACGAGATGGCTGGCCTCATGAAGCTCTACTACATGCACCAGCCCATCCAGGAGAGCTACGTGATGGTGCCGGTGGACCGCATCGAGTACGAGGTGGATGGCGAGTTACTGCCGACATCAAGGGCACTGGCGTCGGACGCAATGCGGCGCAATCGGGTCCATGTGGTCTACGAGAACGGGTTCCAGGTGTGGGCGAATGGAGAGGACGAGGAGTGGCGGGTGGGGGAGGATGTGCTGCCGCGCTGGGGATTCATGGCGCGGGGTGAAGGCGCCGCCGCCTCGACGGTTCTGATGCCCCAGGACGCGTTCGGCGGCGAGGGCATCGCGCCGCCGGTGAAGGTCTCTACGGCCTGGAGAGAGGGCTCGTCATACTACGCGGACTCGCCCGACGGGTACGCCCTGACGGAGAGGCTCGGCGTGGAGGGAGCGGGGGCGCTGAAGAGAGAGACGGACGGCTGGTACGCCTACCCCGCGACCGCCTTCCGGGATCTGGCGTTCGAGCCGGGCCTGATAGGCCTCAGTGATGGACAGAGCGTTGGCGCGACGGCCTTCGGACCGGCCGGCGTGGAGACGACGGCGCCGGAGATCCGCTGGAGTCGGGGACGGATCCACCTGCTGCCACGAGATACGGATGCGGTGCGCTACAGGCTCGAGCCGGTCGAGGGAGTGTCAACGTCGTCGCTGGAGGCCGGGATGATCGCCCCTATCGGCGCGACCGTATCGGTGCGCCGCAACCGCCCATGGGGCGAGGCGACGGCGCGGTGGGAGTGGGGCGATGAGTCCAGGGCGGCGGAGGTCCAGATCCAGGGGGGCGAGATCACGGCGCCCGTTCCGGCGGAGGCGCCGTCGGGCGCGCATCTCTGGCTTGGGATCGAGGAGGACGGGGCAGTCGCGTGGGTCGACTTCATCGCCCTGCCCGGCGTGGTAGTGGAGGCGGGCCTCGACTCCGCGGTCACCTTGGCCGAGGGAGAGCCGCTGACGCTTCCCGTAACCGTCCGGAGCTATCTGCCCACCGAGGTCGCGGTCTCCCTGGAGGCAGCCGGTGACGAAGGCGTCGCGGTCGCGCTCGGCTCGCCGAGGCTCACCGTGCCGGTGAGTGGTACAGCGGAGACCACGCTACGGGTAGAGCTGCCGTGGGCGGCGGGAGAGCATCGAGTGGAACTACGGGCTGCGGCGCCGGACGGCATGGAGGCCATCGCCATCCTGAGGCTGTCTAGCGTGTTCGCGCGCGCCAAGGTCGCCGACCTCCTGGATCTGCCCTTCGGACGAGGGCACTGTCGCCGGGGCGAAGACGAGGCGGTGGGCTTCGGCGGCGTCACCGACGGGGCGTTCGAGGTGACCGCCGCTCCGGCCGGAGGCGAGGTGCGCCGGTGCCTCTTCAGCCATCCCCCCTACGACGGCGTGACCGGCTACGCGTGGGCGACCTTCCCCTTGGATCTGCCGGCGGACTCGCCCGCCCATCTCGAGTTCGCTATCGGCATGAAGGACGGCCTGGACGCGACGGATGGTGTGACCTTCACCATTCAGGTCCTCGATGAGGAGGGGGTGGCCGAGGAGGTCTTCTCGCGCCATCACGCCGCCACCGCTTGGGAGACGGTGTCGGTGGATCTCTCCGCCTATCAGGGCCGAAGGGTCACCCTGAAACTGCTCGCCGACGCCGGCCCTGCCGACAACACGACCGCCGACCATGCCCTCTGGGCCGAGCCCCGAGTGGTCACTGCGACGCCGACGCTGGAGGTGACGGGAGAGTAGGGCAGTGCGGCGCGCCTAGACTCCGATCGCTCCGGTGCGTTGCTTGCGCTGGCCTCTCCCAAGCACTTCATACTTCTGCGATGCGCCTTAGCGGCGGCGTTCGTCCCCTGTCCGAGGTGGAGCGAACCTTATAGCAGGTGGCGGAGAGGCCACCCCAGACGCGCGAAGGAGGACCACCGCCATGGCATCAGTGCGCGACCTCGTGCTCCTAACGCTCTGCGCCGCCGCCATCGGTTGCTCAAGCGTGCACCAACCGGGTCAGGGTGACGTCCCGGTGGCCGAACCTACGATGACGGTCACGCCGGCAGGAGTAGCTTCGGCCCTCCGAGCCGCCAAACCGGGCGAGGTCATCGCCGTCGAGCCGGGTGTGGCGCCGGGTGACATCTACCTGTCGGGAATCCAGGGTGCCGAGGCCCAACCCATTACCCTCCGAGCCGCGGATCCCAACGATCCTCCCGTGCTGGAGGGTGGAAGCGAAGGGATGCACCTCACGGATGTGAGCTGGCTGATCATCGACGGCCTGCGCATCCGGGGCGCGAGCGGCAACGGACTGAACATAGACGATGGTGGCGCCTTCGAGACCCCCTCTCACCATGTAACCCTGCGCAACGTGACCATCGAGAACGTCGGGCCCGACGGGAACCGGGATGGCCTGAAGCTCTCGGGCGTCGTCGACTTCCGGGTTGAGGGTTGCACCCTCCGCCGCTGGGGGAGCGATGGGTCGGGAATCGACATGGTGGGGTGCCACCGAGGAGTCATCGAGAGCTGCCAGTTCGAGCACGATCCGGGCTCGATGGGCTCGGGCGTCCAGGCGAAAGGCGGCGCCTCACAGGTAGTGGTGCGGCGCTGCGACTTCCGTCACGCGGGCTCGCGCGCGGTGAACATCGGTGGCAGCACCGACCTGGAGTTCTTCCGTCCCGAGCCTCAGGGCTATGAGGCCAAGGAGATCACGGTGGAGGGATGCACGTTCACGGGCTCGTTGGCTCCCATCGCCTACGTGGGCGTCGATGGCGCCATCGTCCGCTACAACACGCTCTACCGCCCGGGGCGATGGGCGGTCCGGATCCTTCAGGAGACCACCGTCGAGGGCTTCGTGCCCTGCCGGAACGGGCGGTTCACCGACAACATAGTCGTCTTCCGCTCGAGCGAGTGGGCATCGGGCGGTGTAAACATCGGCGCGAACACGGCCCCGGAGAGCTTCGCGTTCGCGAGGAACCTCTGGTACTGTGAGGACGACCCAGCCCGGAGTCGACCATCGCTCCCCGTGGAGGAGAACGACGGCGTCTACGGTGTAAACCCGCGGCTGACCGACCCGGCAGGCGGCGACTTCAGCCTCCAGGAGGGTAGCCCGGCCCAGGGCAAGGGCGCCACGTCGCTCCGCTAGACGACCGGCGAACACGCGGCCACGGCGTCAGGCCTGTGCTTCGCTCCCCTCGGACACGCGACCGTCGTCGCCGTCATACACAGGCTCCTCCGTATCATCTACGGAGTGCTCATGAACAGGACCCCATATGACCCCATGCGAGCTCTCAATTCCGCTTGACCAGCAACACAGGATCTTGTATACTGATTTTGCCCCTGAAATGGGGGCTTGAGATTCTAGTGGGCGGGACCGGCGGCCCCGGCTAGGGGCCGATGAAGGACGGCAGGACCCGCGCCGAATGGCTGCAGCGACGTCGGGGATCTCCCGTGCGCTCCCCCTCACTCCTCGCGCAGGAGAGAGAGGCCGGCAGCCCACGCATCGCAGGCGAAAACGCGCCCAGGAGGCGAAAGACCTACCGGTCGGCGCGGCGAAAGCCAGAAGGTGCCACACCCCCGGTTCTCGTCGATCCCCGGGGTCTCACTGCCGGCTTGCTCTTCGTCAAGGCAAGGTTGGGGGAATGATAGCATGAAGTTGCGTCGCATGCACGGTTTCACTCTGATCGAGCTACTTGTGGTCATCGCCATCATCGCGATCCTCGCGGCCATCCTCTTCCCTGTTTTCGCCAAGGCGCGGGAGAAGGCGCGCCAGACGTCGTGTCTGTCGAATCTCCGGCAGCTCGGCACCGCCATGAGCATGTACGCCCAGGACTACGACGAGAAGTTCGGCTACCTCTGGTGGGAGTGGCACATCGTCTATGAGCCCTACATCAAGAACGGGCAGATCCTGGGCTGCCCGTCCTCCGGGCACGCACAGCCCGTGGCCCGGGACTTTACCGGCTACTGGATCGACTCCAGTCCGAGATACCCCATCCAGGGGAACGTCTACAGCAACGCGGACAGCTACGGAAGCCACTGGGCGGAGATCTACGGGCAGTACGGCAAGAACGAGGAAGGCCTGGCCAACATGAGCGGCAACGATGACAACAGGCTCGCCGCGTACAACAACCCCGCCGAGTTGATCGCCCTAGCTGAGGTCATCGCCTTCCCCGAGGACGACGACGGCAACTGGCGTGTCGGCGTCCATCAGAACCGCCCCTACTTCGAGCAGGGGGCCACCACCTGGAACGAGCTCTGGAACCAGGTCGCCGGACGCCACAACGGAGGCTGCAACTTCACCTTTGTGGACGGCCATGCCAAGTGGCAGAAGTTCGAGTGGAACATGAGCACCGCGGGCAAGATGGCCTGGCGTCCGGATTGCGCCGGCTACGACGCCACCACGCCCTGGTAGCCAACGCACCGTCAAAGGCCGAGAAGGCGAACGCCACGGCCCGATACACGTGAACAGGAGTACCGAGCTCATGAAGCGCGGAAGTGCATGGTTGCTGGTGGCATTGCTTGCGTGCTCAGCCCTGACGGCCTGTCTCTCCGGGTGCGGCGGCACCAAGCCCCGCGAGGCGCTCCCCGTGACCGACACGGGCGACGACGACGGAATGGCCGCTGAGGCCGATAAGGGCAAGCCGCCCGCAGCCAACGAGAAGGGCGCCCCGGCTGTGAGCACCAGGCAGGTCCCGCACTAGCCCCAAGTTCCGCGGCTGACATGCGCTTGGGCCATTGTTCCGCGCGGGTTCGGGCGGGATGAGGCCTGCGGGCTAGTGGCTACGGAGCGGACGAGAGCCGGAGCAGTTCGAGCGCGCGTTGCTGCAGCGGCGTGGGGGTCGAGAGCGTCGTGAGCTCGTGCTCCGGGGCTACTTGCGGCTGCATGCAGCGGTTGCGCGTCAGGATCGCGAGATCGGTGAGCAGCGTCCGGAAGCTGTGCAGGGGCAGGCCCTCGGTCGTCCGTTTGCGGCTGGCCTTGCGCCTCGCGCCGGCCGAGCGCTCGGTCGAGAGGCGAGGAGCTTGTCGAGCCCGAGCTTGCGAAGCATCCCGACAACGGCGTCCGCGTGGCCGTGCGGTGCTTGACCTTGCGCTTCGTAGTGGTGACGTGCATCGCCTGGCATTTGACGCTCATGACGCCACTATGAACTACCTCGAAGCGAAGTACAAGCCCTTACTGGAATACATTAGTGGCTACACTCCGCAGGCGCAAACACGCCCTAAACCCCGTCGCAACCCCCTTCGACACCGCTTCCGCCTCGGGAACTTGGGGCTAGAGGAGGTCCTCGCCCCGCTGAAGCCGGCGGATCGACTCAAGATCCAGCGCCCCCGCGCCATCGTACCGACTCCCGTAGAGGCGGATCTCGTCGATAAGCCCTCGGAACATCCGGTCGCGGTGGCCGTCACCACGCGTCGCGGGGTTGAAGTGACCGACGGTGAGGCATGGGCCGAGCCCCGCCCCCACGGCGCCGCGGTGGTAGGAGATGGAAGCGTCCGCCTCGGCCGGGGTGTCGACATCGCCGAAGTAAAAGCTCACATTCTCGTTGGCGGCCGTGGAGTCGTAAGTCACCGCGAAGAAGACCCAGTTGTCCGCAGAGGCGCCGGGATCGGCCGCGACCCTGTTCGGGTTGCTCCGCGATGGCACGCCGTCGGGCCACTGGTTCACCCCCAGCTGGAGCGAACCGTCCCCCAACAGCACCAGATCGAAGCCATCGGCCCCATTGTTGATCGCGCTGACGATTCGATTGCCACCCGGGCCGACGGTGTTGTCCCGGCTGTTGATCCAGCCCGTGATGGTGAATGACCGGAGCCCAGCCGCGGGCTCGAAGGGACCACCCTCGAGGTCGACGGCCCAGGGGTGCTGGATCGCGCCGAAGTCCACGGAGTAGGGGCCCGCGGCCGGCGTCGGTACATTGCCGCTCCACTGGGGCCCGCCCTGGAAGACAGCCTTGGGGTGCGCGGCGGAGGTCGGCGCCTCATTGGCTGTGATCCTCCCATCGCCCTCACTGAATCGCAGTGCCAGCAACGCCTCAGGCACCGAGCGGAAGACGGCGATGCTCGTCGCCGGCCCAACCGAGTTGGCCGGCTCGGCGAGGTCGGTCACGCCCTCGATCTCGAGGGTGTAGGTCCTGCCGGGTTCGAGTGGGCGGACAGCCAGAACCACCTGGTTGCCCGGCTCAGCCAGATGCTCGACGGCCTCGGCAACCACGCCATCGAGTCGATAGTGTGAGGGGGCAGCCGATGAGACGGGATCGACCGCCTCACTGAAGGTGATCGTGACCTTGCGGCCATCGCCAGCGCACATGGCGTCCACAGGCACGGGTCCGGCGGTGTCGGCGTCCGGGCTGCGGGTAAGCAGGATCGCCCAGTCTTCCTCATCCGGCATGGCGCCCGTCGCGTACACGGCGCCGTTAGCGGCGGGCAACTCGTGCCATTCGCCACTACGGCAGTTCATGGCGCGGACCTTGTACCGTCCCGGCCGGATGGAAGCTGACGTAGGGGCGCCGTGCGGCACGTAAATGGCGTAGGCTCGACCCGGATCACCCAAGGCGATGGCGGGAAAGGAGGCGAGATCGGGCATGGGGTCACAGCGCCACCACTCCAAAGCCCGGAGGAACTCCATCATGGGCCGGTGCGAGGGGAGCAGGACCATGCCGTCATCACCGCGACCGTTCACCCAGCCGCCGCCGCTGTCGGGCGGCACGCCGGTACCCTGGCGCGCGGACTCGCCCGTGGTCTGGTAGCCGCCCGCCATGCTGATCTCCCAGGCGCACCGGCGACGGGTCTCGGCGCTCCGTTGGCCGGGGGAGTTCTCCCAGAGATCCTCGTAGCCGTACTCCTCGATGACCTGTGGCACGATGCGTCCGCTCTGCTCCTGGTCGCGCCGTTGGCCAAGCACGAAGTCGTACTGGCCCTCATCCCAGCGCTGGATGAGCTGCATCCCCGGCCAGTCCACGCCTCTGTACGCCTTGTTGTGGGCCGAGGTGAGGTGGTCGTAGGGGTCCCATTCGAGGACGAGGGGACCCAGATCGTTCGCCCACTCCGGGTAGGAGCGGTGGAAGTCGTGCTCGTTCCCAAGGTCCCAGGTTACGTTGGAGAAAGCGGCCAGCCTCGCGACGCCGTAACGGTAGTAGAGATGCTCCTCGGGGCTTCCCTCGGCGAAGGGCGTGGGAAGCACCTGAGCGCCAATGAAGAAGATGACCGAGACGGTCACGTCCCGCTCCCAGGCATAGCGGAGCATCCGCTCGTACTTCCGCCAGAACTCGACATTGAAGCGGGTGAGATCGAAACCCGGGTCGTGGATGTCCCCGGGCCGCTCGGCCGGCCAGGGCTCGAGGTGAAGGTGGAAGCCGCCGCCGGTCACAACCGGCTGGCCCCACGGTCCATCATCATTGCGGCCGTAGAGGAGCACTCGCAGCCGATTCACGCCCAGTCCAGCGAGGCGGTCGACGATGCCGCGGATGGTCGCGTCGTCCCACCCCATCAGGTAGTACGTGGTCGTGCCATTCAGCAGGAAGTGCTCGCCGTTACCCTCCCAGATGAAGTGCCAGGGATGCTCGGGGTCGACGCGGAGGACACCCTTGCGTCCCACGTCGATGGCCTCAAAACTGCCCGTCTGCCGCCATTCATAGGCGCCCTGGCGGAACGTGACCATGTACTCGTGGGCGCCGGGTTGGCTCGGCGCGAAGCGGATGCGGTAGAGGGAACCGTCCATGGCGTCGCAGAACCCATCGACATTCAGCCACACGCCGCCCGCGGCGCGGAAGGCACCCGCCACCTCGACGTCAACGAAGGGGTTCGCCGCATCCGCTCCCGTTACTGAGAGCGCAACCTCGGCGAAGTCATGGACCTCGACGCGTTCGGCGCCAAGGGTGGCGCTGATCGCCGTGGGGGCGGCCGTCGCCGCAGTCGCGAGGCAAAGCAGTGCAAGGATCGCCGATGCTTGAGGAGCGAGAGCCATTTGAGTCTCCTTCCCGGCCACCACGCGACCGGCGGCTGTGGTAGACACCGATCGCGGCGAGAGGTTCGTCGGGTCACGCGAGTATCTGCTGCGCCACCGCGATGACGTCGGCCGCTGAGGGCATGAGGCTGCGCTCGAGACTCTCGGCGCAAGGGATGGGGGCGAAGCCGCCACCTAGACGCACGGGCGGCGCCTCCAGGTAGTCGAAGGCGCCCTCCATGATGCGGCACGCCACCTCGGCCATGACGCCGCCCTGCCGCACTCCCTCCTCGATGAGGATCACACGTCCGGTTCGCGCGGCGGACTCGACGATAGCCTTGTCATCGAGGGGCTGGAGGGTGCGCAGGTCGATGACATCACACTGCACGCCGACCTCGCTGAGAGCCTCGGCGGCCTCCAGCGCTTCGTCGACCATCTTGGAGTACGCGATGATGCTGAGATCGTCGCCTTCGCGCACACGGTTAGCCTGCCCGATCTCGACCACATGCTCCCCCTCGGGCACCGGGCCCTTGACGGAGTAGAGGAGCTTATGCTCGATGAAGATAACGGGGTTGTCATCCCTGATGGCGGCGGTCAGGAGGCCCTTGGCGTCAGCGGGCGACCAAGGGGCGACGACCTTCAGCCCCGGCACCGAGATGAACCACGAGTCGAGGGTCTGCGAGTGGGTGGCTCCGTAGCCGCGCCCGCCGCCGGCTGGGAGTCGAAGCACCATGGGCACGGTGACGCCGTCGCCGTAGATGTAGTGGAACTTGGCGGCATGGTTCACGATCTGGTCCATGGCGAGGGTTACGAAGTCCATGAACATGATCTCTACGATGGGTCGGAGGCCGGTGAGGGCGGCGCCCACGGCGACTCCCACGAAACCGTTTTCGGAGATCGGCGTGTTGATGACCCGCTGGGGCCCGAACTCGCCGAGCAAGCCTTCGGTCACCTTGAAGGCTCCCCCGTACTCCGCGATGTCCTCGCCCATGAGGATGACGCGGTCGTCCCGGCGCATCTCCTGGGCCATGGCCTCGCGGAGCGCCCAACTCGTGAACAGCTCGCGCGTCATGTGGGCCGCTCCCTCTCCTGGGCGCACCTTCCCGCCGGTGCGCGAGAGGTCCTCTTGACCCCAGGCCGGAGGTGTTGTACCTCACCCTTTGAACACCTTAGCAGAGAACGGCTCATGCTCCGAGATAGGGCGGGAACCATTGGAGAGGCGCATCGTAGTTCAGAAGTTCGGGGGGTCATCCCTGGCCGATGACACGGGCCGCTATGCGGCGGCCCAGAGGGTGATCGGGAGCCGTCACGCTGGCCTCAGCCCCGTCGTCGTGGTCTCGGCCATGGGCCGGTACGGGGCGCCCTACGCGACGGACACGATGATCGGGTTCGCCCGCTCCATCGGCCCCGATGTCGCCAAGCGCGAACTCGATCTGCTCATGGCCTGCGGCGAGCTGATCTCCACGGTCATCATGGCCCACACTATCCGGCATCTGAGCGGCATCAACACCGTCGCCGTCACAGGTGGCCAGGCGGGAATCGTCACGAACTGGGACTTCGGCAGCGCCCGCATCCGGCGGATCCACCCCGAGTACCTCTTCCACTGCCTCGACCGCGAGAAGGTGCCGGTCGTCGCTGGCTTCCAGGGCATCACGGATCAAGATCGGCACGGCGTTCACGGCGCCGTAACGACACTGGGGCGTGGGGGCAGCGACACCACGGCGACCGCTCTCGGCGTAGCGATGCAGGCGGAAGCGGTGGAGATCTACACCGACGTGGACGGGGTCCTCTCCGCGGATCCCGATATCGTGCCCACGGCTCACACGCTTCCGGCCATCTCGTACGAGGAGATCTGCGAGATGTCCTACCTCGGGGCCAAGGTCATCCACCCCCGGGCGGCCGAGATGGCCATGCACCACGACCTCGCGCTCTGGATCAAGCGCACCAGAGGCGAGGGCCAGGGGACCTTCATCTGCCAGCACTCGGACCACACGGACCCGAAGGTCGTCACCGGCGTTACCCACTCAGGCGTCGTGGCTCCCGTCATGCTGCACATCCAAGATCAGGACGACAAACCTTGGGTAGAGCACGAGCTCTTCCGGCTGCTCGCGACGGCGGACATACCCGTCTACATCGCCTCCACCACCCCGACGACCATCAGCTTCTGCCTCGACAAGTCGAACGTTGAGCGGCTGAAGGCGGTGCTCAACGCGGTTGTGGTGCCCGTGCAGCGCCCCTCGGAGCGCGGCGTGCGGGTCTACATCGTGCGGGTAGGCGAGGGCTCGGCCACCTATGAGGTGCAGCGTCGGATGATCGAAGCGGCTCCTCAGATGCATCCCCTCACGGTAACCGCCCGCATCGGGCAAGAGGCGCGCATCGTCTCGCTCATCGGACTACTGCTTCAGGACACGCCTGGCGTTATGGCGCGGATGGCGAGGGCTCTGGATCGAGCGGGCATCGAGCCGTTGCAGACGGCCGACTCCCGGATATCGCTATCGGTGCTGGTCAGCGATGCCCAGGCCTCGGCGGCAGTCAGCGCCCTCCATCAGGAGTTCGTGGAGAGCGAGCTCGAGGCCGCCGTGAGCTGACGCCACAGCCCTCGAACCGGGTCCACGGCGGCGCTCAGACGGCAAGTTGGACGTCAGGCGGAGGTAGGAGGCGATGTCCGTGATCCCAGTGGATCTTCGCATCGAGCCTCTGTCGCCACAGCATCTCGGGGAGCTGTTGACCTTCTACCGTTCGCTCTCCGCGGATGTCGCATGGTTCTATAGGCCCTTTGAACCAGTGGATGGGGCGACGCTCGGCGCCCACCTGGAGGAGGTCGCCGCTGGCCGATGCCGCTCTTGGGCTGTGCGAGGGCCGGAGGGGGCGATCCTCGGGCACGGCTTCATAGGCGGACTCGACGCCGTGCCGGTGCTGGGGATCGGGCTGCACCAGGACTACCTCTCGCGCGGCATCGGCCGTCGGCTGATGGAGTGGATGCTGGACGATGCCGACGCGCGGCGGCTGGCCGTCGTGACCTTGACCGTCATGAAGGCGAACGAGCGGGCCCGACGTCTCTATGAGCGAGTGGGCTTCGCCGTGACGGGAGAAGCCGACTTTCGCGCTCCGGGCGACAGCTTAGCTATGGAGCGACGTTTACCCACGGCGGCCAATGGGGATGCCCCATGCGACAAAGGGTGACGCCTTCGGGCACAATAGAAGGTAAGGGCCTGCGACGGTGCGGCGGCCCACGCGGGGGAGGCTAGGATGCGCGATATTCTGATCGTCGATGATGATCCCAACGTCCACGAGATACTGCGCATGTACCTCGAGAAGGACGGCTTTGAGGTTCGGTCCGCCCACAATGGGACCGAAGGTACCGCCAAGGCAAGCGAGGATCCACCCGATCTGGCCATACTCGACATCATGCTCCCAGACTTCGATGGGTACGAGGTGTGCCGGCGAATCCGGGCGGAGCGCAATGTCCCCATCATCTTCCTCACATGCAGGGATGACGATATCGACCCCATCATCGGCCTGGAGGTGGGAGCCGATGACTACATCACGAAGCCCTTCAGCCCTCGGGAGGTCGTGGCGCGGGTGAAGGCCGTTCTCCGTCGCACGACAGCGGAGGTTGTGGAGCCTCAGGCCCCCATCGTCGTCGGCGAGGTCCGGATCGACCGCCGCACGCGCGAGGTGGACGTGGCGGGCCGGTTCATCCGACTCACGCCCAAGGAGTTCGACATCCTCTGTCTGCTCGCGTCCCATCCCCGTGTCGTGTTCTCGCGGGACGAGATCATGGAACGGATATGGGGCTACAGCTTCGACGATTGCGACGTGCGCACCGTCGACACCCATGTGAAGCGGCTCCGCCGCAAGCTCGGCGAGGGTGGCTACGAGGGATGCACGATCGAGGCGGTGTGGGGGACGGGGTACCGGCTGGTAGCCGAGGAGTGATACCTTGTTCCGTGGCCTATCCGCCAGGCTAGTGGTGAGCCACGTCGCCGTCGCTCTCCTAGGCGTGGCCCTGGTGACGTATGGAAGCTCCCTCCTGTTCGCCCGCAGCCACAGCCGGAATATCGAGCAGCGGCTCATCAGCACGGCAGAGTCGCTTGCCCACAACGTGGCGGGGCCCCTCGCCGGCAAGGATCGGGCGACCATAGCGCTCATCGTGAACACTGCGGGGCGAGTGATCGCCGGCCGGGTGTGCGTCCTCGATGCGGAGGGGTTCAGTCTCATCGCCACAAGCGATGTTCCCCCTACCGATGGCCATCGGCACGAGGAGTTCGTGCGCGACGCGGCGCGCGGAGAGTCATCGCTGGATGTTGTCGATGTCGAGTGCTCGGGTCTGACCTATACGGTGACCGTCCCGATCCTTCACCCGGCCACATCGGATACCATCGGTGTGCTCCTCCTACACGCTCCGACCCAGGACTACGAGCTCACCCCCTTCCTACAGCGAACGCTCACGCTTGTCGCGGGGCTTGCGGCAGCCCTGGTGGCGGTGCTCCTCGCGGCCCTGGTGGCTCATAGCCTGGCTCATCCCATCGAGCGGATCACCGAGTCGGCCAGAGCCCTGGCGGAGGGCGACTTCGAGCGGCGGATCGATCCGAGGGGACCGGCGGAGGTTCGTAGCCTTGCGGGGGCGCTCAACTGGGCCTCGTCAGAGCTGCAGCAGGCCTTCCAGACGCTCGCCAGCGAGCGGGCGCGCCTCGCGGACCTGCTTGCGAGTATGTCCGAGGGCGTGGTGGGCGTCGACGGCGCCGGGCGGGTCGTTGAGGCCAACGAGCCGGCGCGCCGCCTCCTGGCGTTGACGGGGGAGCCCATCGTCGGTGCCGAGCTGAGCGAGCTCGTGCCGAAGGCCGAGACGCGTGCAGCGCTCGCTCACGGAACCGGCGCGGAGTGCCTCGCGGTGGGCAACCGCCTGCTTCGCATCCAGGCCGCCACGCTGGCCGGGGGCGAGGGCTTCGTGGCGGTGGTCTCCGATGTCACCGAGTCGGAGCGGATCGAGAAGATGCGGGAGGACTTCATCGCGAACGCCTCCCATCAGCTCCGCTCGCCTCTGATGTCCATCCGTGGCTATCTGCAGGCCATCGTCGATGGCGCCGCGGAGTCTGACGAGGAGCGCGCGCGTTGCGTCGACGTGGCCCTAGAGCAAGTCGCCCTCCTGGCCCGTCGGACGGACAAGCTGCTCGAGCTATCCAAGCTCCAGGCGCGGGAGGGGCCTGCGGATCCCCGGGAGGTGCGGCTGGACGAGCTGGCGGCGAGGGCCTGCGAGCATATACGCCCTCAGGCCGAGGCCCGCGGCGTCCGGGTGGAGCTTCACAGACCGGAGCAACCAGCGTGGGTATCGGGTGACGCGGACCAGGTGCTCGAGGCGGTCCACAATATCCTGGATAACGCCATCCGGCATAGCCCCCGCGGCGGAACCGTGGTGGTCACCGTGGAGCAGGTGGATGGCGAGGCGCGGGTGTCCATCGCGGACAACGGCCCGGGTTTCGTGGAGACGGACGAGAGCCTCTTCTGGAAGCGGTTCTACAGTGGCCAGCAGAACGGGGCCGCCGGGCTCGGCCTAGCCATCACGCAGGAGATCGTCCGCGCCCACTCCGGCCGCGTGTGGGCAACCGCGAACCCCGAGGGTGGGGCGATCTTCGGGTTCGGCCTACCATCCCATGAGCCGACGGGCATACCGGACGCGACCGAGTAACGAAGGAGGATCCGCCATAGCCGCCAGCGCCCCCAAGGGCCTTCGCCTCCACATCAGCCTGTTCGGAAGACGGAACGTGGGCAAGTCGAGCCTGCTCAACGCGATCACCCGGCAGCAGGTGTCCATCGTCTCCGAACACGCGGGAACCACCACAGACCCTGTTGAGAAGCCCATGGAGCTTCCCCCTCTGGGGCCCGTGCTGTTCATCGATACGGCGGGAATCGACGACGTGGGGGAACTGGGCGAGCTGCGCGCCGCCCGAACGCGCCAGGTGTTCGACCGCACCGATCTCGCCCTGATAGTGACCGATGGCCAATGGGGCGAGTTTGAGCAGGCGATCCTCGCGGAGTGTGGCCGCCGTGACACCCCCGCCATCGCGGTGTTCACGAAGTCGGATGTCCGCGTACCGCCTCCGGAAGCTGCCAAAGAGCTCACGGAGCGGACTCTGCCGTGGGTGGCGTGCTCGGCGCTCACAGGAGCGGGGATGACCGAGCTTCGGGAGGCGCTGCTGCAGGCCGCGCCTGCCGACTTCATCGAGAATCCCATCATCGTGTCCGACCTGGTCGGCCCTGGTGGCATGGCTGTGCTTGTGATCCCCATCGACAAGGAAGCGCCGAAGGGGCGTCTCATCCTGCCCCAGGTGCAAGCGATCCGGGACCTCCTCGATGGCGACGTGATGTGCGTCGTCACGAAGGAAGTGAGCCTGCGGGACGCCCTGGCGCGGCTGACCGAACCGCCCAAGCTCGTGGTGACCGACTCCCAAGCCTTCGCGACGGTGGCCAAGGACACTCCGCCCGAGATCCCGATGACGAGCTTCTCGATCCTGTACGCCCGCTTCAAGGGTGACCTCGCCGCTCAGGTGGAGGGCGCCCTCGCCGTCGACGGCCTACTCCCCGGCGATAGGGTCCTCGTTGCCGAGGCCTGCACCCATCACCCCATCGAGGATGACATCGGCCGGGTGAAGATCCCTCGTTGGCTGAACGAGCGCGTGGGAGGACCACTGCGGTTCGACACCGTGCAAGGGCACGACTTCCCCGAGGACCTGAGCCCGTACAAGCTGGTCATCCACTGCGGGGCGTGCATGTGGAACCGCCGCGCTGTGCTCAACCGGATCCTGCGGTGCCGCGAGGCGGACGTGCCCATCACGAACTACGGCGTCGTCATCGCCCACAGCCTCGGCATCCTCGAGCGCGCCGTCGCCCCCTTCCCGGCGGCACGCGAGGTTCTGGCGGCCCGCAAGCGCCACTCAATGGCCGAGTGAGCTACCGGGCCGCTTCGGCCGCGGCGTCTCGCCGAACGAGACGCCGCAGGAACAGGTAGCCGATGGTCCCCGCGATGAGCGAACCCAGCATGATGCCAGCCTTCGAGACGGCATGATTGTATGTCCCCTGGAACGCGAGGCCCGCGATGAACAGGGCCATCGTGAAGCCGATACCGCCCAGCCACCCCACGCCGTAGATATGCGCCCAACGGAGGCCATGTGGGAGGTCCGCCAGCCGCAGGTGCACGGCGAGCCACGACGCCCCGAAGATCCCAATGTGCTTGCCGAACACGAGACCCAGCACGATCCCGATCGCGACGGGATCCAGCATGTGGTCGATGACGGTACGGTCCAGGATGACGCCGGAGTTCGCCAGGGCGAACACGGGCATGATGACGAAGCTAACCCAAGGATGCAGCAGACGCTCGAGCCTCTGGAGGGGGGTCTGGGCCTGCTCACAGACATGCTCCAACGCCTGCACGATCGAGCGCTGCCGGGTATTCGTGAAGGTCGAGAGCCCTATCTCGCCTGACGACGCGAACTCCTCCACGTACAGCCTGCCCACGCGAACGAACTCATCGCTATCCATGCGCGTGCGCGTGGGAATCGCGAGGGCCCCAAGCACCCCGGCCATGGTGGGATGCACCCCCGACTTGAGGAACGCCATCCAGAGGACGATGCCCAGGAAGAGATACGCCAGCGGGTTACGGACGCCGACTTGGTTCAGCAGTGCCATGACGAGGAACACGCCCAGGCCCACCAGCAGGGCGTACAGGAAGAGATCCTCCGTGTAGAAGATCGCGATGACCAGGGTGGCCCCGATGTCGTCCGCGATGGCCACCGCGGCGAGCAGGACGCGGACGCCGACGGGGATTCGGTCCCCCACGAGGGCGAGCACACCGAGCGCGAAGGCGATGTCCGTAGCCACAGGAACGCCCCAGCCCCGGATTCCATCGGTTCCGTAGTTGAGGGCGGCGAAGATCGTCGCGGGAACGACCATCCCGCCGAAGGCCGCAATCACGGGCAATGCGGCCTGTCGGGGCGATGACAGCTCGCCGACGAGGACCTCTCGCTTGATCTCTAGGCCGATCACGAAGAAGAACACGGCCATGAGACCATCGTTGATCCAGAAGTGCAGCGACCGAGTGAGGGAGTACTCCCCGAATCCCACCACGATCTCCGTCGACCACAGCGCCTCGTAGGTCTCGCCCCAGGGCGAGTTCGCCCAGATGATGGCCACGACGGCACAGAGAAGCAGGACGATGCCGCCGGAGGTCTGCATGTTCGCGAAGCGCTGGAACGGGGCGACGACCCGATCCAGAGGCTCGGACTTCAGGTGCGGAGTGTCGACGGTACTCATTGCGGTCCTTCCGTGCAGGGCCCCCCGCGAGTCGGATGGGCCTCGGCCCCAGAGTCTACACCCGGAATGGTCTTACCGGCGCGCGAATACGGCGGGGGCCGAAGGCTTAGTCGGCCGTGAGCTGCAGAGGCTGCAGCAGGGCGTCAACCGGGACACTCTTGGGCTCTGGCAGCTGGTGCTTGTTCAATGCATTGGCTCCAGACGACGCCCTATAGTACCTGTACCCGCCCCGGAGGTGTAGCCTCGACGACGCGTCGCCGCTCCCCGACGGTCCACACGGCCGCGAGAAGCCCGAAGGCGAAGAAGCCGGCCGCCGACACCGAGAGCGCTGAGGACATGTCGCCCGTCGACTCGATCCACAGCCCCACGCCCCACACCGCGCCCGCGCTCACGATGTTGAGGGCGCTCACCACTCCGAAGAGAGTGGAAAAGCGATCCGGATAGCGCTGGGCGGCATACCCCATGAGCGCAGGGAACTCGATGCCATAGAGACAGGTGGCCAGCACGTAGAGGGTGACCGTGCCGGTGAAACCCGGGGCCCGCAGAGCGAGGAACACCAGGGGACCCGCCAGCAGACCCGGCACGATGAAGAGGCCGCGGCGGCCGAAGCGATCGGGAAGGAGCGACAGACCGAGCCTAACGGTCAGATATGCGGCGCTGTAAAGCGAGAGCACCCAGGCCGGCGGGAAGGGTGGCTCGGGGAAGCTTACCGTCAGGTAGCGGGTGATCCATTGGTACAGCACGGCGTCGGCGGAGCCGTGGAGCGTCGCGAGGACCAGTACCATCACTAGTCCCAGCCGACCGGCGGAGGCATGAATCGAGCCGTGCTCGGGCGGGCGCGGGAGATATGTGACAGGCATGGTCAGCAGCGCGACGCCGAGGACCGCCAAGGCCGCTGCGACGGAGCCGAAGGGCAGCCCGATGAGGGAGGCGTAGCTCAGCCGCCCACTCTCCCACAGAGCCTGCAACCATGAGATCACGTAGGGATAGCCGATGCCCGCCACCGCGCTCGTGACCATCAGGATGCTGAAGCTGCCGCGGCGGCGCATGGGGAATAGAGCGGAGAGGAGCCCTCCCCCGACCACGAAGGCGGCGCCGGACCCCAGTCCGAGCACCATCAGGCTGACCCTCAGCACTCCCACGCTCCCGCCGCTCACACTGCCCAGGGCGTAGCCGACGGAGGCGATGAGCAGCGCAACTCCAAAACTACGGGTCCGATCACGCCGGTCGGAGATCCATCCGCCCGCGAGTCCGCCGACCATGGAGCCGATGATCTGAAGGCCCATAAGGCCGCCCAAAGACCCCGCGGTCTGGCTCCCTCCGCGCTCCATGGCCGGGATGAGCGCCGGTATGGCTACCGTCGCGTAGGATCCGACGGCGAGGCCAGCCAGGGCGCAGCCCACGATCCGCCGTCGCGACGACGCTTCTGACTCGAGCTTGGGGCCCGCGGAGGTGACCATGGAGGGTTCAGCCCTTGGGCCCACGGAAGGGTCGCTGTCGGCCGATGCGCTGCCTCAGCCCTGCCTTGCCAGCCTCCTGGTAGTGCTGGACGGACTCCAGCAGGGCCGTGATGTTGGGATGCGGCGTGCCGGGGCAGATGGAGCTCGTAGCCCCCAGGGCCAGGAACGCGTCGCCGCTGTTCTCGACGATCCAGTCCACCTCGCGGTGGACGTCCTCGGGAGTGCCATGCACCAAGGTCGTGGTCACCGAGCCGCCCGCGATCAGCGTCAGCGGCTCCCCATTCCGCGTCGTCATCTCAGCGAGGGCGGGGTAGTCGACGCCGCACTCGTACTGAAAGCCCTGGAAGCCCGAAAACCCGATGTCGAGCAGCCGCGGCACGAAGTCGCTCACGTTGCCGTCGCAGTGCCAGATGATCCGTATGCCGCGCTCTATGAGTGGCCGCGCCGCTCGTTCCAGGTGCGGGAAGTAGATACGGTCCAGGCTTCGCACGTCCACGAGGGCCCCCCGTGAGTCGGTCATGTCGTGGTCCCACCGGACCAGCGGAGGAACGCCGCGCTGCACGGCGGCCTCGGCGAGCGCGCCGTTCTGGCTCTCTGCCAGGATGCCCTCGAGACGGAACGCCTCCGCTTGCACCTCCGGGTAGAGCGCGTAGAACATCAGGTACCATTCATAGCCGTACACCCCGTAGCGGAGCCACGGCTTGCTCTGAATGTAACCGTAGGGCACGCGCAGGATGTCGGGCCCCAGCTGACGCTGGCTGTCTTCGAGGTCCGCAACGAACGCCGCCACCAAGCCGGGGTTGTCATCATCGGCCCTGGCGATCGCCGACTCAAGCCCCGGGATTGCTATGCGCTCCATGTGATCCCTCACGGCCTCGGGGCCGTCGATGGTGATCCCATCCAGTTCGAAGGGCTGCCACGGCAGGCGGCTCCCGAAGCCCGACTGGACCTGGTGCTCTGGCGCCATGACCATCTGATCCATGAAAGCCGTGCGACAGCGCCTCATCTTGCGGATCTCGGACCCGGCGGGGTCCCGAAAGTAGCTGCCCGGCGGCTCGCCAAGGAACCTCTCCGTCCAGGTCACGTCGAGGGGATAGAGCATCCAGGATGGGATACCATCCTCGGGCCCCTGCTCTCTGGCGATCCACTTCCGAGCGATGTCGGCTGGGCTCATGGCAGCTAACCTTCCATATCATCCAAGGCGGGTATGGGGAACAGCGTGGACGGCCGACGGGCTTCCCGCATGATGGCCTCGACGCGTGCGACCACCTCCGGGTGCTCGGCCGCGACATCCTGGGTCTCGCCGGGGTCATTCTCGAGATCATAGAGCTGAACCGTGCGGTTGCCGTCCCGGAGATGGGTTCGGACACCCTTGAACCGTTCCAGGATGACCGCCTGCTGCTGATCGGCCTCGGGGTACTCGAAGTAGAGGTACTCCCGATGCGGCTCGCCCCGCTCCTCCCAGACCGCCGACAGGTCTACGCCATCCGGACGCGAGGGAGCGGGGGCCTCGCAGACGGCTGTCAGGGTGGGGAGAAGGTCCCAGATAGCCCCGTGGGCCTGACTGACGCTGGCCGGGCGCACCCGGCCAGGCCATCGAACGATGGTCGGAACGCGGATGCCACCCTCGTACACGGTCATCTTGGCGCCCCTCAGCTCGCCCAGGGACTGGAAGAAACGTCGATCGCACCCGCCGTTGGGCGCGGTGCCGTTGTCACTCGTGAAGATCACGATGGTGTTGTCAGCGACGCCCAGTTCGTCAAGCAGGGCCATGATCCGCCCCACGCTCTGGTCCAGGTAAGTCACCATTGCCGCGTACGCCGCCCGAGGTCGGGGGTGAGGAAGGTAGGCGTCCTGCCCGAGGTACGGCTCCGTGTCCCAGTCTCGGGGGTAGCTCTCCACAAGCTCCCGGGGAGCCTGCAGGGCGGCATGAGGTATGGTCGATGGAACATACAGGAAGAAGGGCCGATGGACGTTCTGCCGCAGCCACCCCTCGAGCTCCCTCTGGATCTCCTCCGGCGCGTACGCCTCGCCCGCGAAGCGCCTGGCGTAGTCATCCTCCGACGGCAGCGGCTCCGGAATGCGCTGGTGGGCCGCGAAGTACTCGTTCCCGCCCAGAACGTCCACATCGTGGTTGCGCCAAAGGTGAGTGGGGTAGTAGTTGTGCGCCACCCGCTGGCAGAGGTAGCCGTAAAAGTGATCGAAGCCTTGGTTGCAGGGGTGCCCCGAGGAACCCGGTCCGCCGAGCCCCCACTTCCCGAAGGCGCCCGTCACGTAGCCCACGCGCTTGAGGCACTCGGGTAGGGTGATCTCGCTAGCCCTCAAGGGCCACTGCCCCTCGGGCTCCTCGGGGCCCCAGCCGCCGACCTCCTTGTTGCCGCGGATGTAGCAGTGGCCGGTATGGAGGCCGGTCATCAGGGCGCAGCGCGATGGTGCGCAGACGGGGCTGCCGGAGTAGAAGCGTTCGAGCCTCATGCCCTCGGCCGCAAGCCGGTCCAGGTGTGGAGTGCGGATCAGCTCCTGGCCGAAGCACCCGACCTCCCTATATCCCAGATCGTCGGCCATGATGAGAACGATGTTCGGACGCCGAGCGGACTGGGCGTCCGCGGGAGCCTGAGATGCGGCGAGCCCTAGGGTGGAGGCCGCCCCCATGCCAGCGATGAAACGCCTCCTGTCCATATGCCGCCTCCCCTTGGCAAGCAAGTCAGAGTGGTTTTCCCTCCGTGTGCTCCACGCCCTTCGCCTGACGGGAATCATGGTGTCCCTGAAGGCCGCCGAAGCCGCGATGTGGAACCTCCTGACAAGGAGGCCCTGCTATGCTAACGAGGCTCAGGGTCACGGGCTACAAGTCCTTCCGGGACGCCACACTCTCGGCAGGTCCCCTCTGCGTCCTCGTTGGCCCGAACGCCTCGGGCAAGAGCAACCTCTTCGACGCTCTGCGGCTGCTCTCCGCGTGGGCGAGCCGCCCCAGCCTCGCCTTCGGCTTCGAGCAGCATCGGGGCACGGCCCTCGAGGCCTTCCACCGGTCGGCATGCACCATGGAGGAGATGCTCGGCCAGCGCTCCCTCTTGATGGGCTTCGAGTGCGACGTTCGCCTCTCGCCCCAGACCGTCGAGGTCGTCGAGCGGGCCGTCCAGGCGGCCGCCGGTCAATCTGAGGGGTCCGCAGTCACCCATGACTACCTGCGATACTGTGTCACGGTGGAGCTCACCCCCGCGTCTGGGAAGCTCCGGGTGACTGATGAGCGCCTTCTGGCGCTCCGGCGCGACGGCCGGCCAAAGGTGTCGCGTATGCCCTTCCTGAGCGTGGAGGAGGTGGCGGGGCCGGGCTCGGATACCCGGCTGCACCTGCGTCGGGAGGCCGGCGGACATCCGTACTTCCACGAGATCGGCCTCGACCACACCATTCTGTCCGAGCCCCTCTACCCGCCGCACTTCGCCCACGCGGTCGCCTTCCGCGAGGAACTCAAGGGCTGGCGGACGCATGTCCTCGACTCGTCCGGTCTCTGCGCGGGCGCCCCATGGGCCAACGGGGCCCTCGCCCCTGATGGCCGCGGTCTCGCCGTGATGCTTCACCAGGTTGCCGCTGAGCAGCCGGCGGAGTTCGCTCGCCTGATCGACCACCTTCGCGAACTCGTCCCCATCGTGGACGGCCTCCAGGTGGAGGTGGGGCGCGACGGCGCCCCTGAACTGAGGATCGTGGAGCAGGGAATCCCCGTATCGGCCCGCCTCGCGTCCTCGGGCACGCTACGGCTCCTCGCTCTGCTTGCGGCGGTGAGCCCGTATGCCGGCTCGACCCTCGTCGCCGTTGAGGAGCCGGAGCGGAGCGTCCATCCGCGCCGTCTGCCCATCCTCGCTCGGATCCTGAGCGAGGCCACGCGAGAGGGCGCTCTCCAGATTCTACTCAGCACCCACTCCCTGGCCTTCGCTCGCCTCTTCGAGAACGAGTCGATCCACCTATGCGATAGGCATGGCGCCGTCACCCAGGTACAGCCCTTCGATCCGGCCTACGACGGCTTATTCCGCGACGCGGCCATCGAGGAGGTGATCGATAGCCGTTGAATCCGGCGTCAGCGACCGAGAGGGAATCGGCTCGCTGAGCGTCTCCTTAGCGGGAGTAACAGTCTTGAACACGGTGACGATGTTAGTAGTCTAGTGTAGTTTCGCATAGAACGTTGCAGGGGGGGGATAGAGACTCAGGCGTAGGGGTATGAGTCAGAGTGTGCCCAGCGGGCCACAGAAAGCCATAGCATCCAGTGGTCGCATGTGCAACAATGATCGAGGTCTATTGTCGCTTTTAGTTCCGTTATTGGGGGGATAGGCTGGAGGCGCTGAACGCTATCCAAGCCGCCCTGCAGCAAGACCGAAGGGACGTGACACGATTGCGAAGTACGCATGTGGTGCGGATCCTGGTGGTAGCCTCTCTAGCCATCGCTCTGCCCTTGGCCTCCGTGGTGGGCTGCGCCGGCGGCGTGGCGCCCACGATCGCGGTGGCTGTCGCACTCGCTCAGGCATCGGTGGCAGTGGGGGACACGACTACGGCCACGGCGACGGTCACTGATGCGGGCGTCGCCAGTCCAGGACAGACAGTGACCTTCGGCTCTTCGAACACGGCCGTTGCCACGGTGGCGGCAAACGCGGTGACGAACGCGTCAGGGCAGGCCACAGTGACGGTCACGGCTGTCGCTGCGGGCACGACCACGATCTCGGCCACGTGCGGCGGCGTGACGAACAACGCCACCCTCACGGTGACGAACGGCGGCGGGGGTACGACGACGGTTGCGCTGACCCTGGGGGCCGCGAACCTGGTGGCGGGTCAGAACACCACGGCGACGGCGGCAGTGCAGGTGGACGGTGCTGACGCGGCCGGGGTTTCAGTAACCTTCGCCTCATCCGACCCGGCCGTGGCGACGGTCTCGGCGGCTACCGAGACCACGGATGCCGCGGGCCAAGCCCAGGTCACGGTCAACGCCGTAAGCGCGGGTACCGCCACGATCACAGCGACCGCCAACGCGGTGAGCGACACGGCGAACTTGGCTGTAACCGCTGCTCCCGTGTCTCGTGTCACTTTCTGGAACGCGACGGACCTCCAGTTCCAGGTCGCAGAGAATGAGCCAGGGGCAACGCCCGGCAACCTGGACCTCGGCGGGATCTACTTCCTCATGGGCGCCCAGCGTCACGGCAGTCTGGTCTTCGTGACCCAGGCTGGGTACACGAACCCGCAGATAAGGAACCTGGCCACGGGTGTCAGCACGGAGTTCGAGCCGGCGACTTTCTCCATGTGGGCTGGCGGCCTCGGGTTCAAGCTGGCTGACATCAGCACTGACGGCCAGAAGGTCGTCTGGATCAGGCACTCTGGCGGCACGCGCCAGATCGTCCGCGCCGATATCGACGGCTCGAACGAGGTCGTCCTCGTGAACACGGTAGTGCCCGCTCTCGAGCCGGCACGAGTCGCGATCTCGCCCGATGGCAGTGAAGTCGCCTACATCACCTCCACAGGTCTCGTGCGACGTATCTCGATGGCGGGCGGCGCCTCGGTATTCCTGAACCTCAACGGCTCCACGGGCGTGACGGCCATCGACTGGCGCGACAACGAGAACCTCGTTGTGGGCTGCAACAATGCCCTGGGCACAGGCAAGCCCGGCCTCATCACCGTGCCCCGGGACGTCAGCCCGGCCTCGATCCTGTTCAACGATGGAGGGGCGGGGTTGCGGTCAGTTCCGGCCGGTGTGGCCACCGATCCCGATGGGAACATCCTGTTCGATGAGTTGGATGCAGGCCTCACGCAACGCGAGATCTATCGTGTAGATCCACCCGGACTTGCCGCTCGCATCGGCATCGTCACGCGAGCGCAGAACGACTATGGCGTCTCCAGCCTGGTCTACTAGGCGAGTGTCAGGGATAGACTAGCGGTACGCATGCGGCCGGGGCCCACAGGGCCCCGGCCGCAGCAATCTGGGCCCCTACTCGATATCCTCCACGCTCATGTTCTGCTGCGTCTCCTGAACCTGCTGCGCCTGACTTACAGTGCTCTTCGCGCGCTGGGCGACACCGGCGACGATGCCCCGATCCTGATCCTCCTCCTGCTTCGGGGAGCATCCCAGCACCAGGCTGCAAGCGACACAAGCCAGCAGCAGACTCAGCCACAACCTCCGCATCGCGATCATCCTCTCTCTGTCCAGCGGCCCACTGATTGGTTGTTCCCGATGCGGCGCCACTCCTGCATGCCTCGCGTTGACCGACCCCATGCCCTCTGGTACTGTTCCACCAGCACGCGGCCCCCCTCGCGGGATGGACGATGACCGTGATCCGAGTCCTCTACGTGATCAACAACCTGGGCGTAGGCGGCGCGGAGCACGTGCTCCTGGACCTCTCGCGTTCCCTCGACCGCAGGGAGTTCCACCCTCTGGTGCTCTCCATAGGCGATGACCTGGCCCTGGCTCCTCGTTTCAGGGAGGCCGGGGTGCCCGTCGAGTGCCTCAGGGTGGGCTTCAAGGCCGACCCCCGCACCCTCTCGCTCCTGGCCGCGAAGATCCGGGTGTTCAAGCCGCAGATTCTCCACGGCTTCCTCTGGCGCTCGAACGTCCTCTGTCGCCTCGCGGGCCGGCAGTGCGGCGTACCGGGGATCATCACCTCGGAGCATAGCATGCACGTCGACGGGCCCCTCCGTAACGCCGTCAACCGTTGGACGGCGCACCTCTCCTGCCGCATCACCTGCGTCAGCCGGGCCGTGTACGACCACATGGCCGGCGAGGTTCGTGTGCCCGAGGGGCTGTTGCAGGTCATCTACAACGGTGTCGACCTCGAGCGTTTCGCCCCCGCTGAGGACCGCCGGGCGCTCCGGCGCGATCTGGGTCTCCCCGTCGAGGCTCCCATCGTTGGCGCCATCGCGCGGCACACCGAGGAGAAGCGGCTGGACCGGTTCATCGAGGCCGCTCGGCTCATCGCTCAGCAGCGGCCCGACGCCCAGTTCCTGACGGCGGGCGCCGGACCTACCCTCGGGCGTGTGCGGGAGTTGGCCGAAGGTTACGGACTCAATGTCCGATTCCTCGGACACCGGAGCGATGTGCCTCGTGTCCTCGCCGCCCTCGATGTGTTCGTTATCACGTCCGAGACCGAGGGACTACCCGTCGCGGCAGTGGAGGCGATGGCAGTGCAGTTGCCCGTGGTGTCCACCATCGTGGGAGGGGTTGCGGAGATCGTGAGGGATGGGGTGGATGGTGTGCTCGTGCCCCCGGGCGACGTAGAGGGCGTGGCCCGGGGTGTCGTGACGCTCCTCGGCGACGCGCCTCTGCGGCTCTCCATGGCGCGGCAGGCGCGGGAGAGAGTGCGAGCGCTCGTTGACCTAAGGTCAATCGTCACCCAGCACGAGGACCTGTACCGAGAGCTCGCGGACCCGAGGCGGTGAGTCGTGCCGATTCGCGTCACCCACCTCATCAACTCCCTCGGCCAAGGCGGCGCAGAGCGGCTGCTGCTCGATCTGAATGACCACTGGGACCGCGACCGACTCGACGTGCGAGTCATCGCCCTGATGGACGCGGCGGCTCCCATCATCTCGCGTGCCGATCTGCCCCCCGGCTGGCGTGTTATGGGGCTGCGCGGGCCCTGGGACCCTCTGGGCTGGCGCCGGGCCCGTCACGCGCTCGACACGGCGCCCATTGACATCCTCCACACCCATCTCATGCTCGCCGATGTGCTGGGTAGGCGTGCCGCCCAGCGGCGTGGTCTGCCGGTGCTCACAACACTCCACAGCCCCGCCCAGCACTACCTTGGCCCGCCAGAGCGCCGCCCGAGTCTGCTCCAGAGCGCCTACGAGCGGGTAGCCCGTGCCACGCCCGGGCTGTGGGTGGGCTGCAGCGAGCAGGTGGCACGGTCCTTCCACGACCATCCGCGGTGGTCGGCGGACGTCATGGTGGTCGACAACGGCCTGGACCCCAGTCGGATGACGCTGGACCCGCGCGCCGCAGCGGCGCTCCGGCAGGAGTTGGGACTCAGGGAAGGCCAGATCCTGCTCGTAACCGTCGCCCGACTGGTGCCCTCAAAGGGGCACCGGGTGCTGATCGAGGCCCTGACGGGCATGAAGGGGCTCGACGCCGTGGCCTGCTGGGTGGGCGATGGCCCTCTTCGGGCGGGCCTAGAACGCCGCGCCAGGGAGATTGGCCTATGGGACCACCTTCGGGTGGCCGGCAGCCGGCAGGATGTCACCCCGTACCTGGCTGCGGCTGACGTGTTCGTTCTCCCGTCGCTACGTGAGGGCATGCCCATGGCGCTCCTAGAGGCGCTTGCCGCGGGCCTCCCGGTCGTGACCACGGAGGCGTCAGGCATAGGAGAGGAGATCGTCCGCGCGGGGGCCGGGCTGGTCGTCAACTCAGGCGATAGCGAGGCCCTGAGAGCGGCGATCCGGACGATGGCTGGCTCGCCGGACTTGCGCCAAGCTGCTGGTGAGCGGGCCGCCGCGCTGTTCCACGAGCGTTACCACGCCGAGCGTTGCGCGGCCCAGTACGAGCGAATCTACGAGGCTCTGGCGGCCGGCGGCCGCACGGAGGGGCGGTGACCGAGTGCTCGACGGGATTCCTCCGCTCCTGACGGCTCTGGCCTCAGGCGCCGACGCCTCCGTCCCCGATCTCGCTCGCGAGGTGCCCGAAGAGGAGTGGCCCCGCCTGCTTGAGATCGTGAGGCGCCACGGGCTCACGCCCCTCCTAGGTGAGGCGGTCCTGCCTCACGGGGACACATGCCCGCCAACGGTCCAGGACGCTCTCCGGACCCACCGCGACTACGCGATGCTCTGGCACCGGATCCAAATGAACGACCTCGCGCTCATCCTCGAGGCCCTCGGCGGAGCATCGATCCCCCACCTCCTGATGAAGGGCACGGCCCTCGGCTTCATGGTGTACCGGCATCCGTGGCTCCGCCTCGTGGGGGACACGGATCTGCTCGTCCCTGCGGACCGGGTCGAGGAGGCTCACGAGCTGGCCCTTGGCTTGGGGTTCAAGGTCACGGAGGAGTGGGCGGACGCCCACCATCTGCCCGCCCTGCAGCGTGGGAGTAACCCGCCCATCGAGCTCCATCACCAATCGCTGTACGTCCCGACTCCCGAGCCGGGCTACGCCCTGATTCCCGTCGACTTCAGCCTGCTCGATGCTGAGGCCGGGACCGTGGACGCGGGTGGCTTCGAGGCCCGGGTGCCCAGCGCCCGGGATGCTCTCCTGCAGCTCTCGTGCAACTTCGGGAGCCACATGGAGGAGTCCATCGCCCGCCCCCTACGCTGGGTTCGCGACTACGCCGAACTGCTGGGACGGGGCCGTGTGCGGTGGTCGGAGGTTGAGGAGCGGATCGACTCTATCGCCCCCGATCTCCGCACTACGGTCCTGATGTCCCTCGCCCTGGCTCGTCCCTTCATCGGGGACTCCTACGAGCCGGCCCTCTTGGAGGCGATCGACGGGCTGCCCAACCCGTACGCGCGCCTCACTAGGGTTGTGAGCCCACGCGACATGGTTCACGAGTGGACGACGAGCCCCCGCCGTGCCTGGCATGTCCTGAGTTGCCTCATGGGTCCGTGGAGGGCCACGAAATGGTCACTAAACAAACTCCTGGTAAGCAAAGCGCATATTACTCGCCAGACGGGACTCTCGGGAGACGCGCTCTGCATGCGGGTATACCCCATCGCCTTCGCTCTCCACGCCATCTACCACCTCCGGCGCGCCGACCGTTCGCGGGGCGAGTGAACCGAGCCGCTTCTGAGGTCGCTTATCACTGGAGGCTCTCGGGGCGACTGGGCGCAGGCGCCCCTGCTCCGAGGCGACGCTCTCCGGCCGGCAAGATCATTAGGAAGCCGGCAGGCACGCAGTACCATCGGTAGGGGACACCTACCGCCTTCCGGCGTACCCGAGCAGCTAGTAGAGTGGTGGCCATCCCATAGATACCACACCCGCCCTCGAGGTTGAGGGCCTCGTGAAGCGCTACCGAGAGACGACGGCCGTGGATGGCCTGAGTATCACCCTGCAACCCGGCGAGGTCGTGGGCTTGGTGGGGCCCAACGGGGCGGGCAAGACGACCGCTCTGCGCTGCATCAGTGGCGTCGTCCGTCCCACCGACGGGCGCATCCGGGTCGTAGGCTACGATGTACGAGCTCACGAGCGCGAGGCCAAGCAGCGGCTGGCCTTCCTGGCTGAGTTGCCCAACCCGTACGAGCTACTCACCGTGTGGGAGCACATGCAGTTCGTGGCCATAGCCTATGGTACTGAGGACATCCTCAAGGACCGCGGCGAGGAGATCCTCCATCGCCTCCGACTCCTGGACCGGCGGAACGACCTCGTCTTGACCCTCTCGAAGGGGATGAAGCAGAAGCTCGCGGCAGCCTGCGCCTTCATCCATGACGCCAAGGTGTACCTACTCGATGAGCCGCTGATGGGCATGGACCCCAAGGGGCAGCGAGAGTTCCTCGAGATGGTTCGAGAGACAGCCTCAGGAGGCGGCGCGGCCCTGGTCTCCACCCACATCCTCGATACGGCTGAGCGCGTGTGCGATCGCATCCTGGTGCTGTCGAGAGGGCGGATCATTGCCGAAGGCGGGCTGGACGAGATCCGCCATCGGGCTGCGCTGGATGGTGGCCGGCTGGAAGACGCTTTCCTGACCCTGACCGAGAGCGAGGAGACGGCGGAGTGAGCCGAACGAGCAGGGTGATCCGGTTCCTGTTCTGGCGCCGAACCGTGAACACCCTGAGACGTCTCCGGCAGAGCCCGGCCCAGTTGCTGCCGATCTTGATCCTGACACCCGGGGTCATCCTGGGGGTCATGATCGCCGTGGGAGTCCTGCTCATACCGCCCTACGACGCCGCGTGGGCGGAGGACTCAAAGCGGTTCTTCACCCCATTCACGGACAACGTGCGCTCGATCATCATGGTCCTGCTCTTGGCAGTGGCCCTGAGCCTGATTCACCGGGCTCTGGAGGAGGATCTGCTCGCCTTCAGGCAGTCGGAACTCGACTTCCTCTTCCCGGCCCCCATCTCGCTGCCTCAGATACTCCTCGCCCGGATGGCAACGGACTATCTGTTCTGCGCGCTGACGACCTTCACGCTGGTGCTGTACGTCCTTGCTCCGATGCGCATCGTCATGCCAAGCACCGCCGGCAGGGGATGGGCGCTGGCGACTTGGCTAGGCGTGATGCTGTTCTACATCTCCGCCACCAACCTCGGCCGTCTCGTCCAGGCTGCCCTATCGGCTGGCAAGTGGAGTGGCCTCGCCGCGGCTAAGTGGCTGCGGTTCTTCGCCTTGGGGCTGTCTATCGCACTGCTGGTAGGGCTGCTCTGGGACCGCGCTCAAGGTCGCGAGCCTTTCGAATCGGCGATAGATCTGCTCACCTCGCGGCTGATCTACTGGGCTTTCCTGCCCTGTGGGCTTGTCGCTGACATGTTCGTGGCGCCCCTCAGCGAGAGCGTGAACCTAGGCGGATCGCTCGCCATACTCCTCGCCACCGCCGTCACCTCAGGCGCCGCGGTCCTCGCCCTGACCCGGCCCGCCTTCGAGTCGGCCCTCGCCGCAACCCAGCGGCGCCACGCCATCTGGCAGGCCTTCCGGAAGGCGGACGCCTCGTCGATACGCGCCGCCCAACTCGCGGGGCGTACCGTGCGAGGGAACCCGTACGGGCTCCCCCGCCTGGGGTCCGGCTCCTGGGCGCTGGTGGCCAAGAGCCTCGTCTACGGCATACGGAGCAGTCCGTGGGGGCTCATCATCGTTGCCCTCCTTGCCGTGGCGCCTCTGGGAGTCGTGCCGCTTATGGAGGGGCACGAGAGGCTCGAGGGCGTGATGCCCTACATGCCGGTACTCATGCTCGCTCTGGTGTTCGCCTGGTCCCAGCGGGTGCGGCTCAACGTACGAGAGGAGTTCTCGCACCTATCGGTCCTGAAGAGCCTCCCGCTGTCGCCGTTCAGCATGCTCCTGGCGCTCCTCGTGGTTCCCGCGGGCGGCTTCAGCCTCTTCCTGATCGTCTCGGGCTCAGCCGTGGCGGAATCCACCAGCCTCGTCAACGGCCCACAGGTCTACTCCGTGTTGAGTATCGCGCCGGCGCTCTACACGGCCCTCGGCTCGGTCCACGTCTGCTCCGGCCTGCTCTACCCCAGCTATGACCCTGGCCTGAGCAAGGGCTACGTCGCGGACTTGGCGCTAACGCCCGTGGCGATACTCGTGTTCCTGCTTGTAGCGGGCTCGGCCGCCGGGGCCCTGGCCCTTACCGGAGCCGTATGGGCCGCCGCTGTAGCGGGCAACCTGACAGGCATCGCCGCGACCTGCGTGGGCCTCGGCGTTGCCGGGTTCCTCTATGATCGGTTCGAACCCTAGGCCGAACCGTTCGCCTCCGAGGCCGCCGCGATGACTTCGGGCTGCGCCCACACGATCGGCACGAGGTCGTAGGCGCACGCGAGATCCTGGTGGCTCGGAAGCACCCGCACCGTGTAACCCAGAGGCCCTGACACTCGGCACGGCAGCCGTCCCGCGTAACGATATGGGGCGCCCGCCTCGTCCGGGTTGGTGCAGACCATCTCCGCGGCTTGGCCGTCCGAGATGGTCCCATCGGGATCGATCCGGCCGACGTACAGCTCGACCCGCACGTCCTTGGGGGTAAGCCCGCCCAGGTCGACGGTCGCCTGGACGCCGAACTGGTCCCCTACCTCCGCCTCCCCGCCGGCCTCATCCGTCGCCGCCAGCACCTTCACCTGGCCCCAAGCCGCCCGCACGCCACGCTTCCATTCTGCCACGTCTCTGGCCCGCTTCATGTCGTCAGCGCGGATGGCTTGGGCCTTCTGCAGCCCGGGGATGTAGTACTGCTCGGTGTAGTCCCTGACCATACGGTTCGTGTTGAAGAAGGGCGCGACGTTGCGGATGGCGTTCTGCATGAGGGCGATCCAGCGCCTCGGCAGGCCGTCAGAGCCGCGGTCGTAGAACAGGGGCACGATCTCCTTCTCCAGGAGGTCGAAGAGGGCCATCGCCTCGGAGTCGTCCTGGTACTCCAGGTTGTCATAGACCTCGCCCCGGCCGATGGCGAACCCCACCTCGGGGCTATAGGCTTCATCCCACCAGCCATCCAGAGTGCTGCAGTTGAGCACGCCGTTGGCGGCGGCCTTCATGCCACTGGTTCCACTGGCCTCGTGGGGCCTCCGGGGGGTGTTCAACCACACGTCCACCCCCTGGACCATGTAGCGGGCGGTGGTCATGTCGTAGTCCTCGATGAACATCACCCGATGGCGCACATCGTTTCTATGCGCGAAGTGGAAGATCTCTCGGATCAGGTCCTTGCCGGGACTGTCGTTGGGGTGGGCCTTGCCGGCGAAGATGATCTGGATAGGTCGCTCGGGGTCCGTGAGGAGCCGGATGAGGCGCTCGGGGTCCTGCAGAAGGAGAGTCGCCCGCTTGTAGGTCGCGAACCGCCGGGCGAAGCCGATGGTGAGGATCTCGGGATCCAGCACCTCGTCAGCCTGGGCGATCTCGACGCTGGGTGCGTTGCGGCGTTCGAGCTGCGCCCGCAGGCGCCGGCGCGCGTAGCTGACCAGGCGCTCGCGCCGCCGCTCGTGGGTCCGCCACAGCTCGGGGTCCGGTATGGAGTCGCTCGAGTTCCAGACGCTCAGCTCCGCTGGCTCCTGGCTCCAGCGCCGCCCAAGGTAACGATCGAACAAAGCGGCCATGTCGTGGCTGATCCATGAGGGTCTGTGGATCCCGTTGGTGATGGCGGAGATGGGCACCTCATCCTGGGGTACGGTTGGCCAGAGGTGCTGCCAGAGCTGCCGGGATGTCACCCCATGGAGCTTCGCGACGGCGTTGCGGCCGCGTGATAGACGGAAAGCCAGCACGGTCATGCAGAAGGGCTCGCTCTTGTTGCTCGGATCCTCGCGGCCCAGGGCCAGGAACTCATCGGCGGACAGCCCAAGCTGCTGATAGTAGCCCTCGAAGTAACGCATCATCAGCGACTGGTCGAAGCGGTCGTGACCCGCTGGTACGGGGGTGTGGGTGGTGAACACGTTGCTCACCATGGTGGCCTCCCGGGCCTCCTCGAAGGAGCACCCGGTCCGTTCCATCGTGCGGCGGATGCGTTCGAGACCGAGGAAGGCGGAGTGCCCCTCGTTCATGTGGAAGGCGTGGGGGCGGAAAGGCACCTTGTCGAAGAGGGTGATTCCGCCGATGCCGAGCACGATCTCCTGACGGATTCGCATGTCCTGGTCGCCGCCGTAGAGTCGCGCCGTGATTGCACGTGAGCGTGGGGAGTTCTCCGGCAGGTTGGCATCCAGCAACAGGACGTTGACACGGCCCACGACGAGTTTCCAGACCCCGCACACGACTTCCTCACCGAGGCAGGGCACCGAGACCTTCACCTGCTCGCCGTCCTCCGAGAGCATCGGCTGCAGCGGAAGCAGATGGAAATCGTTGTCGGGATAGGTCTCCTGCTGCCAGCCGTCGGCGCTCAGATGCTGGCGGAAGTAACCCTCCTGATAGAGCAACCCCACCCCCACGAGAGGAACTCCGAGGTCGCTGGCGCTCTTGATGTGGTCGCCTGAGAGCACGCCCAAGCCGCCGGAGTAGTTGGGGACGGCCTCGGTGAGCCCGTACTCGAACGAGTAGTACGCGATCGTACAGTCGCGAAGGCTGGGGTGTGTGCGCGCGAACCACGGTTCATCATTGAGGTACTCGCTGTACGCATCGGTGACCCGGCCGAGATGGTCCAGGAAGCTGACATCAGACGCCAAGTAGTTGAGACGCTCTTGGCTCACATTCGCCAGGAGGGCGACTGGGTTGTGGTTCGTCTCCTCCCAGACACGCATGTCGATACGCCGCAGGAGCTCGATGGCGTCGGGTTGCCAACACCACCATAGGTTGTAGATGAGGTCTCGGAGCCGCTCGAGGCTCTCGGGAAGATAGGGGCGTACGGTGATGCGGCGGACTGCCTTCACGGGGCGCTCCTCTCAGGTCGGGGGCCGCTCTCGAAACAGAGGGCGGACCGGGCAGATGCCGGTCCGCCCTAGGCCGTGCTGCGCTATGGGGGGCGGCCAAGACGCCTCGGCCGCCTCCGGTGGCCTCTAGTCGAGGGGGAGGATCTTGACGTTCTTGTAGAGGACCCGCTGGCCATGATGCTGCAAGGCGATGTGACCTTCGCGGGCCATCTCGGCGTAGGCGATGGGGAACTTGTTGGCGGTGCCGTCGGGGTTCTGATGGGCTTCGGTCCACTCATCAAGGTCCAGAACCACAACGGGCACGCCGTTGTGGGTCACGGTGAGCAGGTCATCCTGGGCGAGAATGGTCATGTTCTGCCACTCGCCGACGGGGCGAGCCATGTTCACAGAGGGGGCCTGAATCTCATAGACGGCGCCGCAGTGGTGCACGCCGGGGGACTCCACGCCCGCGCTGTCCAGGACCTGGACCTCGATGCCGGTGTAGACGACATTGCCCGGGTCGTCGATACGGAAGAAGATGCCGGAGTTCGCGCCCTCCGTCACCATGAAGTCCGCGCTGAGGATGAAGTCGCCATAGCGGGCCTCGGTGATGACGTCGCCGCCACCGCCGGCTACCGTAGCCATGCAGCCGTCCTCGATGACCCAGTGCTCGTTGACATTCGTCCAACCCTCATAGTCCACGCCGTTGAAGAGAAGCTGCCAGCCCTGGGCCTGCTCCTCCTCGGTTAGGACATTGTCCTGGGCCCAGACCGCGCCGGCCGTCACAACCGCCAGGACCAGGGTGAGTGCCATCGCATGCTTCAATGGAGATCCTCCTTCATTAGTGGAAATGCCTCACGCAGTAGACCTCACTAGGACGGCGCCAGTAACGTGGGCCGTTCCCGTGCGGCTTACGATGTGCCAAGTATCATCATACTACCGAACCACCGTAGTGAACGTCACTCGGCATGGCTCGACAGGTCACTCGGGCAGCCGGACGGCCCCCCGGAAACCCTCTCCCTGGACCGCCGGGTCGATGACATTGCCTTCTGTGACAACGTTCGCGGAGGACATGATATACACCGCATGTTGACCGATCTCATTGCGGGGCGCCCTGCATGCCCCCGTGATCGTGTTACCTCGCACCGTCAGCCCCTCGACGCCCGCCGCGAAGATGCCCGCACCATCCGTGCCCTGGATGAGGTTGCCCTCGAAGAGCACGTTGGCGTGCACCCCCGGCTCGGGCGGGTAACCCATGCCGCCCATCCAGGCGAAGGCCTGCAGGGCGGCCTCCGAGGAGGCCGCGCCGCCGTTGCAGTCGATAAACCGGCAGTTCCGCACCGTAACGTCGCGGGTGCCGATACTCTCAAAGAAGTGCGTGACCTCGGTCATCACGAGCACGCCGGACGAGGTGCAGCGGTCGAATGTGCAGTTCTCGATGACGGCGTCCCGGGTCTGGCAGAGAACGCCCCGAGCCCGATTGCGCCGCACAGTGCAGCCGCTCATGCGAAGCCGCGGAGTACGGGAGGCGTTGCCGAGGACATCGCCGACCTGCAGCCCCTCCGGCAGGGGCTCTTCGAACTCCACGCGGTGGATGTTGCCCTCCACCGGCTCCAGGGAGGCCGCGCGCACGGTGCCGCTGGCGTAGGTGAGGAGGGTCTCGCGGCGGATCATCTCCATCGTGTCGCCGGCGTCGGGCAGGTCAGCCATCTTCAGGTTGTGCTGCCCGAGAACCGTGTGCTCATCCACCCGCTCCAGTACGGTGAGGTAGAGGCCGGACTTGATATTGGCGCCATCATCGCCCATCCCCTCGAATGTGCAGTCGGTAAGGGACACGGTGCCCTTGCAGCCCCCGAAGTGGGTCGCGTCCGCCGTCGCCGACATGAGCCGGCGGGTGCCGGGGCGGATCAGGACGTTGAACCGCGTCAGCGAGATGTTCTCAGACACGAGGCCGATGAGCCCCATGCCGGGCGTCGTGTAGATCGTAATGTCCTCGACAGATACCTCCTGGCACCGCTGGAAGACAATGGCGTTGTGGCCGTACACCCAGTGCCTCAGGACGACGAGATGGCCCACGGGAACGGCGATGTCCCAGCCCAGATGGACGCGGAGCGTCTGGGGCCCGATCAGCTCCGTTCGCTCCACGCCACTGTAGACGTCCAGTCCCTGGCGAACAGGGAGGCCGGTGTCGGGCTCGTAGTCCATGAACGCGCCCACTGCCTCCCCGCCCTCGACGGGGAACTCGTCATCGACGCGCACATCGAACCACCTCGGCTCGGCGGCGATCACCTCGCCAACGGAGAAGGGCGCTCGGGGGGAGTCCACAGTGAAGCCCGTGAGGTGCACATTACGGCAGTTGAGGAAGTAGAAGAGGCTCGTGGCGCCGCTGACCATCAACTCGGCCCCACCGCCATCGAGGGTGAAGCCATCTAGATCAGCGACCGGGAAGAGAGTCGCTGGGCTCTCGGGATTGGCGCCGGCTGTGAGGTCATAGCGCCCGGGGTGAAGCACGAGCCGCTGGGCGCCGGTGCGCGCCACCTCGGCGAAGGCCTCGAGGAACGCTGCCGTGTCATCCTGGCCGTCGTCGGGCACCGCGCCGAAGGCGGCGACATCGACCGTTCCCTCGTGCTGAACTGCCCCCACGGCCGCTGTGCCGAGAGCGATAGCCGTGCAACCTGTGACCCAGAACATGGCATGCCTCCAGTCGGTGCTCGATGGTGCTTAGGTACTTCGGCACCTGCGAAGCGCGGCCTGCGAGCGTGGCCGAGTCGGAGGGAGGTTAGGGGGTGTTGTTAGGGGTATTACGGATGAGAAGCCCAGCAATGCTCTGTTGAGGAGGCGCACACGATGTCCCCGACGATAAGAATCGCCCTTTGGGTGGGAGCCCTTGGCTACCTGTCCCCGGTCTGCCTCGCCGCGGATCTGAGCTTCACGAACGATGGGCTGCAGATCGATGCCGGCAGCATGGGGGTGTTCACCCTCACATATCCGGCCCTCGTCGGCGAAGATGGACAAACGGTGCATCCGGCCATCGAGAAGTCCGCGGAGGCGGATCGGGCGCGGGTCCGCTACGAGGGCGGCGCGTCCGCGGAACTGGAGATCCGTGCCGGGGAGGTCACAACCCGGCTGAGCGGCGTACCCGAGAGCGCCCACTCGGTACGCATGGAGATGCTTATCGACTTCGGGTACGCGCAGGGCGGTTCGTGGCGGATCGGTGACACGGGGGCGATGCCGTTCCCGCAAGCCCAACCGGGACTGCCGTTCCTCCATCAGGGGCATGCGGGCGAGTTTGAGCTTACCAACTTCGAGGACCGCAGCCTGAGCCTGAGGGTCCCCGAGAACTGCTACCAGGAGCTTCAGGACAATCGCGAGTGGGGCTGGAAGATCTTCGCATGGTCCCTCCTGATGCCGTGCGAGCCCGGAGACAGCGTGTACACGGTGGGGATCGCCCAATCCGAGCCAGTAGACGGCGCGAGGGTCATCGTAGTGGACCAGTATGGCCAGGACGCGCAAGCGGAATACCCCGGCAAGGTCCACAGCGATGAGGATCTGAGGGCCGGTGAGGAGGCGGAGAGAGCCTTCACCGAGGCGCTCTCGTTACCGGACCTGGATCCCTACGGTGGCCTTCCCGGCAGCGGAACCGAGCTCGGCCTGACGGCCACAGGGTTCTTCCACGTCGAGCAGGTCGATGGTCAGTGGACGCTCGTCGATCCGGTGGGCAACGCCTACTTCCTGCTCGGGCTCTGCGCTTTCGGCCCCTGCGACGACTACACGACCATCGAGGGCCGGGAGAGCATCTACGAATGGCTTCCCCCCTATGAGGGCGAGTTCCAGACGGCGTACCACCCCCAGTCGTACTGGTCGCGCCGGGCGTTCTCGTTCTACCTGGCCAACGTGATCCGCAAGGAGGGGCAGCCCTTCGATGTTGAGGCGTGGCGGGCGAGGATGATCGAGCGGGTGCGCCCCTGGGGCTTCAATGCGGCTGGGGCCTTCTCCAGCGGGGCAGAGACCTACCGTGCCGCCGGCTTCCCCTATGTCGCGCATCTGCCGCTCCAGCTTCCTTGGACCCTCGAGCGCCCTCTCGAGGGTCTTCGAGGCTTCTTCGACCCCTTCGACACGATCACCGCGGCACGCATTGACGAGCTGTTCGCGGAGCAGGTCGCGCCGGCGGCCGATGATCCGCTCATCATCGGCTACTACCTCGAGAACGAGCAGGCCTGCGAGGACATCCCCAGGGTCATTCCCCAACTCACGGGTGATGAGCCGTGCAAGCTCGAGCTCGTCGCGATGCTCCGCGAGCGGTACCAGACCATCGAGGACTTCAACGCAGCCTGGGGCATGGACGCGAAGAGCTTCGACGAACTCACGGGCCAAGGCCTGCCGGTGGCCACAGCCTCAGCAGCGGCCGATATGAGGGACTACACAGAGCGGTTCCTGGATCGGTACTACAGCCTACTGACCACCACGTTCCGGAAGTACGACACGAACCACATGCTCATCGGAAACCGCTGGCAGCCCGGAACGGCTAACGACGAGACGCTGGTGCGGGTTGCTGGGCAGTATATGGATGTCATCAGCGTCAACTACTACACATATGGCCTCGACGTAGGGTTCCTGGAGCGCCTCTACGCGTGGAGCGGTGGCAGACCGATGCTCCTCAGCGAGTGGCACTACTGCTCGCCCAGCGACACGGGCCTCCCTGGCGGCGGGCCCGAGGTCAGCAGTCAGCGCGAGCGAGGGCTCGCCTACCGCAACTACGTCGAGCAGGCCGCCGCCATGGGCTTCATCGTCGGCTCCGAGTGGTTCACGCTCATCGATCAAGCCCGCACGGGACGGTTCTTCCAGGGGTATACGGGCGAGAATGGCAACACGGGGGTCATCAGCGTCACCGACACGCCCTGGTTCGACTTCCTGGAGGAAGCCGTTCGCGCCCACGCGGCGACCTACGAGATCCGCCACCGCGGGCGCGAGCCCTTCCGCTATGAGGATCCGAAGTTCGCGGGCCGGTCGGGCGGCACGAAGACCGTTCACGTCCCTCGCGCCCCGGGGCTGATGACCATCGATGGCAGCCGGAACGACTGGCCCGGCACGCCGCCCAGCCTCATCAGCCAGGATCGGCTCGTCCAAGGAGCGGATGCGGGCGGGGTGGAGATGGCCTTCAGGATGTGCTGGGATGACCAGCACCTGTACCTCATCGCGGATGTGGCCGATAGCACCCCGATGCGCAACGAACACGAGGGCGCCGATCTCTGGCAGGGCGACGGGCTGGAGCTCTTCTTGGGCCACGAGCAAGTCGACGACCCTGGGCAACTCCTCTTCAGCGACCGCCAGGTGCTAATCGGGGCGGGCCTGGCGAACGGAGAGGCCCGCACCCACGTCATGAGGGCGCCGGAGGCCTATGACTGTGAGGTCACCGTCGTGCCAGCCGCTGACGGGACGGGCTACACCCTCGAGGTAGCAATCCCCTTCAGCGCCCTGGGTTTCGAGCCCCAACCGGGGCAGAAGCTCCTCTTCGACCTGGCGGTCAACGACAGCCTCGATGGCGTGCACCGCGTGCGCCAGCTCATGTGGAACGGCTCGGCGAGGAACTCGAGCGATCGAACCTACTGGGGGCGCGCGACGCTGGCCGAGTAGGGGACGCTACTGCACCTCCGGCATGGGAACGGTCTCGCCGCGGAGCTGGGCCTGCTGATCGCCGCGGTCGTAGGTGCCGTAGAACACCGCGTTGCAGTCGATCCACAGGGCGAGACGCTCGTACTCCTCTGGGTCGAGGGTCACGGATTCGTGTCCCTCGTCGAGCAGGCGCATCAGTCGGCTGCCTAGGGATCCGAAGGCGCCCCCCGGATCGGTCCGGTGCACGGGATTCCAGCCTCCGTACCGGGGCACCAGGGAATCGCCCGCGTGAGCGACGTTCGTCGCATCGCCCCAGAAGCTCAGCCCACCTGTCAGGGCGAGGTACGACCGCGTCCATGGCCCCTCGGGAGTTCCGGTAAGAGGGAGCCCGCCCGCGGGCTCCGCGTCGCCATGGCAGCTCACGCAGTGACGGTCGAGTACAGGCTGCACGAGCCGCGGGTAGGAGAAGGGATGGGTTCCGTCGGGGCCGGGGGTGAGCTGCTGCGGCGCCTGCATCACCGATCGGGCCTCCACCGACTCCGGCGCGGTGGTTCGGGACTCGTGGCAGCCGATGCACATAGCCTGCTCCCCCGGCTGCAGGTAGGTGGCGCTCCGCATCGTCTGAACGGCGCGCCCACGGTCATCCAGGGCTTGGAAGTAGACGGGTGTGCGCGCGGGCAGCTCGAAGTACGCGGAGCCATCGGCGGCTACCGGCACCGTTCCCAGCACGGCTCTGGCCGGCTCCTGACCGGCCAGCCCGATGGGTGGGTCATCGCCGACCGGCGTCGTCTTGGGGAGCACCTGGACGACCCGCAGCGCCTTCACGGCGCCAGGCGCCACCCCGTCGAGCCCTCGATAGACATCCTGAAGGGCGAACGTGCCCACCGGAGGAGCGCCCTCGGGCAACAAGCTGGCCCGCTCCGGTGGCGCGGGCCGCGGGCGGAGCGGGATGGGGTTCGATGACCCTATCCGAGGGTTCCGGTAGAGCAACTCGCGGTTGCCTGCGCGGTCCAGCACATAGAGGCCCAGGGCGGCGGGCTCGTTGGGCGGCGGCTCCATCACGAGAGGCGACGGGCTGTAGGAGCACAGGAAGAGGCTCTCAGACAGGGGCCAGGGTGATGCGTAGTAGGTCGTGGGCACCGCCTCGGACTCCGGGAAGGGCACCTCGGGAGTGAGCCGCTCGACGGGCGCTGGCCCGTCGAAATCCACATTCGGGTCCACGAGGATCAGCGAGCCGCCGGTGATGGAGTGATGGGCGGACGCGGTGCAGACCAGCTTGCCGGTGCCCGGAACCACCTGGGCTTCGAAGCTGCAGTGGGGGTTCTGGGTGTGGTTGCCGTAGAGCGCCACGGGGCTGGTTCCATCGGGGTTCATGCGCCAGAGATTCTGGTGGAGAACCGCGTGGCGGTCGACGTAGTCCCAGCGCGCGTAGCTGATGCTTCCATCGGGCAGCAGCGTGGGGAACCACTCGTTCGTCTCGTGGAAGGAGAGGGTTCGGACCTCGCCGGTCTGGCGGAACAGCCGGTGCAGGGTATAGACGTGCCAAGCCTCGCCGAACTGGGCCCCGAAGCAGCGCGCATGCCCCTTACGCCGGGTGGAGCTGAGCATGAGGTCGCCGCCGGGGAGATAGGCCGGCATGAGGTCCTCGTAGGCGCCGGCGGTGAGCTGCTGTACCCCTCCGCTTCCAAGGTCCAGTTCGAACAGGTGATAGAAGGGGTCGCTAGGCTGGCACGAGGAGTAGGAGAAGGCGACGCGGCCGGCGTCCCACGAGAGGACCGGCGCGAGGACGCTGCCGCTCCAGCGATCGGCATCGAGCAACGGCGTTGCCGCGAGAGAGCGGCCGGGTTGCTCGAGCACGAACAGGCCGCCGCCCGCGCGGGCGCGCCATCCGAAGTACTGCATCACCAGGTGGCTGTACGCCGCTGGCGCTCGCTGGACGAACAGGAGCCGCACGTTCCCCATCAGCGGGTCGGACAACAGCGCCTGACGCCTCAGCCACCGCGCGTTGAGGTAGAGCGCGCGTCCATCGGCGACCTCGGTCAAACCATCGAGGGCCACGATGGCGTCGGCAAGCTCGCGTTCCGCGGCCCCGCGGTCACGGCTTGAGAGAATGGCGCTCGCCGCGGCGAGGGATTCCGACGCTAGCGCCGCATAGCCGAGGGTATCGATCCGTTCCGCATCAGATGCCTCCCAATCGGCCTCGACGAGTCGGGCGAGCTCGAGCGAGACATCGGCACTCCCAGCCGGCGCCGCCTCCCAAGCCCCCTGCGGCGACGAGAGGGTGTACCCCCGGGCCTGGCACACGCCATAGCGATGGGACAGGCCAGCGCAAGCGGCGTCATCGGCAAAGCGCGTCCCATCGCTGACGCCGAGCAACCGGCCATCGCGCAATACCACCCACGCCCGGTCTGCACCGCCCAGGCCGTCCCAGTCAAGACGAGCTTCGTCGCCCTCCCTGCTGAGGGAGAGGCCCGTGGGCGGCGGCACGGACGGCGCGTTGCCCTGGACCGCCAGACCGATGAGACCCAGGGGGTCACCCGTGGGCGCGAGCGGCAGGGCGGCCGTGGGGCCCCACACCGCGTCCCGGGCGGCTTGCCAATCGCCGCCGCACAGGCCCACGACCACCTTGGGGAAGGGGATCCGCTCTCCGGGCTCCAGCGTCACCGTCCCACCGGGCGCGCGACAGGTGAGGCGCAGCCGCGCCGACCCATCAACGGCACGATCGACATCGAGAGCCCAGAGGGCAAAGGAGGCCGCGCCGATGACGAGGGTGCCGGTGGGCTCGTCGCCATGGATGATGAACACGGGCAGGCACCGGTCGCCCTCGCCAAGCACCGGTGCGGTCAGCCGGAGCTCGCTGCCGAGGCCGACGGCCCGGCTCTGCCACTGGTAACGGGTGTCGGGGTAGTGGACCGCGAAGGGCTGCACCCCCTCGGCCGTGTCGCGCTCGAGCTCGTACCGCCAGGGGCCGTCCGAGTCGTCGAAGCCGTCGGAGGCGCGGTAGCTGGGACCGTCCACATACTCGACCAACGGGTCCCAATGGGTCGTGTCACAGCCGATATCGCCGCGACGGTGGAGGACGAACCTCAGGTGGTCGCCCTCGGAGAGCTCCAGGTTGAGGCACGGCTCAACGCCAGCGGCATCATCGGGCCCAAGCTCGGCCACGTAGAGCTCCTCGGCGCCCAGACGGACAGTGGCGCGGATCCCGTCGCCGCCGTTGGTGTCGGCCTTGGCGATGCATCCCGATACGGCGACTCTGCCGTCCCGCGGCGCGACGAAGGTGCGACAACTGGAGACCGTTTCCCCCGAGTGCTGCCAGTCTCTGCCCACGCGCGTCCAATCCGGGCCGCTCCAGAAGGTCGATCCGTACCACTCCTCCGCACGGTACGCCAAGGGCTCGTAGACAAAGCGCCCCTCCGCATCGACAGCGCGCGCCGCCATAGCGAGGTCGACGGCATGGAGGTCGCCCAAGGGGACGGACTGGCCGCCGTCGTTGCGGATCCAACCGGAAATGTGGATCAACTTCACATCGCCGGCGGTGTAGGCCTGCGGGGTGAGATCCACCGCCACGGCCGGTCCCGCGCCCTCGATGCTGTAGCCCGCATCCGCCTGCAGCCGGAAGGACGGGGCGGCGGGATGGCTCGCCAGCAGATCGATCGGCCCCAGCAGAGTGACCAGGGCAAGACTCAGTTGCACTACAGGTGAAATCACGCCATCAGTCCAATCGCCGGTAGATCACGGTTCGGACCCCCGGGCGCGTGTCGATCTCAAGACGGACACCCTCGCGCAGCAGGTCGGCCCCCGAGGCCTCCCACTGCTCACCCGTCTCCAGACACGAGAGCTCGTAGACCGCGGCAGGCTCGAGGCCCCTGAGAGGCACACGCGCCGACTCATAGATGCTCTGTGGCCGGCGGAAAGCCTCCACAAGGCCCGCCGCCGCGCCAGGTCGGTCGAACTGACGCACGTGCCAGTCGGCCGTGGAATGGCCGTACGGGGTCAAGGGGTAGAAGTCCCCCAAGTAGTAGGGGGCGACCTGTCTGTGGATCGCCACCATTTGCGCCACCTTGTGAAGGTCGACTCGATCCAGTCCTGCGGCATCGGGGCCGAAGCTGAGCTCGCTCGCCATGCTGCTGCGCCACCAGTACTCGTCGTGATCGTAGATGACCCCGGTGCCCTGGTATGGGACCCAGAGAGACAGCCCCTGGGTGAGGCACTGCTGGCCCTCCGGCGACCAGTACCAGTCGCTGCGCAGCAGGGGCACGGCACGCCTGAGGGTCTCCAGGTCATTCCGCCGGCCGCCCGAGGCGCAGGAGTCGATGAGCATGTTTGGGTGGCGGGCGAGCAGCTCATCCCAGAATGCGAGGTAGCCCTCGACGTGACGAATCTCAGTGATGCCCTGGCGATCCTCTGCATCCGCCGCCTGCCAATACGGCAGTGGGTCGATGTTGAAGTCCTGGCGGTAGTAGTCGATACCCTCTCTGGTCAGGAGGCCGTCGATGTGGTCGGTGAGCCACTGCCGGCACTCGGGGAGGTCTAGCCTGAGCAGGCCACCCTCGGCCCCGCCATGGACCCACTCGGGGTGCTGTTCGGCGATCCACGTCCCCGCATGCACCCGCTCCGGCTCGAACCACGTCATCGAGCGCTTGCCCCAGCCGTGGACGAGATCGCTGATCTCCCTCAGGCCGTTGGGGAACCGCCCTAGGTCGGGCTCCCACGTTCCGACCTTCGGCCAGCCGATATCATCGCAGGGGTACCAACCCGCGTCCTGCCACCACACGTCGAACTCCACCCCCGCCTCGACATGCCGCCGCAGGAACTCCTTCTCTTGGGTAACCTCCGTCATCAGCCCCGGATAGTAGTTGCCGGTGCAGAGTGACCTGAGGGGCTCCAGCGGCATGCCGCCGGGCATGGGCAGGTTGTGCGCCAGCATCCAGCGGCGCCACACGTTCTGCGCCCGCAACCACTCGCCGTGGTAGAACTGCAGAACGACGAGGGGCGACCTCACCGACTCCCCGGGATGGAGCACGAAGCTGGCGCCCTCCTGACCACCACTGACGCGCAGCCGCTGGCCGGCATCGCGCTCCAGACTCATCCGCCACTGGCCTGGCCAACCAAGCGCGACGATGGCTCCGCGCCCATCCCACTCCAGGTTCAGATAGGGGAACTCGAACTGGGTTGGACGTCCGCCAGCGCAGGCGACGGAAACAGACTCCTCTGGCGCGAGAGCCTGGTCGAGTGGCTCGTAGCTGTGGTCGGAGCAGTCGTCGCCACGGATGCGATGCAGGGAGAACTCGCTGTGGGGCGATCGCGAGAAGCTGAGGTCCATCGCCTGGAGGTCGGCGATGATGGGTGTGTCCTCAGCGCCCTCGTTCGTGAGCTGGAGGGTCCACTCCACGACGGGGAAGTCGCGGTACTCGATGGCGAGCATGCGAACGGCAAGCCGGGTGTCGGGATCCGTGAAGGTCACGGTGTGCTGGGTGCGAGTCCCGTGCCGCGGGTCCTCGATAGCGGCCGCCGCACGCTCGACGGCCCAGCCACCCAGCAGCTCTGAAGAGGGCTGACCGCCATAGGTGAACGAGAAGGCCGCTGGCAGTGCCTGCGTTGGGGCCTCGGCTCCGCTGATCGGCAGGTTGCCCAAGGGGAGCTCGGAGCCATCGGCCAGCACGATGACGGCATCGGCCCAGTCTGCCTGGTCGCAGGCGATCCCATCCCCGCCGTCCTCGACGACCATCTCGAACTCGGCGCGCCCCCCCAGCGGGAGGTCAAGGTCCAGGGGCGGCGCGCCCTCTCGCAGCACGGGCGACGACCATAGGTCCGCGCCAGCGGCTACGACGCGAAAGACAACGGAGCCCCTGCCCCCGGAGGTCTGATCGTTGCTGTCCACCCCCAGCCTGGCTCGTAGGGAGGCTGCCGGCCGGTCCAGCACGACCTGGATCCGGCTCGGTGCGTGGCAGTACAGGCCGCTCCGGAGCATCTCCCCCCCGAGGCGCATCGGCGCTCCTCCCCGGGAGTTCAGGTGGACCGGTCCGTGGTTCTCGACGACCGTGAGCCCCGGGACGACCGCGACAGGCGACGCATCGCCCTCGATGTTCGCTCGCACCCACTGCCGGAGGTCGTTCATCTCCGCCGCGGTGGGGGCGTTTCCATCGCCTCGTGCCCCCCAAGCAACGAGGCACAGTAGCGCTACCGCCCACATCAAGTACGTTACCTGGCTGTCCATAGAGCCCCCCGCTCGCGCGGCCAGATCGGACGAGCCGCCTGAGCATCCTTCGCTAGGACCGTTGGGTCTGCCTGGCCTCCGTGCCCGGCGCGAGCCCTACGCGAACACGGGTGATGGCTCCCGCTGTTGGCACTCCGAAGCTCACATAGCGCGACTCCTCAACCTGGGTGCACTCGAAGGGCACCTCGTCGCCGTCTACCGTTACGTTCTCGCAGACCATGCCGCTGGGGAGCAGTGGGCGAACTTCGATCACAGAGGGCGAGCCGGTGAGTTCGATGCTGAGCGCGTCGGGCTCGCACCGGTAGCGCATGGCGACGTAGGCATCAGAAGGGCCGTAGGTGAGCACAACATCGGCCTCAGAGACGCCTGCCGCCGCGAAACGCGGGCTGACCCTGACCTCCTCGTACAGGGTCGCCTCGTCGGTGATCCCCGCCAAGCCCTCGGCCATCGCCGAGAGAACGGCTGCGGCGCTCCAGCCTGCCGGGCCGCCGCCCTGGTCGGTGCCGTCCCTCCGGTAGAGGAATCCCAGGAAGCCGTCGCGCTCGACCAACTCAGCCACACGACGGAGCACATCAGCGCCGTACTCCTCGCGGCCGTGGTTGAAGGCGGCCTTGGCGAGCTCGCCGGCGACAAACCCGGCGACCCCGCCGTTGATGTACGAGCCCGCCGGGTAGGGCCCGAACTGCGGGTAGGGCGGCTCCAAGGCATACCACTCTGCGAAGTCCTGTGATTCCCGGAGCTCGCGGTACCGGTCGATAATCGCCACCGCCATGCGGTGGGTCGGCATGCCGCGGTTGATGTCGTAGGTGTTCGAGAGGCTGAGGATCTGCGACTCGTCGACACCGGTGTCGACTGGCTGCAGGTAGAGCTGGTGTATGTAGTGCCGGCCTGCCCAGAGGATGGAGTTGGCGCGCGCCCTGATCTGGCGGCCCCGGTCGCGCCAGACGGCTCCTCGCGAGCGGTCTCCGAGAGCATCGCAGAGGTCACCCAGCTGGTTGCACGCCTGGTAAAGGCCGCTGTTGTCCCCATGCATGATCGCCATAGGCATGCCGGGCTCGATACTCCGAACCGAGTCTGAGTACCCGTAAACGAAATCCCACGTGTCGGGCGTGAGAGGGCGCTTCATGAGTCCGTGGTCCGGGTCCCAGCGCGTGGGATCTTCCAGGCAGTACCTCATGCCGGCTTCGAGGTGGGGGAGGGCTCGTCTCAGCCATTCCTCATCGCCGGTGGCCTGCCAGATGGTGTGCGCGGCCTCCACCATCAGGTACTCGATGTCGGCCTCGATCTCCAGCCGTATGAAGGCGAGGTCATCCTCGGGGCTGATGTGCAGAAACTCGGGGGTCACGAAGGTGGTGTGGCCGTCTCCGGGATTGGTGATGATCTCGTGGAAGAAGCCGCGCCGCGGCTGCAGATCGAAGAGGGTCTCGGCGTAGCTCGTGAGATCCTCGGCCCACCACTTGTAGGCCTTCATCTCATGGACATGGTCGCGGAACCAAGTGGGGCTGGCCCAGATCCGCCGGTTGCCGAACCACATGCTCGATCCGTCCCGGCGCACCTGCTCGCACAGGGCCTGGAACAGCTCGCCATGGCCCTCATCGGTATCGAGACGCAGCTCTGGCGTCACGGCGATGCTCGTCTCCCAGACCGCCTCCCCCTCTGGCTCGACGCGGAGCCGCATCTGCCCTGGCGGGCCGCCGGCCACGAGCCCCTGGGGCTTCTCGCCCGGCGCCACGTCAACGGCCGCGAGCAGCCTGCCATCGGCGGCGTACAGCGTCGCTCGGGCGGGCCGAGAGACCTTCAGCGGTATGGCCTCGAATGGTCGTGCGGAATCCGGTACCTCCATCATGGCTTCACCTCTCCGCGCGCGTCGCAGCACTGGGTCGCCACCCGGCTCGGCGAGGGCCCTGGCGTAGCCGGCCATCCGATCGCCGGGATCCGTGACCGCGAGATCATCGTACAAGGTGACAGCGCCACCCACGCGGAGCCCTAGCCGCAGACCGGCGCCCAGGGCGTCCTCCATGAGCCCGAGCGGCTGCCCATCCACTCCCAGGCCCAACCTGCCATCGGCACGCACGACGTCCATCTCGTGCCACTCTCCCAGCCGGATCCGCATGGGCAGCGTGAGATTGGCGGCCGTCGGCCCATAGCCCTGCGGCGTGACGGGCACCACGCGCAGGCTCGCAGAGCGTCCCTCGATGAACACCTGCAGTCCGTGGCCCTCGGGATCCAGCAGCAGGACTGGCGTCTCCATCCAGCCGTGGTCCTCGGCCATGAGGACGCGGAGACGCAACGCGAACTCGGCCGGCAGCTCCAGTCCTTCAGCGGTGACCGACGCGTTGGGTCCAATCCTGAGGCACTGGTTGGAGGCATCGAGCGGGTCGGCCACGACCTGGACCCCCTCCCCCACGAAGGGGCCAGGACCATCCTCGAAGTCGATTAGCCAGGGCAGTGATGGGGACAGGATGAGGCCGGCAAGGGCTACCAACAAGGCGATCACTCCTTCGTCCCAGAGCGGTCCCAGGTAGACCCCTGGGCGCCTCGGGGACGTTCGAGGAAGCCTGTTAGGCGCGGCGGCTCGGGAGACCTCCGCCCGACTGAGGAGACGGGATCGGGCCCCCCGATCAGCGGAGGAAGTAGCCCTGGGATGTCGGCCTCGCGTCCGTGGTGAGATCAATGCCGAGCTTGCGAAGGCCCGACTCGTCGCCCGAGCCCGGTTCGTGGGTTAGATGCAGTTGAGCCCCCCGCAGTCGAGGCAGCATCTCCACACCCGCTTTCGCGGCCGGGTTACTGGCCGCGCTGATCCCTAGAGCCACGAGCACCTCCTGGACGTTCAGGCTCGGGGAGTGGGAGCCAAGGCAGCCGGCTTTGAGGGCTGTTACGCTCTCGATGATGTTCGCCGGTAGAAGGTGGATGTAGTCCGGCAGGCCCGCCAGGGCCTTGACGCCATTGATCAACGCCGCCGAAGCGGAGTGGAACAGGGGCGAGTTGGTGCCGGTCACGATCTCCCCTGTCGGCAGTTCCAGGGCCGCGCCACAGTAGAAGCCGTCGTTACCCTTCTGCCGCCGTTCGCCGTCCGCGGCCGCGGCGCGGGCCGGCTCGACTACGCGGCGGTCTTTGGGCGACAGGCCGAGTCGCGTCATCAAGCTCTGCACGCGCCTCACAGCCTCCTCCGAGCAGAGTCCGCGCTCACGCTCCCAGTGGTAGCGGAAGTAGCGTCGGATGACCTCCTGGGACGCGGCGGCCGAGACCACGGCGTCATCGACTATCCCCGCTCCGGCGCGGTTCACGCCCATGTCCGTGGGCGACTGATAGTGCTCGGATGTGGACGTATGGCCGGCGATGCGATCGATGATCGCCTTCAGAATAGGGAAGTTGTGAATGTCCCGATTGTAGTTGACCGCCTTCTCGCCATACGCCTCCAGGTGGAAGGGATCGATCATGACGAGGTCACCGAGATCCGCCGTGGCGGCCTCATAGGCGACGTTCACCGGATGGTCCACGGGTAGGTTCCAGATCGGGAACGTTTCGAACTTGGCATAGCCGGCTGGGATGCCGCGTCGCTGAGAGTGGTAGACCTGGGAGAGGCATGTCGACATCTTGCCGCTGCCGGGGCCGGTGCCCGTAACCACCACGATCGGCCTCTCTGTCTCCACGAAGTCATGGCGGCCGTATCCCTCATCGGAGACGATGAGGTCCACGTTGCTCGGGTAGTCCGGGATCTCCGTGTGCGTATAGACCCGCACACCCTTCCCCTGGAGCTGCGCCGACAGGCGATCTACCGTTGGCCCCGGCTGATGCCGAGTGAGGACCGCCGCCGAGACCGGGATGCCCCAGTCGCGGAGGTCATCCATGGCTTTGAGTGTCGCCAGGTCGTAGGTGATGCCGAAGTCGCCGCGGATCCGTCCGCGTTCCAGATCATCCGTGGATACGCAAAAAACGACCTCGATCTGGTCGCGCAGGCCCTCCAGAAGGCGCATCTTCACATTGGGGTCGTAACCGGGCAGAACGCGAGCCGCGTGGAGATCGAAGGTGAGCTTGCCGCCGAACTCAAGGTAAAGCTTGCCCGAGAAGCGTCCCACGCGCTCCAATATGGCCGCCGTCTGCTCACGCAGGTAGAGCTCGTTGTCGAAGCCCAGGTTCGTCACACGGAGCCTCCCGAAAGGCATCTGCCCAGACGGCGAGTCGACCCACGCCGGGGCTCCGCCGCATCATAGGCCGTACAGAGCCTTCGCGCCAGTGTGGCGTCCCGAGCCTCCTCGACGGGCTGCGGGCCGAGCTAGCCAGCCCTAGCGGGGCATCGGAAACGCAAAGAGGCCCTCCCGATCCAGTCGGAAGGGCCTCTCCGATCATATTGGTAGCGGGGGCAGGATTTGAACCTGCGACCTACGGGTTATGAGCCCGTCGAGCTACCAGACTGCTCCACCCCGCGTCGGTAGAATGGAATACTCGCACTAATGCGTCGTCTTGTCAAGGGTGAGGTCGCCGTAGAGCTCGGGCGCCGTTCCGCAGGCGTCCAATCAGCGGCGCGCGGCACCTTCCCGAGCTACTCAACGTCTGCTATACCAGAGGACCTGCCCGACTCCACTCGGAACCCTGACCGGTGCCGAGTGCCGACGGTCACGCCATGCTAGGGAAGAGCAACCCGACTTGAGCTCCGCCGCCATCATCTTCCTCCTTGCCTGGGTTCCGCTCCAGACGCAACCAAGCCTGGTTGATCTGGAGGGCCTCAAGGTACGCGGCGATCGCATCTCCTACGACCAGAGCTCCTCCACGGTAGTCGCCGAAGGTCATGTCCTCATCGAGACAGACGACATGTGGCTCACTGCCGACCACGCCGAGTTCGACCAGGCCAAGCAGATGGCGGAGGCTCGAGGCCGAGTCGTACTCTCAGCGCCCGGACGGTACCTGCAGGGTGATCACCTGATCTACGACATGCAGAGCCAGACGGGGGAGATGCGCTCTCCTGACGGATGGGACGAGACGACCGGCATCCGCCTCTTCCTGACCGGCTCACGCCTCGATTTCCGCGACGGCCGCTGGTCGCTGACCGACGCCTACATCCGATCATCGGGCAAGAAGAACCCCTCCTACGAGGTCTGGGCCGACGAGATCGCCTACGTCGAGGGGCACAGCTGGCACGGCACTAACGTTCGGGTGGAGTTCTTCGGCATCGAGATCGTGAAGACTAGTGACTTCGAGCAGCGGATCGAGGACCTCGGGGTGACCGGGTTGGCGTGGCTTCCCGCGCCCGGCTCTAGCGAGCAGGACGGCCTCTTCGCTGAGTGGACCGTGCAGCGGGACGTGGCCGGCGATCTACGGCTCCTGGCCATCGCGCGCGCGAGCACCCGGTCGGGCCTCACCGGTCGTGTCACACTGACCGAGCCTGTCACCGACCGCCTTTGGCTGTGGGGCGCCGGAGCCTGGCGGGAGCTTGTGGGCGGGCAGCTCCGGCCTTACCTCCGCTGGGATCGCGTCGAGGGCGGCGTAACCTGGCGACTCACCAGCCCCGATGATAGCTGGTGGGCTCAGGCCGACCTCTCCTACGGCTTCTTTCGAGAGCGTCCCTCCCTCGTCCGCTCCACGCGAACGACGGCGAGCGTCATCGCGCGAACGAAGACCTACGACTGGGGAGATGACACCCGCGTGTTCGCCGAGGGTGGCGGACGGGTTTTCCAGTACGGGACGGGGCGACGGTACGGCTACGTCTACCTGGGAGGCTTCTTCGAGCATGAGTTCGCCCGCGACTGGCGCCTCTCAGGCGGCCTCATCAAGCATCTGATCCGCGGCATGCCTGAGCTCATCACGGACGAGGTGGTTATCCCGAGCGAGCTTCGCCTCGGCGCCCGAGCTCGGATCACCAACCGCATCGCGGCCGAGGGAGAAATCCGGTACGATCTCGACCGCGGCGACGTCCGGTACACCCTCCTGGGCCTCCGCTACCGCAGCGCGGACTTCGTCTACCGCCTGAGGTACAATGTGCAGACCCGGTTCGTGACTCTGGAGCTACTCCTGCCAGATCAATAGCCCCCTTGTATAATCAGGACGCGGCCGGTGGCCGGGTAGCGTAGCGCGCTGCCTGGCTTGGCCACTGAGGAGTTGAGCAGTATGCCGATCTGGGACCTCCTGGACCCGACGGTACGTACGGTGCGCGGCTTCATGCGGGGCCTGGTCCCCGCTGTGAATGCCCTCGAGGACCAGGTAGCGGCCCGTTCCGATGACGATCTCCGGCGCTACATGCTGGATCTGCGCCAGGAGCATGAGAACGGGGCCACGCTCGATGACATCATGCCACGCTGCTTCGCGGGACTCCGCGAGGTCTCTCAGCGCACGATCGGCCTGCGCCCCCATGATGTGCAGTTAGTCGGCGCGGCCGTGCTTCACAAGGGCAACATCGCTGAGATGAAGACAGGCGAAGGCAAGACTCTCGTCGCCGCGCTCACCCTGACCCTGAACGCCTTCTCGGGGAAGGGCGCCCACCTAGTCACCCCCAACGACTACCTCGCGCGCCGTGACGCTGACTGGAAACGTCCCATCTACGAATGGTGTGGACTCACCGTAGGGTGCATCCAGCACGACTTGAGCGCTGCGGAGCGCAAGCATGCGTACGACTGCGATATCACCTATGGCACGAACAATGAGATCGGTTTCGACTATCTGCGCGACAACATGCAACGGGTACGCGAACGTCTCGTCCTGCGCCACCTCCATTTCGCAATCGTGGACGAGGTGGATAGCATTCTCGTTGACGAGGCTCGTACCCCGCTCATCATCTCCGGTTTCAAGGCCGAGTCCTCGGACCTCTACCGCACGGCGGACCGAGCTATCAGGCAACTCGCGCAGGGCACGGACTACACCGTCGAGGAGCGGGAGCGGCAGGTGATGCTCACCGACGAGGGCACCGAAGCCGTCGAGCGCATCCTGGGCATCGAGAACCTCGGCGACCCCCAGAACCTGGAATGGGTCCATCACATCAACACGGCCCTGAAAGCGCACACTCTGTTCCAGCGCGACATCAACTACGTGGTGCGCGAGGGTGAGGTCGTCATCGTCGATGAGTTCACTGGCCGCCTCATGTTCGGGCGACGCTATAGCGAGGGGCTCCATCAGGCGATCGAGGCCAAGGAGAACGTTCGGGTGGAGCACGAGAGCCAGACCCTCGCCACCATCACCCTCCAGAACTTCTTCCGCCTATACGACAAGCTCGCAGGCATGACGGGGACAGCGAAGACGGAGGAGCCGGAGTTCATCCGGATCTATGGCACCCCCGTCGCCGTCGTTCCCACGAACCAGCCGGTCGTTCGGAAAGATCACGCTGACGTCGTCTACAAGACCGAGGAGGCGAAATTCAGGGGTATTGTGCAGGAGATCCTGGGATGTCACCTGCGGGGCCAGCCAACCCTTGTGGGCACACGCTCCATCGAGGTGTCTGAGCGGCTTGCGGCGCGTCTCGAGGCGGCCCCTCTTCAGAGGCTTGCACTGGCCACGGTGTTCCTCGACAAGGTCCAGAACGAGGCCAAAGAGGTCGGCGAGAAGGCCAAGGAGTTCGAGGAGATCCTGTTCAAGTCCCTGGACGAGTTCAAGGACGGCCACCTGAGGACCATGAGCCGGGCGGTCGGATACAAGCCCGACGGCCTCGACGCGGCTGTCATCGCCAGGTTCGCCGAGCTCCTGGGAATGCCCGACATGGTCGAGCCGCTGGAGCGCACCCTGCGCGAGGGGGTTCCCCACAACGTTCTGAACGCCAAGTACCACGAGCGGGAGGCACAGATCATCGCTGAGGCGGGTCGGGTGGGCGCGGTCACCATCGCGACCAACATGGCCGGCCGCGGCACGGACATCCAGCTGGGCGGCAAGCCCCCCGAAGGGATGCGGGTCTCCCCCGACTACGAGAGAGTCAAGGCAGTGGGAGGCCTGCACATTCTGGGAACGGAGCGACACGAAAGCCGGCGGATCGACAATCAGCTTCGTGGACGCTCGGGGCGTCAGGGCGATCCGGGCTCATCGCGCTTCTACCTCAGCCTGGAGGATGAGGTCTGGCGGCTTTTTGGCGCTCAGGAGCGGATGCAGGGGCTTCAGCGGGGCTGGCGCGAGAACGAGCGCATAGAGAACCGCCTGCTCAGCCGGCTGATCGAGAACGCTCAGAAGCGGGTTGAGAACCAGCACTTCGAGATCCGTAAGCATGTGTTGAAGTACGACGACGTCATGAACCTCCAGCGCGAGACCATCTATGCCTCCCGACGACGGGTGCTGGAGGGTGATGACTTCGGCGCCCAGGTCCGCGAGTTCGTCAAGAAGACGATCGCGCTCAAGGTCGCCGACCATGTGGCGCCAGGGCAGGGCTCGGGCAGCCGGACCTACTCCGAGCTTGTGGAGGCGCTTCGCGCCCACCTGCCCATCGACGACCTCTACGACCTGGAGGCCGGAGACCTCACCGAGGTTCCCCTGAAGGAACTCCGAGACACCCTCTACCGGGAGGCTCGGAGCAGCAAGGTGGGGGCCGCGGGGCTCTCGGAGATCGCGGCCGCGGTGCGCGACCTGCACCCGGAGGAGGCTCGCTTCGAGGAGCTCGTGCGCGACCTGCGAACGGTGTTCCCCCTCGACGCGGTGATGGACCCGTGGACCCTGTACGGCGCCCCCTACAACGCGGTAGAGGACGGGTTCATCGACGCCGCAGTCAAGGCATACGAGAGCAAGGAGCGCGAGTTCGGGCCAGAGGACATGCGGAGCCTCGAGCGGATGTGCATGCTCACCGTGGTCGACGAGCTATGGATCGATCATCTTGCCGCCATGGACGCGCTTCGAGACGGCATCCAGCTACGCGCCCATGCTCAAATCGACCCTCTGGTGGCCTACCAGAAGGAAGCCTACGAGATGTGGGAGACCCTCCAGGAGATGATCCAGGAGGAGGTCGTGCGGCGGATGTTCCGTGCCCAGGCTGTGACGGTCAGCGAGGAGAGCATGTACCGGATCCAGTCCGAAGGGCGAGGCGCGGTGCCGCTCATTCCTACGCGTAGCGGCGTCGCGGTCACCTCCGATGGGGAGCAGGTCCTGCCTGGACAGACGAAACAGAGGCCGATCGTCAGAGGAGATCGACCGGGCCGCAACGATCCCTGCCCGTGTGGCTCCGGTAAGAAGTACAAGAAGTGCTGCATGGACAAGGATGAGCGAGCGAGCGCGGCTGGATAGCCCGCGCTCGCGACTACGACCCACAACGGCATCACAGGGAGATGAAGGCGTGCCCACCACCGATGAACTACGGGAGAAGGCGGAAGCCCTCCACGAAGCTATCGCCGATCTGAGTGGTCGTCTTTGACTTAGCTGGCAAACGCGCCGTCATCGAGGCCATGGAGGAGGAGCAGACCCACGAGGCGTTCTGGTCCGATCCTGAGATGGCCCGGCAGCACTCGAAGCGCCTGAGCCAGATTCGCCGTGTCGTGGAGCCCTGGGAGGCTCTGGGACGACGCGCCTCCGATGCCCTCGAGCTGCTGGATCTCGCTGCCGCGGAGGACGACGCTGAAGCGCTGCTCCGGGATCTGGAGACGGAGCTTCGGTCCATCGAGGTCGAGATCGACGAGCGCCGGACCGAAGTCCTCTTCAGCGGACCCCACGACAGTCGCGACGCGTTCCTGACGGTACACTCCCGCGCGGGGGGGCTGGATGCCCAAGACTGGGCGGAGATGCTGGCGCGCATGTACCTCCGATGGGCCGAGCAGAGCGACATTGACGTGGAGACGCTGGAGTACATCCCGGCGGAGGGCGCGGGGATCAAGCAAGCCACGTTCCGAGTCAAGGGCCTGAACGCCTACGGGCGGCTCCGGGGCGAGGCGGGGGTGCATCGGCTGGTGCGCATCGGACCCTTCGACGCGAACAAACGCCGGCATACCGCCTTCGCGCTAGTCGAGGTCCTGCCTGCCCTCGACGATGACATACACATCAACATCGACCCTGCCGACTTGCACGTGGAAACATACCGGTCCTCCGGGGCGGGCGGCCAGCATGTGAACAAGACGGACTCGGCGGTCCGGATCGTGCACCAGCCCACGGGGATCGTCGTTCAGTGCCAGAATGAGCGGAGCCAGATGCGCAACCGCGAGTCGGCCATGGCCGTGCTGAAGGCGCGGCTCTTCGACCTGGAGGAGCGGAAGCGCCGTGAGGAGCGGGAGAAGCTCCGTGGCGAACATAGCGAGGAATCATGGGGCCAGCAGATCCGCTCTTACGTGATGGTGCCCTACACCCTGGTCAAGGATCTGCGCTCCGACCACGAGACGGGCGATGTGCTCGGCGTCCTGGATGGCCAGCTCGATCCCTTCATCCGAGCTTACCTGGAGTGGGACGCCCAGCGCACTGCCAGCACTGCCCAGTAGTGGAGCGGCGCTTGACGTCATCGTCAGGCGGCCACAGAATCAGCAATCGTACGCATACCCAGGTAGGGGGACCCCAAGTGACGCCCATTCGATCCCTTGCGCTCCTCGTCATCACGACGCTCGCCATGCTCACAGCCTTGGCCCTCGGCGGCTGCTCCAAACCGGCCGAGGACCCGGGCGCCGCGGCCGTGCCCGCTCCATCATCCGCTCCCGCCCAGACATCCGACGACGACAAGCCCATCACCATGTACTTCGTCCCCTCCATGGAGGCTGGCGAGGTGATCACCAGTGCCGAGGAGATCGTCGCGGCGCTCGAGGAGCGCACGGGTTACACCTTCGATGTGGAGGTGCCCACGAGCTACATCGCCGTGGTCGAGGCGATGGGCGCCGAGCCGGCCAGGGCCGATATCGCCTGGCTCTCGACCTTCGCCTATGTGCTTGCCAGTGACAAGTACGGCGCCGAGATCGCTCTGCAGGTGGGGCGGTACGGGGAGCTCGAGTATCGCGGGATGTTCGTCACCCGCAAGGACAGTGGGATCAAGAGCCTGGAGGACATCGCGGGCAAGACCATTGCCTTCGTGGACCCCGCGTCAACCTCAGGGCACATTTACCCCAGCGCGATGCTGAAGGACCGGGGCATCGAGCCCGCCGAGACGGTCTTCGCGGGCGGGCATCCTCAGGCCATGCTGGCCGTATACAGCGGGCGCACCGATGTGGGGTGCGCTTACTACAGTCCCACGTCGGATGAGGGAGAGATCCGAGACGCTCGCAAGGACCTGCTGAAGGAGTACCCCGACGCGGGCGAGGTGCTGCAGATCATCGAGTTCACCGACTGGATCCCCAACGACACCGTTACCTTCCGCAGGGGTTTCCCCGCGGAGAAGAAGGACAGGATCGTTCAGGCTCTTCTGGACTACCTTGCCACGCCAGAGGGCGCGAAGGCCTTGGGCGAGCTCTACAACATCACCGAGCTTGTGCCCGTCGAGGATGCGGGCTACGACAGCGTTCGGGAGAAGCTGGCCGCCCTGGGTATCGCGGACGAGAGCACCCTGCAGGCCCTCATCGAGCGCAACGAGCTGCCCAGCGATGAGGCGGCGGGCGAGTCGGCGTCTGAGTCTGCGGCGGAACCCGTTGAGGAGGAGCCGGGCGCCTAGCGCTCGGCCAGCGCCGCCGTGCTAACCGTCGAGGGTCTGAGCAAGGTATACGACGACGGCACCTCTGCGCTCTCGGATGTCAATCTGGAGATCGCCGAGGGTGAGTTCGTCGTCCTCATCGGCCTATCCGGGTCGGGCAAGTCGACCTTGCTCCGTTGCATCAACCGGTTGATCGACCCCACCGAGGGGCGCATCACCTTCGAGGGCGATGACGTCACGGCGGCCAGGGGCGCGGACCTCCGCCGCATCCGCCGTCGCATGGGCATGGTCTTCCAGCAGTTCAACCTGGTGCCCCGGAGTAGCGTTCTACGCAACGTCCTGGCCGGGCGACTGGGGTATCCCGGTGCGCCGCTCTCCCTCTTGGGGCTCTGGCCCCGGCCGACGGTCCGGATGGCCCGCGGCTGCCTAGAGCGGGTGGGAATCGCCGATAAGGCGCAGAACCGCGCCAGTGCCCTCTCCGGCGGCCAGCAGCAGCGGGTCGCCATTGCCCGTGCCCTCATGCAGGAACCCAAGCTCATCCTAGCCGATGAACCCGTGGCGAGTCTCGATCCCGCGACCAGCGATTCGGTCATGCGCTACCTGGGCGAGATGAACCGCGAGATGGGCCTCACGATCATCTGCTCCCTGCACTTTCTGAGCCTCGCGCGCAAGTACGGCAGCCGGATCATAGCCCTCAAGGACGGGCGCATGGAGTTCGATGGCCTGCCATCGGACATCGATGACGCCTTGTTCAGGCAGATCTACGGCGAGGACGCGGTGGAGGTGAAGATCCGTTGAGCCCGAGTCACCCCAGGCCGATCCGCCTCGGGCTTCGATGGGAGCGCTCCCGGATCTCCATCGCGCCTCTCGTCTGGGATGCGGCGCTGACCATCTACATCGCCCTGGGCATCCTCTACATCCTGTACCACAACGAGCGGACGGGCAGGCCGGAGGGCGCCAGCCTATCCATCGTTGTAGCGGCTCTCCTGATAGCCCTCGAGGCTGCCGTGGTGTCCACGTGCCTCCTCGACGGCGCCGGCCCGCGGATCACGAAGCTTGCCCTGGTTCGCGCCGAAGGCGGTCCGGCGACGGCGCGGGACCGGTTGCGGCGGCTGCTTGCGGGCCACCTCATGGGCGCCGGTTGCCTTCTCCTCGCGATGGCCTTGGGCGCTGGACTCGTTGCCTATACATCCCTCGGGGAGTGGTACCGAGCCCTCACTCCCGCCCTGCAGGCCACCGTGATCGGCGCATGGTGCACCACCGTCGTTGTCCTAGGCGTCCTCGCCTCGGGCGTGGTCCATCCCACGGGTCGTCCGTGGCACGACCGATGGGCCCGGACCTGGTTCGACAGCCGAGTGGGGCGGGCTGCCGAGGCGCGCGTCCTGCCTTGGTACCGGCAGAGCGTGTGGTGGATCGGCATCGGCGCCATCGCACTGACCTACTGGGTCGGATGGCGGATCTCCGAGATCGATGTCAAGGAACTAGGGAACGGACTGTCCTCGGTGCGGCCCCTGGCCTTAGCGCTCGTCCAGCCTGACTTCAGCATCCTGCGGAACTGCGCGTGGGCGATGGTCGAGACCGTCTATCTGGCCCTCATGGCCACGACCTTCGCGGTCCCGCTCGCCGTGGTCCTCAGCTTTCTCGGAGCGCGGAACATCATGCCCCGGACGGTGGTCGGCACGGGCGTCTACTTGATCATGCGCACCATCTTCACCGTCGTACGCTCCATAGAGCCGATCGTCTGGGCGATCATCTTCGTCGTGTGGGTAGGCCTCTCGCCCTTTGCGGGGATGCTGGCGCTCATGGTCCACTCCGTCGCCGCCCTCGGAAAGCTCTACTCGGAGCAGGTGGAGAACATCGATACCGGCCCCGTGGAAGCGATCCGGGCGACCGGGGCGAGTGCCATCCACACCGTCGTCTACGCGGTCTGGCCGCAGGTCGTACCGCCCTTCGTGGCCTTCACGCTCTACCGCTGGGACATCAACGTGCGCATGGCCACGATCGTCGGCATGGTTGGTGGCGGTGGCATCGGCGCGCTGCTCATCCAGTACCAAGGCATGGCGCGCTGGAACGAAGTGGCCCTCATCGCCTGGCTGATCACCATGGTCGTCTGGCTCATGGACATCTCCTCAGCGCGAATCCGCGAGAGGATCGTCTGAACTCCGTTTAGCGGATCGGCGGCTGGGGCGAGGGGAGGGTGCTGGCAGGCTCATCCTCGGGTGGCGGCAGCGGCGGGAAATCGAGCACCGACTCGACGAACCCAATACACCCCTCGGGATCGTAGTCTGTCATCGTGTCCAGACTGACGAGCAGGCCAGGCGGCGAGACGCGAGGCGCCCCGATACCCTCCTGAGCCGGTAGGATCATCTCGCTGTAGGATCGGCAGCAAGGGTCGAGGGCGTACCGGCGGCGCTGGATGGTGCGGATCGACGGGTGCGCGGCTCCAATCACAGGAAGAGCAGCGGCGAGGGGGAGTTCGCTCCGCTCGTAATAGGTCAACCAGCTCTCGCTGTACTCGGAGACGAACTCGAAGAGCGAACTGGTGTCCGACTCGCGGCTACACTCGAACTGCCGGCGAGGGATGCTGACGCCCGGTGGGGGGCCGGGGTCGTGCAGGATCACTCGGTCGCCGGCCAACCGGATGACCGTCGCCACGGCATGGGCATCAGCGCCGTCCTGCTGTTCACGAAGCGGGAACCCGACACTGCAGCCGCAGAGGTAGACCCGGTTGAGCCCTAGGATGAGGCGTGGAGCCGCGAGAAGCGCGAGGGCTGTGGTCGTCGCGCGGCCCAGAACCATGAGGCTGACCGTGCCTTCACCCTGCGCCGTCACCTCCTGAAGCAACTCCAGTGCGTTCGGCAACCCACCGATGGATCGGTGCCCACTCACGAAGTTCGCCGTGGGAGGCCGCAGGCTGGCGTCACGGCTCGCGCGGCCGAGGAGGTCGTGAGTGGCGCCAAGGGCCAGCGGTACCGAGCGGCCGGCCACCTCGAAGAGCTTACGCACCTGCGCCGCTTTGATGTGGAGGTCGCCGCCCGTGAGGATGATCCCCTCCAGCCTCACGTCGGGGTCCAGAAGGGCGAGGAGCAGACCAAGCCCCTCAGCCGGATCGGCCCCCACGGTCGCGCCCGCGATGCTCGCATCGATCACCAGTCGCGTCACAGCAGCACCAACTCCTCAATCCGCTATGTTGGCTCAGTCGCCGCGAAGGTCCTGCCGTCCACCCTTGCCAATATTCTGTTTAGCATATATCATTATGTCATCAAAGCAATCGGCGGGATGGTGCTTCCGTGAACGAGACAACGGCGAAACGGAAGGGAGGCGTGAGAGCCTTGCTAGAGATGTGGCCCATACTGGCGCTGATAGCGGGATGGTTCGTGCTCCAGCGATGGATACTGCCCTCCCTGGGCGTACCCACTTGAATGGTGAACACATGTGGTCCGCAGGCTGCGGACACGACACAGAGTCAGACCCTCAATGAGGACAGCCCTCCACCGGGCAGCCCGGGCGAGCCTACCACGAAGCCCTAGGATCCGTTGCGGATGGCTCGGCAGCGTAGACGCATGACCGAGCCATCCACCTCCGGCGGCAACAACTCGACCGGCAGCCCGGCCGCGTGGAGAGGCCGCACCGAGAAGACCGGGTTGATCTCGCGCAACTTGGCGTTCACGGCCGTCTGTGGGAGCGGCCGTCCGCCCACCTTGGCGCTAACCCCCGAGAACAGCAGGTCCTGGCTCTGACCCACTGTTAGCTTCCCTTCGAGACGAGCGGATAGGGGGATGATACCCAGCCGGACCCTCCCGTCCGCCACCATGCCGCCTCCGGGGAGAAAGCGCAGGCTCCCATCAACGATGAAGGGCGACTGGGCCACCAAGGCATCTCGCGCGTCGTTGGCGCGTACCTCCGCACGCACCCACAGGTCGCCCGCAGACTCCAACTCCAGGTTCCGGACCTGTCCCTCGCCGGACAACCGGCCTACCACCGCCTCGGCGGTGATGACGATGGTCTCGCAGCGCAGGTGCTCGATCTGCGCGCCATGGAAGCGCACCTCGATGTGATCGAATCGGCACGCGGGCGCGGCCGACTCCTCCCCCGTCGCGCGCGAGGATAGCGAACTCACCAGGGCGGCGGAGGGGATCTTCGCTAGCCGCCATTTCGCCACTTCGATGACGGCGTTGGCCACATTGAGGCCCTCCCGGGGCGTGCCCGACACCCCCTCCAGGGCGACAGCGACCCCTGCCGCGGGCCCGATGGCCGCCGCGATCGCCGTCTCGCACAGCCGGGCGAGATGATCGGCGTCACGCGGCTCGTCGCGCAGGCACAGGCCGAGCCACTCGGGTAGGCGGATGGAGCTATCCACCCAGGTACGCTCGCTTGACATCCTCGTCAGTCCTCAAGTTGGCCGCGTCGTCCGCAAGTACCATGTGCCCCGTTTCGAGGACGCAGCCGTGATGAGCGGTTCGCAAGGCCATGCTGGCGTTCTGCTCGACCAGCAGGATCGTGACTTCCGTTTCGTGGTTGATCTGCGCGATCTTGCCGAAGATCGCCTGTACCAGGTTCGGCGCGAGACCCAGAGAGGGCTCATCGAGTAGCAGCAGGCGTGGGTTGCCCATGAGCGCGCGAGCAATGGCGAGCATCTGCTGCTCCCCACCACTGAGGGTGCCGGCACTCTGCCTCTCCCGCTCCTTGAGCCGGGGGAACAGCTCGTAGACGACCCCCTTCGACTCCGACACGCTGCGGCGGTCCCGGCGGAGGTATGCGCCCATGTCCAGGTTCTCTGCCACCGTAAGCTCCGCGAAGACGTGCCTGCCTTCGGGCACATGAGAGATGCCACGAGCCACGATGCGGTGAGGTGGACAGCGGGTAATGTCCTCACCATCGAACTCGATGGTACCCGCAGTTGGCCTCAGCAGGCCCGAGACGGCGCGGAGCAACGACGTCTTCCCCGCGCCGTTAGCGCCGATGAGCGCGCAGATGCGACCTCGCTCGACCTCAAGGCTGACGCCGTGGAGGGCCTCGATGGCTCCATAGGCGACTCGGAGGTCACTGATCCGAAGCATCGACCGTGTCCCCCCGTCCCAGGTACGCCTGAATCACCAAGGGGTCGTTCCGTACTGCGGCGGGGTCTCCCTCACAGATCCTCTCGCCCAGGTCCAGCACCGTGATCGTGTCGCAGAGCTCCATAACCATGCGCATGTCATGCTCGATGACCAGGATGGTCAACTCATACTGCTCGAGGATCCGCTCGACGAGCTGCATGAGGGCGTCCGTCTCGCTCGCATTGAGGCCGGCAGCGGGCTCGTCCAGCAGGAGGAGCTTCGGCCGCGTCGCCAGAGCGCGCAGGATCTCCAGCCGTCGCTGCTCGCCGTACGGGAGTGCGCCGGCGGGCTCCTTAGCTCGGTGGGCCAGGCCGAACTCATCCAGCAGCTCGCTGGTCCTCTGATGCAGCTCCGCCTCCCTCAGGTGGAAGGTGTAGCCCTGGACTAGCCCGTGGATCCAGCCATAGCCCGACCTCCAACTCCCGGCAGTGCGGACGTTCTCGAACACAGAGATGCCCTTGAACAGCCGTATGTTCTGGAAAGTGCGGGCGACGCCGAGGCGGTTGATAGCGTGTGGCGCCAAGTGGCCGATCTCCCGCCCCTCCATGCGGATGCTGCCGGAGGAGAGCGGCGTGGCGCCTGTGATGAGGTTGAAGACCGTGGTCTTGCCCGCGCCGTTCGGCCCGATCAGCCCGTGGATGCTGCCTCGACCGATGGCCATGTCGAGGTTGCGAACGGCTGCCAGGCCTCCGAAGAACCGGCTGACGCTCTGAAGTTCCAGCATGGCATCGGGGACGGGGGCCGCGAGATGGCCCGGATCGCTAGCCATTCGCAGGTCCCTCCCGCCGGCTCAGGCGGCGCCGCAGTCTTGCCGCCGAGTCCCGCATCCACTGGAACGACAGCTCCCAGCCGCCCTTGAACCACAGGCTCCGGACCAGCATCATCACGATGAGCAGCACGGAGTAGACGACCATCTTGTTGCCGATGAGCTTCTGCAACCAGGGCCACTTCGTGAGCTGAAGCATCTCCCCCGGCAACATGCCGAGGGTTATGGCGGCGATCACCGTGCCCGTGATCGAGCCCGATCCGCCGAGCACCACCATCAGCACGAACTCGACGGACCGGACCCAACTCAAGTCCACGGGCATGTAGCTTCCGAGCCGATGGGCGAGTAGCCCCCCACCGATGCCCGCGATGCCAGCCGAGAGGGCCATGGCATTGACCTTCACCCGAGTCGTCGCGATGCCCAGTGACTCGGCCGCGATCTCATCCTCCCGCAGGGCGACGAAGCACCGGCCGGGTACGCTGGTAGCGATGTTGCGGCACACGATGAGAGTGAGCACCAGGGCGACACCGATGACGGGGTAGGTCGTGAACCTGGGGATCCCGTGCATCCCCAGGGGACCACCCAAGGAGGCGGTGTTGTCAAGAACCACCCGCATGATCTCACCGAAGCCCAGGGTGGCGATGGCCAGATAGTCTCCCCGTAAGCGTAGGGTCGGGATGCCGACCAGGTACCCGAACAGCGCCGCGACGAGGCCGCCCGCGAGCAGTGACGCCATGAAGAACACGGCCGCCGCGGGGCTATCAAGCTGCGCGGGCATTCCCGGCCCCCAGCCGAAAAGCCGCGGGCCCACCATCGTGGAGAGTCCACCGGCTGTATAGGCTCCGATGCCAGCGAAGGCGGCGTGGCCGATGGAGAACAGGCCTGCTTGGCCGTTCACGATGTTCAAACCGAGAGCGATGACCGCGTAGATGAGGCCCAGCGCGAGTGGGTCGAGATGGAAGGTCGGAAGGACCTTGGGGATCCCATAGCCGATCGCGGCGGCCGCCAGGGAGAGACCGGCAGCGGCCAGCAGCCAGTGCCCATACACCCTGACCGGATCGGGACGATAGGCCATGACCTCACACCTTCTCCGGCTCGTGCCGCCCGAAGAGGCCCGACGGCCTCAGCAGGAGCACCAGGATCAGTATGAGGAAGCCCAGGGCCTGCCGGTAGTTCGACCCCACGATGACGAGGTCGCTACCCCACATCCGCCCAATGGGTATGGAGCAGGCGGCAACCAGCGTCTCGGCCACACCCATAATGAACCCGCCCACCATGGCGCCGGGCACATTGCCGATGCCTCCCACCACGGCCGCGACGAAGGCCTTCAGCCCTGGGTCCATCCCCATGAGGGGGTCGGCCGCCCCGAACTTCATGCCCCACATGACCCCACCCGCTCCGGCCAGAGCGCTACCCAGAGCGAAGGTCCCTGTAATGACTCGGTTCACGTCCACGCCCATGAGCCGCGCGGCCTCGGGATCCTGGGAGACGGCGCGCATGGCCTTGCCGAACCGGGTGAACTTCACGATGGCTTGCAGCGCGACGAGCAGGAGCAAGGTAGAGGCGAAGATGACCAGGTCGGAGACGTAGACGTAGAAGCCGTACCGCTCGGCGAGGGCCTCGATGCGGTGGTCGCTCAGCAGTGCCGGAAAGGCATGGCGCCCGGCCCCGAGCTTCCACTGACCCACACTCTCGAGAAACAGCGACACACCAATGGCAGTAATGAGCGACGCGAGCCGTGGCGCGTTCCTCAGGGGCCGGTAGGCAACGAACTCGATGGCGACCCCGAGCGCCGCACAGAACGCCATCGATACCGGCATGATGAGGGGAAACCAGACGGGGATGCCGTAATGGGCCGCCCACATCGCGGCGTAGATGGCTACGAATGCCCCCACCATGAGGATATCCCCATGGGCGAAGTTGATGAGCTTCAGCACGCCGTACACCATGGTGTAACCAAGGGCGATCAGCGCGATGATCGCCCCCAGGCTAAGACCGTTGGTGAGCTGCTGAAGCCAGAAGATCACGGCACGTCGGGTTGCACGGTGTCGACGAAGGTCTGCTCACCGTCGCGCAGCTCCAGGATGACCGCCGACTTCGTCGCATTGCGGTCCTCGTCGATGGTGATCGTGCCGGTGACGCCCTCGAAACCCGACGTAGCGGCCAGAGCATCGCGGACGGCTAGGCGATCACGGGGGTCGCTCACACTCCGGATCGCCTGGACTAGGATGCGAACACCATCGTACGCCGTGGCCGCCATAGCACTGGGGGCCTCACCCCAGCGCTTCTCATAGCTCTTCACGAAGGACTGCACGATGGGAGACTCATCGGCCTTGCTGTAGTGGTTGGCGAAGAAGCAGTTATTCGTGGCCTCCTTGCCAATGGCGTCGACGTCTGGTGAGTCCCAGCCATCGCCGCCGACGATGGGGATATCGAGGCCGCGCTTCCGCGCCTGGCTCGCTAGCTGACCCGAGTCGTCGTAGTAGCAGGGCACGAAGAGGACATCGGGCTCCTGCTGCTTGGCCCGGTCCAGCTCGACGCTGAAGTCCTGCTGGTCCTTGCCCCACCCCTGGGACAGCACGATCTCCCCACCCAGCCGACCGAAGGCGGCGGTGAAGTCATTCGCGAGGCCAACGGAGTAGTCGTTGTCTCCGGGGTACAGGATGGCGGCTCTACGTGCTTCGAGGTTCTCGAAAGCGAACTTAGCGCAGGCGTATCCCTGCTGCTGGTCAGTGAAACACGTTCGGAAGATGAAGTCGCCCTTCTTGGTCACCTCGGGATTAGTGGACGACGGCGAGAGCATGGGCACGCCCTCCTCCTGACAGATGGGCGCGCCGACGAGGCTGAGGCTGGACGCCAGCTCACCGACGACGGCGACAACCTCGTCGTCATTGATGAGCTTGTTGAGGATCAGTCCCACGTCCTCGGTCTTGCAGCGGTCGTCCTGGAGGATGAGGTGGATCGAGGGACCGCCGTTCCAGTCCGCCGCCTCCATCTCTTCGAGAGCGAGGATCATAGCCTTGGCTGAGTCCTGCCCGAATACCGCCTGGGCCCCCGTGAGGCCGAAGTAGGCGCCGACGGGGATGCCGTTCTCGCGGTCACCGTAGCTGCCTTCCTGGACGCTCGCCGAGGCATGGACACCGTCCGACGGCGCCTGGCCGCCACTCGTCGAGGCCACAGTAGGTGAACCGCTCTCGGGCGCGGCGGGGGGAGGGCAGCCGCAGAGCAGCGTGACGGCCAGAAGTGCCGCAGTCGTAGCGGCCACCAGTCCCGGGTGTTCACCAATCCTAGGCATCATCGGTCTCCCTCTCCGTGTTCAACCAGCGGCGCGGCTCAGGGGACCGACCCGGTGGCCCTAAGCCATTACCGCTTGAGCGATGGCCCGGATGTGGTCGGGGGTGGACCCACAACACGCCCCAAGCCATCGGGCGCCCATGTCACGGAACCGCTTCGCGTTCGCAGCTATCTCCTCGGGGGTTTCATCGAACACCGTCACGCCATCCACGAGCCGAGGCATACCCGCGTTGGGCTGCACGATGACGGGTAGGGGGGTGGCCCGCACGAAGGCCTCCACAACGCCCACGGCCTGGACCGACCCAACGCCACAGTTGAGCCCCATACCGTCCACCCCGGCCTCTGCCAGGCGCTCGGCCGCTTGCTCGGGCGTCACCCCGAACACGGTCCGACCGTTCTCCTGGAAGCTCAGGGTGCAGTAGACGGGCAGATCGGGGGCCGCTTCGCGGGCGGCTTCCACCGCGATGATCGCCTCGGCAAGGTCCATCATGGTCTCGATGAGGATGCAGTCCGCGCCACCCTCACTGAGGCCCGCGATCTGGCGGATGAAGCCCGCCCTGGCTTCGGCGAGGGGCATATCGCCGTAGGGCTCCAGGAGCTGGCCCGAGGGGCCCACATCGCCCGCGACGAACACGGCCTCCCCCACGGCCTCACGCGCCAGCCGGACACCCAGGGCGTTCAGTTCCTCGCACCGGGCCTCTAGGCCCGACGAGGCGAGTTTGGCGGGGGAGCCACCGAAGGTGTTGCTCGTCACGACGCCCGCACCAGCCTCGGCGTAGGCTCTCGCCACGGCCGCGACCGCCTCGGGGTGGGACAGGTTCCACGCCTCGGCGCATTGCCCCGAGACCAGGCCGGCGGCCTGCAGTTGCGTGCCTGTCGCACCGTCGCCGACGAGGCAACCCCGCTCCAACGTGGCCCGAATGTCTCTCCCGCCTGGTTTCATGCGGCCATTATACACACGAGGGGTCTGGAATCCAGACGGGCGGCGGTGAGCCATGGACGCAGGTCTCGAGGTCCTGTGCATCCGAATGTGCTAGACTCTTGTGGTCAGCCGCTCCGCGAGGCTGACAAGATGGGAAGGCTGGTAGCGCGCTGATGTTCGGAGCGAAGTGCCCCGATTGCGGGTACGGCAACCCTATCTTCTACGGCAACTACTACTGCCCCCGGTGCAAGACGGTCTTCAGCCCCGAGGAGTGGAAGCAAAGGCTCCACCCATCACACACCTCCCGCAAACCTGCGGAGCCTACCGGTCTCCGGCCCGACGACCCAGCCCCCGACAGCGCGTCCACCGAGCAGACCCTCTACTACTGCCCCCGCTGCAAAGCCAAGGTTCCGCCGTGGGCCCTCTACTGCGGCAACTGCGGCTACCGTTTCGCCGGCACGAAGGCCTGAGCTCTACCGCTCCAGCACCCGGCGCCGCTCACTCCTCCTCGGGTACGAGATACACCCCGTCGGCCACCACGTAGCCGTCCGTGCCCTCGTTGCCGACAGTGATGACCACTCGGGATCCCTCAGGCAGGTCGAACACACCGACGGAGACGAACGGGTCGGCGTCTACCTCGCCCCGCTGGCTCACTCGGACAGTGGGCTGTTCGACTCCGTCAACCGTCACCGTGACCGGAACATTGGTGGCTCGGTTGGTGTGCCGTGGGGCGCTGATGAAGATCTCGTAACGGCCTGCGAAGGGGATGTCCGGCGAGTACGTGATGCTGCACTTGCCATTGCGCGCGTCGTTGTCATGGAGGTATCCGGAGCCGATCGCCCGCCAGTTCGCCGACGCCGAGACCGACCACGAGCCCTTCGTGACCCCACCGGTATCATCCATAGCAACCCCAGGAATGAACTCCGAAGGGTCGATCCACCGCACCTGGCCCGCCGGCGGAGTGTACGACAGCACCTGGCCATCGGCATCCAGTCGTGCCCGCAACGCGTCGTAGTCAACACGCTGCACCGGCACGCCGCCCTCGATGGCCATGTACGCCGCGGTCGCCGCGGACTGGCCGAGTATCATGAAGACAGGCTCCATGCGGATGGACCCGTAGGCGATGTGGCTCGCCGAGACGGCTACGGGCACCAGGAGGTTGGTGCACTCCGACTCCTTGGGCCTGATGGACCGGTAGGAGATGGGGTACGGCCCGGGGAGCCGTACCTGGACGTCGCCCTCGTTCTTCACGAGGCCCCGATCGTCCACGTACCGCTGCACGTTGTGGGAGTCCATGTTGTACGCGCCCATACCAACAGGGTCATCCACCGCGACGGTCCCAAGGCAATCGTGGTCGGTCATCACGTAGTCGGCGATCATGCGCCGCCCCTCGCGCACGTAGATCTGGTGGGACCAGTGGCCGTTATCCGTGAACTCGTCCGCTGCGAGACCCCATCGGGCCGCCTCGCGCCGCAACGCAAGGGGTACGGCGGGGTCGTTGGCGAGGAAGTACATGAGCCCCTGCTGGTAGTGGAGGTGACGCTCGTAGATGGCCTGCCGCTCGGCGTAGCTTGCCTCCGGCCACTCGTAGTTGCTGCCGATGAAGTCCGTCGAGAAGGGGCCGTTGTTGTTCGTGTCGGTCTTGCCGTTCGGCATGGGGATGCTGTGGTAGGGCATCTGGCGCCATTCCTCCCGCTCCGGGCCGCGTAGATGAAGCCAACGGGCCAAGAGGAGGTAACGGCTGCGGTCGTACCCCGGAGGGGCCTCGTACGGCACGAGGTTATCGGGGTCAGAGGTGAGGCACATACGCAGGTTGTAGGCCTGCAGTTTGTTGTCGCCCTCGCCGAGCTCGCCGGGCCCCTCGCTGGAGATCCCCCACAGTAGGCCGCTCTCGGGAACGTCACGGTAGCGGTAGGCGCTTGTGGGTATGGTGAACTGGTGGGTGCTCTGCCCGGTCTGGATGCCGTTGTACTGCTCGCCGTACTGGTGGATGGGCTCCCTGCCAACGGTGAAAGATACACCCGCGGCCGCCATCAAGTCGCCCTCGTAGGTGGCATCGATGAAGACCCTAGCGCGGACCCGAGATCCGTCCTCGAGCACGATCTCAACGATCCGGCCATCCCGCACCCGGGCGCTGGCGAGTCGGGCTTCGCGCCACACCGGGATGCCTTCTTTGGCGAGCATGGCCTCATAGATGGCCTCAGCAACATGCGGCTCGAACCGGAACCCTCCGAAGCAGGCCTCAAGCTGGGGCGAGTCCTCACCGTACGTGGAGCGGTAGTGCTCGATGACGGCGTCGTAGAACTCGCGGGAGATCCCGCCGATGACCGCGGAGTTGCCGATGTCCGTCGCGCCCAGGCCACCGGCCGTAAGACCCCCGAGATGGCGGCCGGGCTCAAGCACCAGGACCGACCCGCCCATCCGCGCCATCTGTACCGCGGCCGCCACTCCCGCCGAGTTGCCGCCATAGACGCAGAGATCCAGATCACCCGCTGGCGCGGCCCAGGCTCCGGCGCCGAGCAGGGCAAGAGCCAACACCAAAACCAGACGCACCGCCAGGGACGGCTTTGACAGCATGATGCCCCTCCATTCGTTTTCTACGCATCGAGCCCCGACGCTACGGCCCGCCCAACATCCCTCGCTTGCGCAGCCAGCCCTCACAGAGGCTGGGCCAGGTCGACAGCACCGGATCGTCGCCACCCAGGCCGTAGCCATGCTCCCCCAACTCATAGACGTGAAGCGAGAAGGGCACGCCCGCGCGCCGCAGCGCCTCGGCGAAGAGCAGGGCGTTCTCGACGGGAACGGCAGAGTCGGCGACTGAGTGAACGATGAAGCACGGTGGAGTATCTGGCGTAACCTGAAGTTCACTCGAGAGGCGTCTGACTAGATCCTCTGGCGGATCCTCGCCCAGCAGGTTCACGCGCGATCCACCGTGGGTGAACTCAAGCAGGGAGATAACCGGGTAGATGAGCACACCGAAGTCGGGACGGCTGGAGAAACGCTCGACAGCGTCGGGACCGTCGGGCTGGCCAGAGTCGTAGTGGGTGACGGCGGTCGATGTGAGATGGCCGCCCGCGGAGAAACCCAGGATCCCCACATGCTCTGGCCCAACGCCCCACTCCCCGGCGCGGCAGCGAACCGTTCGTATCGCCCGCGCCGCGTCCTGGAGCATCGCGGGATGGTGGTAACGAGGGGCGAGGCGGTACTTGAGAACGAAGCCCACAACTCCGATCGAGTTGAGCCATAGCGCTACGGGCTCGGCCTCATGAGGCGCCAGCCCGGCGTAACCGCCCCCGGGACAGACGACAACGGCCGCCCCGGTCTCAACGGACTGCTCGGGCAGATAGGGGGTAAGGGTGGGTATGTCCTCGTCCTCTGAACCCACGGCGCCAGGGGCGCCATCCGGCCAGAGGATGATCGGATCGAGTCTCGCCATGCTCCGGTCTCCCTCTCAGGGCTGTTGCTTGCTGGTCGGGGACTCATTCCTCCGGTAGCCAGAGGACCCCTGCGTGCATCGGAACTCCTCGCGGCGCCCTAGGCGGAATCTGTAATACCCGGTCCTTGTCCGTGGCACAAGGTTAGACTAGAGGGGCGGCCAGTACAGTCGTTCCAGCAGTTCCCTCACGCACTCCCGGAAGGATGCGGTACCGCATGCCACATAGGCGTTCGAATGGCTTCACACTCATCGAGCTCTTGGTCGTGATCGCGATCATCGCCATTCTGGCGGCGATCCTGTTCCCCGTGTTCGCCAAAGCTCGTGAGAGAGCTCGACAGACGGCCTGCCTCTCGAACATGAGGCAACTCGGCATGAGCATGTTCATGTACATGGAGGACAGCCGGGATGTCCCGCCGCCGCTGTTCAGCGGCTGGATGACGAACAGCTTCGGCCAGTCCGGCGCTACGACTTGGCAGCAGTCGCTCATGGGCTACGTTCGCAACGACCAGATCTTCAAGTGCTACAGCGTCGGGGGCGACTTCTACGGGTACGACGCACCGGCCCCCGCAAGCCTCCCGGCCATGGGGCCTGCGCCTCTTCTGCCCACCCAGTGGGCGTATGCCGGCCCATGCGGCATCGGCCTGAACTGGTACGGGGCCACCGACTATATCGCTCCGAGCGGCGGCCAGCCGGGGAGTCTCAGCATCGCGAGCTCGCGCGAGCGCGGGGCCGGCGTCTCCTCGAGCGTCCTCATGATGGATACCGAGGCGGCCCCCTTCGCCGGCCCTAGCGCGCTCATGGGGATCGACTTCCTGTCATGGCAGCGGAGCTCCCTCGGCATGGGCTGGGCTTACGGTTCCGAACGCCACAACGACATGACCAACGTCCTCTACCTCGACGGCCACGCCAAGGCAAGCAAGGTATCGCAGCTCACCGAGGCTCAGTTCATGTGGTGAGCGCGGGACCGAGGATTATGCCATTCCTCCTGATGTGCTGTTCCAGGCCGGTGGCGCGGTCGAGCATAACAGTCATCAGCGGGCGCCTTCTGTTGTATCGAAGGGCGCCATCCCGTGGCTAGGAATCAATGGGTTCTTCTTGTACGCCTATCGGGGTATGATGGAGGAACAAGCTACTAACGTGCTAACGTACGGTGTGCGCATTCAGGTCTATGAATGACCACACGCCATTGGGGGGGCGGCCAGGCTCACGCGAGGCTTTGCCTCTGCGCGTCTGGATATCCAGCCCAAGGAGTGTGAAATGGAGAGCATACTACGCATTTCGGACGCTGCCGCAATCGGCTTCCATGCCATGTGCTACCTTGCGGAAGCGGACTCCAAGCATCCGGTATCAGCGGTCACGATGGCGACCGAACTAGGCGTCTCGGAAGCGCATCTGAGCAAGGTGTTGCAGAGGCTTGGACGCGAGCAGCTAGTGACATCCAGGCGCGGGCCTGGCGGCGGTTTTACCCTCGCTAAGCCGGCCTCTGACGTTCGGCTGTTCGATATCTACGACGCCGTCGAAGGCCCACTACCTCAGGGCGAGTGCCTTCTCGGCAAGGAAGAGTGCGTCCTGGGCCCCTGCATCATGGGTAGCGTGCTAAACGACGTGCACACGCAGGTGGCCCACTATCTGAAGCACACCACGCTCCAGGACCTGATGGACCGCCGCGTGCCGATCCGGTGCGTGCGGCCCCGCATGGCCGTCGGCGCCGAGTAAGCAGCACCTGTCGCAGTATCACGAGGAAGGCTGGCCCATCCCCCGCTCGCGAGGGATGGGCTTCAGGCCTGTACACTGAGTCCTGCTCATGGGAATGGTACGGGATTGTTGCATGGGAGTAGATTATTCGGCGAGTACCAAGGGTTCGTGAAGGGCTCTTGGACGGGAAGGCGCCGACTCCCAGGCATCACGCCCATTCGCCGAGAACCCCCTTTGCTTTGTCCCCAAGGTAGAGGTTTGTGCGTGGTGGATCGACGGGACGCGTTACCTGACCATCGAGCCGCTTCGGAAGCACAAGGGAACTCCGTCGTGAGAGCACGGACGCAGCGTGATCGCCGGCGGAGCGGCGCTTCACACGAGCCATGCCGCTCCGGCTCCGCCAGCCTCGCAATCACCCCTCCAACCACGTCTCGCAGAGCCGCTCCGCCTGCTCCAGCACCGTCTCCGCTGCCTTCGGCTCCAGGTCTGGCGGGTAGCCGTGCTTGCGGAGGATCCGCTTCACAAGCACCCTGAGCTTCGCCCGCGTCGGCTCACGCAGGGCCCAGTCGATCGTCGCGTTCTTCCGCACCTGCTCCAGCAGCTCCCGCGCGATCGCCATGAGGCTCTCGTCGCCCATCACCTCGACCGCCGACTCGTTGTCCGCCAGGGCATCGTAGAACGCCAACTCATCCTCGGTGAGACCGAGCTTCTGCCCCCGCTCCGCCGCCTCCCGCATCTCCTTCGCGAGGGCGATCAGCTCCTCGATGACCACCGCAGCCTCCACCGACCGGTTCCGGTACTTCACCAGGGTCTGCTCCAGCATCTCCGCGAAGGACCGCGCCTCCACCACGTTCCGCTGTGACCGCGCCTTGATGCCCCCGTCGATGAGGCGCCGGAGCGCCTCCACCGCCACGTTGCGCTGCTCCAGCCCCCGCACCTCGACCAGGAAGTCATCCGACAGCAGCGCCAGGTCGGGCTTGCCGAGCTTCGCCGCCTCGAAGATATCCACCACGTCGCCACTCAACACCGATTTGGACACGATCTGGCGGACAGCCGCATCCAGCTCCTCGGGGCTACGGCCGCGGTCGGGCCGGTCCTTGGCGAAGCTCGCCCTGAGCGCCTGGAAGAACGCCACCTCGTCCCGGACCGCCAGGGCGCTCTCATGGGGCGCAGAGAGGGCGAAGGCACGCGAAAGCTCCGAGACCGCCTCCATGAACCGCTTCCGGTTTTCGTCCCGGTCGGCCGCTGGGTCCATGTCGTACACGTGTTCCTTCGCGGCCAGCAGCAGCCGCGTCCGCTCCGCCGGCTCCGACGACCGGTAGCCGCTGTAATCGAACCGGGCGAACATCGCTCGTACGACGTCCAGCTTCTCCTCCAACACCGCCACGGCTTCGGCCAGATCCACCCCCGCGCTCTCCCGGTCCCCTGCGCTATACTCCCTCAGAGCGCGCCTGAGGTTGTCCGCGAGGCCCAGGTAGTCCACCACGAGGCCGCCGGGCTTGTCTCGAAACACCCGGTTGACCCGCGCGATCGCCTGCATGAGGTTGTGGCCCGACATGGGCTTGTCCGCGTACATGGTGTGGAGGCACGGGGCGTCGAACCCCGTCAGCCACATGTCACGGACGATCACCAGTCGGAAGGGGTCATCGGGCTTCTTGAAACGCTCCGCGAGCCGCTCCCGACGGGGTTTGTTGCGAATGTGCGGTTGCCAGTCCAGGGGGTCCGACGCCGAGCCCGTCATCACGACCTTCACCGCCCCCTGCTCGTCGTCGTCCGAATCCCACTCCGGCCGCAGCGCCACGATCTCCCGGTACAGGTCCACACAGATCCGACGGCTCATGCACACGACCATGCCCTTGCCCTCGAGGATCGCGCACCGGTTCTCGAAGTGCTCCACCAGGTCCGCGGCCAGCCGCTTCAGGCGTTCATCGGCGCCCACCAGGGCGGCAACCTGCGCCCACCGCGTCTTCAGCCGCTCCTTGCCCTCGATCTCCTCGCCCTCGGTGACCTCCTCGAACTCCTCGTCGATGACGGGCCTCGCCGCCTCGTCCATCGTCAGCGGGATGAGCCGGGCCTCGTAGTAGATGGGCACCGTGGCCCCATCCTCGACGGCCTGCTGGATGTCGTAGACGTCGATGGTGTCGCCGAACACCTGCTCCGTGTTCTTGCCCACCAGTTCGATGGGCGTCCCGGTGAAGGCGATGAAGGACGCGTGGGGCAGAGCCTCCCGGAGGTTCCGAGCGTAGCCGTCCACGAAGTCGTAGTGGCTTCGGTGCGCCTCGTCCGCGATCACCACGATGTTCCGCCGGTCCGAGAGGCAGGGGTACTCCTCACCCACGCTCTCGGGCAGGAACTTCTGAATGGTCGTGAACATCACGCCGCCCGAGGGCACGCTGAGCAATTGCCGTAGCTCCTCCCGGGAGGACGCCTGCCGCGGCTCCTGCCGGAGTAGCTCCTGGCACCCCGCGAAGGTCCCGTAGAGCTGGTCGTCCAGGTCGTTCCGGTCCGTCAGCACCACGAGGGTCGGGTTCCGCATCTCCGGCTGGGCGATGAGCTTCCCCGCATAGAAGGCCATGGTGAGGCTCTTCCCCGAGCCTTGGGTGTGCCACACCACCCCGACCTTGCCGTTCCCCTGCTCCCCGGTGGCCCGCACCGTGGAGGCGACCGCCTTGCGCACCGCGTGGAACTGGTGGTATCGGGCGATCTTCTTCGCCATCCCCTCGTGCCGGCGCTCGAAGGCCACGAAGTGACGTGCCAGGTCCAGGAAGCGGGCGGGGTCGAACATCCCCCGGATGAGCACCTCTAGGGGCGGGGCCGTCGGGGGTGCCAACCCCTCGCCGTCCACCGTCTTCCATGGCAGGAAGTGCGACCAGGCGGCGGTGATCGTGGCGGCCCGGGCGTCCGTGCCGTCCGACACCACGAGCACCTCGTTCTGGACGAAGAGCGCGGGGATCTGCTCCATGTAGGTCCGGAGCTGCCGGTGGGCGCTCTCCACCGTCGCCGCCTCCGAGGCGGGGTTCTTCAGCTCGAACACGGCCAGGGGGAGCCCGTTCACGAAGGCTACGATATCCGCCCGCCGGCGGTGCTGGCCCTGGACGACCGAGAGCTGGTTCACCACGAGCCAGTCGTTGGCGTCCGGGCGGTCGAAGTCCACGAGCCACACCTTGACGGTGGACGCCTCACCTCCCCCGCGATGGACCTCCACGTCGACGCCCTCGGTGAGCATCCGGTGGAACCGATGGTTGTTCTCCAGGAGGCTGGGGCTGTCGGGCGTCGTGGCCCGGCGCGCCGCCTCGTCGAGCGCGGCCTCCGGCGCCTGGGGGTTGATCCGCCCCAGGGCCGCGCGGAGCCGGCCGAGGAGCACCGCGTCGTCGTACCGCGCGCGTTCGGGCTTGTCGCCGTCGGGCGCGATGTCCGGTCCGTGCGCGACCTGATAGCCGAGGGATTCGAACCATCCCAGGGCCATCTCCTCGACGTCGGCTTCGGTGATCAGCTTCGCCATCCCACCAGACCCCTTCGCTCCGGTCTTGCCTTGCACCCATTCAAAGCAAGTCTCGTTGTTTTGCAGTTCTGCAAAGAAATGCACCACAAACGCTCTTGGTCTGAACCGACTCCAATCAATGGTCCACGATGTCCAACAGCTCGGTCACGGCTAGCACGCCTGGTCGCCGCCCGCTGGCCGGTCGCAGCTCGCGAAGCATGCCGCCCTCGCGGGCCAGCTTCAGGATTCGCCGCCCCGTCGCCGCAGGCACCCCCGAATGTTCAACGAAGTCGGTCACACGGAAGACGGGACGCATGAAGAGCCAGTCCAACGCGGGTACTGCGTGCTGCGAGTGAGTCAGCTCCAGGATCCATCCCTTGGTCTTCTCGTACAAAGCCAGGATCTCTGATGCTTTGGCTTGGTTGGCCTGAGCCTGCAGCCTGACGGCCGTGAGGAAGAACTCACACCACCCTGTCCAGTCGCCGTCACGGGACACCGCCAGCAAGCGCTCGTAGTACTCGTCCCTGTGTGCTTCAAGATAGGCGCTGATGTAGAAACTCGGGGTTGCGAGGAGCCCCGCATGGACCATGAACAGGGGCACGAGAAGCCGGCCGATACGGCCGTTGCCGTCCAGGAAGGGGTGGATCGCCTCGAACTCGGCATGGAGGATCGCGAGTTGCGTTAGCTTGTCAGGCTGCTCCGAGTGAAGGTACCGCTCCCACTCGTCCATGGCTCCAGGCACCAGCTCCACGCTCGGTGGGGTGTACCGTGCCTCCTCCTGACCCGTGCCCGAAGGGCCGATCCACACCGGGACTCGGCGGAACCTCCCAGGGTCCCTCTGTCCACCGCGAGCGCCCTCGAGAAGGCGAGCGTGCGCGGAGCGAAGGAGGCGCAGTGATAGGGGGAGCCTCCCCATCTCCTCCACCGCTATCAGGAGGGCCCTTCGGTAGTTGAGCACCTCCGTAATGTCCGCCCCGCGCCCGGCGGCGGGCTCCTCGTCGGTTGCTTCGAAGTGGAGCACCTCTCCGAATGTGGTTTGTGTGCCCTCGATGCGACTAGAGAGCACGGCCTCACGCGTGGTAAGGGGAGACAGCAGGACGTGGGCGTTAGGGACCGCGCTCAACACTCCCTCGTACCGTGAGACGGCGGCGGCAGCGGGCCCGATAAGGGGGATCAGCCGCGCCCAGTTCAGCTCAGTCGGCGGAAACTTGCCCTGGTGGTATGGGACAGGCGGCATCAGCCATGGCCTCCTTCCGAAGCGAGTGCCAGTCTAGCGGCGCAGTGCGGGTAGCGACACATAATTAGCTATCCGGCGGGATCGCCCGAAACCCCTGAACGTCGTCTAGGCGCAGCGCCCGTCCGCACTTGCTCAGGACCCCTGAGCAGTGGACGACGCCGCCCCGCCTGTGGGCTTCCACCGCCTCCTCATACTCGTCAGGCGGGAGGGCCATCTGAACCTTGCGTCGCTTGCCGTCCACTTGCGCCTCGACCGTAACCTTGCCGCCCGACTCATCGGGCTCCGAGCGCTCCAACCGCTGCACCCAACCCATCAACTCGTCCCCATCAGGACAGCGTGCCCTCCTCAGTAGCTCAGCGGCATCCGGCAGCACCTCGCAGTGCGCCGGCTCAAGTTGCATCGATGTTCGCAACGCCGGATCAGACTCCAGTTGCGGCGACCAAGCCACAGAGAGCGTCAGCCCGTGCATCCCACGGCGGCCACGGCCGATCCTGGCCAAGGCCTGACATAGTTCTGCACTTACGCCCTCAGCGACAGCATCCTCGAATGGAGATAGGTCATCCTCCAGCACCGCAACCTCCGCCGCCCGTCTGGCTTCCGCCACGCTCCTGCTCACCTTCTCGGTGACCTCTCGACCGAACGGTAGCAGTTCGGAGCGGGCCTCACCCGCGCTCTCAGGCGTTCGGAGCGGGCACAACACCGAGGCCACGAAGCTGCCGATCGAGGTCTGACCGAACCGTGTCGCCTGCATGTACTCTGAGACGCGGCGGCTTCTTCGGCTGGGGTATGCAGGCCGCGGCTCTTCCACCGCACACGCTGAAGCCTCAATCACACCCTTCATGCCGGCCACCAGGTCAATGGCCCCGAGCAGAGGCACGGATCCTGCACGCGCGACAGGGGGGCCCAGCCTGACACGGACCACGTCCGTGTCGACGAGAAGCAGGTCGGCGGCGATCTGCGACTCAGGGCGCTCCTCGGCTGCAGCCAACGCCTCCACGAGGTCGAGGAGCCGCGCCCCGTAATCGGCGAACTCACTGTGCTTGGGGAGCAGCAATGGTCTGCACTCGGCGTCCGTTGTGCGGGTCCAGACGCTGGCTTTGCCTCCCATAGCGTCTTCCCACTGCCAGCCCGTGCCTCTCAGGTAGGCCGCCACATACTCGGGCTTGACGCCTGCGATCTGCTCCTGCCAAGGTCTACGCCTCATCTGCGACCCCCTTATCATCGCTCACGTTACGCATCATCCGCTTCAGCGCCTCAACAGAGAAGACCTGAGCGCACGGTACTTGCACGGTGATGGTCCTGCGCTTCGGGTCCGAGTCCTCTTCCCCGGCCAGGGAGGCCCAGTAGCCGCAGCACATCAGGGCGAGCGCGGCGCAAGTCTGAGCCACCCACTTGGTGGAGTCCTGTGGCAGCACAACCACAATAAGGACACGCGGAACGAGGACATGGGCGCGAAGATCGTCGTAGTTCTTCCGCTTCAGCTTGAAGCTGATCAGTGCCCCATCCGGGCTGTAACAGGGGACCGAGGTACCTTTGATCTGCACCTCCAGTTTGGGGTCGCGCGGCAACTGCCCCGCTGCTAGCGTTCCGATCTGGAGATCCGCGCTGTGGGTGTCCGGGTCAATCCTGTTGGCGCTGTAGCCCGCGGCAGCGACAACCGCGCGCACGTACGCTGTGCTGAACTGCTCCTTGTGCAGGCTCTCATAGCAACCAGGGACCCCGGTCACCTGTGCCTCCCTCCAACCCTCAGCTCCCCCGACATCAGCTTGGGCAGCACGACATCCCGCAGACCCGCAAGTCGGATCGCCTCCTCGCGCCCGATCCTCGCCCGTGCCAGCAGGCCGCAGGCCTCTCCGTCGAAGCGCTGGATGATCTCCCGGGGAGGCCAGGCCGCCGGAATGTCCGAGAAGTCGCTGGGGCGCACTCGCTGGTGGCTGGTAGACGTCCCCGTCGCGAGACCCTCGAAGGCTTCCCGAAACGACGCGCTCCCGAAGAGGCTGTAAAAGTACGTTCGAGGCACACCCCGCCTGCCGCGCACCACCAGGAACTCAGAGGAGGCGACGGACCGTGCCTGTGTGGTGGGCCACGGGAGCCACAGTCGGCTGATGCTCGGGTTGAGTCTGGACAGCAAGACTGAGTCTGCAGGCACGAGAAGCTTGCCGCTCTTCATCGCTGCGCCCTCGGTGCGTGCCGGCGTGCAACCAGCATCACATGCCTCGAAGCTGTAGTGATCGAACACCTCGTCGGGGTAGTCGCTCGGCTGGATTGTGTCCCGAGTGACCTCGACGAGATCCCCCACGCACCCCACGCTCCACCCCCTCGGGATCGGCCCCAGTTCGCTGTCCTCGAAGTCGTCGGGGAAGAGGGCGGCGGTCTCCGCGTCCATGCCGACGGGCTGGCGGCCCTCCTTCTTCGCCCACACGGGGTCGAAGTCCACGAACCAGCTCTTGAAGATCGCCCGCGCCATCGCCTCCAGCGTCTCGTTCATCCGCCGGTTCAGCTCGATCTTGTCATCCAGCGTCCCGAGGACGTGCGCGATCGCCTTCTGCTCGGGGAGGGGGGGAAGGGGAATCCTCACACCCTCGATGAGCGACGGGCTGACGTTGGCCTGTACCGAACCGTACCCAAGCCCGGCGAGCTCAGCTCGCACATCTGGACTCCTCAGCACGTAGAACAGAAACCCAGTGTCGAGCAGGTCTGGTCGCGTGATCGTGAAGCGCCCGACCCGCTGGTTCAGCGCCAGAGGCCTGGTGTCGCGAACGCGAGCAACCACGCCGATGTTGCCGGTCATCGCGATCAGTATGTCGCCGTCGTGCACGCTCGCTGCCGGGGCGGCGTCCGCAACGTCAGGGGGCACGAAGGAGCATCCCTGCATAGCAAGGGTCCCGTCCCTAACATTGGCGATCTTCACCACTGGTACGCCCTCGTTCGCCCAGTCGTCGCTCTTGAACGCGTAGCCAGACCGCACCGTGGCGGCCACACCAAGCGGGATGGTCCGGTAGGGGCTAGCCATACCCCAACCCCTCCAGGTTCGCCCGGATCTCGTCCTCAAGCCGGCGGCTCTCCTCGAACTGCTCCAGGAGCGTCGCCGTGAGCCGCGCCATCTTCTCCTCGAACGGCTCGCCGTCGTCCTCCTCGGGCGCCACGCCCACGTACCGCCCGGGCGTGAGGACGTGCCCGTGCGACGCGATCTCCTCCAGCGGCGCCGAGTAGCAGAAGCCGGGGATGTCGTCGTAGGGCGTCGGTGCCTCACCCCCTCCGGCGCTCCGCGCCTCCTCCCCCTCTCCCTGGGGGAGAGGGGGGTGGGGGGTGAGGCATCCCACGATCCTCGCCAACGCCTCCTCCACGTCCTCCAAGACGAGCTTCGCCGGCAAGCGCACCGTCGCGATGCCCCTCGCCTCGAGCTCCGAGTCCCTCTCCGCGTCGGCCTCCCGCTGCTCCTCGTGATGGGCCCCGTCGACCTCCACCGCGAGCCTGGCTGCATCACAGTAGAAGTCGAGCACGAAGCGCCCGATCGGGTGTTGGCGCCGGAATTTGAGCCCCCGGAGCCGTCGTCCGCGCAGGCACTCCCAGAGGATCTCCTCGGGCGGGCTCTGCTCCTGCCTCAGCCTCCGCGCCGCCTCAACCATCTCTGCCGAGGCGACGCCCCGCACCCGGACCTTCCCCCCCTCTCCCGTGGGGAGAGGGGGTTGGGGGGTGAGGCCTCGCCACGCCCGGTACGTGTCCGCGATCCGCGCGATGTCCTCCGCCGAGAGGTTCCGGTGCGTCCGGTCCTCCATGTAGCCCATCTTGCGAGCGTCGATGAAGAGGGTCTGGCCCCTCCGGTGCTCGGGCTTGCCCTTCCGCAGGAACCACAGGCAGACCGGAATGGTCGTCGTGTAGAAGAGCTGCCCGGGGAGCGCGACCATGCAGTCCACGAGGTCCGCCTCGACGATCCCTCGCCGGATCTCGCCCTCGTCCGATTGGCTCGACGACATGCTGCCATTCGCGAGAACGAGGCCCAGGGCGCCGCCCGGCGCCAGGTGGTGGATCATGTGCTGCATCCACGCGTAGTTCGCGTTGCCCGCCGGCGGTGCGCCGTACTTCCAGCGGACGTCGTCCTTGAGTTGGTCGCCGCCCCAGTCGGACACATTGAAGGGCGGGTTCGCGAGGATGAAGTCTGCCCGTAGGTCCTTGTGGAGGTCGCTGCGGAAGGTGTCCGCGTGGTATGGGCCCAGGTCCGCGTCGATGCCCCGGATCGCCAGGTTCATCCGCGCCAGCCGCCACGTCGTGGGGTTCGACTCCTGGCCGTAGATGGCGATGTCGCCGACCTTGCCCCCGTGCTCCTCCACGAACCGCTCCGACTGGACGAACATGCCGCCCGAGCCACAGCACGGGTCGTAGACGCGGCCCTTGTAGGGCTGGAGCATC
>DBQI01000005.1 GCA_002305165.1 Armatimonadetes bacterium UBA1398
GGCGCCGCCCCCAACCGCGCCGCCGTGGGGTAGGAACTTCCTCCAAGCGCTCGAAGTGACCGGTATCCCAACGGCCTCACGGCGAAGGGCGGGCGCAAGCATGGCGAACGACAGCAGCCTCCGGGACACCGTCGAGCAGGTGCGCGAGCGGATCCGGCGTCACCGAGAACTCGATGAGCAGAACACCAAGGCCTCCCTTATCGACCCCATATTCCGGTCCCTTGGGTGGGACATGGAGGACCTGGATGAGGTCCGCAGGGAGTACAAGCAGCGGCCCTCTGACGGCCCCGTGGACTACGCCCTCTTCGTGGCAGGGGAGCCCAGGCTGTTCGTCGAGGCGAAGAAGCTGGGCTCGAACCTCTCGGACCGCAGATGGGCCAGCCAAGTCGTCGGCTATGCCACCACGGCAGGCGTCGAGTGGGTGGTTCTCACCGACGGCAATGAGTACCGCGTCTACAACTCCCACGCGGCGGTTCCCGTCGAGCAGAAGCTCCTCCGAACCGTGCGGCTCACCGATGCGGACGACAAGGACCTGGCCGGCCTCGAGCTGCTCTCGAAGGCGCAGATCCACGAGCGGAACATCGATGCCGTCTGGCAGGCTCACCACGTCGATCAGCAGCTGTTGTCCGTCCTGGGGGGTCTCTTCACGCCGGAGCCGGACCCGTCCCTCGTGCGGTTGCTCGGCAAGCGGCTGGAGGGGCTTACGAAGGGTAAGATCATCGGGGGTCTGAAGCGCATTCGCGCGAGCTTCGAGGCGACCCCGGGCGACGCCCCGCCGCCGGAGCCTGACCACACCCGCGCGCTGCCCATGAGCGAATACGAGAAGGCAGTGCGCGCCTTCCTGGCGGCGGAGCCGGACCGCCGGGCAACGGTGGAACAGGTTCGCAAGGCCATCCAGCGCGTACTCCCCCTGGGTGCTGCCGACCATGCCATGGATGAACGCGGGAGGTCTGTGTGGTGGCATCAGGTCGCGTCCGCTCTGTCACATATGAAGCGCCGTGGCGAACTCCTCAACCCGAACCACGGGGAGTGGGAGTTGGCGAACAGAGTGAGGGCTGGTCGGTCTGTCCCCCGCCGTGCACGCCAGGCGCGCGAGGGCTCGATCCAGGACCTCATCGCCGCGGGGCTGCTCCACCCGCCCATCGAAGTCGAGGCGACATACCTCCAGCGGCGCGTCACCGCCACCATCAACAGCCAAGGCGAGTTCGAGGTGGAGGGGGAGATCTTCGCGTCGCCGTCCGCCTCCGCCGGTCGCGCGCGCGGCCTTGTGAAGGGCGACGGCCGCATCTACCCCACGAGCGGCTGGGACTTCTGGAGTGTCCGGCATCCGGACGGATCCCTCGTCACCCTCGCTGCTCTCCGAGAGCGCCTCGGGAAGGGCGCCTAAAACCGCCAGCCCGCCGAGAAGGAGGCCTGCCGACGGGGTGAGGTCCCCGTGGCGAGCTCCAGGAAGCCGTTGTGGCCCCGGTACCCCAGCCCGAGGCTCGGCCGGCCGTCGCGCAGCCCCAGCCGCGTGAGCCAGCGGCCGCGGGAGTCCAGGGCATGCTCCCACCCGATGCGCAGGATCGGTTTTCCGCCATTGACCCCGAAGACGTTCCTCACGTCGACAGCCACGATGTCCCGGCCACTTGTGGAGGTCCAGGCGGCGCCCAGATCCAGCGAGGGATGGAGCCGCCAGTTCGCCTCGCCCGTGATCGTTCGGAAGGTCGGCGCATCGATGTGGCGGACCGCCAGTCCGTAGTCCCAAGGGCCGGGCGCGTCCCAGAAGGCCCCGAAATCCGCCGTCCACTCCAGCCCGCGCACGATCTCCGAGTCGTCGCTGATCAGTCCGATGGCCCCCGAGCCATCGCGCACGACCGTGTAATCCATCTGGGCGCGGTAGAACCGCACCTCATGGACCTTGAGGCCCAGGCGCAGGCGGTCCGAAACGTCGTGGCCGAAGGCGAACCCCATGTCCTCATACTCGATGCCCGGCCCCACCACCCGGAGCTCCTGCCCCGCCGCTGTCTCCTGAGCCCTCAGAGTGGGCCGCGAGATGGCCGCCTTCGTCCCGAAGATCACGAGGTCGCCTGAGCCGAAGGCCCCCAATAGGGCCATATCGGCGTAGCCGTTACGCCCTCCCTCGCCCCGAGCCCAACGGTACATCTCATTGAAGGTCGTCGCCTGGGTCACCCGGTCTGGCGTGCCTGCCCGGAAGTACTCCCCTGAGGCGAGGCCTCCCGCGGGCGATTCCCCGCCATAGCTGATGGATAGGTCGTCCCGATCCCCGAGCCCCACCGTCGCGGGGTTGTTGACGGGAGCGGACGGGAGCCCCCGAAGCGCCAAGGAGGCGCCCCCCATGCCCGCGCTCCGGCTATCGAAGGCGAGACGGTCCAGTTCGCCCATAAGGTCGTAGGCGACGACACCATCATCGGCGGCCGCCCTGAGGCATGCGACGACGAGGGCCAATGCGAGCAGCGCCATCCGGTGTCCTATGTCCCGCACCTCCAGAGTCGCGTTCGGCCCGGGATGTTCATATGACATCGCGGGAATCCTGCGTAGGGCTTGGGCGTGCCGCCGCTGAAGCATTCACCTGCCCTGAGCGGCGTATATGAGGAGGCTCATCCGGATGGACAAGGTCAAGGTTGGCATCATCGGTTGCGGGAACATCAGCGCTGTCTACATCACCGCCGACAAGCGCTTCGAGATTCTGGAGATCGTCGCCGTCTCGGACATCATCCCCGAGCGGTCGGCGAAGCGGGCAGCGGAGCATGGGCGGGCGCGGGCCGTCACCAACGAGGAGATCCTAGCGGACCCTGAGATCGAGATCGTCCTGGACCTGACGCCCCCCTACGTGCACCACGAGATCAACATGGCCGCCCTCGAGGCCGGCAAGAACGCCTACACCGAGAAACCCCTGGGGGTGGACCGGGAGGAGGGGCTGGCCCAGGTCCGGCTTGCCGCCGAGAAGGGCCTGCGGCTGGGCGCCGCCCCCGACACCGTGCTGGGTGCGGGCATCCAAACCTGCCGTAGGCTCATCGACGAAGGCGCTATCGGGACGCCCATCGGCGCCAACGCCTGGATGATGAACCACGGGAGCGAGAACTGGCATCCCGACCCCGAGTTCTTCTATAAGCGCGGCGGCGGGCCGCTCCTGGATATGGGGCCCTACTACCTGACGACCCTCGTCACGCTCTTCGGCCCCGTGAAGCGGGTCACAGGATCGAGCACCATCAGCTTTCCCGAGCGAGTCATCACCAGCGAGCCGAAGCGAGGCCAGCGGGTCGCCGTCGAGTGTCCCACCCATGTGAACGGCGTGCTGGAGTTCGCCAGCGGCGCCATCGGCAATGTCGTGATGAGCTTCGACACCTGGGCGACGGAGGTGCCCTGGATCGAGATCTACGGCACCGAGGGCACGCTGAGCGTTCCCGATCCCAACGGCTTCGGCGGCACGGTTCGGCTCTTCACCGCTGACAGTGGGGAGTGGCGGGAGGCGCCCGTGTCCGGCTGCTATACTGGTAACGACCGTGGCCTGGGCTTGGCCGACATGGCATCGGCGATTCGGAGCGGTCGGCCGCATCGAGCGAATGGGCAACTGGCGTTCCACGTGCTGGACATCATGATGGGGATATACGACGCCTGGGAGGCTCGGTCGTTCGTCACCCTGGAGTCCACATGCGAGCGGCCCAAGCCCATGCCCGCGGACCTCAAGCCCGGCCAGATCGACTGACGGCAACCGTTACTGAGAGAGGACCGAGCACCGTGAAGCGCAGGGAGTTCCTCACCAGCACTCTCGCCGCCGGCTTGGCGGCTGCGGCCCTCGCCCAGGAGGCCCCCATGGCAGACCTGCCCCGCAGACCCTACGGCAAGGATGGCGTCACCCTCCCGATCATCGGCTTCGGGGGGATCGTCGTCATGAACGAGACGCCCGAGGACGCGGCCCGCTATGTGAGCGCCGCCTACGACCAGGGAGTGGATTACTTCGACGTGGCCCCGACCTACGGCAATGCCGAGGAACGACTCGGGCCCGCCCTAGAGCCCTATCGAGATCGCTCCTTCCTGGCGTGCAAGACGGAGAAGAGGGACGCGGCTGAGGGCCGGGCGGCCCTGGAGAACTCCCTGCGGCTACTCCGCACCGACCATTTCGATCTCTACCAACTCCACAGCCTCACCACCGATGAGGACATCGAGCGTGCCTTCGGGCCGGGCGGGGTCATGGAGGTGGCCGTCGCGGCCAAGGAGCAGGGCCTGACCCGCTACCTGGGATTCTCCGCCCACTCCGACGAGGCTGCCGTTCGGGCCCTGGAGTTGTACGACTTCGACTCCATCCTGTTCCCCCTGAACTGCGTCACGATGATGAAGGGGGACTTCGGCTATCGCGCGCTGGCCAAGGCCCAGGAGAAGGGCGCTTCGATCCTCGCCCTCAAGGGCCTGGCTTGGGGGCGATGGGAGGCGACGGCTCAGGCGCGGTCGGATAAGCCGAAGGCGTGGTACCAGCCCATTACCGACCCCGATCTCGGCCGGCTTTCGCTCAGCTACACGCTGGGTCTCCCCATCACCGCAGCCGTGCCGCCGGGCGATTGGGAGTCCTTCGAACTGGCCCTATCCATCGCCCGAGGCTACCAGCCGCTCAACGATGAGGAGTTGGCGCGGCTGCGAGAGCGGGTGCAGTTCGCGGCGCCGATATTCGAGAGTGGCGGCTAGGGAGCCCAGCGGCTGTGCTGCTACTGGACAGGCGGCGCCACGTGGCCCAGCAGTGAGGTGATGAACTGCCGCGCGCCTAGGTTGCGGTTGGGCTCGGTATAGTTCTGGCGGCTTCGCCATTGCTTGCGGTCGGAAAGCATCAGGCAGGCGGCATCGTACTTGCGCTCCAGAACGAGCCTCTGGCATAGAACCTCGTAGCGTTGCGCGTACGAGGCTCCTCTGAACTCTGGCATCACTGGGAAGTGGGGCTCCCGCGATGCAACGGGTTCTCGGGAGCGCGGGCAATCCTCGAGGAGAAAGAGGTAACCTAGCCAGGGGCGTACCAAGCCAAGACAACCCTCTTGGAAGGCTCTCCACAGGTCTTCGGCACTTCCCACCGCCTCCTCCACGCGGTTGTTCAGGTTGTTGCCGAACGATGGCCCGACCTGAGCCTTCGCCTCTACGGCCGCAACCAGCCTTCCCTCTCGGACCACAAGCAGGTCCCAGTCCTTTGTCGCTCGGTAGAACCCAGGGAGCGTGCGCGAGGTGCGATGGAGGAACTCCCCGGGCACGCCCGCTTCACTCATCAGGTCCACCAGCGTCTCGATGAACCCATCCATCTGCTTCCCGCCGGTGACCTGAGCACGGCTGCCCTGATCGGAGCCCCCCCGCTGACGCTGCTCAGCCAGCTGACGGTCACGCACGCTCCAGTGATGCCTCACCGCGCTGGAGAAGACATGGTCGTGTATGGTCACCACAGATCGGGTCATCCTCGGAAGAGAGTCAGCTGCTTCTCTCGGCAGCGTGCCAGGCGCTCTACCGCATGCTGATAGTACGCTTCGATGATCTCCACACCTACGCTGTTGCGGCCCCAGGCACAGGCGGCCACGTTTGTGCTACCTGAGCCCATGAACGGATCAAGCACCGTGTCGCCCACGAATGAGAACATGCGCACAAGCCGCTCCGCGAGCGCCACGGGGAAGGGGGCGGGATGGTCACGAGTCGAGGCGCCGCCGAGCGTCCAGATCTGCTGAAACCACTGACGATGCTCAGCCTCGGGAATGACCGAGAGGAGCTTTCCAGCCTTTGATGGCTGCCGGTACCCACCGGGTTTTCGCTGGAAGAGGATGTACTCGATGTCGTTCTTGATGATGGCGTTTGGCTCATAGGGCTTGCCTAGGAACCGCGAGTTGCCCTCCACCTCGAACTGCGCGTTCGCGATCTTGTGCCAGATAATGGGAGCAAGGTTGTCAAATCCCAGTGTCCGACAGTGCTCTTGGATACCTGCGTGCAGCGGCATCACCAGATGGCGCCCGAACCGCTTCCGAGGTAGACACACGTCGCCCACGACCACCACGAGCCGCCCGCCAGGCACCAGCACCCGAAACACATGCGCCCAGATGCGGTCCAGCTCAGCAAGAAACTGCTCGTAATCGGCCACATGGCCGAGTTGGGCTTCGTCGTCCTCGTACTCCTTGAGGGTCCAGTAGGGTGGCGAGGTCAGTGCTAGGTGCACACTCTCGTCAGGTATGAAGCTGAGGTCCCTGCTATCGGCGAGATGAAGATCATGCCGGGTCGCCATCTGCCGCGCTGCGGCAGCCAACAGGTCGGTCACGGTGGGATCCTTGGCAATGAGCGGCATGGCGCGTTGGATGTCGCCGTCCACGAGAGCCCAAGCCTCGGCGGGCACCGTATCGTCGACTAGGCTGAGCCCTTCTGTCGCGATCGTGATCATAGGGTACCCCAAGGTAAGCACGACCCGGAGCAAACGACAACTGACAGCATGGATGATAGCATAGTGCAAGTCCGCTCATCTGCCTCGGTACCGACCGACCGCAGCAGGGGGAACCATCGATGCTTCAAGCCCTCCGTGACGATGTCTGTGCCGCCAATCTGGCCGTCCGGCGGGCCGGGCTCGTAACCCTGACCTGGGGCAACGTCTCCGGCCTCGATCCCGCCAGCCGCATCATGGCGATCAAGCCCAGCGGCGTGAGCTATGACGAGCTGACCCCGGACCGGATCGTCCTCCTGTCCCTCGACTCCGGCGAGGTGCTCTGGGGTGACCTCCGGCCATCGTCGGACACGCCGACCCACCTCGCTCTCTACCGCGCCTTCGATGGCGTGGGCGGCATTGTTCACACGCACTCGACCTACGCCACGGCGTGGGCCCAGGCGGGGCGGGGCATACCCGCCTACGGGACGACCCACGCCGACCACTTCCGGGGCGAGATCCCCTGCACCCGGATGCTCACCTCGGACGAGATTGCCGGCGCCTACGAGGAGCAGACGGGACGCGTGATCGTCGACACCTACCGCCACTTGGACCCGAGGGAGCGCCCCGCCGTCCTCGTCGCCGGCCACGGGCCCTTCGCCTGGGGCCCCACGCCCAGCGCCGCCGTTGAGAACGCCATCGTGCTCGAGGAGGTTGCGCGCATGGCCGCCTTGACCGAGTCCGTGGCGCAGGAGGCGCGGCCGATACCGCGAACCCTCCTCGATAGACACTTCCTGCGCAAGCACGGCAAAGACGCCTACTACGGGCAGCGATAGCGGAGGCGAGTAGCAATGGCAAACGGCAAGACAACCCTAGGGCTTGTGGTCGGCAACCGGGGCTTCTTCCCCGATCATCTTGTGGAATCGGGCCGCAAGCAGGTGCTGGAGGTCCTCGAGAAGGCCGGCATCAAGGTAGTGTGCCTGAGCACGAGCGACACCAAGCTCGGCGCCGTGGAGACCCGGGAGGAGGCTGAGAAGTGCGGCCGGCTCTTCCGGGAGCACACTGATGAGATCCAGGGCGTCCTGGTCACCCTTCCCAACTTCGGCGACGAGCGCGCCGTGGCGCAGACCATGCGCGTCAGCAAGCTCGACGTTCCCGTGCTGGTCCACGCCTTCCCTGATGAGAAGGGCAAGATGGGCCTGGTGGACCGGCGCGACAGCTTCTGCGGAAAGATGTCCGCGTGCAACTGTCTCACCCAGTACGGCATCCGCTACTCCCTCACCGACAGCCACACGGTTGACCCTGGGAGCGACGAGTTCCTCGCCGAGTTGGAGCAGTTCGCCGCCGTCTCCCGCGTCGTCAGCGGCCTTCGGGGTGCGACGATCGGCGCCATCGGCACCCGGCCGCCGGCCTTCGACACCGTCCGCTGCTCGGAGAAGATCCTCGAGGCGAGCGGTATCAGCCTGGAGCCCGTGGACCTCTCCGAGATCCTCTTCGCCGTCCATGCTCTCAAGGATGACGATGACCGCGTGAAGGCCCGCGTGGACGCGGTGAAGGCGTACTTCGCCGTCTGTGACGCGCCCATCGAGGCTGTGACGAAGATCGCCAAGCTCTCCGTGGTCGTGGATGAATGGTGCGATCAGGTCAACGCGGACGCCATCGCCTTCCAGTGCTGGACTTCCATCCAACAGAACCTGGGGGTCTGCTCCTGCGCGTCGATGAGCATGATGAGCGACAAGCTCCGCTCCGCCGCCTGCGAGGTCGATGTCATGGGCGCCATCGCCATGCACTCCCTTGCCCTGGCCTCGAACACCCCCAGCGCAGTCCTCGACTGGAACAACAACTTCGGCGACGAGCCCGACAAGTGCGTCATGTTCCACTGCAGCAACCTCCCGAAGTCGGTCCTGCCCAACCCAACCCTCAGCACCCAGGACATCCTGGCCGCCACCGTGGGGCGCGAGAACTCGTGGGGCACCTGCGTCGGCCGAGTGCAGACGGGCCCGATGACCTACGCGAGGCTCTCCACCGATGACCTCGAAGGCGAGATCGTTGGCTATGTGGGCGAGGGCGAGTTCACGGACGACTCCCTCGAGACGTTCGGCGGCTACGGTGTCGCCAAGGTGCCCAACCTGCAGGACCTGCTCCGCTTCATATGCCGCATGGGATTTGAGCACCACGTCGCCATCAGCATGTCCCGAGTCGCCGCCGCAGTGCACGAGGCGTGGTCCAACTACCTGGGGTGGGGCATCTACCACCACGACTAGGCCCTGAGCGCCGATCGGACGAGGGAGCGAGCGATGTGAGCGAGCGCAAGTGGGCGTACTTGGCCTCGGTGGGCTTGGGCGACATGCCGGTGCGCCGAGTCGCGGCAGAGTTGGCGGCGATCGGCTACCGCGGCATCGAGCTGACGCTAGCGCACTTCAACCCGGCCGCCATGGACCCGGCGGCCCTCGAGCATGCCGCCCAGGATGTGGCGGCCGAGGGGCTGGCGATCAGCGAGTTGGTCGTCCAGCAGGACTGGGTCACCCGCGACGAGACCCAGCGCAGGGCCCGCATCGACCTCACCAAGGACTGCCTCCGAGCCTGCGCTGACTGCGGCATCCCAGCCATCAACGTCTTCGCGGGGCCCGCGCCGTGGGACCCTGCCGCGCCCAAGCTGGGCGTGGACATCACCGAGGACGAGGCCTATACCATGGCCGGCGCCGCGATGGAGGAGGTCTTGGCCGTCGCCGAGGACGTGGGCGTGGACGTTGCCCTCGAGGCGGTCTTCGGGATGGTCGCCCGAGACTACTACACGACCGCCGAGCTACTGCGGCGCGTGCCCTCGGAGCGGTTCAGAATCAACATGGACCCCTCCCACTTCCAGCTCTACCGGAACGATGTGCCCATGGCCGTGCGGAACCTCGCGGACCGCATCGTCCATGTCCACCTGAAAGACGTCATCGGCGTGCCGCCGACCTGCGGCGACACGTTCCTGTTCCCGCTGCTGGGGGAGGGCCTCGTTGACTGGCCCGCCTTCTTCGCGGCCCTGGACGAGATCGGCTACGACGGCTTCTGCTCCGTGGAGTTCGAGTCGTTCAAGTACTTCTCGACGGTACTGGCTGGCGACGGCTTGGCCGCCGCGCGGCTATCCATGGAGCAGCTGCGCCGGCTCGAAGGTTGACGGTGTGGGGGTGCAAGAAGGAGCGGCGCCTTCCCTCGGGAGGGCGCCGCTCAGCCGCCAGGGTGGGAATGGGCGTGTCACCAAGAGCAGCGATCATCTCCACATGAACGTCCCGGGGGATAGTGTGTCCAGGGACCCCTAGAGTTCACTCACACAAGCACGGATGAGTAGCTCACCGGCTTCGTCGCCAAGGCGGAGACCCAGCTCATCCACCCTCTCTCCGACATGCGCCAGGTCCTCGTACTCGGTCCCGTAGACCTTCCCGCGCTTCGGGACTGTGAACAAAGAGCCCGCGTGGATCCATTGGTACTCACCGACGCCAGCACCCGGATTTCCGGCCACATTGTGGAGCCGTCGGACCACGCATGTTAGGAAGGTTCGCACATGAAGACTCATCGGAGGCACGAGACCCGCAAGGAGTTCGTCAAGCCCAAGCTCATCTGCTTCGGCCAGATGCACGAGATCGTCATGCAGTCGCCGTCGCCTACGCGCTTCGAGGGTCGCGGCGGGATCTCGGGAGGGACGGCCAAGGACTTCTTCGGGAACTAGGGTGTAGGGCGAGCACGCCCCGGAAGTATGGAGCATGATGCGCTCGACCATGGGGTGACGCTTCCAGCCGGGGCTCGCGTCTAGTCGCGTGTAGATGACGAGAAGGACTGGAGGTTTGTTGTGAACAGGCGTTTGTGGGTTATCGCCGCG
>DBQI01000033.1 GCA_002305165.1 Armatimonadetes bacterium UBA1398
AAGCCTTGGGCCCCAACGGTTTGCGGGATTCGAGGGGATGTTGCCAGCGAGCCCTCTTCGGGCGGAACGGGGCGGCAACAGCGGCACAGCAGCGGGGGCGCGACCTGAGTGACGCGCCCCCGCTGCTAAGTATCGCTAACCCTCGCCCAGAGCCTCCTCAAGGCCCGGGATCTGCTCCGCGCCGGTGATGACCTCCATGGAGGAGCCCTCGAGGTCATCGCCGATGGGCTCCATGCGACCGCCCAGGTGCTCTGCGAGGAACGCCTCGGTGACGGCCCAGAAGGACAGGCTGTTCGGCTCACGCACGAAGCCATGCCCCTCATCGGGGTAGACGAGGTATGTGACGGGGATCCCCTTCGCCTCCATCGTCTCGACGATCTGGTCCGACTCGCCGCGAACGACGCGCGGATCATTCGCGCCCTGGCCGACGAGTAGCGGGACGCTGATCTGGTCGACGTAGGTAATGGGAGAGCGGCTCATGAGGAACTCGCGCCCCTCCTCGGACTCATAGTCCCCCACCCTATCCTTGAGCAGTGGCAGCATGGGCACCCAGTAGGGCGGGATGTTCTCCATCCACGTGACGAGGTTGGCGGGCCCCACCAGGTCAACGCCGCAGCAGAACACATCGGGAGTCATCGTGACGCCAACCAGAGTCGAGTAGCCGCCGTAGCTGCCGCCCATGATGGCGACCCGCTCGGGGTCCGCGATACCCTCGTCGATGGCCCACTGCACGGCGTCCAGCAGGTCCTCGTGCATCGTCCCGCCCCACTCGCGGTTCGAAGCGTTGATGTACCCCTTCCCGAAGCCTGTGGAGCCTCGGAACTGGGGCGCCAGCACCGCGTAGCCCCGGTTCGCCAGCCACTGGTGGATCGGGTGGTACCCCCAACCCTCGCGGGACCACGGGCCGCCATGGACCCAGAGGACCAGGGGCAACGGCTCCACTGGCAGTCCGTGCTCGTCCGTTGCCACCCCGGTCGGGAGCGTCAGATACGCGGGCATGTCGAGGCCGTCTCGGGTCGTTAGGACAAGGCCCTCCATGCTGGCGAGTGGCGCGTTCTCAAGCTCGCTCCTGATGCTGAACAGGTAGTCGAGGGCCTCGGCATCGCGGTCTAGCAGGTAGTACTCGACTGGGCGCTCTGGCGAATCGTGCGCCACAATCCACTTAGAGTCGTCGGTCGTCCGGCTCGCGACGCTGAAGTCACCCGAGAGGCGGCTTGCCAGGAAGTCGATGCTCTCCTGCACATCCTCCGTCAGGCCGTGCCACTCGCTGCGCAGGTAGTTCACGCTGTACGCCTGAGGAGTCCGCTCCGTGGGATGCATCATGCCGTCGCCAATGTCCGCGCGCGGGTCCTCGGCGATCACCGTCACCTCGCCCGAATCGAGATCCATGGAACAGAAGGCAGCCTTGTCCCGGCCTCGGCTGTCGATGAGGTACAGGGTGCGGCCGTCCGGCGACAGGCTGATGGGGGAGGTCGTCATGATGTCCTCTGCTCCGTAGCCGAGCACGGGCTTGGGCTCCTCCCCGGTGATGTCCACCACGACAATGCCACCATCAGGGCTGAAGGTGACGCCCATGACCGCCTCTAGTTCGAGGGTGGTCACGTAGCCTAGGAAGCCGGGGTTCTCCACAACCATCTGAGATTCGCCGGTGAGGAGGTTGACTCGGTATACGTCATGGAGCATCGGGTTGCGGTTGTTCACAGCGAGCAGCGCTTCCTCGGGGTGCAGGTAGCTGAGTTGCTCGATCCGGGCCTGGACTCCGTCGTATGGCGTGAGGTCGGTGGTCTCGCCTGATTCGAGGTCCACGACGTACACGTGGGTGTTCTCATCGCCTCCCGAGTCGCGGGAGTAGAGGATGTGGCGGCCAGTATGCGCCCAACCGTAGTCAATGATCCCCCGCTCTGTGTCCTGAGTGATGGGCTGGGCGGCATCCGGATCGTCCGCAGGACCCACCCAGACGTTGAGCACTCCGTCCACGGGAGCGATGTAGCTGAGCTGGCTGCCATCGGGGCTGATCTGCACCAAGGCGCGCTCTGGATTGCCGAAGAGCGCGTCACGGGCGATGAGATCGGGCTGAGCCGAGGCGCCGAGCGTAAGAGCTGCAAACACGACCACCGTCAGTAATGCGTTTGTCATGCGGGCTCCCTTCCGGAACCGTGAGTAGGTGAGCATGCGCGGGTCACCAACCATCATCGATCACGCATGCCGCAAGGGCAAGACGAACCTAGGGAGAGAAGGTGACCCTCTGGCCCAGACAGAGGGAACGGGGCGGCGTCCCCGTGGGTCGCCGCCCCGCTACAGACCGTCTCGCTATCTTATCGACGGAGCTACCGTCCGTGCCTCCGCGCCACGGCCCCAACGGTGGGGATCTCGTCGGGATTCGCGGCGTCAACAGGCGCCTCCTCGATCCGCGCCGGTGCGGGGGCGGGCTCGGGCGCGGTCGCCGTCTCTGCCCCTGGCGCGACCACAACGGGCGTACCCGCAGTGGTGTCGATGATCCGGTCGGCTAGACCCTCGGGAAGCTCCTGGACCCAACCCATGGGCTCGGTGTCCTTGCCGGAGCTCAGACGCTGCTCATCGGTGTTGAGGGTCCCGTCCGCAGCATAGAGGATCCTAGGCGTAATGAAGAACACGAGTTCCTGAGGCCGCCGCTCCACGCTGCGATGCCTGAAGAGCTGACCCAGGATGGGGATCTCGGAAAGCAGCGGAACTTCGCGCAGCGTCTCGATCTCGTCCTCGCTCACCAGACCGCCGATGACGATGGTCTCGCCATTCTGGATGATAAGCTCGGTCCGAGCCTCGCGCTTGCGTATGTTGGGGAACCCGGCAGTGTAGCCCGACACGGAGGACGACTCAGCGCGGAGTTCCAGTCGCACGCGCCCGTCCTCGGTGATCGTCGGCGTGAACTCCAGGATGATACCCACGTCGACCGTCTCCACCGTATACACCGGCTGGCCGCCCATGGAGGTTGGCTGAAGCACCTGGAACCGTAGCTCGTCGCCGATCTGTATCCGGCCCTCAGCGCCGTCTACCGCCCGCAGCGACGGGTTGGCAAGCAGCTTGCTCTTGCCCGACTCCTCGCCGAGGAAGAGGTCAGCGTCGAAGGAGAAGTTCTGGCGCCCGAAGGTACCGAAGCCGATGCCCCCAAAGTCGTCCCCCGTGGCGCCCTCGCCTACGACCGTTGAGTTGAAGTCCCAGCGGATACCCTTCTCCTTCAGGTAGCTGCGGTTCACATCGGCGATGATCGCCTCGATGACCACTTGGTGGGGCGGTACATCGATCTGCTCAAGCAGTGCCATGGCACGGTCGACCGCCCACTCTGGGCCCGTGAGGATGAGGGAGTGGGTGGACTCCTCCTCGGTGACTACGAGGGCTCCTCCCGTAGGGCCTGAGGTCGCCACGGGGCCCACGGGCACCGCCGGTGGTACACCCTCGCCGCTCGGGGGCAGGTTGGTGGAGGGGCCCGCCATGTCCGTGGGTGCGGTGACGGGGGCGGCGGGCGGCTCTGTGCCAGGCACGGTGGCCGGGCCATCGGAGAAGAGGCCGCCGCCGAACTGACTGAACACCCCTTCAGCCGCCGGCGCGGCGGCCGCGCCGGTCGCGACGCCGGGTGCCGGCGTCGAACTCGACTGCATCATCTCATGAGTGAAGATGTCCTCGAGAGCGCTCTTGGCCGTCGCCGTATCGACGTAGCTGAGCACTCGGCGCTTCGTGACGATCTTCTGCCCGCCGATTCCGATAGACTCGGGCACATCCGTCTGGGCAATGATGTCCATCGCCTCGGCTACCACAATGGATGGACCCGTCACCTGGAGCATCGCCCCGCTCGTCGCGAGCCGAAGCGCAGGATGGAGGTCCAGGCCCTCGATCATCTCCGCAAGGTAGCCGGCGTCTTCATACTGGATCGCCACGGTCCGTGTCACGGACTGGGCATCATCGGCGAGGTCCCACTCGGCCAGTTTGGTCATGGCTTGGGCGACGTCTTCCTCAGGTCCCATCACCATGATGGTCTTGGTGTCGGGCACTCGACGCACTCGCACCGGAGTGCCGGCGAAGGCCTGCTCCGCCACCTTGGCCAGACCATCGACGTGGCTGGACTTCGCCACGTACTCCGCGACAGCGTCGGCGCCGCTCACCAGAGAGAAGTCAACGGCCTTGGCGTGGGTGATCGCCGCCTCAACATCGGTGGCCGTGCCCGTGACGATAAGGGTCTGGTCCTCCACACGGGTCGCGACTGCCGGGAACACCTCGTTGACCGCAGCGGAGACAACGTTGACTCCGAGACGGGTCGGTCGGTACGTGTCGCTTACGATTCGGCCGCCCTGCCGCTCCAACTCGCCGAGAAGCTCAAGCGCCGAGTTCACGACGGCCCGCGCGCCCTTGAGGACGATCTGCTGGCTGTTGGGCCGCGGATGGACTGTGAGGCCGCTGGGATAGACCTCAAGCAGGAAGCTGGCCAACTGCTGCGGGTCACCGGAGTTCATCGTGTAAGGCTGAGTGACCTGGCCCTCTGAGATCGGGCCGTCCGGGCTGGTCAGGGTGTCCGCCTGCCGCAGGGTATCGATGGCGGCCTGCACATCCTGGGAGTCTCCGGCCACGACGATGACGCCGGCCTGCTGATAGAGCTGCACCAGCACCCGCGGGTGGAGGGTCTGGAGGAGTTGTTCGTACTTGCCCAGGGAGTCCTGGTCGGTGAACTGCGGGGAGTAGCTCATCACGATGCCGTCGCCACCCGGCAGAGGACCGCCGGTCTGGGGTTTGACAGCGATGATGTAGGTGCTGCCCCGCTTGTACCACACCAGCCCCTTGATGCTGCAGATGATGTCGATGGCTTCCTCGGCCGTCACGTCGGACATGGTCACGGAGACGTCGCCGGTCACACCGTCATCGATGACGATATCGACATCAGCGTAGTGGGCAATGGCGGTCAGAGCCGTTTGCACGGGTGAGGACGGAATGTCAAGGGAGATGGCGCCCTCACGCAGATAGATGGGGATGGTTCCGATGCCGGGGGCCGCGCCCACAGGCAGGGCCGGCGCCGCCGAGCCACCGGCGGAGTCGGGGCGACGAGGTCCAGGGATGGTTTGAAGACCGCCACCCTGGGCAACCACGGTGCCGCCGCTGCCGATGGGCTCCCAGCCCGCCAGGCCCGGGGGAGAGAGAACGGATGCCGACCGCTCCTGCCCTGCCACAATGATAACCGCCTCGCCCTGGCCCAAACTCTCGGCGGACTCACCTGGGGCTGGATCGGTGGGCTCGGTCATGACGACCTGCACCAGATCGTCAACCTCGGGGCTGGCGAGGTCCAAGGGGATCTCTCCAACGGCCGGGTTGAAGGCCGGAACCACGACTTCCAGGTTGCGACCGTCAGCGGACGGCACTACTTGGCAGTCGGCGGCGCTCCGGCAGACTACGGTCAGCGTCGCGCCAGGCAGCGGGCCGGCGGTAGGCTCCATCGAGAGCGCCCTCACGTTGGCTGCCGTGCCCTGGGGCAGGGAGAGGTCAACGGCCTCGCCCAGCTCGACGGCCGCAAGCGCAAGTTCGAAGACCGTGTCGGACGGACGGGAGACCTCGTACTGGATGGGGCCCGTGGACCGCAAGGCGATGTGGGTCTGACCCGCGTCGTCTACCGAGGTGCCCGCCCCGTTGATGACCGCGAGGGTGGGCGCCGTGACCGGACTGGTCGCGGGCTCCTCCGTCGCAACGGGAGTGTCGACGAGCACGGGCGGCGCCGGCTGGGGCTTCACAGGCTCGGTACCCTCCGGCCAGAGGGCGATGCGCAGAGCGCCAGCCTCGGTGTACTCCGCGCTGAACTCCGCCGCCTCGCGGAGATAGATCGCAAGCAGGGTGCCGGGTCCGCCCAGCTTCTGCTGGACATCCAGCACAAGGGCCTTGGCGACGAGGCTGCCCGTCGCGCCCATCACGCTGGGCGCCTCCAGCAGGCCGCCACTGGGAGCCACGCCGGGCAGGGTTACAACTACCCGCCGCGGGCTCTCGCGCTGCTCCACTGTGAACTCGGGCGTGCCGTTCAGGGAAAGGTCAACGAAGACCTGACCCTCTCCCGCGTGCAGCTGCATGGCTGTTGCCACTAGTTCCTCTGCCTGGGCGGAGGATGCGGTCGATACTAGGCTCATAGCACAAGCCATAAGCACCACCGCACTCAGCCTCAGGGCCGCCATCCTCATAGGTCTTGGCATTGCGTAGTTCACTGCCCAGCCCCTCCAATCGAGTGCAGGGTGACCGTCTCGGGACCATGCTCTAGGGTTACGGAGCCGCGATCGATCGAGAGCACCCTTGTGGGTTTGCCTTGTACGGACAACTGCTGCCCCTGCCGCACGTAGTAGGGCTGCGTCCCGTCCGTGAGAATCGCCATCGTCCCGCCGTCGGCTCCTACGATCGTACCCGTCACTTGCAGTGGCTGCTCTCCGCCGCGGGTCGGGCGCTCTAGGTCGCCTCCACCCATTCCCGGTGTAGCGAAGCGCGCGAAGACCTGTGAGGCTCGATCTGGTTCTGGGGCAATTGCCTCCGGAGCGGGGACGAGGTCCCCGTCACCGACCGGAGGAGGAGTGAAGGGGGGCATGGCGTCGCTGGGCGCGGGAAGCTCCGGAAGCACGCTCTCGGCTCCCGAGGGACGCTCCGGCGCTGGAGCAATGCGCTTGGGCTCCCCCTCAGGTTGCTGAGCCTCGGGCGTCTCTTCGGGATCGGGCTGTTCGACGGGCGGGGCTTCGTCCACCGGTCCTCGCTGTCCCTGATCGACGACTCTGTTGCCGGCCGAGCGCGGCACGCCTGGACGCTCCAGTCCTCCAGGGTCCTTCGGCCGGAAGGGGCTCTCGCCGACGATCTGCATCTCGGCAGGTTGGAGGCCGCGGGCAGGCAGGCCGTTCGCGTCGACCGCCTCCGACTCCGCCTGGGCCGCCGCACCCGCGCCCTCAGCCAAGGCGACTCGCGGCGCCGACTTGGGTCGGCTGGAAAGGAAGAACCACGCGCCGATGACGACGAAGGCCACGACCAGGGCGCCCAAGATGATGTACTGAGTCGTCGTGGACTTCGCTCCGCCTGCTTCCGACTGCTGGGCCATAGGCCTCTCGCCTCCCGATGCCTGCTCGGACCGGCGCGCCGATGCCGCCGCCATCGCAGGGTCTGTCCGTCTGTTGGTGTCTAGCTGGGCCGTGGCCGTTGGAGCGGGCACAACGGTTGGGGCGGCCCCGTTCAAGGGAGCTGCCTGGATCATGGGCTTGAAGGGGAAGTAGCGACACTCCAGCGTCGCTTCGATGATGGGGTCGTCGATCCCCGGTGCGACCAGCTCGGGGTCCACCTCGATGCTGCGCATCGTGAGGTTGCTGACCACAATGAGCTCGGGGAAGTACCAGTAGGGGCTGCCAGCGCGGCCAGTCGGCACCTGGAAGCCTGACAGCCCAACGACGAAGAGCTGGATGTTCTCCATCCGCCCGCGGATCCGCAGGTCTACCTTGCTGATCCGGGCAACCTGCTCAATGCTTCTTAGCCGCCCGAGGTACTCCTCATCCCGCTTGTACTTCTCTTCCTTGGCAGGGTCTACGGTGGCGAGCTTCCCGTCCTCGGTGGGGGCCGGTCGGGTCTCCGTCGGCCGTCGAGTGTATTCCCCGAGTTTCCAGAAGTCGAAGGTGCACCCCGTGTACTCCGCGAGTCGCTGGAGGTCGCGGTAGAGGGTCGGCTCATACTCGTCCGCGTAGACGTAGTTGAAGCCGTCCTGGGGCATGGGAGCGCCCTTCTCCAGGACGAGGTTGTAACGCGTCAGCTCCTGGGTCGAGGCGGCCTGCTTGCCCTCCCATATGGACCGCTCGCTGATGAGGGTTTCCATGTCCTTGAGCTTGGTGACAGCCTCGTCCCGCGTCTTCACGAGCTCGGCCTGCTGCCGCTTCTGTACCGCCCGCAACCCAAACACCAGCGTGCCGCTAACGAGGGCAACGACGAGGAAAAGGACGACCGCGAGCGTCTTCGCGACCTTGATCGACTGGTCCATTACTGGAAGTTCACCCCAATCGGCTCTCGCATGGTCGCCTCGATGGTGAAGACGATCGTCTGGGTCCCTGAGCCCTCATCGGCCCGCGTCTGGGCGGAGGGCATGGTGATCTGTTTGGGATCGAAGGAGTACTCCAGGCCTGTCAGGGTCCGTTCGAAATCGCTGACTTCTTCCTGGGTGCTGCCGGCGCCCTGCAGGATGCATCGGTGGCGGTAGCTTGCGGCCTCGAACTGAGTCTGGAGCTGCTCCAGCCAGACGCCACTCCGTTGCGGAACGGCCTCGTTGAGATCGTAGAGCAGACCGCCCCATGCGTACGCCGTCTCCTGGACCTCGTCGGCGAGTTCCACGATGGGCCCCAGCTGCTCGGCCCGCTGCTTGATCCGCCCTACCTCGTCGGCCTCGGCTTGTTTCGCGGCGATCGTCTCTTCCGTCCGGTGGATCTCATGCTTCAACCCACTCAGCGAGAGGGCGGCAGCAATGATCCATACCGCCGCAACCACGAGACAGAGGAAGGACGCGATGCCAGAGACCATCCACCAGGTGCGCTTCTGCGCCGCTATCTCTAGCCGCTGGCGGGCGAGGTTGACCTTGAGCATCGATGACCACTCTTTCCCTTACGGCGCCTAGCTAGCGCGCTGACGGTGCTCCAACACGACGCCGAAGATGGAGGTGTCAGTAGCGAACTGGTACTGCCCCAGATGCGGAGTCAGAGCCAACCCCACCGCAACGGAGCACGATGGGGCACAGAGTTCGGTGTATCGTGGGTCGAACTCAGTTGTATCAACGGCGAGATGCTCGAAGACGTTGACCAGAGTCGCTGGCACGCCCAACGCGCGACTCAGGTAGGAGTCCACGTTCGGCAGCATGCTGCCACCACCAGTGAGGAGCACCTCATCAATCGACGTCTGCTCGGCGCTGTCCTGATAGTGGGTCTGGTAGTAGTTGATGGATAGCCGGAGCTCGTGCGTGAAGTCATCCATCGCGCGCATCATCACCGCGGAGACTTCGCGCTCCTCAGGCGAGAGGCTCGGCAGATCCCGCTCGATCACGGCTACGCCGTTGTACTCTTTGCGACGCTCCGCGTCGCCGGGCGGGAGGTTCAGGCCCTGGGACACCGCCCGGGTGAAGGTCGCGCCCGCCACGGGCAGATGGCGCGAGAGCACGTAGGAGCCACGGCGCACGATGGTGATGTCGCTATAGGAGTCGCCCAGCCGGACGATGGCGACGGTCTTGGTGAAGAGATCGGTACGGTGGCTCGTGTAGATGAGGCTCCGGAGGAGCGCGAAGGACTCCATGTCGACATCTACACACCGGAGTCGCGCAGCCTCGATGGCCTGGATGCGAGAGTTGACCGCCGACTTGGGCGCCGCCGCAACGACGACATCCTGGACGGTCCCCTCCTCAGTGATACGCTCGCCGAGGACCTGAGGCTCGACCACGCAGTTCTGAATGGGTGGCGGCATCCATCGCTCTGCCTCCCCAACCACGCTTTGGCGTAGCCGGGCTATCGGCATGCGGGGAAAGGCCTGAGCGCGCGCATTGACTCGGGGCCCCCCTACTGAGGTGACAACCTGGCTGCCTGGTCGCACGCCCGTAGCCGCCATGAGTTCCTTGATGCACTCCGCAACCTCGAGTGGGTCGAGAACCTCTCCGTCTCTCACCGTGCCCGGAGTGGTGCGGGTCGATGCAAGGAGTGTCAGCTTCAGCGGCCTTTGAGCGGCGAACTGGGCCATTTTGATCGAGTACGACCCTATGTCCAGCGCAACGACGGGAACTGGCATACGCCCCCAATCCTTTCCACGCAGTCCCGCAATCGAGGCGGAACGCGGGTACACAACGCCGTACTAGTCAGGATACGCCTCGCGAGCGTCCGATGTTCGCCGCGATCACAACACCGCGCATCGGGTCCGCCCCCTCGCGTTGGTGTCTCTGACTCGACCATGGGGCGTAAGTTGCGCCTGAACCACCACCGAATGGCTGTCTTCGCGCCCCACAGACCACCGCTGGACCAACGCCCTCACACGCCCACAAACGACGCCCTGCTCCGAGCGGCCTGATGGATCGCCTCTGCGGAGCCCTAACACGTGCTGCGACGCGCGACACTCCCCCACGGTTCACCTCGGTCGCGCATTTCGCCGGCGCGTTGGGCCTTCCCTCGCGGGCAACTCACCAAGGGACCGGGCCGCATATCGTCGAATCCATCGCCGAACTGTATCTGGAACCCAGCGGAGGCGATTCTCACCATGGGCTACCTAGCCGGAATCGACATCGGCACCAGCGGCACCAAGACGCTCATCATAACGGACGCAGGCGAAGTCGTCTCTAGTGCGACAGTGGAATACCCCCTACACACCCCTCGGCCTGGTTGGGCCGAACAGGATCCCCAGGATTGGTGGAAGGGATCATCCGAATCGCTGCTTCTGGCGCTCCGCAAAGCGAACCTCCGGGGCACGGAGATTCAGGGCATCGGACTCTCGGGGCAGATGCACGGGAGCGTCTTCCTCGACGCGAACGGAGAGGTGATTCGGCCCGCCCTGCTCTGGTGCGACCAGCGCACCGGGCCCCAGTGCGATTGGATCCACGAGACGGCTGGGGAGGACCTCGTCGTCGCGGAGACGTGCAACCGTGTTCTGACGGGTTTCACCGCGCCGAAGATCATCTGGCTTCGCCAGCACGAGCCGGAGAACTACCGGCGTATGGCTAAGTGCCTGTTGCCGAAGGACTACATCCGCTACCGCCTTACGGACGAGTTCCATTCGGAGGTCTCCGACGCGTCCGGCACGGCCCTGTTCAACGTCAGGGAGCGGCGTTGGTCTACGGCGATCCTCGACAAGACCGGCATTGACCCATCGGTCCTCCCCGAGGTGCACGAGTCCGTGGTACCGAGCGCCCGGGTATCCCCCGAGGCCGCGGCGTTGCTCGGCCTGCGCCCCGGTACTCCCGTGGTCGGCGGCGGGGGAGACCAAGCCGCTGGGGGCGTTGGTAACGGCATCGTCTCACCCGGCATTGTAAGCTCGACGCTGGGCACCTCTGGGGTGCTTTTCGCTTTTCTAGACGAACCTTTAGTGGATCCCCAGGTGCGGACGCACACCTTCTGCCACGCCGTTCCCGGGAAGTGGCACGTGATGGGCGTGATGCTTTCGGCCGGCGGCTCCTTCCGGTGGGTACGCGACACGCTGTGCGGCCCCGAGCGGGACGTGGCGGCCAACCTTGGTCAGGATCCCTACGAGGTCATGTGCGCCGAGGCGGCGACAGCCCCTGCGGGATGTGAGGGGCTCGTCTTCCTCCCGTATCTGACCGGCGAACGGGTCCCCTACCCCGACCCGGCAGCCAAGGGTGTGTTCTACGGCCTCCATCTCCGCCACCAACGAGCTCACCTCATCCGCGCGGTGATGGAGGGCGTCGCCTTCGGAATGAGGGACAGCTTCGACATCCTGGAGGCTATGGGCGTGCCCATGACGCAGGTGCGTGCCTCAGGCGGCGGCGCCCGGAGCTCACTGTGGCGGCAGATCCAGGCGGATGTGACCGGTCGGGCCCATTCGACGATCAACGTGGAGGAGGGGCCCGCCCTCGGCGTCGCGCTCCTCGCCGGCGTCGGCACCGGGGCATGGGGAACGGTCGAGGAGGCCTGCGGCGCGGCCATCGAGGTGGTCGGCCGGACCGACCCCGTTCCCGAGAGCGTGGCGCTGTATGATAGCTGTCACGCCATCTACCGCGGCCTCTATGCGGATCTGGCCGCCCGGTTCAGGGAGACTGCCGCGCTCTTCGAGTGACCAGCCTACACCTGGCAGCGGCCCAGGCGCGACGTCAGCGCCTCGGCCGCCGCCAACACAGCCTCGGGCCCAGGGCTGCCCGCATGAGTGAGCCGCGATAGGACCAGTTCGGGGGACTGCCAAGCCCGCACGTCATCCGAGGACACGTCGATAGGGAGCTCGGCCTCAGCGAGGGCCTGCATGAGGGCCTCGGAGCTCACCCGATCGGCAGAACCAGCCGCGACGCTCAGCGCGACTGCCCGCTCGACGACCGTCTTAGCCACGCGGAAGGCGAGGCCGCGCTCCTGGCACAGCGCCTCCGTGAGTGGTGTGGCTCCGATGAAGCCTCGGTCGGCCAGCGCCGCCATGCGGTCCGCATCCACCGTCATAGTCTGCAGCACAGAGGCGAGGATGCCAAAGCAGGGCAACCCCTCTCGGACCGCGTCCATCACTATGTACTTGCTCCACTGCTGCTCTCGGTTGTAGCCGAAGAGGCTCCGGCCCGCCAGTGCACGCAGCCCGGCGCTGCATCCAACGACTGAGGCCGCACGCGCCTTGATCACCTCCAGGGAGTCGGGGTTTCGCTTCTGTGGCATGATCGAGGAGCCGGTGCTAAAGCCATCGGCGATGGTGATGCAGCGGAACTCGGTGGTGCTGAGGAGGATCAGAGACCCCGCCAGGCTCGCCGCGTGCTGGACACCCAGTTCCAGAGCGCTCACCAGCTCGGCCTCGGCCTCTCCCCGAGTCTGGACGGGATCGAGGGAGACCTCCTCGATGGCGGGGAAGCCAAGTAGCTCCGCAACACATTCGCGGTCGATGGCAAAAGTCGTCCCGTAGCCGGTCACCGCTCCGAGCGGGCACCGGTTGAAGCGTCCCAGCCAGTCCGCCATCCGTTCAACGGTTCGCACGAGGCCCCCGACGAAACCCAGGAGCACGTGCCCGAGACTCGTGACGGTAGCATGCTGGTGGTGGGTGAAGCCAGGCATAATGTCCGCCCGGTGCTCGCGACCCAGGGCGATGAGCACCTCGGCCAGCCCCCTCGCCTCGGCGGCAATCGCTCTGGCGACATCGCGCTCCCAGAGGCGCATATCGAGGAGAACCTGGTCATTGCGGCTTCGAGCGGTGTGAAGGTAGGCTGCATGCTCGTCCCCGATGCGGCGGGCCAGCTCACGCTCCACGTTCGTGTGGACGTCCTCCAGGGCCGGATCGAGGCGGAACTCCCCCGCGTCGTGAGCCGCGCGTATGGCCGCCAGCCCATCCAGAATCCGCCGGCCGGACTCCGCCGGGATGATGCCGCACTCCATCAGCATGGTGGCGTGGGCCGTGCTGCCGTCGAGGTCGTAGGGGACGAGCGCCTCGTCACAGGGCCTGATGGCAGCCACGTCGCGGCCGGCCATGAAGGCCAGCACTTCTTCAGTGGGCGCACTGGCGAAGCGCCCTCCCCACAGCCTCTTCCCATGATCGGACATGGTCACTTCCTCCTGGAACGCAGATCGGAGTGCCAGCGGCACGCATGTTGGGCTGGGACGAACAGTGCCGTCAAGACCGTCCCTGAACCGTGAATGAGGCCGAGTATCTAAGGGTCAGGGCCTGAGGATGGTGATGCGGCGCGTGTCCCATGCGGAGCCTAAGGTCGCCTCAGCCGGCGGCCCGTCTCTAGTGTGGATGACGAAGTCGTCGATGTCGAGGACGCCCTCGGCGCGGCCTGGCCCGTCTCGCAGGAGTACCGCAGCATGGTCCCCCCACAGGATGATGTCCCCGGCTCGTATCCCCTCCTCGGACCACGTCAGAGCCTGCCCGTTCGCCTCGTATACCTGCGGACCCGTAGGGTCGAGATCGCGGTAGAGAGTCGTGGCGACCTCAGCGAGGCCGTGGGTTGTGGAGTACGTGACGTCGTACCCGACTTTGCGGAGCGCTCCATAGATGAGATCGGCGCCGTCGACTCCCTGGAATAGCTCGGTCTGGTGGCGGGAGGTGTTCCGGTCCCCCCGGTCCGAGGCGCTGGCGAACACGTAGGGCACGTTTCCCCACGCGAACAGCCAGCCCAGGAAGCTATCGTCGCGCCGCAGTGATAGCCGCGGGACCTCAGGGGCGATCCCTCCGACCATCATCTGCTCCATGCCAACCGACTCTAGCGACTTGGAGATGGTACCCTCGGGGTCGGCGAGGCTTACGCTCACCTTGTACCTCATCGTCCCGTAGCCCGGGAGGGAGGGCTCGTGGATGGCAGGGGTCACGTCAGCCGGCACGGACCACTGGTTCGCCCATTCGTTGATGGGCGTCTCCTCATACTCGATCGTCGCCATGAAGAAGCTGCCGCCGGAGCGGTTGCTGAGGGCGGTCTTCGTGGGCTCGATCTTGAACCATCGGATGTTGAGGGGCCCGAACTCCGCCTCAGGCCAGGGGAGGAGCATCCCGTCGGGGATGACGGTCTCGCCCCAGACGGCGCTAGGAGCGCCGCTGTAGTAGACGTTGCCGCCTTCGCCGCCGCGCCGGCACTGAAGTAGCACGTGGAGTGTGGCGCCGGGGTCGGCCCTCGTCTCGACGCCACGGCCCCGAGCCGGCCCCCCGGTATGCCGGTCCTCGATCACGACCCGGACAGAGTTCATCAGCGGGGCTCGCGCGAACTGCTCCGCGGTTCCATAGACCGTGGCCGGCTCGGGAACGGGCTCGGGGGCGACGCTCTCCGGCTCAGTGGCAGCCGTCTGCGAGGCTTCTCGGCGAGCGTCCATCCACCGGCGGCACGATCTCAGGGATCCCGAGCAGCACAGGATGAGCAGGATGAGCAATAGGCAACCGATGAAGAGCGCCGGAGCCCTGCGCGTGGTCGTCGGATACTGGCGCGGCGACGTCCGACGCCCGTACTGCGGTCCCGCCGAGCGCCGCACGGCGTACCCTGCCGATCGTCGACTCGGTCTCACCGCGCACCCCCTCGAACCATCCCCCCAGCTCCCGATGGAAGCCCCTAGTCCGCATATGAATGCAAAGAGTCGAGGTGGAATACCTCCACGAGCCAGTTGACGAGCAGGTAGGTCACGATCATGGCCAACAGGCCCGAGAAAGCCAAGGCGGACGCCTGAAGCCCCCGCCACCCCGACCGAAGCCGAGCATGTAGGTAGGCCACGTAGATCAGCCACGTGACCGCTGACCACATCTCCTTGGGGTCAAAGCCCCAAGCTCTGCCCCACGCGTAGTTCGCCCAGATGGCGCCTGTCACGATGAGGGCGGTAAGCCAGGGGAAGCCGAAGGCGATAATCCGGTACGTCCACTCCTCGAAGCGGTCCGCCACCGATGGGAGGGCTTCGCCGCCGTCCTCTGCCGGGAGCCTGGGCTCCGTGTATCGGCCCCCAACAAGGTACATGACCGTGGCCATGGCGGCGGTGACGCCGGACATGAACAGTGGACCATAACTGAGCACGGCGGTGGCCACGTGGATCTGGAGCCATGCACTCTTCAGTGCCGGCACGAGTTCCTGCTCGGGAGGACTGTGCTTGCTGTAACCGTAGGCCCATAGCGCCGCAACCACCGCGAGCACAAAGGGGCCTGCCGACCGGAGCTCCTTAGCCCGGGGGAGGACCACCAGCAGCGTCCCCGCCGCGCCCATCTGCACCAGAACGGTGATCTCGAACATGGTCGTCAGCGGCAAGCGAGGGGTCGCCGGCTGGAGACCACGGGCCACCAGGGATGTTACCAGCGCAAGAAGACCAACCAGAATGAACCCCCAGCCCACCCAGAAGGTCCTCGCACTACGCCCAGCCAGGAGGAGGTGGGCCAGCAACACTACGCCGCCGAGCACGAAGGCGGGCAGCGCGAGCATGTACATCCGCATCTCGAGAAACTCAAGCTGCTGAGTGCCCAACCGGGCACCTCCCTGTCGATCTCTGGATTCGGCGAGCGCCTAGGTTGCCCTGCGTCGGACGCCCTCCAAGGGCTCGACGCCGCGCAGCGCCTTGACCGCCCCCGCAACGATCTCGCTGACGTCGTCGCCTCGGTAGGAGCGCGGGATGCCGACGAGAACCTCCACCTCGCCGGCCTGCGAGATGATCTTGGCGCGAATCTCCCGCATGGGCACCCAGAAGGCTAGTATCAAGCCCACGCCGGAGATCGCGAACCCCACTATCAGCAACCAGACGCCCGGCTGCCGCCGGACTTCGAGCACCGTGTCGTAGATCGTCTCGTCGAAGGCGAACCGGCCGGCGCCTACGGACATGGCTTGCCCCTCCTGGACCCAGCCCAGCTGCTGGCCAAGGACCTGTCCCGCCTCGTCGATCGAGATCTCCTCGAGCCGCACCGCTGGGCTCGGGGCCATGTGCTGGCCGGCCGTGAGCGGCATCCCCTTCTCGAAGCGTTGAGCGAAGGCGGTGACACCAACCATCCGGCCGGGCATCTGAGCCATGGCGGGCGTTTCGTCGTTCCCATCGCTGGTTCCGCGTTCCTCAATGAGTAGAGGAACCAGCGTCGGCTGATAGGAGACACCCCGCTCCCGGTCCAGTCGAAGCGAGATGTCATGGCTCTCTCGCGCGCCTTTAGCCGTGGTAACCGTGACCCGCAGAGCACGGATGTCACAGGACTGCTGGTAGAAGTCGTGCCCTTGGACGTGGGCAGGTTGGTTGACTCTGATGGCCGCTCGGTCCGTGGCACGCAGCCCGACGAGGGATCCGCCGATGTGCGGCGCCACCCCACCCTTGTCGCGTTTGGCCTCGACCGCCAGGGTGAAGGGCCAGTCGGAGCCCTCGCGAGGCTCGGTCTGTGGGATCGTCTCAACGATTCGCTCGGCCTCCGCTAAGGCGACTTCCTCGTAGAAAGTCACCTTGCTGATGTACTCCGACACCTTGTAGTAGGTCTTGATGTCGGCGTGGGCGGGCTCGGAGAGGGTCTCCTCGCTGTAGACGATCTCGAAGTCATCGCATCCCACCCAGATCCCTGAATGGCGCTCGTGAGTGAACTCGCCCTCGCGGATCTGGATCACCTGGCGGTAGCTACCCAGGGAGGGGCTGACGCCCCAGATGGTCGCGGCGATGATCACGACCAGGCTGACGTGGACAATAGGCGCGCCGAGGAGCTTGCTCATGCCCTTCCTGGCTAGCAGGCTGACGCCGCCGTCCTCCGAGTTCTCCGCCAGAACCGAGTACCGAGCGCGGGAGAAGTGGCTCGTGAGCGCCGCCGCCGCCCCCTCCGTCGTTCCTTTGAACCGAACGCGCTTGTAGCCGCGCAGGGCCTGCACGACCTTCGTCGCGACGCCGACGCGCGGGCTTCGGATCCGCTTGAGGACACCGTCGAACCGGTCGACCGTGCACACCACCGCGCTCAGCAGAATGATGCCGAGGAGGCTGCGGTACCATAGCGAGTGCCAGACCTTCTCGGTCGCCTGCGCAGGCGGAGTCATGGCTCCGTAGACAGACGCGGCGGCGATGAGAAGCAGTGCGCCGACGGCGAACTTGATGGACCCGAGAAGGCCCCAGATCTGCGTCGCCAGGCTGCGCTCGTCGGAAGGGGTGTCTACATGCTTGTCGCCCATTCGCTCCCCTTCAGAAAGCGAGAGCGGCGCCCGATGGGGGACGCCGTCGCATTGTTGGGTCGTCTTTGCGCTTCCTGGATGGTAGACTTCGCGGTGAACACTGGCAATCCTTGCTCGCGGCGACTTCCCCGACGGAGCCCGTGAAAACGGACGAAACCCATCCGTCGTTCAGTACTCTAAACGAGCGGAGCGCTGAGTCGGTGCTACAGCGGGCAGGATAGCGGCGTGTCGGCCAGTAGATCATGCTGAGCGGAGCGGGACCGAGGGGTCTCTCCGGCCCTAGGAGGTTGTACCCAGTGCTGTGTAGAGAGTGTGGCGTCGATATCGCTGAGGGCGTGCGCTTCTGCCCCAACTGCGGCGAGGCGGTTGCCGTTCCGGCAGCGCCCGCGGCCGAGGAGTCGGCTCGCGCCGCCACTCCCGAGGATGTAGACGAACTGGTGCGTCGGGCCGTGCAGGCGGATCTGCGCGGCAATCCCGATGCGGCCGTAGTGCTGGCCGAGGATGCTGTCAGCGCCGATCCGGCCAACGCTCGCGCCCGGTCCCTTCTTGCCGGCCTCTACGAGCGTCTAGGCCGAACGGATGAGGCGGTAACGCAGTACGAGGCCGCCCTCTCCCTGGACCCCGGTAACCAGCTCGACCGGCTGAGGCTCAAGCGGCTCGCTCCGGAGCGCGCGGCGGCACTGGCCGTGCCCCGCGCTCCGGCTGCTGGGGCGAGCCCCTCCGAGGCCGACGCAGTGTCAGCGGATGGCGTTGGCGTCCCAGAGGCGGAGGGTACGGAGGAGGCGCTGGATCCGCGCAAACGGGTCCGGCTTCTCGTGGCCGCGGCCGTGGTGAGCTGCGCCGTAGTGGTTGGCATCGGGCTCCTCGGCTGGAAGTTCATCCTGAAGCCGCGGATCGCGCCGCCCGAAACCCAGTTGGCCTCGGCGGAGCACGGCCCGGATGTGCTCATGGCTAGGGCCCGGGGCGCGAAGCTCCAGGGTGACTACGAGCGAGCGCGTCAGCTCGCCTACCAGGTGCTCGCTGAGAACCCGAGCAACCCGCAGGCGCTCGCCTTCCTTGGCGATCTCTCCGCGACGACCGAATCTGCGGGCGCAGCGCTCGGGACGGGTCTGGCCGACGCCGTGTTCCCTGGTGAGGGCTCCATGACGGCTTCAGGGGCCGCCCTCGGCCTGCAGGCAGGACTCGAGGCGGGGGCCGGGCTCCCCCTGGCGCCCATTCTGGCAGAGCTCCCGCCGGCCACGGGTATGCCGCCTTCCATCGTCAGCTACGGGCCCCAGGGCGGAATGGTAACGAGTATCAATCCGAGCCAGCCGCAAGCAGTCGGAACCCTCGCAGGGTTGCCGACCGTTGACAGCGGCTTCGGCGCGGGAGGCGGCCTGCCGGCCGTAGCGCCGCTGGACAACATGGGCGCACTGATGGGCAACGTGTCCGGCGGCATGGGCAATGCGGGCGTCACGCCGTTGCTGCCCTCGGGCCCGTCGCGCAATCCGGGAGGCACCATGAGGCCGGGCGCCTTCGGCTCCCAGCCTCAGCAGAACGTAACATCGACCGTCTTCCCGCAGCAGCCGATGAACCAGAGCCCCGCCGTATCAGGCTATCCGGCCCAGCCTGGGCCGAGCTCCGTCCGACCGGGATCAACGGGGACGGTGTCGGGGCAGCCCCAGGGCAGCGTGCGGGTCGCTCAGCCTCAGGGCGGCAGCGGCCTCTCGGTGAACCCCAGCGGAGGTACGGTACGCCAAGGCGCATCGAGCGTGGGAGCGGCTACGGGCGGCATCGAGGATCAGGCCTGGCGATTGCAGAGCGAGGGCACTCGCCTTGCTCAGTCCGGTGACAGGGCAGGAGCGATCCGGGCGCTCCAGGCGGCCAATGACCGGTGGGCAGAGAGCACTGCTCCCACCGCTGCCGCGGCCAGGGAGAGCATCAGTCGGCAACTCCAACTCCTTCAGGAGGAGTAGCTCGTGCCAGCATGCAGCCGCACAACGGAGGTATCGTCTATGGCCATCCACCGGTTACCAGGGGCGATGAAGACCTACTGGCTTGCCCTCGCCCTCATGGTGATGGCGAGCGGTACCGCCGCGAACGCTGAGTTGCGCTTCCTTGCATTCCCTCTGGCGAATGATCAGGAGGCGGGCGTGACCGCCGAGGATACCTTCGCGCGGCAACAGGTGTTCCTGGTCGTTCTGCAGCACTTCGCGGCCATCACTGACTATGACCCAGAGGAGATCTGGGTCCGACAGGCGTTCATGTCGGGGCTGCTGACCACCGAGGACCTACACTACTCGCGGATGAGCGCGCCGCTCGCGCTGAAGTTCCTTCAGGCCCTCTCGTACGACCCCGCGACCCGCCACGATGCCGCATTCTGGGGCACCCACACGCGGAATGCGGACGACGAGGACGCCCTCACACTGACTGTCGTCGACCTGCAGACAAGCAAGATGCATTCGGACACCATCACGGACACGGACGGGATGCTCAACGAGTTGGCCTCCGTGTTCCTCATCGAGACCGTCGAGCAGATGCGAGAGGGAGAGTCCGTCGGGAGCGACGCGGGCACTGAGGCGCCTCCGGTCATCGACCCGGGCTCTCCGCCTACCGATCCAGGCGCGGGGGCGGTGGATCCACCCGCTGGCCCGCCCGGCGATCCGCCCGTCGGCGATCCGGGAGAGGAGCCCCCGGCAGTTGGGCCGGAGGGGGGTAGCGCGCCCCCGAGCCTAGAGTCGGGCTCGCCCGCCGAACGGGCCGCCGCTCGGGAGGGGTGGGCGCTTATCGCCCAGGCGCAGGATCTCTCCTCCATCAACCAGTATGAGCAGGCCCTCGAGGTGCTGCGCCCCTTCGAGTCGCTAGGTGTCACCGATCCCCAGGTGCTCTTCCGCTTCTACAGCGACCGAGGGCAGTACTGGCTCAAAGTCGATGACCAGATCGCCGCTCGGGCGGACCTGGAGAGGGCCATGGAGTACGCCGGGCCCGACGCTCAGGAGACTATCAGCCACCAGATCGCCCAGCTTGAGCGCACCCAGATCTACAGCGAAACCCTTGATGGCGGCAAGTGGGACGTCTACCCGACGGCCGCGATCGAGGAGCATCTCATGCGCTCGAACCCGCGGGCAACGGACGCGCGGTGGGCCCTCGTGAAGCGCTATATGGGCCTGCAGCCGCGGCCCGACTGGCGGGCGGCCCTGAAGCACCTTGAGGCTCTCTCCTTGTACCTCCCTAACCATCCCCAGGTCATGCGCGAGATGGCCCGCTGCTACATCGGGTTGGACAGTCCCGAGGAGGCCGTGCGGAGGCTCGAACAGTGGCGCTCCGTCATGCCCCACAGCTTCGACATGTCCGCGAGCCTGCTCCTCGCCGACGCCCTGGTGGCCTCGCGGCGAGCGGATGAGGCCGTCGGCATCTTCTGGGATGCCATCCAGGGGCTCGAGCGCATGCCGAGGTTGACGGACGAGCAGTACGCCAGCCTGTTTCGCGCGTCCGAGGCCTATCTGGCGACCCATATGCCGTCGCTCGCCGATGCGGTGCAGAAGTCATTAGAGCTGTTCAGCAAGGGGGAATCCGGTCTGGGAGTCACGCGCGAGGAGCTCCGCACTCGTGTGACCGACGCCCGTCCCCTGATCAACCGGCTCTTTGAGGTGCTGGACGCCATCCGGCCTGCGGAGCCCTATGTGGGGTGGCGGCCGAGGATCCTCTCCGGGCTGCTCCTGCTCCAGCAGGCAATGGCGGAGACCGTCTACGCCCTCGACGCCAGCGACCGTGCGGCAGGCGCCCGGGCATTCGAGGCGTGGGGCCTCGCCATGGATGAGTTCGAGGCGGCCGTCGAGGCAGCCAGATCCGCCACGGATGCCAGACGCGCAGGCGAGACGCCGGTGGAGTCCACCTCGCCGGGCGCCGTGATCGGCCTTTGACGGGCGGGACTACCGAAGCCCCTGAGAGGCGGGAGACTGCTATGGGATCGGCCCGCCGACTCGCCGCTGCGGCGGCCGTCGCGACGTTGGCTCTCCTTACTCCCTGGGCGGCCACTGCCCAGGGAGATTCGCCTGACGCCGCGGTGGTGGGGCGCTGGATCGGCTCCTACGGCCTGGAAAGCCCCGAGGATGTCCCCGTGTTCCGGGACGCCGGGTTCAACCTGGCGATACTCGAGGTGCCCCTCTCCTTCGGTACCCGCGATGAAGACGATGACGAGCTCCTAGCCCTCCTCGATGCCTGCCTCCAAGCCGGCGTCGGCTGCTACGTTGGCTTGCGGATCTCGGGTGTGCCGGGCGAAGGCCCCATGGACATGTGCCCCTACGACCACGCCTTCCGCGAAGAACTGGGTACGGCCATCTGGCGTCTGACGCGGGCCGTCGCCGCTCACCCGAACGTGTTGGGATGGGTCACCCCGAGCCAGACCAGCGACCTCGTGAGCACCCGCTCCGTTGACTTCAGCCGGTTCCTTATGGAGCAGTACGGTGAGCCTCGGGCTCTGAGCGAGGCCTGGGGTAGCGCCTACCGCGACTGGCCCCTGGCAACCGAGCAGGCGGCTTGGGATTCCTCGGCGAGCTCCGAGTTGGGGCTCAACCGGCCTGTGATGGATGTTGCTGCTTTCCGGTGGAGGGCGCACACGGATCTCTTGTGCCTGTTCCGCGATACCTTCGCCGCCTATGACCCCGCCGCCTTGCCCCTGATGGCGGGCCAAGAGAGCACCTACTGGGCCCTGGCGAACGTGCCGGCTGGCTACACCGGGGCCATTACCGGGATCTTCCCCCGTTGGGGAGAGCCCCCGGACCTCACCCAGAACGCTGTAGCTGTCGACGTCGCGCGAGCCGGCGGGCTACGGCGTGCCTTCTTCGGCATCGATCTGAACGCCACAGTCACGCCGAGCCAGCTTCGGCGCTACCTCTCCGCGGCCTGGGTCCGTGGCGCATGGGGCGTTGTCCTCAGTGACTGGCATGGCGTCGCCGGCAGTGAGGATATGAGGCAGGCCGTGCAGGATGGCTGGGTCGACGCCACCCGGCTGTGGAGCTATGAGCCTCGCCCCACGACGGCGCTGCTTTACGAGCCCATCCATGGTGGGCCGCTCTCCCCGTCTGGCACGCCCCTCTACGGCCTGCTCGACCTGCCCGGCTGGCCCTCGGAGCCCATGGCGGCCCTCCAGACCTATGCGTACGGCCATCGTTGGGGAGGTATGGATGTTCTGCCGGCTCATCTGGCGACGCCCGCCGTGCTCTCTAGATACCGCACGGTCGTCGCCCCGCAGTTGTACGACGCGCGCGAGGACCTCGTGGGCATGCTGTGGGACTGGGTGCGCGCCGGCGGCGTCCTGTACTGCGATGTGGGGATCGGTTCCCTCCAGACGGGTAGTTTCCAGGCCCTAACCGAGCCGCTCATCACGCTGTTGGGGGTGCTTCGGATCGGGCAGCTCGCGCCGGGTGAGTTCGACGGTCAGGTGTACATGGAGAGCCCTAGCTTACCCTCCCTGAGAGAGGGCATGAGCACCACCGGCATGCCCTTCCGTGGGCTGGTGGGGGATGCCCGGGTGACGGCCGGGGCCAAGCCGACTCTCGTCTTCCGCTCCCGACGCGACCGCAACCGCAACAATCAGCTCATGTACGCCGGCATCATGGTGAACGACCTGGGCTCTGGCGCGGTGGTCTTCTCGACCACCCCATGCCTGGATGACTGGCGGCCTGATGACCCCACCGGACGCATGTTCTGGGGCGATCTTCTAAGCCGTGGCGCCCGCATCGAGAAGGCGACGCCCGGCCCCATTGTGGGCGGACCGCTGGATGCGCGCTCGGGCCAGGGCATGGCGGTCGTCGCCAACTACGCTCCTGGCGCCGAGCCCGTGCATCTGGTGCTGCGCAATGCGGTTGGCGCCGTGCTTACGGATTGCCTCGTGCACACGGGACAGGACGTGCCGGAGACCGAGGTGCTGAGCCAGGTCGCTGGTGGCGGGCTGTTGGCGGCTCGCGACCTGCCCCTCCAAGTCGTCAATCCCGAGGCTCTCGTGGCTGTGCATGAGTACGGGCCGAGGGGCCTGTCGCTCACGATCGGTCCGCCTGACGCCGCCCATGGGTACGTGGTGGGGCGCGGGGCCTGGATCGAAGGCGGCACCCCGGTGCGGTACGCGATGCTCCTCCGCTCGGGCGAGCTGCCCATCCTGCCGAACGAGGAGTTCTACCTGATCGTGACCGTCCCCGGCGGCGCAGTCACAACGCGGCGCGTCGTCGCCGATGGCTCGGGCGCGGTCAGCATCCTCGTCGACACCTCCCCCGCCGTCGAGGTCACACTGCGCCCCAGAGCCCTCCAGGAGGTCGGTTTCCCGTGAATCGTGCCCCTCTCATAGCCTGCGCCCTGGCGTCTCTCACTCTCGTCGGCTGCGCTGTGATCGGCGAGGGCGGATCGGGCGCCTGGAGCCCCTTCTTCGACGATGTGGGCAAGCGGAGCACGGGAATCGTCGATGGCTGGGTCTTCGTCCCGCGGCAGCCGAACGAGGCGGGACAGCGCCCCCTGACGTTCGCGGCATACCCGCTGGATCCAACACTCTATGTTGAGGCATCGGCGGCCGGTGTCACCCTTGGAAGCCAGGCTCCCTCGGTAGCGGACTCTCGGGGGTTCTACTCCTTCGACAAGGTTCCGCCAGGCGAGTACCAGCTTCGAGCAACGGATAGCACGGGGGCATTCACGGCGGCCGCAGGTGAGGTGGAGGTCAGGAAGGGCGCTATCACGACGGGACTGACAGCCCCTGTAGACCCGCCCGAGGTCCGGGCCTCCGAGTACTTCCGAGTGGGGCGCCAGGACCTGATCCAGTACACCTCCATACGCGGGTCCGTTGAGTGGCGCTGGTCTGACACGGTGACCGTGGGCGGCTCGGGTGCCCACCGCATGAGCTTCACCCCACCCGGATCGTCCGTCAACGACACCTTCGTGGACGTTTCCTTCACCGATGCGGCGGTGCTGCTCCACGGCATGGAACAGGGGTGGCTGGATCCGCCAACCCCCATCGCGCCGGCCGTGATGAGCCCCGGCTGCCGGTTCGACCGCTCAGCCGCCCTGGTAGCCTGGGGCGATGGCGGCGAGGCTGAGCCCGTTCGCGTCCCGGTGAGCCTGGTGAGCGAGTTGGTGGACGTGGATGACCTGATTCTGCCCGCGGGCCGGTTCGACAACTGCCCGAAGTTCCATCTCTCCATCGCTGGCGAGGGCATCTCCGTCGTGTGGGAGATCTGGCTGGCCTACCGCGTCGGCCCCGTGAAGATCATCAAGGACTCCGTCGATCATCAGGCCTCGTACATGCAGATCGGCGGCCAGACATACCCGAAGTGAGGGTGGGCCTGACCGCCGCTGCCGTCGGCGCTAGTAAGCCTTGGCCACTATTACCCGGCCAGGGGAGTCTGCTCCGCAGACGACGCACTTGCCTGGGCCCCGTAGCTCCTCTGGGATGCACCGTATGGTGGCCGTCGTGTCAGCCTTGATCTTCGCCTCACACTCGGGGCCCTCGCACCAGTGGGCCCGCACAAAGGCGCCCTGGTCCATGAGGGTCGTCAGGTCGCCGTAGTCGTCCACATCGTAGGTGTTGGCCGCTCGGAAGACCTCGGCCGCCGCGTACATCGCCCGCTGAGTCTCCCCAAGTTTTCGGGCCAAGGCGTCGACGAGCCCACTGAGTGGCATCGGTTCCTTCTGGCCCGTGACCCGCTCCGCCACCACGCACTGATCCTTGTCCAAGTCCTTGGGCCCGAGCTCCATGCGCAGCGGCACGCCACGCATCTCCCAGTCGTTGAACTTGAAGCCCGGCTTGAGCTGATCCCGCTCATCCACCTTGACCCGTATCCCGTCGCGCCTGCAATCCGCCGCAATCTGAGCGGCGGCGGACATGACACGGTCCTTGGAGTCCTCGCGGTAGATCGGCACGATGACGACCTGGATGGGGGCCACGCGAGGTGGTAGGCTCAGGCCCTTCTCGTCGCCGTGGCCCATCACAACCGTGCCGACAAGCCGGGTCGAGACGCCCCAACTGGTGCCCCAGACGTACTCCCGCTCGCCCCTCTCGTTCTGGAACGTCACATCGAAGGCTTTGGCGAAGTTCTGGCCCAGGAAGTGACTGGTGCCGGCTTGGATCGCCTTCCGATCCTTCATCATCGCCTCGATGGCGTAGGTGTTCACGGCGCCCGCGAACCGCTCGGCGGCTGACTTCTCGCCCATGTACACCGGCAACGCCAGGGATTCCTCAACGAAGGTCCGGTATATCCCGACCATCTGAAGTGTTTCCCTGATTGCGTCCTCCTGAGTTGCATGGGCAGTGTGTCCCTCCTGCCACAGGAACTCTCTTGTGCGCAGAAAGAGCCTTGGGCGCATCTCCCAGCGCATCACATTCGCCCATTGGTTGTAGAGGAGCGGCAGGTCGCGGTAGGATTCGATCCACCGAGCGTAGGTCTGCCAGATGATGGTCTCGGAGGTGGGGCGGAATACGAGCCGCTCCTCCAGCTCCTTGCCTCCACCATGGGTGACGTAGGCGCACTCGGGAGCGAACCCCTCGACATGCTCCGCCTCGCGCTGGAGGTAGCTCTCAGGGATCAGCGCGGGGAAATAGAGGTTCTGGTGCCCCGACTCCTTGAACGCGTCGTCCAGGATGCGGACCATGTTCTCCCAGAGCGCGTACCCGTAGGGTTTGATGGTCATGCAGCCGGCAACGGGCGAGGACTCGGCCAGATCCGCCTTCCGCACGACATCCTGGTACCATTCGGGGAAGTCGGTGTTGATATCCGCGATGAAACGTTCGCTCTCCGATGACACGACCATTCGTCCTCTCCGTGCGCGGGCGAGCCGCCCGGACCGCTGTCGGCATATCTTGACAGCCCGCACCTGGGGTGTCCAGGGTGGGGGCCGCACGCGAGCTTCTCCCTGCCGGAAGCCCGTATCCGGCCGACATATGTGCAGGCGCCGCAGCGCGTAGGCCTCGGCTCGCCGTTGCTGGCCTTGCGGCTCCACGCGCGCGTCTCTATAATGTGGCATGACCTGACCATCTGAGGAGCAAGCGTTCATGCACTTGGCGACGCGCTTTATGCTGGGCCTTTGTATCTTCATGTCCCTCATCATCATTGGCTGCGTGGCGATGCAGCAGACGAAGAGCGAGGGGCTCTCCGGCAGCATTGGCGGAGCCCGTGGCAGTACCTTCAAGGGCACGCGCCAGGATGAGTTCCTGTCCAGGATCACCCGCTACACCGGCATTGGGTGGATCGTGGGTCACCTCGTGCTCGCGTATATGTGGGTGCATCTGCACTAGCCTCGAGAGGCCTCCGCATGACTTCGAACTTGAGAGTCGCTGGCATGGCGCTGGCGGCTCTCTTCGCGTTGGCCCACGGAGGTCTGGGCCAGCCGCCGCAGGTGGCCGTGCAGATCTCACCCTACCTTCTGCGGCTCACCCACAGGGCTGTCGTCGACCTCGGCGCCGGCGTCATCGAGGCGGAAGGCGTGTCGACGCGAGTCGAAGCGCCACCCGCGATCCAGGCCGCGCGTGAGGCGCGGCAGGACGCCCTGGACAACCTGCGCGAGGCGCTGCCCCTCCTGCCCACCGACGGCTGCTCGCGTGTTGCCGACTGGGATCCGGGCCGCCTGGAGGTCGTTTTGGAGGCAGCCCTCGAGGCGCCCATCGTCGCCGAGTGGGACGATGCAGAGGGCCGAGTGCATGCGGTGGCTCGGTTGGAGCTCTGGGAGGGACCTGACTCACTCCTGGCCCTCCTGCTCGACTTGGCTGGCCAGCCTGAGACGGAGCCCACGGAGGTGCCACTGCCGGCGCTCATTGTGGAACTCCGCGGGGCGGAGCCCATCGGGTTCGCCCTATTGCCGCGGCTGCTGCTATCCGGACAGGACGAGCCGGCGCTCACGGAGCACTGGCGCGCACTCGCGCGCGGCATGCCACCGACCGCCTATGCGCCAGGCATGGCCAAAGCGCTGGCGATGCTCAAGGAGGGCCAGCCATCCGTTGTCCTCTATGGGCGGCCCGACCCGGAGAACGGGATCGATGTGCTTCTGGACGGCGATAGCCTGGAACGCCTCGAAGTAGCCCATCTCCCCCTCAGTTTCGAGGCGATTGACCGTGTGATCCTGACCCTGGGGCCCTAGCTACGCCCCCACCCTCACGATCGTGCGGAGCACTCCAGGCGGCGGGGCGATGGAGCACTCGAGAGCGGCAGCCGCCTCATCAAGGGTGAACTCCTTCTGCGGCCAGCTCTCGGGATGGACCCGGCCCTCGGCGATGAGCCGGACAGCCTCCTCGAGGGTATGGCGAGAGCGGCGCGAGAACTGGATGTCGAGCTCCTTGCGTCTGGCGGTGCTCGCCTTCAGCTCAGCGTGGTCATGGGGCGGAATCGTGATAACGATGACCTTTCCCCCCGGTTCACAAGCCTCCACCGCCTCACCGAAGCTCTCCTGGGCGTTCGTGACATCGAACACGAGACTCGGGCCGAGTTCTGTCCCGCCGAACTCCTCGACGAGCTCCTCAACCCGGGTGTACGCCTTGTGCGCTCCCAGCGCCAGAGGGATGGCGTGACGGCTCTCGTCCGGGTCCACTACGAGGATCCTGCGGACACCCGCGTTCCGGCATAGCTCCACGATGGCCGTGCCGATGACGCCGACTCCCAGCACCGCTACCACGTCGCCGAAGCCCGGCCGGGCATGCCTCACGGCGTGGATCGCCACGCCCAGGGGCTCGGCGAGAGCCCCGGCGGCGAAGCTAACATCGTCAGGGAGCACTGTGGCGGAGAAGCTCGGGCAGGCTATGTACTCGGCGAGGGCCCCGTCCCGATTCGGGTAGCTCGGGAAGATCACATTGCGGCAGATGTTCACCAGACCGCGCTTGCAGAGGTCACAGTGGCCGCAGTGCCACGCCGGCTCGACGGCGACTCGGGTGCCTTCTCGCGGCCCGCTGCCGTTCTTCGCCGCTCTGACGACGGTCCCGGAGAACTCGTGTCCCAGAATCATCTCATGGTCCGGGTACACGCCCGAAGAGTGCCCCTCGCGGTAGATGTGGTGATCCGAGGGGCAGATCGAGACCGCGGCGACGGCGAGGAGGAACTCATGGTCCAGCGGCTCCGGATCGGGGCTTTCAACGATGCGGATGTCTCGGGGAGCATAACAGCGCGCGCATTTCACGAGGATCGGCTCCTTCTGGAACTGCCGGGTATTCGCGATGTGTAGTAGAATCATACTGCGGGATGGTCAGGTGGGCAATCTCGGGCACGGTCCACGAAATACTGTAACCGCGGGCGGGGCCGCACGTCTCTTATCTTCGGCAGACCACTGTAGCCAGAGCGTAGGACGGTAGCAGATGCGAAAGATCAACAAGCGCGACATAGCGATACTGGGCAGCTTCATGGTCGTCGTCGTTGTTGCCTGCGGCTTCATGATCGCGCGCCAGGTGGGTGGCTCCGGGTCGAGCCTGGAGGCCAAGGGAGAGCAGATCCTGCTGTCGGGCCGGCCCGAGGTGGACCTTACCGCCGTGCTCGCGCCGCAACGGGGGCTTACCACCACGGGGGAGATCGCCGACCCCAGGGTCTTCCAAGAGGATCCCGTAGGCTTCATTGCGGCCGTCGGCGCGATGCAGGCTGCGAGCGACGCAGGGGCCGGTCCGATGAGTGGCGGTGGCCAATCCGCCGGTCCGCAGGGGCCCGGGGGCGGGCCAATGGGGCCGGATCCCGTCATGGGTCCGATGGGCGACCCCGTGGCGGACATGGTCCAGGGCGAAGGTGAGGTGTCGGTGTACATCGCGGGACTCGCTGGGCCCAGTGGCGACCTGGCCGCACTCATCGTTCACAAGGACACGGGGCGAACCCTGTGGGTGTCCACCGGCCAACAGGCTTTCGGCTACTCCGTGAGCATGGTCACCAACAAGGGCGCCGTCCTCCAGAGGAATGGCCATCAGTTCGTCCTCGAACTCGGTCAGGGCCGCGCGGACGCGAAGCCTTCGACACCCTCGAGGAGCGGGCCGACCGCAGCGCCGGAACAGGCTGCCGAGGAGGCGCCTGCTGAGGAACCCTCGGACGCGAAGAGCGAGGAGGACAAGCTCGTTGGCGCCTGGTCGGCCTCTGTGCAGGGAATGAGCATCAGCGTCAACTTCAGGCGCGGCGGGTCGGGCACGATGAACGTGGGTCAGATGCCCCAGCCGATGGACTTCCGCTGGAGAGTCGTTTCGCCCGGCACCCTGCGGATGGAAGTCAGCTTTGGCGGCATGGAGAACGCTGATAACGCCACCTACCGATTCGAGAACGATGGGCGCGTCCTCATCCTCTCCAGCGGCAGTATGCCTGGAGAGCTGCGGCTCACTCGGTAGCAAGCTGTTTCCTCGGATCCACGAAGAAGGGCTGGGCGTGACACGTCCGGCCCTTCTTTGCGTCTCATCGAGCAAGGGGAGGAGGCTGGGGGCGTGCAGGGCGAATAGGGGTGCATCTGGCGGCCCAGGGGGCGCGTGGCATGTTGCTGACCGATGCCATCGTCAGCGTTGCTGAGACACTCCCCGAACGTCCCGCCGTCGTCGATGCTCGCGGGACAACCTCCTACGGACGTCTGCTGCGTCTTGTTGCCACTTATGCGGGTCACCTGCGCTCCATACGCGAGGACGGATGTGTAGGGGCTCTCTGCGACCCATCCGCGGAGTTCGTGGCCACCTACCTCGCCGCCATGGCGACTGGCCGAACCCTTGTGCCCATCAACGAGCGACTGCCAGACAGCCAGCTCGTCCGTCTCCTGCGAGATTGCGACTGCACCGCGATCCTCTGCCAAGACTCCTGGGAGGGGCGCGCCTCGCGGCTCTCATCGCTCTGCTCGCTGCCAGAGGCGCCGGTCGTGCTGGACGCTTTGGAGGCTGCCGGGCCGGAGCCCGATGAGTCCCTTGGCGATGGCCGGCTGCGTGACCGCGTCGTGTGCTTCTACACGGCGAGCGTCACGGGCTTCCCCTGCGGCGCGCTCCTCACTCACGGGAACCTGGTCTCCACCGTTGAGGCGATGCTGGACTTGGCGCCGATGGGCGAGGAGGATGTGTTCGCGACCGCCATGCCCGTATGGCACCCCTACGGCGCGTTGCTCGGGTGCCTTCTTCCTCTGGCTGCGGGAGCCCGCGTCATCATCTGTCCCGCCGCCGCCTCCGAGTGTGTAGCGCGGGCTCTCGAGGTTCACAAGCCGACCTTCCTCGTCGCCCCGAACACGGTGATCTCCAGGCTCGCGACGCTCCCCCACGTCGATAGCGGCGGCCGCCTGCGGTTCGCAATGTGCAGCGGCGACACGGTATCGGCGGAGGTCCACGCCTGCTTCGAGGAGCGTTACCACGCGCGCGTCATCGAAGGATACGGCGTCACTGAGGCGGCGGCTCTCACGACCTGCAATCCCTTCGGCGGGGACCGGCGCGTAGCGACGGTCGGACGCCCGCTACCGAACCAGACGGTCCGCATCGCCGACGATCACATGAACCTGGCCCCTGTGGGCGACGTGGGCGAGATCATCATCCGGGGACCGAACGTGATGGCAGGCTACCTCAACAGACCCGAGGATACCCTCGCGGTTCTGAACGAGGGCTGGCTGCATACGGGAGACCTCGCCTGGGAGGATTCTGACCAGTTCCTCCATTTCGTCGGACGCAAGCGCGATCTCATCGTCGTAGACGGGCTCAACGTCTACCCAGGCCATGTTGAGACCGTGCTGGAGGGTTTGGAGGGCATACTGGACGCCTGCGTGATCGGGGTCAGGGACGCGGACGTGGGGGAGGCGCCCAAGGCCGTGCTAGTGGTGGATGAGAGCTCCGCGCCCAGCGACGAATGGATCCTTGCCCAGTGTGGGGAGCATCTGGCCGAGTACGAGCTTCCCAAGGCAATCGCTCGTGTCCCGCGCCTTCCGCGCACGACTGCGGGCCACATCTCGCGCGCCACCGTCGCCTACCTATACGGCCGCTCGCTGTAGGAGCTTCTGGCTCAGTCATCGAGCACGTAGGCCGAGTCGATGTACTCGAGCTCCGAGTCCCCGATCCGCACCGTATCGCCCTCACGCGCTCCCCGGGCCTCGAGGCGATCCAGGACGCCGAGGTCAACGAGTTGCCTATGAAGGTACAGAACAGCCTCGTTGTTGTTCAGATGCACTCGGCGGACCAGCTTCTCGATCTCGTCACCGGCGACCGTGAACAGCAGGCCGCCGCCCTCCTCCTCCGGTAGCTCGAAGGGGCCCTCGACACGCAGGGGCCGCGGAGGCGGCGCGGGTCGGTGGAGACGCTTAGGCTGCTCGACCGCCACGGCCTCCTCCTCCCTGCGGATCCGCCTGATGTGCTTCACCGTCGCCCCGACGAGGGCGTCTACGCCCTGGCCTGTGCCGGCCGAGAGGCGGACGATCTCGTACTGGCAGCCGATCTGGCGCAGCTCGTCCTCGATGAGGGCCGCGACGTCATCGTCGCAGATGTCCATCTTGTTCAGCCCCACTACCGTCGGCAGATCCGCCAACCCGCGACCATATGCATCGAGCTCCCGCCGGATGATCTGGTAGTCCTCAACGGGATCACCCCGCTCGACGAGGGACACATCGACCAGGTGGATGAGGGCCCGGGTGCGTTCCAGGTGTCGGAGGAAGCCGTCCCCCAGGCCCACGCCCTGGTGAGCGCCCTCGATGAGCCCGGGGATGTCCGCCACGACATAGGACTCCTCATCCCCCGCCCGGTAGACCCCGAGGTGTGGCTGAAGAGTGGTGAAGGGGTATGCCGCGACTTTCGGCCTCGCCGCGGAGAGCATGCGCAGGAGGCTGGACTTCCCCGCGTTGGGAAGCCCGACGAGCCCGATGTCGGCGAGGAGCTTGAGCTCCACGCGCAGGCGGAACTCCTCACCCGGGTCGCCTCGCTCGCAGAACCGAGGCGTCTGGCGCGTCGAGGTCGCGAAGGCTGCATTGCCTCGCCCCCCCCCGCCGCCGACGGCGACGATAAGTTCCTGGCCAGGAACCAGCAGCTCGCCGAATAGGTCGCCGGTCTGGGCATCGTAGACCGCGCAACCGACGGGAACGCGGACTCGGCGGTCCTTGGCTGATCGGCCGGTCCTGTAGTTGTTGCCTCCGGACTCGCCGCTATCGGCGCGGAAGCTGGACTCATACTGGAAGTCGATGAGGCTGGACATGCCAGCGGTAGCAACGAAGACGACGTCGCCGCCGCGCCCCCCGTCGCCTCCATCGGGTCCGCCCTTGGGACGGTACTTCTCGCGGTGCAAGGAGACGACGCCGTCTCCGCCGTCGCCGGCCTTCACATAAAGGAGCGCCTCGTCCACGAACTCGCTCATCGTCGCCCCTTCCGTCCCGTGTTGGAAAGCGAAAAGCTCCCTCGCTGGGCGGGGGAGCTCCTCAGGTCTTCGGTGTTCGCTGACTCGGCCGCTAGCTACCCGTCCGCATCGACGGGGAGAACGCATACGCTCTTCTTCTTGCCCGAGGTCAGGTAGCGCACCTTGCCCGGGACAAGGGCGAAGAGGGTGTCGTCCTTGCCGCGCCCTACGTTTTCGCCGGGGTTGATGGGCGTGCCACGCTGGCGGACCAGGATCGAACCCGCGGTAACGACCTGCTGGTCGTGAACCTTGACTCCGAGGAACTGCGGGTTGCTATCCCGCCCGTTCCGGGTGCTTCCCATGCCCTTCTTGTGGGCCATTGCGCATCATCCTTCTTGCGGTGAGACGTGCTACTCAGACGCCGGCTCGGCCGTATCTTCGGGCTTCTCCGCGGCAGGCCGGGCCGAAACTCGGCCGCCGCCACCCGGCTCAATACCGGTGATGCTGACGCGGGTGATCGCCTGACGGTGACCGAAACTCCGCTTGTAGTGCTTCTTCGGCTTGTACTTGAAGCCTCGGATCTTCGGGCCCTTGGTCTGATCCAGGATCTGGGCGAAGACCGTCACTCCCTCGACGAAGGGCGAGCCTACGCGGACGTTACCCGGCACCTTGTAGAGGAGAACCTCCTGGAAGGCGATCTCGGTACCCTTTTCGCCGTCAAGGCGCGGGATCTCCAAGATATCGCCCACTTTGACATGAAACTGGTGTCCTCCGCTACGGAAGACCGCCCTCTCGGCCATCTTGCTCACACCTTGGTCGGTTCGGTCATGTTCAGCTACTCGCGAAAGTAAGAGGTTACCGGTGAGGGGGCGCTCTGTCAAGGCTCCGGACGCGGGATTCAAGGGTCTTTTCATTTTCGTTGA
>DBQI01000003.1 GCA_002305165.1 Armatimonadetes bacterium UBA1398
CCTTGATACGAGGCGAACTACCCACTCCCATGCAACAGCCTCTGATCATTCTCATGAACAGGGCGCCCTAGATCGGCTCCCTCGGAGGCGATGGTATGCCTGGGGGCTCCTGTGACACCTCGAGTACCGGGGCGATCGGCGGCTTGGGCTAGCCTCTGGACCGTGCCAGCACGTGGGCGCAGTCGCAACCTCTCTCCTGCGGGATGCGCTTTATGAACTCGAGAATCAGCTTCCGTACGTTGTCTGAATTCTGCTGCATGATAGTGAGCACGTCGGCATGAGTGACTGCCTCACCGCCCGACACTAGGCCCGCGTCGTAATCGGTGATGAGCGCGACATTCACGTAGCAGATCCCGAGCTCCTTGGCCAGGAAGCACTCCGGATACTGGGTCATATTGATGACTTCCCAGCCCATGCTCGTGAACCACTTGCTCTCGGCGATGGTGGAGAACCGCGGCCCCTGGATCACGACAACGGTCCCGTGATCGTGCACCGTCACGCCAACGTGCCGTCCAGCCTCGATCGCATGGGGACGCAGTTCAGGGCAGTAGGGCTCTGCGCTGCTGACATGGGTGGTAATCGGACCGTCGTAGAAGGTGTCTTTGCGGCCACTGGTGCGGTCGACGAACTGGTCGCTGACCACGAAGTCGCCGGGGCGGATGTGCGGCTGCAGGCTACCCGCCGCCGTCGGCCCGATGATGCGAGTAACCCCAAGTTCCTTCATCGCCCAGATGTTCGCTCGGTAGTTGATCATGTGGGGCGGGATTGCGTGGGATCTACCGTGACGGGGTAGGAAGGCGACACGGCGACCCGCTACTTCGCCCACGGCCAGAACGTCGGACGGAGGCCCATAGGGGGTCTCTACCGTGACCTCCTCGAGGCCTGAGGCGAAGTCATAGAGGCCAGTCCCTCCGAAGATGCCTATCTCTGCCGTCATATCCACAGCTATCTTCCTCTCTACACGAGCGGCCCTTTTGCCCTACTCAGACAGCACGGCGCGGATCGCTTCGTGGTAAGGCGGCCGCAGGATACCGCGCTCGGTGATGAGCGCGGAGACGAGTTGCGCAGGGGTCACGTCGAAGGCGGGGTTGGCAATGGTGAAGCTGCCGTCTACGGTGGGCGCGATAGACGTACCGTACAGGGAGCTGACCTCATCGGCCGAGCGCTCCTCGATGGGGATGGCGTCGCCCGAGGCCAGGGTGCTGTCGAATGTGCTCAGAGGCGCGGCCACGTAGAAGGGCACGCCATAGTGCCTGCAGAGTACAGCGAGCCCAAGAGTCCCGATCTTGTTGGCTACGTCGCCGTTCGCGGCGATCCGGTCGGCGCCCGTGATGGCGAGTTGCACTCGGCCAGACGCAAGGTGCGTCGACGCGGCCACATCACAGGATAGGATGGCCGGAATGCCAAGGGTCTTCATCTCCCAGGCGGTCAGCCTCGCTCCCTGAAGTAGCGGTCGGGTCTCATCTACGTACACGTGGACCCGCTTCCCCGATTCATGGGCGGCGCGGATGACCCCGAGAGCGGTGCCGTAGCCCGAGGTTGCCAGGCCGCCCGCGTTGCAGTGAGTGATGATGCCAGCGCCATCGGGCACGAGTTCCGCCCCCAGGCTGCCCATACGACGGCATGCGGCGTCATCGTCATCGCGGATGCGATGCGCCTCGGCCAGGAGAGCCTCGCGTAGAGCGTCAGGGGACTCGTAGTTCGCCTCGGCCACGGCCTGCATGCGGTTTAGCGCCCAGAACAGGTTCACGGCTGTCGGACGCGTCGAGGCGAGGATTCGTGCCGCGCGCTCGATCTCCGCCCTAAGCTCCTGCACCCCACCCACTCGCACCTGACCGGCGCAGACGCACAGGCCGTAGGCCGCCGCGCATCCGATCGCTGGGGCGCCACGCACACGCAGGCTCACGATGGCCTCAGCGATGCTCTCCAGGTCGGTGAGTTCGATGATGCGGTACTCGTTCGGGAGAAGCGTCTGATCGATGATGTAGAGACCGTCATCCCATCTGAGGGTCTCGAAGCCTCGCGGGGCCGCGGGTGTCGCCACAGGGCACCTCCAGGGGTTGTGGTTTCAGGCAGGCCCGCGCGCCCACCTGCCGAAATGGGTGTGCATACACGGACTGAACAGGAGCCACGACGTGAAGCGATCCATGGACAGGCGCGGGTTCTTCAGGGTAGCCGCGGCAGGCGCCGCAGGTGTCGCTGCCGTTGGCCGGCGCTACGGATACGCACAGGAACCCATCGAGTGTGACGTCGTACTCCGCGGAGGGACCCTCATCGATGGGACCGGCGCCGCGCCCGTCCTCGCCGACGTAGGTATCAGGCGAGGGGAAGTGGCTGCTATCGGCGTTGCGATGACGGGGGTGGAGGAGGTTGACTGTACGGGGCTCACTATCTGCCCTGGCTTTGTGGATATCCACACCCACATGGATGTCGCGTGCTGGCCCGCGCCCATGGACGTGCCGCTGCCCCCCCATGAGGGTCCCTATCCTGAGCTGCATAGCCGCATGATGCTCGAGCAGGGCATCACGACCGTCCTCGCTGGGAACTGCGGGTACTCCGCCGGAGCCATTGGCGCTCACCTCGCCGCGCTAGAGTCGGAGGGCATGCCCTTCAACTACGCCACTCTGGCCGGGCACGCGACCCTGCGGGAGGGCGCCACCGACCTGCGTCAAGTGCAGGCACGACTGGACGAGGCTCTGCGCGAGGGAGCTTACGGCCTATCGCTCAACCGATCACATGGGGCGGCCGCGGAGGCGGAGACCGACGAACTGATCGCCCTCGTACGTCTGGTGGGCGCCGTCGAAGGGGGCCTGTTGGCGGTTCACCGGGCGTCCGAGACCGCAGGGCTTATCGACGCCACGACCGAGGCGATCACCCTTGGACGGATGAGCGGCGCTCAAGTGCAGATCAGCCACATGCGGAGCCGCTTCGAGCCTAACTGGCCCAACGCGGCGGCCGCCTATGACCTCGTCGAAGAGGCTCGTGACGCGGGCATCGACGTGGCTGCGGACCTCTACGTGCACCCGGGGGCAGGCATGACCGTCCCCATGGCCTACCTGCCTCCAGAATACTGGGTGAGTGGGGATCGCGAGGCTTTAGAGGCCGCTCGCTACGACGCGGACCTTCTCGCCTATGTCGGCGAGCGCGTGGCGCTAGTCGATCCCACGCTCTTCTTTCCCCGGGCTGCGGCGTACGAGGGCTATGGCGACTTCAGCCTCATCGGGGTGGTCCAGAGCCTCACGACGTGGGACAGACCTCGGAACCTATTGGACCAGATAGTGGACCTGGCCCTCTCGTCTGAGGTGCCGGTGAGGGGGACGCCCCTGCCTCCCATGGGGATCTACATGAACGAGATGAGCCTGGAGGCCATTTCGCAAGCGCTTGCTCGTCCGTTCATGATGGTCGCGAGCGATGCCGGAGGACCCGCGAACATCGCTCCTCAGGGCCTGGTTCCCTGGAGCTTCTCGAACACCGCACGCCTCTTAGGTACCTTCGCGGGCGAACTCGAAGCTGAGCGCCGTCAGGCAGTGGTGGCGCCAGAGCAGCCTGAGACTCCTGAGGAGACAGGGAACCGAGACACCGGCCAGGGGGCCTACAGGCCTGGACGCGGGCGCACAGAGCGCGAACAAGGGAGCGAGGGGAACGCCCCGGAGGCCTCGCCGCCGCCTCCGGACACCGAGGATCCCCTGCAAGAGCCTGAAGTCGCCAGCGAGGTACAGGAGCGGATACAGAACCTACGAGTGCTTCCATACCCCGAGGCTATTCGGCGTATGAGCGCGATGCCCGCTGAGCGCATGGGGCTGGCGAACCGAGGCCGCATCGCCCCCGGCATGGCCGCCGACATCGTTGTCCTGGATCTCGCCAACACCCGGGATGTGTCCCTCCCGTATACGGCCAATGCGCGACCACGGGGCATCCGGCGTGTCTATGTGAATGGTCGCCTTGTGGTCGCCGATGGCGAGTACAATGGAGAGCGCCACGGTGTGATCCTAAGGCGTGGATAGACTGACCGTAGGAGGGTACAGCATGGTTCGAGTCTCGACATGGCAGCGCGAGCGGCGCGAGGAGGCTTCGCGGACGCTCGCCATCTTCTGCTCCGATGGACGCTATGCGCGCTATCTCGACGAGTTCTTTGAGTCGAATCTGCGCTTGGAAGGCGCGCACTGGGTGGCGGTTCCTGGTGGGGCCGCCCCGCTCGCCGGACGCGCTGTAGGTGCGGGCGACGGTGACTGCCTCTGGCGCGAGGTCGATTTCCTGGTTCAGACGTACAAGATCGACCGCTTCGTCCTGGTCTTCCATGAGGACTGTGGCCACTACAAGCGTCTTCTTGGGGCTGAGACCAGCGAGGAGGAACGCACCAGCACACAGTGTGCGGACGCGGTAGCGGTGATCCGGGAGATCGCGAGGCGGTACCCGGATTCCACGACGCACGCTTACCGCCAGCACGGCACGGATACGGCCATCTACTTCGAACAGATCGATCCCGATAGCTGCTGACGGGCGAAGCGCCACGTGGGCCCAGTGCTGGCCCTGCACCACTGTCACTCGCATCACAGACCGCAGTGCGGTTAGGGGGTCCTTGATGAAGGATCTTGCTCGGCTTGCATTGGACACGGCGCTAAGCAGAGGCGCGGACTACGCCGACGTGCGACTCGTTCGGTACCGTAGCCAGAACATCGGCACAGAGGACCGACGAGTTTCCTCGCTATCAGACACCGAGGATGTGGGGATCGGCGTCAGAGCCATCGCCAACGGCGCCTGGGGGTTCTCCGGGACCTGTGATCTGAGCCCCGAGGGCGTGCAGGCGTGTGCCGCTGACGCTGTCGCCATCGCCAGGGCCTCAGCTATCGTCGGTCAGAAGCCGGTCTCGCTGGTGCCCGAACCACCGGCGACACGAGCCTTCCGCACACCGTACCAGATCGACCCCTTCGCGGTGCCCATCGAGGAGAAGGTGGGCCTGCTCCTTGAGATCAACGAACGGCTCCTGGCGAATCGCGGGGTGCGCAAGGCGCACGGCTTTATGACCCTCCGCAAGGCCGACAGGATGTTCCTCAGTTCCGAGGGCTCCGACCTCGAGTCCGAGGTGGTGACTACCAACGCCACCTACAGCGCCACGGCCGTGGGTGATGGGGATGCCCGATCGCGGAGTTACGAGCCGCCGCCGCTTACGATGGGCTACGAGAACATCGACCGCGAGGATCTGCTCGCCAACACCGAACGAGTGGCGGAGGAGGCGGTCGAGCACCTGCGGGCCCCCGAGTGCGAGCCTTGCGTGACCGATCTGGTGCTTGACCCAGTGCACCTCTCGTTGACCATTCACGAGTCTGTCGGGCATGCAACGGAACTCGACCGGGCGTTGGGCATGGAGGAGAGCTTGGCCGGCCGCAGTTTTGCGGTCCCCTCGCTCTTGCGTAACCTGAAGTATGGCAGTGACCTGGTGACATTCCGCGCTGACAACACTCTGGAACATGGGCTCGCGACCCACGGCTTCGACGACGAAGGCGTCGCTGGCCAGGCCTGGAACATCGTCGAGGATGGGCTGTTCGTAGGCTACGGCACGAGCCGCGAGGTGGCCGGAGAAGTCGGGCTCGAGCGGTCAACGGGCAGTTGCCGTGCGGATCACTGGGGTAGCATCCCCATCGTTCGCATTCCCAACCTCTCGCTCATGCCAGGGAAGGTCCCATGCAGCCCCGATGAGATCATCGCGGACACGAAGCGAGGCATCTACATCGAGGGGCGCGGCAGCTTCTCCATAGACCAGATGCGGTGCAACTTCCAGTTCGGCGGAGATGCGTTCTGGGAGATCCGAGACGGCAAGCGAGTTCGCATGCTCAAGAACGTTACCTATCAGTCCATGACCACGGACTTCTGGAACTCAATCGACGCCATCGCCGACGAGCGGTTCTGGCACATGGGCGGCGTCCTCAACTGCGGCAAGGGCGACCCCATGCAGATCTCCCAGATGACCCACGGCGCCGCGACGGTTCGAGTGCGCAATGTGCAGGTGGGAGCGGCAGCCGGCGTCATGAGAAAGAGCAGCTAGCGGAAACGCCATCCGGAATGCGGGGAGCATCGTGAACGAAGAGAGAGCACGCGCCCTGACCGAGAAGGCCCTGTCCTTCGCTTCCGCGGACCACACGGAGGTCTCCGTGGGGGCCGGGGTCCAAACGGCCGCGCGTTTTGCCAACAATAGCATCATCCAGCACGTCCGCAATCGCGACCAGGGGCTAGGAGTTACCGCGGCCTTCGGGCAGCGCGTGGGCGGGGCCAGCACCAACGATCTCTCTGACGAGGGCATCCGCGCTTGCGTCGGCCGCGCCGAGGCAGCAGCCAGGTCGTCGGAGCCGAACACGGAGTATCTGCCTCCTCCGGGGCCGCAAGAGTACATGTCTATCGACGCCTGGGACGATGATGTCGTCGAGTTGCCCCACGACACGCGCGCGACCGCGATCTCTGAGGCACTAGCGCCCGTTGAGGCAGCGGGCCTCCGGGCAGCGGGCAGCTACACCACCCATGCGAATCAACGGGCCATCGCGAACTCGAACGGCGTCTTCGGCTACAACCGGTCTACCCATGCTTGCTACGTACAGACAGTGCTGACCGAGAACAGCTCAGGCTGGGCGGAGAGCGTCGGCTCGGCCCTCGATCAGCTCGACGTGCCGGCTGCCTCACGGATGGCGCTCCAGAAGGCGGAGGCCGCCAAGGACCCCACGGAGGTCAAGCCGGGCGCATACACGGTAGTGTTCGAGCCAGCGGCCGTAGCCGGTCTGACCAGCATCGTGGGCTGGACCATGGATGCGAAGACCGCGGACGAAGGGCGGTCTTGCTGGACGGGTCTCGAGGGTGCCCAGGTGGGCGTGCCTGCCCTAACGATGAGGTCAGTGCCGGCACATCCCATACTGCCGAGCTCACCGTGGGGTGAGCAGGGAATCGCTGCGAGCGACACCATCTGGATCGAGGACGGAGTCCTGCGGAACCTCATCTACAGCCGCTTCTGGGCTCAGGAGAAGGGCCGGGAGGCCACGGGGCGCCCCGCGAACCTCGTGATCGACGGATCCGACGCCACCACCGAGGACCTGATCGCTCAGGTGGACTACGGGCTTCTGGTGACCCGCTTCTGGTACATACGGTTCGTCGATCCCATGAAGCTGCTCATCACCGGTATGACGCGCGACGGGCTCTTCCTCATCGAGGGCGGACGCGTTACTCGAGGCGTGCGGAACATGCGCTTCAACGACAGCCCTCTCAGCGTCATCAAGAAGATCCGCGCCATGGGCCAAGCCCGGCCAACGACGCTCCACGGCCTACAGGTTGTGCCCCCAATGCTGGTCGATGAGTTCCACTTCACGAGTGGCACATCGTTCTAGTGACAGGAGTGGGCATGGACCACGCACAGCTGGCCAAGGTGGCATTGCAGGCGGCGAAGGCCGAGCATCTGGAAGTCTGGATCGATGGGCACGATGAAGCGGTGACACGCTTCAGTGACAACGCGATCAACCAGAACGTCGCGAAGGTAACGCAGACCGTTTCACTTCGAGCCGCGTTCGGCCAGCGGGTGGGGATAGCCTCTACGACAGATACCAGCCCCGAGGGCGTTATCGACGCCCTCCACCGGGCCGAGGCGATCGCGCGGAGCAGCGCCCCGGACGAGGAGTACATGCCACCTCCGGGCCCGCAGTGCTATCCGGAGGTTCAAGCCTACGACGAGGTGACATCCACGCTCCCGCCCACATCGCGCGCCGAGGCCGTGGCGCTCACAGCTCGCCTTTCGGCGGAGGCGGGCGTGGAGTCATCGGGAAGCTACACCACTGGAGCAAGGAGACTGTTCCTCGCCAACTCAGCGGGCCTGGAGGCGTGCCAGGAGCGCAGCTTCGCGCGGTTCACGGTCTCCACATCCTCCCAATCCGGCGGCTCTGGCTGGTCGGAGGGATACTCGCATCGCGCATCGGATCTGAATGTAGAGACCCTGGCGAGGCGCGCCATCGGCAAGGCGGTGACGGGCGGCGCGCCGATCACGATCGAGCCGGGGCCGATGACGGTGGTTCTGGAACCAGCTGCGTTCGGGTCGCTGATGTGCTTCATCACGTGGACCCTCAATGCCAAGGAGGCTGACGAGGAGAGGTCCGCGTGGACCGGCAAGGTGGGGGAGGGGATAGCAGTACCGTCGCTCTCATTGCGCTCGGACCCCCTCGATCCGCGCCTGCCCGGCGACCCCATGACGGAGGACGGGTTGGCGGCGCGCCGGGTCGATTGGATCGGCTCAGGCGTGCTCCGGCAGCTCGCTTACAGCCGCTACTGGGCCGGCCGCCAGGGCGTCGAGCCCACGGGGTACTGCGAGAACATCGTGATCGATGGCGGGGACGGAGGCCAGGACCTCGATCTCATCGCCGACGTCGAGGACGGAATCCTCGTCACCCGGTTCTGGTACACGAACTTCGTTGACGAGATGGCCTTGTCGACCACCGGAATGACCCGCGGCGGGCTGTTCCGGATCGAGAAGGGGGAGGTCACGAGCGCGCTCACCAACTTCCGGTTCAACGACAGCCCACTTGGCTTCCTGAAGCGGATCCGACGCATGGGGGAACGCGTGCTGACCTACACGGAGTACCCCGAGACCATGGTTTGCCCACCGGCGATCATAGACGAGTTTCACTTCACGAGCGGGACGAGCTTCTAGGCCCCGCTAGTAGGATTCCGTGATCGGCTCCGCGACCGTCTCGATGCCGTCTAGGCTCAACCTGTGGGAGAAGCAGGAGCGGAACCCGAGGTGGCAAGCCGCACCCGTCTGCTTCACCCGAACAAGCAGGCAGTCGCGGTCGCAGTCTGTCAGTACGTTCACCACGTGCTGGACGTTGCCGCTCGTCTCCCCCTTGACCCAATAGGTCTGGCGCGAACGGCTGAAGAAACAGGTGCGACCGCTCGCGAGGGTCCGCCGCACGGCCTCGGCGTCCATGTATGCGACCATGAGGACCTCGCCGTTGTCATCATCCACCACAACCGCCGCGATAAGCCCCTTGTCGTCGAACTTGAGATCCTGGGTAACGTCCTGCTTGGTCATGCCATCTCCAATCGTGCCACCGTGGTGGCGCGTGGGGTGTGCCTAGCTCCTCATCGGGACGCCGCGGCTGAGTAGATAGTCCTTCGCCTCGCGGATCGTGTGGGTGCGGAAGTGGAAGATGGAGGCTGCTAACACGGCATCGGCCTTGCCCTCCGTTAGGGCCTCATACAGATGCTCCAGAGTGCCCGCACCACCCGACGCGATGACGGGGATCGAGACGGCCTCCGATACGGCGCGCGTGATCTCGATGTCATAACCCGAGAGCGTCCCATCCTTGTCCATGACGGTGATGAGAATCTCTCCAGCCCCCAGGTCCTCCGCCCGGCGGCACCAATCCCGGGCATCGATACCCGTCGGGGTGCGGCCGCCGTGTGTGTGGACATCCCAGGAGCCATCGTCCATCCGCTTGGGGTCCATGGCCACGACGATACACTGGCTCCCGAAGCGTTCCGCGCCATCGCGTATGAGCTGCGGCTCCAGGATAGCGGAGGTGTTGATGCTCACTTTGTCCGCTCCCGCCGCGAGGATGAGCCGCATGTCGTCCACGGATCGGATGCCGCCACCGACGGTGAATGGAATGGACACGTGCTCCGCCGTCCGGCGCACCACATCGACCATCGTGTCGCGCTCATCGGAGGATGCGGTGATGTCCAGGAGGACGAGCTCGTCGGCCTCCTCCGCGTCGTAGTACCTCGCCTGCTCGACCGGATCCCCCGCGTCTACCAAACCCACAAAGTTGACACCTTTGACGACCCGCCCCTTGTCCACATCGAGACACGGAATGATGCGCTTACCTAGCATGGGTCCCTCCAGAGTCTGGCGTGGAGCCTATCTCCCGCGCGATTTGGCAGGCTTCGACCAGGTCTACCTGGCCCTCATACAGGGCACGGCCAACGATGAGGCCGTCTATGAGCGGCTCGCCGCAGGATGCGACCTGTCGCACATGGTCTATACTCGACACGCCGCCACTGACGATGATGCGAAGACCCGTGGCGCGGGCGAGGCTCACGCTTGCCTCAAGGGCAGGACCTCCTCCAACGCCATCGCGGGAGACCTCTGTGTGGAGGGCGATCTCTAGGCCCATCTCCCTCAGCTCGCGGCCGACCTCAGCGGCGTCTCCACGGGCCTCCACCCAACCCCTGATCGCCACCTGCCCCTCACGGGTGTCCAGCCCCCCCACGATTACCTCGGGCCCGAACGCCTCAAGAGCGGCGGACAGCAGCTTGGGATCCTCGACCGCGGCGGTTCCCAGCACGCAGCGACTAGCGCCCAGGTCGAGCTTGGCGCGGATGGCGTCGAGGGACCGTAGCCCTCCTCCGACCTCCACACGCACGCCCGCGCTCGCGCAGATAGCCCGGATGGCCTCGTCGTTGCAGGGCCGGCCATCGAAGGCTCCGTCCAAGTCGACGACATGGATGAGCTCCGCACCGGCTTCACGGAAGCTCTGGGCGACAGCAACCGGGTCGTCGCCGTAGACGGTCTTCGCGGCCATGTCGCCCCTCTTGAGGCGCACCACCTGGCCCTGGCTAAGATCAATCGCTGGGATCAGCCGCATGGATCGTGACCCTCACGAAGTTCTGTAGGATTCGGAGACCAACGCGCTGGCTCTTCTCCGGGTGGAACTGGCATGCGAAGGCCGTGCCAGTGCCGATCGACGAGCAGAAGCGGCCGCCGTACTCCGACCAACTCGTGACCAGAGAGCTGTCGTCGGGGTCCGCGTAGTAGGAGTGCACAAAGTAGGCGTATGACCGATCGGGGATGCCCCTGAGTAGAGCATTAGGCTCTATGGCCTCGAGCTGGTTCCAGCCCATGTGAGGTACCTTTGGGACATGCCGGAAGCGCCGGACACTCCCCGACACGAGGCCCAGGCCGGGAATGCCGGGGCTTTCCTCACTGGAAGGGAAGAGGATCTGGAGGCCCAGGCAGATCCCCAGGAAGGGTCTAGGGCCGATGAACGCCTCCGCGATGGCGTCTTCGAGGCCGCGCCGGCGCAACTCGGTTACCGCGTCGCCAAAGGCCCCCACGCCGGGCAGCACAACAGCCATGGCATCGGCGACCACGGCCGGATCCCCGGTGACCCTTACCGCCGGGGCGAGCTCGCCCACGGCGCTACAGACCACCTGGGCGGCAACGACCAGACCTCGCCGCACGCTCGCGAGGTTCCCCGCGCCGTAGTCGATCACCGCGATCATCCAGCGCCTCCGTGAGTAGTGCGAGCCTAGAGGAGCCCCTTGGTGGAGGGCACACCCTCCTGCCGTCCGTCCAGCCGCGTCGCGGCATCGAGGGCACGGGCCAGGGCCTTGAACGTCGCCTCTAGGACATGGTGCGTGTTCTCGCCCGCGAGCTGCCGCACGTGGAGATTGAAGCCCCCCGTGGTGGCCAAGGCGCGCAGGAGCTCCACGGCGGTTTCCACCTCAAACGTTCCCACGCGTTCGCTCGACAGCCGCAGGTCATGGGCGAAGTAGGGCCGACCCGATAGGTCGAGCACCACCTGCACGAGAGCTTCGTCCATCGGCACCGTGGCTTCGCCATAGCGCCTAATGCCCCGGCGCTCGCCCAGAGCCATGCTCAGGGCCTGGCCCAGCACAATCCCCACATCCTCGACCGTGTGGTGGCAGTCCACGTGCAGGTCGCCGCTGGCCCTGACTTGCAGGTCCAGGAGCCCGTGCCGACCGACGGCCTCTAGCAGGTGATCGAGGAAGCCGATGCCCGTGGAGAGCTCGGTGGTTCCACGGCCGTCGAGATCCAGTCGGACCTCGATGAGGGTCTCGCGCGTCTCACGTCGAACTTCGCCAACACGCATGCCGACGCTCATCGGATGATTCCTCCCCTAGAGCGGTGAATTATAGCCGACGATGCCGCATCGCGCGACACGGCGCCACGCATGATGGAGGATCCCACGAATGCCCCGTTACCACAAGATCGTTCTCGCGTACGAGGGAGAGTGCTCCCAGTGCGGGGGGTGTTGCGTCGGCTGTAGCCGGCTCGGCAACAGGCGCGGCGTGAAGGTATGCCGCGACCATGGCAAGGATAAGCCCTCGCACTGCATCCTCTTCCCCATCGGCTATGCGGTGGAGCTCATCCCCAAAACGTGCACATTGGTGCCGACCGAGATCGTCGAGGTTGATGAGACGGTCCACACGCACCGCATCCGGGTGTCCGGGCGGACCGGGGTGGCTCTGTTCGATGCGACCCGTGAGGATGGCGACGATGGCGAGCCCCCGAAGAGCCTCTACGACCTGCAAGGGCAGATTGAGTCGGGTATGAGGGACCGGCTCTATGAGAGGACGCCTGAACAGCATCTGAAGGACCTTGCGGGGCTCATCGACCAGCTCCGGTCGATCGAGGTGGCCGAAGGCGACGGGCCCGACAGCCCGCTGAGTTGGGACGGCGCCGCGATGTGTGAGGATCTGGTGAAGGTGCTCATCACTACCGCGAACCTGTACGCCACCCGACGCGACGTGATCATCGGCGACCTCTTCGCCGAGTGAGCAGGGAGGACCAGTACCATGAGACTCGCTGTGTGCAACGAGATGTTCGAAGGGATGGAGATCGAGGCGGTCTGCGATATCGTCGCCGGCATGGGGTATGACGGGATCGAGATAGCCCCCTTCTCGCTCCACGATGACGTTCGGCTGATGCCGGAGGAGGAGAAGCGTCGGGTCCGCAGGGCGCTGGACAACTCGGGGCTTGCTTGTGCGGGCTTGCACTGGCTCCTGACGAAGCCGGAAGGGCTCCACATCGGCTCGCCCGACGACTCCGTACGCCGTGAGACCGCCGACTATCTCGCGACGCTGGCCGAGTTCTGCGCTCTCCTAGGGGGCCGTGACATGGTGTTCGGCTCGCCCAAGAGTCGCGATGTGCCCCCAGGCGCTGACCGGCTCGCCTGGTGGAGTAGGGCGGTGGAGACGGTTCGGCTCGCCGGCGACCGAGCGCACGAGTTCGGCGCCGTGATCGCCATGGAGCCGCTGGCACGGTCCATCTCCAGCTTCTTGAACAGCGCCGCGGAGGTCCGGCGCTTCGTGCGAGAGGTCGGCCACCCAGGGGTGGCCATGATGGTAGACTGCTACAGCATGGGGGACGAGGCCATCGCGCGTAGCCAAGTGATCCGCGAGTCCGCCGGACTCATCGCCCACGTGCACGCGAACGATACGACCAAACGTGAGCCCGGCACAGGGGACCTGGACTTCGGTGAGGTTATCGAGGCGCTGCGGGAGGTTGGGTACGATGGCTGGGTCTCCCTCGAGGTGTTCGAGATCGATCCTGATCCGACGACCATGGCCCATCGCGCGTACGGGCTGATGGCGGAGACCATGCAGCGTTACGGCGTGCGGCCCTAGTGACTCGGCGCTACTGGGCGCCTGCGGCCCCAGCGAGCATCTGCGTAGCCTTCGTCACACCCTCGCCGGTGCCGAAGAGTACCAGGACGTCGCCTACGAGGAGCGGGGTGTCCGGCGAGGGATTGGCGAGAAGCTCTCCGGCCCGTTCGATCCCCAGGAGGGTCACTCCTGTCTCGGCACGAAGGTCAAGAGCCCTTAGCGTCTGCCCAACAGCCAGTGAGTCGGGCAGCAAGGCCACGTCACGCACATCCGCGCCGCTGAGCAGGCTGCGCAGGGACGGACCTCGGCCGCGCGCGGGTAGGTCCCTTCGCAGCAGCCCATACTGGTCTTCACGGATGAAGTCCTGCTCCCGCTCTACCGCCCGCGGCGGCACCCCATAGGCCTGCATTACGAGGCCCACCATCTCGATGGCCGTCTCGAACTCCTCGGGGACGACCTCATTCGCGCCGAGGTCAACTAGGGCTTCGACGTCGCCCAGGTAGCGGGTGCGGGCGATGATGTAGAGGTCGGGGTTGAGCCGGCGGGCTTCACTCACTACCTCGCGTGAACCCGCCGGGTCGGGAACGCTACTGACCAGCACCTTGGCCCGCTCGACCTGGGCATGCCGCAGCACGTGCTCCCTGCCCGCATTGCCGAACATGATCGGTACGCCCTGACCGCGGATCTCCCGGACTGTCACGGGGTTCATCTCGATGGCTATGAACGGCACACCGATCTGGTCTAGGACGCGCCCCACACTACGTCCCTGCAGACCGTATCCCACTAAGATGACGTGCCCCTCCATGGCGTCCACGTCCTCGAATGGCTCCTCGGGCCTCAGCGCCCTCCGGCGAAGTCGCGCTGCGGCACGTGGCACGGTCAGCATGAGGATAGGGGCCGCAGTCATACTCAGGACCATGGTGGAGAGGAAGATGTGGTACCAGTCCTCAGGTAGAGCTCCTTCGGATATGGCTGCCTGCGCGTAGATGAAGGAGAACTCACCTAGCTGCGCGAGGCCCATGCCGGCAATGAGGGCAGACTCCATGCTGAGGCGGAAGAGTAGGGCCAGCGCAACTATGAAGACGGCTTTGCCCAGGATGACGAACAGTGCGAATCCCAATGTGAGCACGGGCTCGGCAAGCCACATGGCCGGGCTGACCAGCATGCCGATCGAGACGAAGAAGAGACCGCTGAAGACGTCCCTCAAGGGCGCCACTGTCTCTAGTGTCTCCCGGCCATACTCGGTCTCGGAGACCACAGCTCCCGCCAGGAACGCGCCGATCTCGAGCGAGATACCCGCCTTGCCCACGAGGAATGCGGTTCCCAGAGCCCCCGTTACGGTCGTGAGCGCAAACAGCTCGCGACTCCTCGAACGAACGACGGCGCCCACGATGCGCGGGTAGATAAAGTGCGCGGCCAACAGGACGCTCACGACGATCAGAATCGCGCGCCCGAGACCCAGGACCGCGCCCGCGGTGCTCGTACTGGTACCCGCCAACACGGGCAGCACCAGTACCATGGGCACAATTGTGACATCCTGGAATAGCGAGAGGCTCAGCCCGAAACGTCCATGCGAGGAGTTGAGGTCACCTCGCTCCTCGAGGACCTTGGCATACAGGGACGACGAGCTATGTGCAATCAGACAGCCGAAGACCACGCCGAGCCGCGGGCCTAGATCGAGGGGGATACTCAACAGCGTGAGGATCGCCACTGTTCCGAGCACCTGGGGCCCACCTGCTCCGAACACCCAACTCCGCATCTGCCAGAGGTCACGAAGCGAGAACTCAAGGCCTGCGGAGAAGAGCAGGAAGAGCACACCGATCTGGGCCATCGCCTGGATGTTCTCGCTATCGGCCACAAGCCCTAGTCCGCCTGGACCGAACGCGACACCGACTAGCAGGAAGCCGACCACGGCCGGGATACGAAGCCGGCGAAGTCCCCACACCGTCACCAGCGATAGCCCGATGACCGTTATCAGTTGGCTAAGGAAATCCGTGTTGGCTGGAACCACATCCGTTCAGAGCACGGAGAGAGACGTGACTACTCCGTGTGTATGCCGCCGTACACCGCTCGCTCCCAGCGCAGCATCTCCTCGCGCTGCTCGGCCGTCAGCCCCTCGGTCCAGCGGTGGTAACGCTCCCAGTCCTGTCCGTCCTCGCCTCGGAGCGTCGTCTCGATGAAGGCCTCGGTCTCGGCACCCTTGCCGGCAGCCTCGCCAAGCTCCATCGCGAGCGGCAGGAATTCGGTGTAGAAATGCCGCGTCATCTCGTAGAATCCGTGCCAGTGGACATAATCGGGACCCATCATAGCAGCGCCGTGGCGCGCTCGTCGACCCTCATGATGCCATAGCTCATAGTAGAGGTAGTCGATCTCGTCATTCATGGGCACGTCGTCGATGATGCCCTGCTCCGACAGGAACTGGTAGATCGCCATCATCGGCTTGGCGTACTTGTTGTTATAGAGTTCCACCGCCTGGTCATACTGGGTGTAGAAGCTCTCCACCCAGTTATCACCATGGCAGGCGAGGCATGTCTGACGCATCTCATCACGCCGCTCCTCCGGAGCCTTCAGCCACGCCTCGCCGTCGGTGTCGACGATGGCGGCAGGCTGGTACGAGAGTTCCGGCCGGAGTGTCCAGGAGATGCGCGCCCCGACATCGTGGGTAAGCGGCAGGCCCTTGCTGCCGAAGTGCGCGCCCACGGGGCCCATGTGGCAACTTGAGCACGTCGGCGCGTTCGCGTAGGTCTCGCCGAGGACCCACTCGCCGCCTGGGACGTCGATGTCGAGGCTGTCGCGGTTCGCGTCGTAGGCGATCCCGTGCTTGGACTCCTTGTAGATCTCGCTCTGCGGATGGTCGGGGCCCATGTGGCACTTGCCGCAGTTCTCCGGACGCCGGGCCGTGGCGGCCGAGAACTCGTGGCGGGCATGGCAGGCCGCGCACGCTCCCCAGGACCCGTCGGGGTTGATCCGGCCGACTCCCGAGTTCGGCCACGTGTCAGCCGCGTAGACAGGCGCCAGGGACTCGTTCGTAGGCTGCTCAGCCGCCATCAGGACGGGCCCGCCGTGGCACTGCTGACAGCCGTTGATCGCCGCGGCTGGTCCCTCCGCATAGCGCCCCAGGAAGTTCTCGACGGACCCGAGGAACTGCCCTGCGGATGAGTGGCGCGAACGGTACAGTTCCTCTGCCTCCGTGGGATGGCACTGGGCGCAGGACTTCGGGCTGACGGCCACGACGATATCCGCGCCACCGTGGTGCCAGATGTCGGGCCGCACGACGGGGCCTGACCCGTCGGTGACCAGCGTCGTCGACTTCAGGCCCGTCGTCTGATCCCAGGCGGTCTCGGTCACGTAGCGCGGGTTATCGACGTCCTCGCCCGCGAACTCCTCGGGCACACCGTGGCACTCCAAACACCCGACGCCCGCCTGGGCGTGCCGACTGCCCTCCCACTGCATAGCGATGGCCGGGTAGATGCCCATGCCTCCATCAGACTTCGCTCCGTGGCAGACGAGGCACACCTTGGTCCCGTCCGAAACTGGCATCGGTTCGGGGACATCCGCGGCCCCGGGAGTCTCTTGCGCTGTCGCGAGGATACCGGCGGACGCTAGGGCCATGAATGAGCCCATCACCAGCCACCGGACAGATGCGTGTCTCATGGGGAGATCCACCTCTCAGGGCATCAGGCGCGACGCTGCCGAGTCGCCTACGGCTGATTCACCGCTGCCGGTGCGTACCCTTCGGAGAGCCGCTCTCGCTTGCTGGCGAAGTGTTGGTATAGGAGCCGGTCCTCAGTGCTCAGACCTGCATCGTACGCCCCGTAGTAAGGAACCAGGAGGTCAATCCACAACGCGATGCTCCCGATCTCCTCGGCGGAGAGGATCGCGCCGTAGTGGCCATCGCGGAGCATTCCGATGAGCGGGCTCGCGATGGCCCCGGCCTCTCGGGGCGCCAGCATGGGCGGAGCCGACTGCGGGTTGATCCACTCCGCTATGCCCCGGCGCGCCAGACCACGGTAACCGTCGCTCCAGCCCTTGCGGCTCAACGGGTCGTACCGCTCGACCCCGAGCAAGGAGAACGCCGGCTCGGTTCCGGGCGGTCCTGCCGCCGGCGCTGGGAGGTCAACGAGACCCACATCGATGTACTGCCCGCCCACCGACTGCCAAGCATGCACAGCGATGACATTGTCTCCGGCGTGGAACGCCTTCATGGCGTCTGGAGCTATCGACACGAGGCCGTAGTCGTGGGTGTAGCCGCTCGTGGAGGCGGCAAGGACACCATTGATCCATACCTCCATGTCGTCGTCATGGTGGGCCAGGAGCGCGGGATTCGCGGGTGGCGCGTCCAGATGAACCGTGCGCCGGAGCCAGATGTCCTCGCTGGTCCACGGTGTGCGCGCCTCGCCGCCAGGAACTTCTCCCGAGCCGAAGCCCGCCCAGCCAGAGAGCCAAGAGGAGTCGTCGAACTCCGGACGGTCCCAGCCCTCCGCCGGCCGCTCCAGCGAGTACCGCCAGCCGCCCTGGCGCGGAGGGATCAGGACGGTTGCCTCATCAACGGGCACACACTCAGCGATGGGAACCCTATGACATCCAATGCAGTGCTGATCGAGTATGGGCTGGACCTCTCGGCGGAAGTCGTACCCGCTGATCTGCGCCAGCGCGGGGTCATCGGTCGCAGCCGGGAGCCACGGCTCAATCCGCGATGGATCGCGCCGCAGCGCGAGCGAGAGCTCACGATTGGGCACGGAGCCGTTGGGGTCCTCGTGACAGCCAACGCAGGACCGGTTCTCCCCCGGCTGAAGGGTCATCCAGGAGCGCATCGACTGAATCGCGAAGCCATGCTCATCTAGGACCTGGAAGTAGAGAGGCGTCCGCGCGGGTACCTCGAAGAGCGCTGAGCCATCGGCCTCGATTGGAACTGTGCCCAGGACACGCTTGACGTCCCAGGCGCCTTGTATCGACACCGGTGTGCAGACCAGCGCGTCCCCCGCAGGGCCAACGTTGTAGCTCTCGCCGATACCGGCGGCGCGGTACTCCAGCGCCACCACTCGGAGCCGCCTGGCCTCAACCGGCTCCACGCCCTCCAGACCCGGTCCGCAGGCGACATCCTGCACATAGAGGGTCGCCTTCTCCTCACCCGCCTGAGCAGGGATGGGCACGGCCGGTGGGCGGGGCCGTTGCTGCAAGGGCATGGCCTGGTTGCACGAATGGCTGTACGTCTCGTCCCAGGCCAGAAGCTCTCGGTTGCCACTGATGTCCACCCAGTAGACGCCATACAGGGGCCACCCCTCCGGCCTGATGGAGGCGAGGAATGCGGTCTCCGACAGCGGGTAGGGGTACTGGAACTGGTCACCCCACTGGCCATAGGCGTCGATACGCTCAGCCTCGGTCTGCCTGACGGGTGCAATGAGTTGGGCGCCGCTGTTCTCTTCGCGCCCCAGGGACGGGTCGATGAGGCCAAGCCAACCCGTTTGCAGCGTGTGATGGCCAGTGAAGATGGCGACGTACCGGCTCGTGCCCGGTACTGCTCTGGCATGCAAGATGGTGGTTGGGAAGTACGAGTTGTTCCCATAGAGCGCCGCTTGGCCCGTGGCGTCGTGGCGCATCTCGAACAGGCCTTGGGGGAAGATCTGCCCGCGGTCACTATAGTCCCACCGCGTGTAGATGACGCGTCCATCGGGGGTCACCGTCGGGTAGTTGGTATGGACCTGGTCGTAGGTGGCGCGGCGAATCGCGCCAGATTGGGGGTCGAGCAGGTAGAGATTGCTGACCTCTGTCCACCAGCAGTCTACCGTCTGTACGCACCGGGTTGAGTTGAACACGATCTCGCCATTCGGGAGGTAGGCGCCCTCGTAGTCCGCCGCACCCAGTCCGCGGGTAAGCTGGGTAACCGCGCCTGTGGCTACATCCATCTCGTACAGGTGGTAGTCGTCCTCGTCGAGGGATCGCTTCCACGCAAAGAGGATCGTGCTCGCGTCCCATGCGATGTCGGGATCGCGGATGACACCGCCCGCGTCCTCTAGGAGCACGTGCGTCGAGCCGTAGCCATCCACCACGCTGAGGACGTTGAGGCTCGCGCCGGGAACCCAGTTTCGCTCGTTCTGCGCATCGGACTGCGCCTCAGTGTAGGCATAGTGCGACCCGCCCATATCGTAGTGGATCGTGTAAGCAATCCTACCCAGGGGGCCCTCGAAGGGCGCGAGTCGCTGGAGACGTCTGGTATGACAGGCCCTCAAGTACAGCTCGAAACGGCGTCGATCGGTCGCGCCCACTCCGTCATCGTCGAGTTGCCGCCACTCTTCCCGCAGAGCGTCGATTGCAGGCGTTGGCCCAAACCGGGTGGCGGTGAGTTCGACTTGCCGCCCGCCCGTAACGTCAACGAATCCATCCTGCGTCAGCCAGTCCAGCGCGATCCTGGCTTCCGTGGCCGTTACCAAGCCCTCCGCCTCAGCCCTCTGGACGGCAGCGACGGAGTCACCGGAATAGCTCTCCACAAGAGCGTCGAGCCAGCCGGGCCATGGAGCGCCGACGAGTACCGTCGCCAGCAGTACGACCATGTGCACAGGCAGCCTCCTCAACGTCGGCCAAGGTTCTCGCCCAGGGTGCGTCTTCCTGCGTGGCGAACCGGTTGGCACGTCTGGAGTGTCCATGCTGCAGGTAACCGATCGCGCGCAGGGGGGCCACATGGGCGAGATCCGCGTAGGGTGCTCGGGCTTCAGCTACGATGACTGGGTGGGCCACTTCTACCCGCCGGGGGCCTCGAAACGTGACTATCTGACCCTCTATGCCGAGCACTTCGACACGGTGGAGATCAACGTCACCTACTACCAGGTGCCGCCGCCGATCACCACTCGGGGATGGGTCCGCAGGACTCCGGACGGCTTCCTCTTTGCCGTGAAGGCACACAAGTCAATGACGCACGAGCCGAAAACCCCGGAAGAAGCCATCGCGGGTGTGCCTCTGTTCCTCGAGTCGATGGCTCCTGTAGTCGAGGCTAGCCGCCTGGCGTGCGTGCTTCTCCAGTTCCCCTGGGGCTTCCGGCCGACGCATCAGTCACGGGACATCCTGGAGGCGCTCCTGGGCTCGCTGGCGTCGCTTCCCCTCGTCTGCGAGTTCCGCCATGTCGATTGGGTGCGGGACAGCGTGAAAGGATGGCTTCGTGAGCGTGGGGTGGGTTACTGCTGTGTTGACCAGCCTGATCTGGCGACTTTGATGCCTCGGGAGTCGGTCGTGACATCGCCGTTGGCATACATTCGCTTCCACGGTCGGAATAGAGCAAAGTGGTTCAACCACCGCGAGGCATGGGAGCGCTACGACTACCTCTACTCAGACGAGGAGCTCAGGGAGTGGGCGAAGCCGGTGCGGGACCTCGCCACTCAGTGTGATCGCGTCCTCGTCTACTTCAACAACCACCGGATGGGGCAAGCCCCCGCGAACGCCGCGGTGTTCCGCGAGCTCATCGCGGCGAGCGACACGGAGTCCTAGAGGCCCCGGCCGATCCCGGCGGCCTCCCGGGCCCGCTCTAGCACCTCCCGAGCCTTGGCGCGGGCTCGGCGGCCACCTTCCGCGTAGATCTCGCGGAGCATCTCGGGGTTGGACTCAAGCTCCTGGCGTCGCTCGCGTGCTTCACAGAAGGTCTCGAAGAACAACTCCACGATACGCTTCTTCACGTCGCCGTAGCCCACGCCCCCCTCCCGGTAGCGCTTCGCCATCTCCTCGCGCTCATCAGCCGACGCCATGAGGCGGAACAGCGCAAAGACGCTGCAGGTGTCGGGATCCTTGGGCTCCTCCACTGGCGTGGAGTCCGTCTTCATGCGCTTGATGCGCTTCTCGGTCTCCTTGGCGTCCCCGAAGATCTCGATCACGTTGCCGTAGCTCTTGGACATCTTGCGGCCGTCGAGACCGGGGACAACGGCTACGTCTGGCAGGATGTACGGTTCCGGAAGGATGAAGACCTCACTGTCATACTGGAAGTTGAAGCTTCCCGCGATGTCCCGCGTGACCTCGAGATGCTGCTTCTGATCCTGCCCCACGGGCACGACATTCGAGTCATAGATGAGGATATCAGCGGCCATGAGGATGGGGTAGCCGAACAAGCCCATGCTGGCCACCGTGCCCTGGGCGACCTTGTCCTTGTAGGCGTGGCACCTCTCCATCAGCCCCACAGGGGTAACGACGCTCAACAGCCAAGTGAGCTCAGCCACCTCCGGCACATCTGACTGCCGGAACAGGGTCGCCTTCTCCGGGTCCAGGCCAAGAGCGACCAGGCCCGCCGCCACGTCGTGGCAGTTCGCGGCCATCTCGTCGGGATTCGTGACCGTGGTCATCGCGTGGTAGTCGGCGATGAAGTAGAAGGCGTCGCACTCCTCCTGCAGGGCGATGTACTGCCGTACCGCGCCGAAATAGTTGCCGATGTGCAGTTTGCCTGAGGGCTGGATCCCCGATAACGAGCGGCGCATCGTGAGCGTCCCCTCCGTGTGCCTCGTGGTACGTCAAAAGCGCCCGCGGTTGTCGCGGGCGCCTCGCCTATAGGTCGTTTGTCACGCACAGCCCTGCCCGCGGGGTCCTAAGGGGAGCTACCCCGCCACCAAAGCGGCCTGGCTACACTGATGTGGTTGATCATGTCGCGCAAAGTGTAGCCAGGCCCTCCGGCGGATGTCAAGAAAGCACGCGATGCGCAACACGAAGCCGCGCTGGTATGTTCAGATGCGCATAGCATCCCGCAACGCACGCGCCGCAGTCCGTGCATGCTTCCGCGCTGCGGCTGGGCGGGAGCGAGGCGTATAGCTTCTTACCACGCCGCACCCACCCGTACTCGGCGGCGTACATCTCGTACCGCAGTATATCGGACACGGCGACCCGCTGCGGGCACAGCCGATCGCAGGAGCCGCAGGAGGCACACACGCGTCCTTCGGCGGCGAGGGCCAGGGCGACCTCCGTCTCAGCGTCCACCCAACGTTCCCAGTCGTTGGCGAACTGAGCCATCTTGTCCACGTCGCCATCGGTCCGTACCGACCAGCAGATGGTTGTCCAATGCTTCTTGGCGAGCATGTTCCCCCATACTTGCTCGGCCTCTCCGCCACCGCCACGGAGGGACTTCATGACCATGCCGCCGACGCCTTGCTCCGCCGCGCGTTCGAGGATGGGATCCACCTCTGCGGCGTTGCCCGGGTTGTAGGCCGGCATGAGCACGTCGTACCAGCCAGTCTGCAGCCCAGCCTCCATGACCTCCGGGACCGCCCCGTGGCTGGTGAGGCCGAGGAACTTCACGGCTCCAGCCTCCTTCAGGCGGAGGAAGTCCTCATAGACCTGCTCTTGGCCTGGCTCGGCGGGTTCGGTGCTGTGGTAGAAGGCGATCTCGACATGGTCCGTGCCGAGCACGTCGAGGTCGCGCATCACGGAGTCGTACTCCAGCCGCGTCTTGATCCCCAGCACGATATCCTCGCGGTCGATCTCCTGCATCGCTTCCGCGACCATCTCGATCGCCTTGCCATCGGCGTAGCCGGAGCAGGTGTGGACGAAGTTGATGCCCCACTCCATGGCCCGCAGAATGGGGGCGAAGTCGGTCAGCGGTACCGTGCCGACCGTCATGACCGGCACCTCGAGGTCGATGCGCTCGAACTTCCGCCTGGGCACGGCCTGCATCTCGGTCTGCGCCTTGGCCCCGATGGTCTTGGCGCTCATAGCCAGCGCGGCCCCGCCCAGAGCCGCTCCGCGCACGAAGTCCCTCCTCGACCAGCTCACTTCGGATCCCTCCTTCGCTCACTCACATCAGCCTTCCCCACCAGTTGGCCAGCCTGCCGCGCTGTCCTCCCACAATCAGCCTGACCCAGGGGCGCTACCACCGAGCGAACCAAGCGTCATGAACACTGTTCCATCCTGTGCCGCAGGCGAGCCCGCTCTGGCGGCGGAATAGGTGGAAACTGTGGCCCTCGGGCGCTCAAGCGCCTCCAGGGCGAGGAGGTGGTCGCCATGGGTCTTCTTGAGCGGATCAAGAACGCGGTCCGCACGAACCTGTCGGAGATCGCGGACCGGTTTGAGGAACCCGAGGCACGACTGGACCAGCTTATCGCCCGCATGGAGACCGATCTCGATGACGCGCGGCTCGAACTGGGTGCCGCGTTGCGTGAGGTGGAATCGCTGAGGAGCGAGGCTCAGACCGCCGGGGATGCGGCCACGGACTACGAGGCCAAGGCTCGCTTGGCTCTGGCGCAGGGAGACGAAGACCTCGCCCGAGAGGCCCTCCGCCGGGTCGAAAATCAGGTGGAGCGGCGGGAGTGCCTGCTTCGCGAAGCCAGCCTCCAGGATACAACCACATCCATGCTGCGTCGCCACGTCGTGGCCCTCGAGCGCAAGCTGGAGCAGGCGCGTCGGCAGCGGGAGATGGTCGTCGCGCGTCAGCGCTTGGCCGAGGCCCAGCGCGCGGTCTCTCGACGGACCACATGGGTCGACTCCGACGTCTCCGCGCCCCTTCAGGAGCGGATCGACGAGCTCGACGCGGCGACCCGTGCGGGTGATGAGATTCTAGGCGACGCCACGGACCTGGGACTCCCCTCCGAGGATAGAATCGAGGCGCGTCTCGAGGCTCTGCGGCGCGAGCTCGACGCGGATGCCAAGCGTCAACGCAGGGAGGAGTAGCGATGGACCTCAGCGTGTACGAGTCCATCTACTGGGCCGCAACGATCATAGGCGGCGGCTACCTGGTGTTCTCCGCACTCACCGGGCAACTGGGCGGGATGATGGACCATGACGCCGGGGCAGGCGGCCACGACGCCCACGTTGACTCGGGCCACGGCGCGGAGGCCCATGCGGAGGCGGGGCACGAAGCTGATGCGACGGGCGACACGGCCGACGCTGATTCGGACTCCAACGGGGCGGACGCCTTCACGATCACCAGCCCCGCTATCATCGCCACATTCTTAGGCATGGGCGGCATCTGCGGTCTTCTGTTCACACAGGCCGGCATCGGTGGCGCCATCAGCCTGCTCGCCGCAGGCGCGGCGGGGATCGCCTTGGCTGGGGCGGCTCTGTTCGGCCTGAACGGACTTCTCAGAAGGGTCCAGGGATCCAGCCACATCCGGTTCGCCGAAGCCACCAACCTGGAGGCCGAGGTCATCACCCCCATCGCCGAGAGAGGCGTGGGCGAGATCGCCTTTACCGCCAAAGGCAGCCGCCGAACCGGGCCCGCGCGATCCACCGATGGCCGCGCGATCCCCCGAGGGACGCGGGTCGTCATCGTCACCCATCGCGACGGCCACTTCAACGTTGAGGCAACGGTCGACGAGCGGCTGCGGCTGCTCGGTCTGCACGCGGCCGAGAGTTCGGGGGAGGCCGAGGCGTCGCCGTCCGCACCAGAGGATGTCGTTGTGAACTCACCCCCGCAGCAATAGGGAAAGCGTACTGCGCTCTGTCACGGGCTGGGAAAGGATGAGGTCGCGGTGAATCTCGGCATCAAGATAGGCATAGCGGTACTAGGTATCGCCATCCTGCTGTTCATGATCTACGCAGCGCGCTACCGCAAGGCGCCACCCAATACGGCCCTTATCGTCTACGGTAAGCGCGGGTTCAAGTGCGTTTACGGCGGCGGCATCTTCGTCTGGCCGGTCATTGAGCAGGTCTCGAAGCTCTCTCTCGAGGTCATGACGCTCGACGTAACCACCCCCGAGGTCTACACCAGCCTGGGTGTGCCCATCATGGTTGATGGCGTCGCCCAAGTGAAGATCGACGGCACAGAGGAGATGATACGGACCGCCGCGGAGCAGTTCCTGGACAAGTCACCCGCGCAGGTCATGAATGTGGCTCTCCAGACGGTTGAGGGGCATCTTCGGGCGATCCTGGGCACCATGACGGTGGAGGAGGCGTACTCCAACCGCGACGCATTTGCCCAGCGAGTACAGGAAGTGGCGGCGAGCGACCTCGCCAACATGGGCCTGCGCATCGTCAGCTTCACGATCCGCGACATCCGCGACAAGCAGGGGTATCTCGAGGCACTGGGCAAGCCCCGCATCGCCCAGGTGAAACGCGACGCGACGATCGGAGAGGCCGAGGCGGAGAGGGACGCAACCATCCGCTCCGCAGCGGCTCGGCAGGCTGGTGAAGAGGCTAAGTTCGCGGCCGAGGCCCAGATCGCCGATGCTCAGAGGGGTTACCAGATCAAGGCCGCGTCCTACAAGCGGGACGTCCAGCAGGCTCAGGCCGACGCCGACCTCTCCTACGAGCTTCAGAAGAACCGCACCAGCCAGGAGGTCAAGCGTGAGGAGATCAAGGTCCAGGTCGTCGAGAAGGAGGGCATGATCGAGGTCGAGACCAAGGAGATCGAGCGGCGGCGAAAGGAGCTCGAAGCCGAGGTCGAACGACCCGCGGATGCGGAGAAGTACCGGATGCAGGCATTGGCCGAGGGCCAGCGCAGCAAGTACACCCTCGAGGCCGAAGGCCAGGCCGATGCCGCGCGCAGGCTCGGAGAGGGCGAGGCGGAGGCTGCTCGGGCCCGTGGTCTGGCCCAGGCTGAGGTCGAGAAGGCTCGCGGTCTGGTCGAGGCTGAGGTCCAGCGGGCTCGGGGCCTCGCCGAGGGCGACGCCGTCCGGGCGAAGGGGTTCGCCGAGGCCGAATCGATGATGAAGAAGGCCGACGCGTGGAGGAACTACAACCAGGCCGCCGTGATCGAGCGAGTTGTGGAGGTCCTGCCGCAGATTGCGGCCGCCGTGGCTTCGCCGCTCGCCAAGACCGATCGGATCGTCATGGTCAGTGGGGGCGGCGAGGGAATCGGCGCCTCCAAGATCACCAAGGACGTCACCTCCATCATCTCGGAGTTGCCCCCTATCGTCGAAGCGCTATCTGGGGTGGACGTGCAGAAGCTTCTCGCTACGGTGCCGGGCCTCGGAGAGGCTGTAGCCGGTACGGAGAGCGTACCCGAACCTTCTGGGAGCGACGCGGAGCCCGAACCAGTCGGTGACGAGACGGAATAGGGCCAGGCGTGGAGTGGTCGCCGACAGCACGGGCCGGCGACCACTCCGCTCAGCGGCGCTCGATATGGACGCGCGAGATGCGCACGTCGGGGCCGCCGAGCACGAGCCGGAGGTCAGCTCCCGCGTTCTGCCGTCCCTCGAATCGCGCGTCAGTGAGATCGAACACGACCTGCAGCCATCGGCCACTACCGTCTGACTCCCAGCGGAGCGCGTGGTCCTTGTACGCGCCGTCCATGGTCGCCGACGTGTCGTGGGAGTCGTACTGCAGCCGCACGGTGACGTTCGGGTCTGAGGCGCAGCTGACCGTGACCCGGACCTGACCGTCGCTCTGCTCGCAGAAGCCATCATCGACATCGAAGTAGAGGAACCTCGTCGGGGCCGTCTCCTCCGAGGCCCAGTATGCTGGATCCGCGTCGCGCTCGATTCGGAAGCGTCCGTCGTTCTCCCACGCGGTGAACACGCCATGAGACTGCGTCGGCGTAGCACTGACCTCGGCCGAGTCCCTGTAGGGCGAGGCCTCCGCTCCGTACATCTCCGGGTGCATCTCCACCTCTCGTACCAGCCACAGGAGCGTGTAGAGATCAACGGGCATGGCTTGCTCGTCAGTCAGGGCGACAACGTGACTGTCAACCTCGGCGTACCAAGACGGCCTCTGGAGTATCGAGCGGTTCACATGGAAGTCCGGCATAGGGCCTCGAAACCTCCGGGCAATGTTCTCGGCGGCCTCCTGGGTGCTGCCGTAGAGGATCGTGCCCATGCGTATAAACGGCATCCCTTGGTGAATGCCCCGCAGATCCACCTTCTGAGGCACGATTCCGTCTGGAGAGAAGCGAGCGTACGCGTCCCAGCCGTCCTCTGTCAGCGGCGGGCCGAAACCGTCGATCACGAAGCCAGTGACCGATATGTCCCACTGGTCGAAGAGGGCGTGGCAGTGTCGCTCCCATGCGTCCATGCCGGAGGGCAGATCCGAGTGCCAACGTGGCGGGCTGAGCAGACCGGGGTTCAGGTACCCGGCGCCCGAGTCTCCCGCCACGAAGAAGTCCTGATCGGTCATGTGAGCGCGCGCCCAGGCCATGCCAAGGGGGAAGCGGTAGCACAGGTTCGGGTTGAAGGCCCAGGAGAGTGGCGTCTCTCCGCGCCTTGGGTCAGTCCACATACTCGGAAGCTGCTGGTAGAGCCACGCCGCCGCGTCATAGTCCCCCACGTAGTGCGCGAAGTAGTGCCTGGGCACAATCCGGCCGTCAGCATCGAGGATGCCCCTTGCTGTGAGGCTCTCCCGAGTGGGCTTGGGGTTCTGAGGGTAGTGGTCATCGAGGGGGTAGTGCTGAAAGAAGGAGGCATTAGCCATTGCGCTGAGCCCCAGGGCGTCGGCGTCCATGTAGGCGTTGAAGCAAGAGAGGATCTCGGCGTACTTCCACTCCGTCGGAACGCCGCCGTGCGTGCCACCCGCGCTCCAGGCGTCGATCTGGAAGTCAGTGTACTTGTAGGCCCATGGGGTGAAGCCGGCAACGTGGATCATCGCCTGACCGTCGACTGCCTCCCAGGCGGTGCGCAGGATAGTCCGCAAGGTGCGGGCGTCAGTCCCCAGGGGCTGGTCTGGATCGTCCACGGGAGTTTCATCCTCCCAGACGCCCAGATCGAAGACGAGCCCGCCCTTCGCGATGATGTAGTCCTGGTTGGTGAGTGTGTGACTGACCGGCGAGCCGGCCATGCATGACTCCAACCAGTGGGCGTCCAGGTAGTACCCCATAGTAGTGGGCGTCAGGCGTCCGGGGCGAAGGTAGTTCTCCACGAGCCACAGATAGGCGTCGCACTTGGCGCTCCCGGAGGAGGGGAGGGCGGTGCCCGGGACGGTTCCCTTGCCCGTGAAGAGCGGATCTCCGCCCTCAGATAGCAGCAGAACCAGGACAGGGAGCCCGTCCTCGCCCGCCGTCAGCCGCTGGTAGAGCGAGCCGGGTGCGTCGTCATAGCGTAGGCAGAGCAGGCTGTCGGCGCCCGCGATGGTTGACGCGACATTGCTAGTCGCCGGGACTCGCTCGTCCCACGCCACAGCCCCCTTGTAGTGAGGCGCGAACCGCTCCAGAAGGTCCGTCAGGTCCGTGGCCTGCTCGACCCGGGCGCCCTCTAGCCAGCCGCCCGGCTCCGTCATCACGTCCCACCAGAAGTCATCCGTCGGCATCACGTACCGGATGTACAGCCGCGGAGCGTCACGGTTCACGATGCCCTGGAGCGACACAACGAGGTGCGTGGTGTCCCAGAACTCGCGCCGCTGCTCGGGATCGGCCAAGTCCAGTTCGAAGAGGTAGGACATATCGTAGGTGACGACCACGGGCGTTCCCTCCAGCGCGGGCGCCTGTCCTAGGGTGAGCATGAGGCACAGAGAAGCCAGCATTGGGTTCCTACCCCTCGACAAGATGATCCCACGGCACGGTGCGCGCCGCGGCTCGTTTGTCCTCCAGCCTGAAGATCGCCTCCGCGTTACCGTGCATGAGTGGGTCGATCAGTTCGATCGCATCGCTACGCGTCAGCCAACCGCTGCGAAGCAGATCGGTGAGCGCGCGCGCGATACCGTGGCGCGCTAGGGAGGCGTGGCCTGCCACCAACTCGACGGGGACGTAATCGCCGCCGAAGGTGAGCAGCTTGTTGGACGGGGCAGCCATCAGGTAGCTCCGCAGAAACCGTGCCGACGCCTCGGGGTTCATGATCCAGGCCCAGCACATGTCGATGACGGCGTTGTGCCAGTGTTTGGCAATCGCGATCATCTGATCCTCGTACGGGTAGCAGATGTGCATCAGCACGAATGTGGTCTCTGGAGAGAGGCGAAGAAGCTCGCAGACGTCACCGGGATTCGTGCCCACCCGATGAAGGGGCATGTGGCCGCTACCTGCGTAGAACCCTGTGTGGAGCTTGACCGGCAAGCCGTTCTCGGTCGCCCTGCGTACGCAGTACCAGAACAGGTGATCCTGGATCGCCTTGGTCTCAGCATTGGACACGGGATCTCCCGAGAGCTGACGAAGGAACGGCTCAGCGACCTCATCTGCCGGGACATCGGCGAAGTCGAGTCGACGTCCGTACGCGGCCTGGCTTTTGACGGCTGTCGCGTACACCCCGTAGTGATCGAACCACCAGTCGATCACCCCATGGTAGTCGACGAGATCCTCGACATCGATGCCGGTCACCGCCGCCGGCCGACGCCAGTCTGGCCCCATGTGTAGATCCATGATGGAGATGTCCTGCATCAGCAACAGAGGGCGTTCGGTCTCTCGATAGACCACGGCATCGAGCGAGTCCACCTGGCAAGAGTCGACGCCAGCCACCTCACGGAGCACGCGCTCGTAGAACCCGGGCGCGACCAAGTCGCGGTACCCCTCCGCCATGGCTTCGAATGTGCTAGCGCTGACATCCTCAACACCGTACAGCCGCTTGGCCGCGATGCGCACGGCTTGGCCGTAGCCAGTGCGCCTAACCGCGTGCCAGTGAGGCTCCAGCGCCGCCCACTTGTCTGCCAGAGGCACGTCTGGCCCGCAGAGCCGTCCCATCTCGTCCGGCGTCATACCGGCGGAGATCAGGTCGCTGTTGACGTAGTGGCTGAACAGCGCCCCCACATCGTCACAGGGGATCCCGTGGCCCGGCTCCCACCGGACGCGCGTGGACTCCTCTGGCAGATGCTCATGGGTGTCGACGAAGTACGTCCATTCCACCCATGCGGCGATCTCGTCATCCAAGCTCCCTTCGACCTCGCCGTCAGCGAGGGACTCCCGCCCGTGCATGCTGAAGGCGGCGTCTGGAGGGGCGGCCACGCCGTCATCCGGCCTCGCGGGGTCGAGTGGCGAAGGTCTGTCATCCATCGGTGTCCTCCTCGGCGAATGCTCCTTGGCGCCGGCATTCCGGCAGCGCCACTCCATGTCCTGCAATCAGAGGTCGGGGCCGATGGCGCGCCGAAATCCCGTGGAAAGCGTGTCGGGGGAACCTATGGGCAAGCACGTGGACGTACGCATGGATCGCCCCGACCTCGAGGGCCTACCTCCCATCGAGGTCCCTGCCGGGTATGAGCTCATCACCTTCTCGCCAGGTCTTTTCGAGGAGTGGGTGGCGCTGCTCGACCGCTGCTTCCCCGAATTGGAGCCTTTCGACAAGGGCAAGTGGGCGTCCCGCACCATCGAAAGACCCCAGTTCATGCCTGAGGGCACCTTCTTCGTCCGACACTCCGGTTCATTGGTAGCGACCGCGTTCTGTTGGCTAGACGAGCCGGACGAGCGCGAGTTGGGGCGTGTGCATTGGGTGGGGGCCGAGGATGCCCATCGTGGCAGGAGCCTCGGACGGCTGGTGACGGTGGCTGTTCTGCACCACATGGTGTCCGTGGGGTTGAAGCGCGCCATGCTGGACACCCAGGACTACCGGCTGCCCGCCGTGAACCTCTACCTGAAACTGGGCTTCGTTCCCACGCCTCAGAACGAAGCCCAGATAGATGCTTGGCGGCGGGTCCTCTCCTCACTGGGCAGGAGCGACATTCCTCTGCCAGCGGGGCCCTTTGAGCAGCTACCGTAATGCGTTGACCAGCGTAACCGCCCCGAGCGCGAAGCAGGCGCATGCAACGGCCGCGGTGAGCTTCTTCGTGGGCAAGACCCGGACAGTCGGTGACGCGAGGAGCGCCGCGACGGTGCCCCCCAGGATGAGGCCCCCAGCCAAACGCCAGTCGACGCCCTGGCGCCCCAAGGCGTAGCCTACGAGACCGCCGGCGCAGGTGAGCAGCTCCGAGGCCGAGGTGATCGCCACGGCGCTCTTGGCATTCGCACCAGCCACGATCTGCCCGCTGGTCACGATGGGGCCGTACCCGCCGCCCATGAAGCCCTTGTTGAGCGCGGCGATCAGTCCCAACACAGCGGCTCGAGCCCACGTGAAGGTGATACGCAGCCTTCCCGTTGCCGCCAGAGCGGCGAGAAAGCCCATTGAGATGACGATACCGCCCGTGATCAGGCGCATCGTGTCCTGAGGCATCTCCACAGCCACGCGCCCTGCGACGAGGCCCCCGATCACGCCGCAGGTCCCGAGAATGAGCGCTACGCCCAGCCCCGGGCGCAGCTCGACGTTGCCCCAACAGTAATGGCCCACCGACGCCACAGTACCCGATACCAGCTCCTGAACCAGGATGGCGGGCACGATGTGCAGAGGCTCGAAGCCAAGGAGCAGTAGGGTAGGAGTGAGGGTTGTTCCGTAGCCCATACCCAAGGAGCTGTCCACGTACTCGGCCACAAAGGAAAGCATCGCGGCTAGAATGATGACGGTGAGTGGGCCGCCGCTCCGCACGATGCTCGCGGCCTTCTCGTCCATTACGAGGCCCGCCACAATCATCAGCGCCAGCAGCGCGCCCGACGTCACCCAGAGTCCGACCAGGAACGCCTTCCCCCGCCGCCTGGCCCTCTCGCTGACCCGCGGAACCATACATCTCTCCTCGCCTGACACCCGGCGACGGATTATAGCACTCCTATGATAGTGCTATAAGAGTGTAACGGTTGAGTCGGAGGTGAGGATCCCGCCGTCCAGGAACCGGCGTGACGGGCGGAGGGAGGAGATAGGAGGCAGTTTGATGGCATGGGATGTTCTCGTCGCCGACTACGGGATGGAACCAGTACTATGGCGGCCCTTTCAATCTATCCCGTATCATTCATGAATGC
>DBQI01000065.1:0-221210 GCA_002305165.1 Armatimonadetes bacterium UBA1398
GCGAGCCGTTTTCGGGCGGAACCCAGCGGCAACATCGGCACAGCAGCGGGGAGTGAGACCAGGTAGCCATCGGTGGGTTCTGCAACCCGCCGATGGTTGTGGGCCTGCCTGGGCGCATAGCCCTCCATACGAGGCGAACTACCCACTCCCATGCAACAACCTCTAAACACTCTCATGAATAAGGCGGGCTAGGGCTCGCCTCCGCGCCATGGAGCGGGCAGGCGGAATCCGGCGCTCCGTAGGTTGTCGAGAAGTCCCATCGACTCGATCTCGAGCGACTCGCGGGTGAACTGGCCCAGAGCGATCCACTGAGCCCAGTTCTCGATGCCTACCGCGGCCAGACGCTCCCGAACCTCCGGATCGCGACCGGTCTCCCAGTCGGGGTAGCGCTCGGCGTACCACTGGTCGATCTCCTCATCGCTGGGAACTTGGTAGGAGTTGCGGTGCACCACCGCCTCAAGGGGCAGTCGAGGGCTGGATCCGGGGGCCTCGGCCGGGTAACCGAGCAGCAGCAGGCCCGCAGGCGCCACGTACTCTGGCGTCCCCAACAAGGACCGGGTGTCCGCGGAGAGGACCGTGCCCTGGTAGCAGGTGCCGAGCCCCAGTCCTTCGGCCGCAATGCACACGTTCTGCAGCGCCAACAGCGCATCGGTGAAGCCAATGAAGAGGCTAACGAGTTCGTCCCGCATGAGGGACACGCCGTGGCGCTGAAACCAGCGTCCGAGCCGATAGGTGTCCACCAAGGCCATGACTGCCAAGGGCGCGGCGTCGGCATTCAGAGACCGCAATCTCGCAGTGTCGTCAATCACCATCAGGGAGTAGTGCTGCAGTCCGCCTGCCGTCGGGGCGCGCACACCCGCCTCGAGGATGCGGTGTAGAACGTCGTCGGGGATGGGGTCCGGTCTGTACTCGCGTATCGACCGGTGGTTGAGGAGAGTCTGGAGCACTGTATTCGTTTCAGCAGACGGTTCGTGCATCCGATGCCTCCCACAAGGCGCGGGGCGCCTGAGTTAGAAGAGTCTAACCATCAGCCTATCCGCTTCGCGGCAACCCTTCCACCCCAGGAGCTGCGTCAGCGGCCACCGAGGCCCGAGAGCTGGATGCCCTCGGTGAAGAACCTCTGGTTGAACAGGAAGACGACGAGCACCGGCAGCAGCACGATGACCGAGGCGGCCATCAGTAGGGTCCATTCGGTTCCGTACAGGCCCTGAAAGCTGGCGAGACCGATGGGCAGCGTCTTCTTGGCGGTAGAGTTGATGAAGATGAGGGGCCCCATGAAGTCATTCCATGAACCGATGAAGGTGAAGGTGGCGAGGGTTGCCAGGGCTGGCTTGGAGAGGGGCAGGATGACGTGCCGCAGCACGCCCAGCTTCCCGCAGCCATCGATTCGGGCGGCGTCCTCGAGCTCCCGGGGGATGCCCATGAAGAACTGCCTCAGCAGGAAGGTGCCGTAGGCCGAAAACAGACCCGGGAGGATGAGGGCCCAGTACGTGTCCACTAACCGCAGCTCTCGAAGCAGGATGAAGACCGGGATGAGTGTCACCACTCCCGGAACCATCATGGTGGCCAGATACCCGATGAAGAGCTGCTCGCGCCCAGGAAACTCCAGGCGTGCGAAGGCGTAAGCTGCCAACGCGCAAGTGAGGAGTTGCCCCAAGGTTACCACTGTCGCCACGAATATGCTGTTCAAGTAGAACATCACGAAGGCGTGCTCGACGCGGAAAGCTCTGATGGCCCGGTCGCCGATCCATACGTCTACGAGGTAGAACTCATCTAGCTTGATCGCCTTCCATGCCTCGGGGTAGTTGCTCCACTGGATGTCGAGCTGCCTCTTGGGTCGTAGGGCCTGCCGCTCGATGAGCAAGTCCTCGTCAGGGGTATCGAGGGCCGCCACCCGCACTTGGGTCGGGTCATGCTCGGCGATGAGGGCGTACTCCCTCTCGTCGGTGCCGATGTAGACCTCTCGGTTACGTCCCCTCACCTCGGCCCTCACGTGCTTGCGAGGGATGAACTCCGGCGGCATCACGAAGACGGCCCCGGGCTGTTTGAGCGAGGTCGACAGCATCCACACCAGCGGGGTGAGCATGGTGACGGCGCCCACGGCCAACACGATGTACGTGGCGACGGCTCCCAGGCTGGTCACTCGCGAGCGCGAGCGACCGCTACGCGTCGTCACCGCTGAGGGTGTCTGTTGCGGCGCCAACGGAGTGCCGAGGCCTGGCAGCGGGCCGCTCATAGGGTCTGCACCCGCTTCCCGCCATGCTTGTAGGTGACGAGAGTGAACCCGAACACCAGCAGGAACAGGACCCACGCTATCGCGGCGGCATAGCCCATGCGGAACCACTCGAAGGCGTTCTGGTAGATGAAGTACATGAGGGTGGTGGTGGAGCCCGCCGGTCCGCCTTGGGTGATCAGGAACGCCTGGCTGAAGCCACCTTGGAATCCTCCGATGATGCTCATGATGGTGATGAAGAAGGTCGTCGGGCCGAGGAGCGGGAGCGTGACGTGCCGCAGCTTGCCCCACCAGCCGGCTCCGTCCAACTCCGCGGCCTCATAGAGGTCCCTGGGAATCCCCTGCAGACCCGCGAGGTAGAGCAGGCAGTTGTAACCCCCTACCCCGCCCCAGATGCCCATGATGATGAAGGCAGGCTTCGTGAGAGCGGGGTTATCGAGCCAAGCAGGCCCCATACCCACGGTCGAACGCAGGAACGCGTTGATGAGCCCCCACTGGGTGTTCAGGAGCCACTGCCATAGCAGGCAGATGGGCACGGCGGGCAGGATGGATGGCAGGAAGTAGACGGATCGTCCGGCGACCATTCCGGGCAGCTTCTGGCTCATGAGCATCGCCAGGAATAGGCTTCCGGCCATGCCGATGGGGATGCCGAGCATAAGGTAGATGGTGTTGTAGAGGTACTGCCAGAAGCGCTCGTCCCTCGGGGCCAATACGCCATCGACCTCGTGCACTCCCAGCAGCCTCTGGAAGTTCTCCAGACCGACGAACTCGGCGGTGTCGATGGGACGCACCACGTCCCAACGGTAGAACGAGAGGAGCAGGGCCGCTCCCACGGGCAGGAGTGTGAATACCAGGAACCCCAGGAGGTTAGGCAGGACGAAGGCATAGGACCCAAGCCAGTCCCTCCACCTGCGTGGAGCGCACTGCCGCGTGGGCGCGTTCATGCTCTGGTCACTCAAGGGCAGGCTCACCCCCCCAGAGTGCTCCCGCCATGGATGGCCTCGGCCCTCCACCATCGGCCTCGGCGCGGGGGAATGGATGCGGGTGGGCACTCATCGTCAGGACCGGCTAGAACTCGTCGTCCATGCCGTCGCCGAGGTCGTCGTAGTCGTCGGAGTCCGAATACGTGGAGACGCGTCGGCCCACGTAGACCTCCATGACGAGCTCCACCGGGGTCCAACCCGGGGATAGGCTCTCCACGATCTCGCTGTTGATGAGGTCGATCACCGCCTCCTCATCCTCGGGCTCGAACTCGTCGAGGAGGATAACGGAGCCGTAGATGGAGTCGACGGCAGTGGTTCCCATATAGTGGAGGTCGAGGAACCCCACCAGGTCATCGTCGGCGTCGTACATGGCGTACCGCTCCGAGCTTGGCGTGCGCACGACACGGGAGAAGCGAACGTTGCTCATCGGGTCGGCCATGGCTGTGCCTCCACTCGCCGCCCCAGCGCGGCGTGCTAGGCCGAGCGGAGCCCGGCATGGCGCGTCTTCTTCCCGAGTTGGGCCGCGACCTGCGCCCGCCCGGCTCCTCCTGAGTGGATCACTGCTTCGGCGGCAGGCTGGACACGTAGCCATCTCTCGGCATGTCGAAGATCACGGCCTTGGTCGGGCACACCTCCACGCACGCGCCACACGCGAAGCAGTCAGGCAGCCCCACGGCGCGGCCGTCCGAGTTGATGCGGGCGTCCGCCGCGCGGCTGGGACACTCCCTAACGCACTTCTGGCACCGCACACAGAGATCCGTGCTCACGCGCACACGGGCCAGGGAGAAGTGCTCGGCGACCCACGACCAGAGGCCAAAGGGGCAGATCAAGTGGCAATAGGGTCGGTACCAGAAGAGGCAGAGGAGGAACGCAAAGATCAGGACCCACCATGGGAAGGCGATGGTCCAGTTGAATACCTTGAAGAGATTCGCGTAGTGGTACAACACGAGCTTGTCGATCCCGAAGATCCAGCCGAACAGGAAGCACAACACCAAGCCGAACAGAAGCACCCTCAGCGCATTGGTCAACCAGAAGGGTGGCTTCCACTTCTTGGCGGGAGAGAAGCGATGGATCACATCCTGCAGCGACCCGAGTGGGCACCCCCAGCCGCAGATGAGCTTGTTGCCCGCGATGGCAAGTAGCGTGAAGGCTAGGAGCGTCAGGGCACGATCGACTGGCTGTCCCTCGAGGCCGGCGAGGTACTTGATGGCCTTCACGAAGCTCTCCATCGGGTTGGTCTGGCCGCCGAACCAGAGCCCGAAAACCAGCACGCCCGCGGCCAACAGGGCCCAGCGCCATCTGCTGAAGTCACGGCGCGAGTGGAGCGCCAGTAGCCCGATCACGCAGGCGACCCCGAACAGCGGGAAAACGGCCAGGGTGTACCAGTCCACCGAACTCTCCTCCGCGAGGTGCTCCAGAGCCTCGCGGACACCTGCCTCGCCAGCGGGGAGGTCGGCAACGTGGACGCCCGTCACCGGCCATTGGCGCGCATCCGCGTAGTCGTGGGAAAGCATATGGATCAGCTTGCCCACCGGCACGTTGTTCTCATTGGCGTGCCTCTGGAGCGCCCAGTTGGGGTTGGTGATCACCTCGGGCTCTCCAGTCGCGGTGACGGCATAGTAGGCTGCCATCATCACACAGGCCGAGACGACGAGGACGATGGGTACCGCCCGCCGTCCGATCGATTGCGTCATATCTAAGGGCCTCCCTATGTGGCGAGGACTACGCCACAGTGGCATGAGACGTCGCGGAACTCCGCCGTATTCCACGGGATGTTCGCCTCTACCGGCTGGCACTCATGCTAACTGTGAGCTGCAGCATCCTGGGCAAGGGTGGGGGTGCCGGCGCAACAGCCTGGCATGGCCTATGGGAGGGCGCGTCGGTGGAGGTGATCCAGCTACCGCATAGTGGCTCGGTGCTTGATAGCTGCTGAAGCCCCTCTGGCGGCCACAGCCGGCAAAGGTTATCATACCCCCGCGTCGAACACTGGGGCCGTGCCTGGTCGCAGACCAGGCCGTTTTGGTACGCCTGGCTCGGCCCACCGTGGATCAGCCAGTCCTTCCCGGGACGGTGTCACCCTTTCGGGAGAGCCTCAAGCACTAGATTGAGCGAGCCCGCGCTCATTCGGCACGGGTGCTCGCGAGGGGAGCTGTCGGCATGGACTTCGAGTTCAGTGAGGATCAGCAAGCGGTACTCGATGCGGTGCGGGAGTTCTGCGAGGAGGAACTGAAGCCGAAGGCAGAAGAGACGGACGCCTCGGGCGAGTTCCCGTGGGAGAACCTCCGGAAGATGGCCGAGTTGGATCTCTTCGGGATCCCTGTGTCTGAGGAGTATGGCGGCCTCGGCATGGACTTCCTCACCTGGGCCGCCGTAGGTATGGAGATCTCCCAGGCATGCACCACGACCGGCGCGGTATTCGGCGCCCATATGCTCGCGCAGTATCCCCTGATGCTCTTCGGGACCGAGGAGCAGAAGCGAAAGTACCTCACTCCCCTCGCGACGGGTGAGAAGATCGGGGCCTTCGGTCTGACCGAGCCCGGCGCGGGCTCCGACGCGGGCAACGTGCGCACGAGCGCCGTGCTGCAGGACGGCTACTATGTCCTCAACGGCAGTAAGATCTTCATCACCAACGCGGGTCCGGCGGAGATCTACATTGTCATTGGCAACCTCCGGCCGGATCGCGGCGCTCGCGGCATGACCGCCTTCATCTTCGAGACGGGCTACGAGGGCTTCACCATCGGCAAGAACGAGAAGAAGATGGCGTTCCCCTCGTTGCCGAACCGGGAGCTCATCTTCCAGGACGCCAAGACTCCTGCGGAGAACGTCCTGGCCGGCGAGAAGCGGGGCTTCCGCGTGGCCATGCAGACCCTGGATGTTGGCCGAATCGGCATGGGCATCGGTGCCGTGGGAGTTGCGGAGGCCGCGCTGAAGCACGCCCTGAGCTACGCCAAGGAGAGGGTTCAGTTCGGTCAGCCCATCTCGGCCTTCCAGGCCATTCAGGTAAAGCTGGCGGACATGGCGACGGAGATCGAGTGCGCTCGGCTCCTGTGCCTCCAAGCAGCATGGCTCAAGGACACGGGCAAGCCCTTCGAGAAGCAGGCCGCTATGGCCAAGCTGTTCGCCTCCGAGGTCGCCATGCGAACCACTACCCAGGCGGTCCAGGTCCTGGGCGGCTACGGGTACACGAAGGAATTCCCCGTCGAGCGGCTCATGCGCGAGGCGAAGCTTTTCGAGATCGTTGAGGGCACCTCGGAAATTCAGCGCCTCGTCATCGCCAATCACATCCTGAAGTAGGGAGCGCGCTGTTGAAGATCGTTGTCTGCATCAAGCAGGTACCAGCCACGACCAATGTGCGGATCGACCCCGAGACGAACGCCCTGATCCGTGAGGGTGTTGAGTCCCAGGTCAATCCTTTCGATGAGAACGCCCTCGAGGCGGCCCTTCAGGTCAAGGACGGCTACGACGGGGAGTGCCAGGTCATCGCCTTGACCATGGGCCCCCCTCAAGCCGAGGCCGCTCTCCGTGACGCCGTCGCAATGGGTTGCGACGACGCGATCCTGCTGACTGACGGCGCCTTCCGGGGCGCGGATACCCTGGCTACCTCATACACCCTCGCGCAGGCGATCCGGCGGATTGGCGACGTGGATCTGGTTCTCTGCGGCAAGCAAGCCATCGATGGTGACACGGCCCAAGTGGGGCCGGGCGTCGCCGAGCACCTCGGCGTGCCCCAGATCACCTTCGCCATAGAGCTGTCGCTAGAGGGAAGGAAGATCACCGCCAAACGCATGCTGGAGGACAGTTTCGAGGTCGTCGAGTGTCGTATGCCAGCCGTTGTCACAGTGGTGAAGCAGATCAACGACCCACGTCGCGCCTCCATGAAGAACGTTCTGAAGGCGCGGAAGCGGGAGATCACGCGATGGACGGCGGAGGACATCGATGCTGACCCGGACCGGATCGGCTTCCAAGGGTCACCGACGGTGGTCTGGAAGGTGTTCGCGCCCGAGGGTCGCAAGGGCGGTCGGAAGCTGGAGGGCGAGGTCGGGGACGTCGTGCATGCCTTGGCCGACGAGATCCTGGAGATACGCAAGGGCCTGAGCACGGCGTAGGAACGCCCTCGCCCACGCGAGGAGCACTGACCTTGCTCGCGCCTACGGCAGGGCAAGCCCCGGCGCGCTTGGTGACAACTGACCCATAGAGAACGGATCCGCAACCAATGGCTCTGAACATCAAAGAGGAACTCTGCACGGCCTGTGGCCTCTGTGTGCGCGTCTGCCCATACGAGGGCGTCGTCGTGGAGGGCAACACGGCCGTCTTCACCGAGCGCTGCAACCTCTGCGGCCAGTGCGTCTCCTCGTGCCCCGTCGACGCGATCGTCGTGGAGCTCCCGAAGAAGGGCGACGTTGACACGAGTCTCTGGTCGAACGTCTGGGTGCTGGCCGAGACCGAGGACGGTCGCCTGAAGGGCGGGACCATCGAGCTCCTTGGCCAGGGCCGGCTCCTCGCCGAGGCGCGCGGCTGCGCCCTGGAGGGCGTCGTTCTGGGCGACCGGTGCGACGAACTCGCCAAGGACATGATCGCCTTCGGAGCGGACAAGGTGTACGTGGTTGAGGACCCGGTGCTGGCACGCTATCGCACCGGGCCGTTCGCCTCGGTCATTGCCGGACTCATCCATGACCGGAAGCCCGAGATGGTGTTGATCTCAGCGACGCCCCAGGGACGCGACCTGGGATCGCGGCTCGCGGCGAGGATCGGCGCGGGCTTGACCGCCGACTGCACGGGGCTCTCGATCTGGGACGAGGAGCCGCTCCTCCTGCAGACCCGCCCCGCCTTTGGTGGCAACATCATGGCGAGCATCCTGTGCCGCGAGGCTCGGCCGCAGATGTCCACCGTCCGTCCCAACGTGTTCAAGAAGCCCCAGGCAGACCCGAGCCGCACCGGCGCCATCGAGAGGGTCGCCGTCCATCTCGACGAGAAGCATGCCATGACGAAGATCCTGGAGGTCATCCGCGAGGAGGGTGGCGAGGAGGTAAACCTCGCGGACGCTCAGATCATCGTCTCCGGGGGCCGGGGGATCCAGGCGCCTGAGAACTTCGCGCTGATCCGCTCTCTGGCCGAGGTGTTGGGGGCCGCCGTAGGAGCCTCGCGCGCGACCGTTGACGCAGGCTGGATCTCGGCCACCCACCAGGTTGGCCAAACCGGCAAAACAGTCTCGCCTAAGCTGTACATCGCGTGCGGGATCTCGGGCGCGATACAGCACCTGGCCGGCATGAGCAGCTCCGACTACATCATCGCCATCAATCGAGACCCCTCGGCGCCCATCTTCGAGGTTGCGGACCTAGGCGTCGTGGGCGATGTGTTCCAGGTCGTGCCCGCTCTGCGTGAGGAGCTCGCGAAGCGCCTCGCCGAGTGACGCGAGGCGCTTCGGCGCGCCCACGGAGTGCCTACGGGTTATTGAACCATGCCTCCAGGAAGGCATCCAGGCTGCCCGGGTACTCGGCCTCGGCGAGGAACTCCGTGCCGATCTGATTCCCCCAGGCGTAGCTGATGTAGGTTCGGCCACGGAACTCGCACAGGTCCACGTCGGAGTTGTTCCGGTTCTGGGCCGCGAGGATGTGGTCACGCTCCGCCTCGGATAGCCTCGGGTTCGCGAAGCGCTTGTCCTCGGGTGACACCTCCATGAGGGGTCCGAAGCGGTTCGGCTCCCAGTGCACGAGGTCTGGCGAACGCACGATGTATGGCAGCCACTGCGGACCCTCGAGGGCCTCCAGGTAGATCATGTAGTACAGCCCGTTTTGCCATCTCAAGGCCGGACAGGCGGAGTAGCGCTCTCGCGTGAACACACACTCGGCGGGCAGGAGCTCCCAGTGAGCCAGGTCGTCGGACCGCGCGAATCGCATCGTGAAGGCGTTGCCGACGACCTCGGGCGGCGCCCCCACCTCGATGGCCATGATGTAACCGTCGGGGCCGCGGCATACGCTCGTGTTGAACAGCTCCCACCCGGGCAGCTCCAGAGCCACGGACTCACCCCATGTCCGCAGGTCTGACGAGCGCCACAGCCGGATCACCGACTCTCCCCAGCCACCGAGGCCGTACACCCAAACGGCCCCATCCTCCACATAGGCGCAGCCCAGGTGAGCGCCCGTCGCGAAGGCTGGCGTCGGCTCACCTGTCGCCACATCGACGAACCGGAAGTAGGAGTCGCCGGTGGCGTTGGCGGTGTACTGCTGCCGGACGTACTCGAAGCGGTAGAGTCTATCCTTGAAGACCACGGGAGTGGCCTCGACGAGGTCGCACTCGATGGCGCCCGCCTTGACGATCACCGGCGGACGCGTGTTCGCGCCGCGCGGCTGGAACCCGTACAGCCGGAGTATGCTCGGGGGCGGCGCCGCGTCGCGAGGCTGGTCACGGTTCGCGCTGAGGGTCTCCCATCGGAGCGAGTAGCTGGTGCCGTTCTGCGCCGAGCCCTGGTCGCCCGACCAGCGCACCCCCATCCCCTCCAGGGCCGACTCCGGTTGGTTGAGGCCGGGCGGACGAGCGGGATCGCGCACGATCGAGCCAATCGGCTTCAGCGTCTCCGGGTCCAGTCGCCATGTCCCGCTGCCGTGCAGCCAGTGGGACCAACTCTGGGAGAGAGAGCCATCCGGCTCTCGCCCGACGGCTCCCACCTGGACGAGGGCCGGCACGGAGCCGCCGCCGCTGAACTCCCATCGGTGTTCCCAGTCGCTCGTCTGGTAGATCCGCCAGCCGTCGTCTTCGAGGCGCGCGCTGTATGCCTGAGTGTTCCCCTCGGCATCGAACTTGTGGTAGCTCAAGAGGGGCCTGGCTTCGTGGTCGAAGCCGATGGCGAGGTTCATGTTGATCATCCCGCCGCGAACGGGCACAGGATCGACGATCTCCCCTGTGCCTAGAGTGATGGGCAACTCAAGCGCCTCGCCGCGGCTCGTCTCCCAGTGGACCAGGTCCGCACTGCGCGCGTACGACAGATCGTGATTGGTCTCGCAGCCCGGCTCGTCGCGCCACATCCAGGCCAGATGGTACCGCCCGTCAGGCCCGAGCGTCGGTCCGGTGAAGTAGGCGTTCATCGCCCCGCCACCAGACAGAAGCGGCTCATCCATCAGGCGGCGCCACGTCTGAGTCCCGTGATCGTAGCGGTTGAAGAGCTGCTCCCCGTTGCCGCTCTGGCCATCTCGGTAGGTAAAGATCAGCTCGTTGTTCGGGCCGCGGAAGAAACGCGGGTACGTGACACGGTCCTCTCGCTCGCCGACCATGCGGTCGACGCGGAGGAAGCTACCGATGTCCAGTGGCCGCTCTGTCCGGAAGTACTTGAGTGGGTGTCCGTGGAGGTTCCCCGAGAGGTGGATGAAGCCGTCATCGTCCACGTGCACGGCGATGTAGTTGTGGCTATCCCAGCCGACAGTCTCCGGGAGGACGACCCTCTGCCAGTCACGTTCACCGAGGTGGCGGCTCGCCACCGTCATCCGTCGCTCGGCATCATAGTAGGCGACGAACTGCTGGTCCCCCCGTGTCAGGAGCGCGAAACCCACCGGATGCCCGGCCCAGACCGGAGCGATGTCGAGCGCCTCCACAACGATGGGTTCACCGGGGACAGCGCGCACGGCGCTCGAGATGAGGAGGAGACCGGCGCTCAGCGCCACGAGACGGCATTGGGTTCCCACAGGCATACACCTCCGACTGGCGCCTACAGGCCGGCTGACGGCGACTTCCCGCCAACCTCCACAGGCACCTCGTCCAAGATCTCTATTCGGGTAGCGCCGACGCGGCAGCGACAAGCCCGCACACCAACCCCTGCGGCCCATGCCTCGGCGAGGGCCGCAGCGAACTCGGGGTCTCTCTCGGCGAAGGGCCGGACCACTCGCGCGTCGGAACGCTGCACCACGAACCACACCTCGAAGGCGCCTCCCGCTCGACTCCCCTCGGCCATCTCTATGAGATGCCGGGCGCCGCGAAGGCTCGGAGCGTCAGGGAAGCGTGCGACGCCGTTCTCAACATAGTTGACGGACTTCGTCTCCACCATGAGGAGGCCGCCTTCGCGCGCCAGCACAAGGTCCAGGCGCCCGGAGCCGAAGGCCGGCTCACTACTGTGGACCCTCCAACCGGCGAGCGTTCCGATCCTCCCGTTGTCCACGGCCTCAGCCAGAAGCCGCGGAGGCATCCTCGAGTCGACTCCCACCCACCGGCCCCGGAAGCGTACCAGCGTCAGATCATACTGGGTCGCCCTACCCTCGCCCGTAGCCCGTGTCAGGAGCACCGGGGCACCCTCGGTGAGCAGCTCGTGCATCCGCCCGCTGTTTGGCACATGGACGTACACGCTCCGGCGACCGATCCTTACCGTGGCGGCGAACCGGTTCTCTCTGCGCACGAACTGAGCCGGCTTCAGGGCACTTAGGAATCGCATGGGGCATCTTGGTTTCATGTTCTCGGCCGGCGGTGTCCGGCCTGCTCAGGAGGGGTCGGATAGCATCGAGGGAAGCCTGCTACAGGAGGCGTCAGACTTGGTTCCCGACCGGGTGGAGCAGGTCAACGTGGACACGGAGCTGCTGGCATGGGCTCGGGCATGGATCCAGACGAGTGGCGAGGACGCCGCGACAGCGCGCGGGCACGTCATTAGCGCCGCAGCGGCCGTGGCGCTCGGTGACGCTGTTGCGCCTGAGACTACGGTCCCCACACGCCTCTACGACGCCTGCCGGCAGCTGGACGGCCAAGCCCTGGGCCAGCTCTACGAGTGCCTGCTGACCGGTGACACCCGCGCATCGGCCGACCGTAAGCGACAGGGCAGCTACTACACGCCTCTCTGGCTCGTGGAAGCGCTGCTGGATCGGGCCCTGGAGCCGTTCCTCCGAAGCTGTTCGTCGCCAACCGAAGTGCTGGATCTGCGGGTGGTCGACCCCACGATGGGAGCTGGCGCGTTTCTCCTGCGAGCGGCCGCTCGGATGGCTCGGCGGTGCGAGGAGCTGACTGGCCCCGGCCCACAGTGGCGAGCTCGCATCGCCGCGCAATGCCTGTTCGGGGTGGACGCCGATCCCGCCGCGGCCAAGGTGGCCCGCATGGCCTTGGCGCTCGACTCCCCTGGGTCGCGGCCCCACGACCTCTCAGATCACCTCGTTCATGGCGACGCGCTTGCGGACCCCCTGCCGGGGCCGGGCCGCTACCACGTTGTGGTCGGGAACCCGCCCTGGGAGAAGGCGAAGCTCCTCGATGCCGAGTACTTCGCGGGCCGCGATGGCGCTGTTGCCAAGGCCGTCAATGCGGCGCGCCGCGGGGCGCTTATCGCTGGCCTGGAGGAGTCCGACCCGGCGGTAGCTGAGGCTTACCGGCGAGCCGTGGATGAGTCCGCCGCACGGATGCGCTGGTACCGCGAGTCGGGGCGCTACCCACTATCCAGCGCCGGCGACGTGAACCTCTACGCGCTCGTCGTGGAGCGTGTCCTTGGCCTCCTCGAACCGCGAGGTCTGGCGGGGCTGCTGGTGCCCAGCGGCATCGCTACCGACCACAACACGAGCCGCCTGTTCGGGCACCTGGTCCGGACCGGCCGGCTTCACGAGTTATTGGACTTCGAGAACCGGGATGGCGCGTTCCCCGACGTCCACCGGGAGCAGCGTTTCTGCCTGCTCACCCTTGGCGGCGCTGGACGGACCCGAGGCCGGTTCCGATGCGCGTTCGGGCTCAGCAGAGCGACGGCCGCCTGTCGCCATCCTCTTGAGATCGACCCCGAAACGGTCGCCCGGCTCAACCCGCGCATGCTGAACCTGCCGCTGCTCAGATCGAGCGCCGACTTGGAGATCCTCGAGCAGATGCACCGGGTGGCGCCGCCCTGTACCCCCGCCGACGGCCCCTCCGGAGGAGCCTGGGGGCTTCGGTACGTCCGGATGTTCGACATGAGCCGCGACTCGGCACTCTTCGAGAGCGAAGAGACGGAGGGATCGGCGCCTCTGTACGAGGGGAAGATGATCTACCTCTACGACCACCGACACGCAGCGGCGCGTACTACCGACGAGCGTGCGCAGAGCAGATCGGCCAGCGTACCTGTGTCCGAGGAGGCGAAGCGGGATCCTGCCTTCGCGCCCAGCCCTCGTTACTGGGTGCCCAGGACCGAGGCGCAGCGGCGCTTGCCCCCGGCTGCGTGGAGGATCGCTTTCCGCGACATCGCGAACCCGAACAACGAACGCACCCTGATCGCGGCCGCCATCCCCGGTGACGTCGCCTGTGGCAACACGCTGCCACTGCTGTGTGCTGAATCGGTGGACGGCGAGCGCCGGGCGTGCCTCCTTGCGAACCTCGCCTCGCTCCCGCTGGACTACGTGGTACGCGCCAAGGCCGCATCACGACACGCGAACTGGTACCTCGTGCGGCAGCTCCCCGTGTTCCCGCCGGAACGGTACGACGACACCGAACTGCGTCGCTACGTCGTCGACCGGGTGCTGGCCCTCTCCTATACCTCGCACCATCTAGCGCCGATGGCCGTGGACCTGGGGCAGCCGCGCACTCCCGCCCCGTGGACGTACGACCCTGATGAACGGCGACGCCTGCGGTGTGAGCTGGACGCCCTATTCATGGCTCTCTATGGACTCGACGCGGAGGCGATCGAGCACGTCCTGAGCAGCTTCGACGTACTCAGGCGGAGGGAGGAGCGTGCGCACGGCGAGTTCCTCACGGCTCGTCTGATACGCGAGGCCATGGCCGAGGCGCGGACCATCGCCGGCCGACGAGCTGGGTACCTCAGCCCAGGAGCGCCTCCTCGCGCTCGATGATCTCCCAGGCCCTACGATGGTAATAGCGGTATCCCTCGAGGGGCGTGCAGTTGGGGATGCGGTGATCCAGCCCCAAGATGCAGCCGCCGGTCGCGATCAATGGCGGGATCTTGTACTCAAGCTCCGCGTCGATGATCGCCGCCCCTCGCTGAAGCGCGAACTTGTCGAGCCCTCCGCAGAAGGCGAGCCTCGTCCCGAAGCGCTCCCGGATCCGCACGACGTCCATGCCCGCCGCCGGCTCCATGGGGTGCATGCAGTTCACGCCGGCCTCGAGGAAGGCCTCGATCACGGGCTCCATGTTGCCATCGGAGTCCTGATCGAACACCCGAGCGCCTCGGTCTCGGAGGATGCTCCACACCCTGCCGTAGTACGGCGCGATGAACTCGCGCACCTGGGCCGGTCCAGCCAGTGGTCCGCTCTTGCCCGCCATGTCCTCATGGACCGAGAGCTGATCCACGGTCACAACCGCCGACACGCGCTCAAGTACGCGCACCGCCGTGTCCGCTAGGGTGTCGAGGATGGCATGCATCAACTCGGGATCATCGTGATAGGCGACGCACGCGGCAGCGTCGCCCATGAGTTGCCGTGGGGTGTCGAAGCCACCTGGGATCGAGACCACCGTTGCTCGGTCGGCAGCAAGGTGGGCGCGCGCCGTTGCCTCCCAGTGTCCGGCGAGGCGCTCCTCGCTGAAGGCGTAGTGGTGGCGTATCCTCAGCCAGTCATCCATCGTTCTCACGGGGAAGTCCAGTGGCAAGGGCAGCGTCGCTCGCCCCTTGGGGAGCTTCATCGTGCGGCCCATGGCGTCCTGGTAGATGAGGGCTCGGTCCGAGTCCTCGATCACCCGGGTAGGCTGACCGCCCATCCATCCGGTGTTCACTGGGATGGCCCCGGTCATGGGACATCGGAAGCGGAAGGCGCGGAAGCTGAGCTCGTCGTCGGTGGCGCCCTGTGCGAGCCACTCCTCTTTGAGTCCGATGAGCGGCCCGAACAGCTCGGTGAATAGGGCCCGCTCATTGGCCTGGAAGGTCATGTGGTCGAGGTACTCCTCGCGACACACCGAGCACCGACGCTCGATCGCCAGATCCTCGTGTCGTGTCCACCGAAGCCGCGGCAAGGCACTCCCCCCTCCGACCCTCGCGCTACGACCCGCCGTTGACCGGCTGCGTTGTGAGTCTAACGAAGGTGATGGTCTCGTACGGGTGTCGGTCGCCCTTCTCGAAGAGCAAGCCGATCGAGCCATCTGGCAGCGACGCAAGGCAGGAGTAGGCGGAGGGACCTGGATGCACCAGGTAGGAAGCCGCCCATGTCCCCCCATCGTCCTCGCTGAGCCGGACGGTCATCGCGACCCGGTCCTCCGTTGAAGCCGGATTGGCGAACAGCAGGCGTCGGTCACCGGAGTCCGAGGCCATGACGCGGATCAGGCTCCCCTGGCAGTGAGGCTCGGGAAGGCCTGGATCCTCACTGATGGGATCCCACGACTCACCACCGTCCCGACTGATGGCCACCATGCGCTGGTTGGTCTGCAGGATACCGCCATGGGTGCGCATGTTCAGAAGCAGCGTGCCATCCGAGCGCTCAACTACCTGGCACTCGTTGGTGCCCGGCTCGGTAGCGCCCCCAAGCGTCCACGAGGCTCCGCCGTCGTCCGAGTAGATCACGTGTGAACGGTATCCATCGGGGCCATCGTGGTCGCACGGGATGACGAGCCGGCCACGGAACGGCTCCTGGCGAAGCCGAACTCCCACCCCGGGGCCCGTCGCATACCAGGTCCAGGCGGGTAGCTTCGTGTCCGCCGTTATCTCGCGAGGGGTGTCCCATGACTCTCCCTCGTCCAGGCTGCGGGTGATCCACACCGTTCGCGTGCCACGGCTGGTTCCCGCGATGATCTCATGCTCCCGATCCTCGCCCAGATTGTGGGTAAGCAGCAGCCACAGCGTCCCCGTAGCCTCATCCTCGACGACGCATGGGTTACCGACGGTGTTGGGGCCGTCGTCCCAGACCACCTGACGATCTAGCCAGGTTCGCCCACCGTCCATGGACCGCCGAAGCACCAGGTCGATGTCGCCGCTATCCGATGAATCGTGGACGCGCCCCTCGCAGAAGGCGAGCAGCGTGCCACTGGATGTGGCATAGAGAGCAGGGATGCGGTACGTATGGTATCCGCCCTCGCCGGATACGAAGAGCGGCTGAAAGAGCGGTGACGGGACCTGAGCCAGGGATCCCGCATCATCCAGGCCCAGGTGCAGGGTGAGAAGTGCAAGCGGCAGATACTGCATCGGTGTCTCCTGTCGTTGTCTCCTGCAGGCTCTCGGATCGGGCCATGACTGCCTCACGTTGGACCCAGTGTCAGCTCGACCTCCCCCGGCAGGTCGAAGGTCACTCGAACCCAAGGGATCGCGACCCCGGCCCGCGCCGCGACGTTCGTCGGGTCCTCGTACAGCTCCGACTGAGTGGGTGCGCTCCGAACAACGGTCACTCCTTCGCCACGCGTGCCCCGCGCTGCCGCGTCCCTCGTGTCGACGAGCAGCAACTCCGCAGGGCCCTTCAGCCTCGGGGAGGTCCTCAGGATCACCCGGCCAGCGCTCCCGTCGTAGGCGCCGCCCACGAAGCGATGGACGCCCCGTAACTGGTCCCTTCCGAGGTAGCTCAGGGCGAGGGCAGCGGACGGATTGCCTGCGGGATCGAAGAGCTCACAGGCGAACTCCACGCCCGCCTCCCGCGCCAGGTAACGTAGGATCGCGGGAGCTGCCTGAGCGTAGAACTCGTCGCACTCGCCACCAGTCTCCGCTGGGACCGGGCCCGCGAAGAGCACCACGCGACCAAGCCCCAGGGGCCGTTCCGCTATGGCCACCGCACCTGCCCTGCCCCGCAGCAGCGGGCGCCACGGCCGTCCGGGGAAACCGGACCAGACGGGCGCCGGGCAGTTCGTCGGCACAGCCTGCGGGTGCTCAGTCAGGAGCCCTCGCATCGACCCGACGGGTGTCAGCGGCCCGCTGTCAAGCCGCGTGTCGGGGAGCGCCGCCTCAGCCTCGCGGCGGACCCTGCTGGCGCCCCTTGGGGGCTCCAATGTCCAAGCCAGGGAGTCTCGACCGAAGGCCACGAGGGTACCTCCATCGGCAACCCACGCCAGCAACTCGTCGCGGGCTGCCGCAGTGAGGAGGGTCGGTCCTGTGCTCGGGAGGACAGCCAGACGACGTCCACGCAGCGCCCCTGCCTCGACCAAGGCCTCGGAGAGAACATCAGGCAGCCCCAGGAATCGCGCCCAGTTGTACCCCCACGCATCCCTTGCGCCGCAGTTGGCTAAGGCCGGGTCGTATACATGGGAGACATCGCGGTTGCGATAGCTCGGTGGACGGACCCAAGCCGTAGCCACGGAGTGGAGCATCACGACGGGGCTCGGGGGCGGTAGCGCTGCCTCCTGAGCGTAACGCGCCACCTCCGCGAGCGCTCGGACTGTCTCAGTGGGCCGCGAACCAATGACCTCGGCGCTCGTCAGGTGTCCCAGATGCGCGAAGTTCAGCTCTGGTGTCCCCGACAGCAGGAGATTCAGGCAGATGCGCGCCAGTTCATCGCGAGTGAACCGGTTGCCATCGTTCTCCGTGCAGACGCCGGCGGCGCCGATCTGCCTTGCCGTGGCATGGGCGAGTCGCAGATCCGAGAGGCTGTGGGCGTTCGTTAGGTGCAGCACCACCCGATCAGGCTCGGTGATCGACAGGAAACACCGCGCCGAGTCCGTCCCTTGATAGGCACAACAGTCACCTACCGAGTACTTCACACCCACCTGAAACTGAGACGACGCCGTGATGCGATCAACCTCGCCCGCCACCATCGCGGCAAGGTAGTCGGTCCTCCACTCCATGAGGTCCAGCCACGCCGTATCGACCCGAAGTGACACGAGGCCGTCCGCGGGCGTGGGGACGAAGTGGGCGCCCAAGCCCTGAACCTCGGCGTGGCTGACGCCATAGTGCGCGGACAGCCACTCGCCGAACCGCTCTCTGGCCAGAGGGTCATAGCAGAGCAGCTCTGGCGAGGACCAATCGGGGCCCATGTAGTACTCCACCTCGCCGAAGTACGAGGGCGGCGCGACATAGACGCGACCGATCCGCTCATCTGACCCGTACCGCGCGCAGAACTCACTATGCAGCCGCGCCCACTCCGCCCTGAAGGCCGGATCGAAGGGGTTCTGGCGGTCCGCTCGGGAGGTCCCATCGGGCCCCACAACGGGCTGCCACGGTATGGAGCGCATGTGCGGGGTGAGGGTCACCGCGACGCGGATTCCCCGCTCGGCGTACTCCACCAGGAGCGCCTCGAACGCCCCGAAGTCGAAGGGGTGAGCAGGCGACGAGGCTTCGGGGTACAGCAGGACCTCCGGCGTTGCAGCGAGATCACGCAGGATCGCCCACTGCGTCTCATCGAGGTCTTGGGGCGGTTCCACGACGATCACCCCGACCCCAGGCTCCGAGGTCCCGAAGAGCGTCAGTGCGATGAGCAGTTGAGCCACGGCGAGATCCCCTCAGGTGTTCCTCGCAGAGTAGTTCATGCAGGTGAAGCGCGTACACCTCCGGGAACTGTCCGTTCGCTGAGGAGGTCTCCCCGTGCGCAACGCCATTCCCTGGCTGGCCGCTCTGGCCGCCATTGCTCTGCTGTTGATCGGCTGGCAACCCCGCCAGGGCCTGTCAGGCCTTCAGACGGTCCGCACGGCGTCGGAGCTCGTGGAGGCGGTGTCCGAGTGTTCTGGGCGGACCATCCTGCTGGAGCCGGGGGCGTACGTCTTGGAAGACACCCTCGATCTCAGCGGCATGAGTCACGTGAACCTGGTGGGTTCCGGCTGGAACACCACGATCCACAAGACCGGTCCCGGTCCCGCGCTGCTGCTCGATAGCTGCCACTTCACCGTTATCAAGGACCTCATGGTCACGGGTTCCGACGGGGCGGAGGATGGCGTTGTCTATCGCGGCACGAGTAGCTCCAACATCCTCGAGCACTGCCGCCTATCCGGCTTCGCCCGCAGTGGGGTGCGCTATGAGGGCAAATCCGAGCAGCCCATGTCGTCGAACACACTCAAGGACTCCCACTTCATCGACAACCTGGGGGTTCAGCTACACTCCATCTGGAACAACGACTTCCTCATCGTGGGCAACCAGTTCGGGCGCTGGGAGGAGGCGCCCCAGGTCGGATGCTGGCTCGAACACTCGTCGGCTGGGAGTTACACGCTCAACTATCACTGGGACAACGACATCGCCTTCCGGCTCGGCCCCGGTTCAGACTACAACCGCATTGAGAACAACCGGTTCGAGGAGAGCCGTACCCACGGCATCCTCATCGGCGACCCCGTCGAGCCGAACCAGTGGAACCGGTTCAACACCATCACGGGCAACACGATTCACACGAACTCCAAGACGAACTGGCGCGAGTATGCCGCCGTGATCGCCTATGACGCCCACGACACGATCTTCAACTCCAACCAGGTCTTCAGTTGGTACCCGCCGGATACCCAGCATAGCGAGGGGTTGGTTCTGGAGCGCGGCAGCTTCGACTGGCTCGTGACCGGAAACATCCTCCGGCACCAGAGCGGGCTGGCGATCCGCGCGCAGTCCGATCACGGCCATCTGATCAAGGACAACCTCGTCGACACGGAGCCATGGGGTGAGGATGACGCCGATCGGTAACCCTCAACCCCGCGCGGCCTCTTCGATCGCCTCAAAGAAGGCCACGATGTTGGGCCAGGGCACATCGGGCTCGACCACGTGTGTCGGCGCGAGGAATAACCCGCCCGAGGCGCCGACCTCGTCGATGAGCCGGTGAACGGCTCGCTTCACTTCGTTTGGGGAGCCGAAGGGGAGGGTGCTCTGGGTTCCTACGCAGCCCCAGAAGGCGAGGGAGTCGCCATACTCCGCCCGCAGTTCGAAGGGATCCATGCACTCCGGCTGCACCGGGTTGAGCACATCGATCCCCGCCTCCATCAAGCCTGGGATGATGGCTCTCACATCGCCATCGGTGTGGTACCAGATGTGGATATCCGGGTTCACCGCCCTCGCGGCATCAGCCGCGCGCTTGAGCCGCGGGAAGAGCCACTCACGCCACATCGAGGGGCTCATCATGAGGCGATCCTGCATCCCCACATCGTCACCCAGCTGGAGCACATCGGCGCCCGCGCGGGCGATGCCCTCGGCACAGCGCACCACCTGCTCGGTGATACGGTCCAGCAGGAAGGCGGCCATCTCCTCGCGCTCGATGAAGTCCAGCATCAGCTCCTTCATCCCGCGGACCTGCCACGCAACCTCCCAGATGTGGCCGGCGAACCCGCCCACGGCGAAGCCCGCCTCATGGTGGGCGCGAGCGACCTCCCCGGCCGCGTCCGGCACGGTGTAGCTAGGCCACGGGTACTCCTCATACTGACCCAGCGAGTTGAATCGCTGAGCCGGAAAGCGGAGGCCCCAGAAGTGGTAGAAGTTCGCGGGTACGCGCGCCGTGCCATAGTCATCGATGGTGGTGCCCTCGGGGAGGTCCTGATCGGCATAGTAGCGGCTGAAGTCCGCTGTCTCGCTCGTTCGCTCGGGCCCGATGTGGCGCATCTCCATGCCGAAGTAGGTGGCGGGATCGCTGCTGCCGGTCTCCCGCCGGAACCGCTCGAACGCAGCCGGCGTGAAGCCCATCTCCTTCGGGAAGGCTCCTGGGTGCTGGTGGCGCAGGGTCATCAGTACGCGCTCGCGCGGCGTGGGCATGCTCGGCGGCACTCCTCGATAGCTAAGGGGCGACTTGCAGGGCGGCCAGCACCTGCTTGAACTCGGGCTGAAGGTGTTCCCATTGGCTGATGAGCGACTGGAATGTGACGATGACGACTTGTCCGCTCGACCTCAGGAAGTAGAGTTGCATGACCTGCAGCTTCTGCTGGTCGCGTTCGTACTGGAAGACGATCTTCGCCACCGGCGGCGTCTGAGTGGTCATGATCTGCTCTGCTATGATCACCATGCTTGGGTTGGCCTGCACCAAGCTGTTGCGCTCGGCCGTGGCGTAGGCTTCGAGCGTAGGCTGCGAGGACTCGTGGAGGGTTACCGTGACGCTGGGCCGGAATGGCTCAGTGTGGTTGGTCCTCACATACTGGTACGCCACCCCGGCCCTGGGGTTCGGGACGAGCTGCCAGCCGGCCACCTCGCGCACGCTCACCTGCGGCGCAGTCGGGTCCACTGCGGGTGCGGCAGGCTGTGGCGATACCACCTGTGGAGGCGTCGCGGGCACGGCCTCGGGCTCGGGCCGGTCCCTGCCACAGCCCGACATGAGGGCCGGGACGGAGAGCGCTAGCCAGATTGTCAGCCTGCATCGCGTCATGCGAATCATCGAGTCGCCGCTTTCCCTCTTGTGTCGCCGTGGCACGCAACTGGATTCAATCTCGGGCGCTCGCTCCCTTCTGCGGGACCGGATTCGGCACGACGGCGATGGCGCCGCGGCAATCGCGCGAGTGGCCTTGGAAGGGAAAACGCATGGGTTAGGCATAGATGAAGGATGTTGGTCATTGCCAGGAGATGCGCTCACCGTCCCGGGGGCAACCCGTTGACAGGCGAGCCGAACGGCGTGTTATGTTAGGCATCTCCAAGAGGAGTGCGGGGGTCTCCCGCGGCGGTGTGATAGGGAGCTAGGGTTCGTGCGTCGTTCTCTTCCCAACCTGGTTCGTGTGTTCGGGATTGTCTGGTGCGGTCTCACTCTTCTCTGCCATTCCGCATCGGCTGCGCCCGAGCCCGAGAAGCAGGATGTCACCCTCAACGAGGTCATCGCCAGCCCCTCCCACTACCGGGACGCCGATATGTCGCTTGAGGGACTGGTGGGCGATGCACGGCTTGCCCGGGGTCCCGAAGGTCGCACGTGTTCCTTCGCCCTGGTCAGTCCTAACAGCAATATGGGCCTCGCCATACTAGGCGCTGACGCGCCGGAAACAGGCCTGTACGTGCGTGTGGAGGGTCCTCTGCGGCTCGATCCGCGGCTGAACACCCCGTACATCGAGTCACCCCGGGTAACTGTCCTCCACGAGCTGCCCCTGTGGCTGCGTCCCGCTGACCATCAGAGCCTTGCCGCCCTCGGCGCCATCCTGTGCGCCATGGCCGCATGCCTTCTCCTCGTCAGCATCCGCCGACCCTCCAGCGTGGCGCCGTCTCCAGAGCGCTTCAGTGCTCTGATCTCGACCGCCGTCTTGCCTCCGCGCGCTGAGACCCCGGCCCCGGCGACCGTCGCCGAGTACGTCGCGCCCGCCCCGGACACCTCGATCGGTGACGAGGGTTGCGAGCCGGGAGCATCTGACGACGATACGCCACTAACGGGGGAGACCGTGTCCTTGGATCCGGAAGCTCTGGTGGCCGGGTCCGAGGGGCCGGCTCCATCCGGTCCTGCGGAGGGCGTGCCGGCCCGGGAAACCTCGACCGGTGACGAGAGTCCTGAGCCGACAGCATCGAGCGATGCGGCGCCCACGGCGGAGGCCGAGTCCGAAGAGCCCCCGACTGTGCCCGATGGGGACGCGTCCGTACCCATCGTCGGTATGGTACTGGAGGTCGTCGCGGGACCCGACCGGGGCAGGGTTTTCGAGGCGCGTGGCCCTAGAGTCACGATCGGCCGTTCGGAGGATCGCGACGTGCCCTTGACCGACGAGTTGGTCGCGCGCCATCAGGCGACCCTTACGCGCTCCAATGGGGTGGTGCTGCTCAGCTCTGAGGTTCCGGGCGCCGTAGTGTGTCTCAACTCCCGCCCGGTGCGCCAAGCGGAGATCGCGGCCCATGATGTCATTCGCATGGGATGCTCCGAGCTGCGCCTGATCGCCTCGCCATCAGCAGCGGAGCTAGGCCCTTCGGTACCCGCGCAATGAGCGATGACGTCCAGACCACTCCCGCCGAGGTCCCTGCCCTACCTGCCACACGCCCGGTGCGCGTTGGGTGCGCGGCGGCGCAGCCGGATGGGCTTGACCCCTGCCAAGCCGCCGTCGTCTGCGAGTGTCCCGCCGGAGGCGAGGTCCACTACGCCGCTGCGGCCTGCGTCATCGATGGCTCCCTCTCCCAGTCCAGAGGTGACATCGCGGCCTCCCTAGTTGCAGACCAGCTTGAGTCGGCACTCCAGTCTGGGCGAGCCCCCACCATTGGGGCGGGATTGGTGATGGCTCTGCACGATGCCGCAGAGGCCTTGAAGCGCCGCGCTAAGCTGCCTCACGACCCCGCGGACCTGAAGTGCAGTGCTGGTGTCGCGGTGCTGGATGACGGCAACTGGACCTTCGTTGAGGTCGGCGGCGCCCATGTGTTCCTGGAGCGAGGCCGGGCCGTCGGTCCGGTCTTCCGACAGGGACAGGCTGCCGATCCTCCTCTAGGCGATGAGGACTCCGCGCCCAGAGTCACGACGGCACGCGCTCTCCCGGGTGATCAGGCGCTGCTGCTGGGTGGCTACACCGCGGGCAGTCTCGACCTCGCCCGAGCTGCCCAGTCTCTCCGAGCTGCGCCCGATCTTGGGGAGGGCTGCAAGGCACTCGCCCGGGAGGCCCTCTCGACCCACCACACACCCCAGGCTCTGGCGTCCATCGTCCTGGATCGTCGGCCGCGTCGAGCACGATCTGTCGTGTTCCCCCTGCTATTCTCACTCGCTTTCGTGGTGGCGGCCCTCGGGTTCGCCTTCCTTGCCTGGACGGGAGGACCGACGAGACCGATCATCCCGCCCGAGGCGCGAAGTGCGAACCTGCTGCCCATCGCTGAGGAACCCCAAGGCGCCGGCGTCGATGTCGGCGGGGCTCCCGGCCTGGTGGATATCGATCTCCCCGACGTCGAGGCCGTGCCGCGCGATTCAGGCCGCGTCAAGGTGATCGGCGAGCCCGGACTCTGTTTCGAGGTCCTCGACCTGGCAACGGGCGAGTCCGTGTTGGAGGGCGAGATCCGCGAGGGACAGGACTCCTACATCAGCCAGGGCATTCCCGCTCCAGGTCAATACTCTGTGACGGTATGGGAGTCGGCAGAGAAGAAGGAGGCCCGCATGGAGGGGCTCGAGTTCCATCTGGAACGGGACGCAATCAGGATTGTCGATTCCCGCAGAGGACACGAGCACGAGCCAGCGCGATAGCAGGTCATCGCCTCGCCATAGGGAACTGCGGGACGGCTCGGGCGCACCTTCACGCACCATGGAGAGGACTCCCGGAACCAATGGAAGACACCCCTGAACTGAGGAGCCAGCTACGCGAGCTTGTCGTAGAGCGCCTCGCACTTGATGTTGACCCAACCGAACTCGACGACTCCGCCAACCTCATGGATGTCTACGGAGCCGACTCGGTAGGCCTCTTCTGGATCGTTGTGGGGCTGGATGAGGATCTCGGCGTGCAGGTCGGCGAGGACGAGTTCGATCTGGAGCGGTTCAGCAGCATCGAGAACCTAGCGAAGTTCCTCTCCGAGCGCGAGGCATAGCCCTCGCACCCACGGGGCGACCTGCCATGGAGAGCTACCAGTTCATCCCTTCGGGCAGCGAGGAGATCCTCACGGCCTACCATGCCGCCGTCGACGGATCGCCGCCCGTCCGCTGCGCCGTTCTGGTGGCTCCTCTCCACGAGGAGAAGAAGGCCGCCCACCGTCCCCTGGTGGACCTGGCCCGCGCGCTCGCGAACAGAGGTTGCGCCTGCCTGCGGTTCGATCCACGGGGCACGGGCGACAGCCCCGGCGTGGCGGATGACCTCTGCTTCAGCACGCTCCGACAGGATCTGACGGTCGCCATCGACCAAGCCCGCACCCTCTCCGGTCTGGAGAAGGTCAGCCTTCTGGGGGTTAGGCTGGGCGCCGATCTCGTGGCACTCGAAGGGCTCGCGGGCACTGAGGTGGATCACACCCTACTGTGCGTGCCTCTCATCAGCGGCGAGCGCTACCTGCGGGAGGTACGGATACGCGGGAGGATTCGAGGCGCGATGACCACCGCGGAGGGCGGCGAGGAGGCCTCCGGCCGGTCGGCAGGGTTGGACTACGGTGGGCACTATGTCTCCCCCGAGCTGATCGCCGACCTGGAGGCCCACGATCTGATGGTTGACGAGTCCCCCCTAGCGGCGCGGGTCACCTGCATAGACATCCGAGGCAGGGATAGCATGACGGCCCCCCTGTCGGCCCTCGTTGCGAGGCTGCAGAGCCGAGGCGCCAGCGTCGATGCGCGGGTGGTGCTGGACGAGCCTTTCTGGAACGCACTGGGGCCCATCGTCCCTCGCGCGTTCATTCAGGCTGTGGTCGAGATCCTCACCGGTCGAGAGGACGAGGCCCGATGAGCCTGTCGGAGCGCTTCATCGAGTTCGTCGGCGAGAGCGGCGGGGTGCTCCGCGGCATTCTGCACGAGCCTGTCGAGGCGAGGGACCTGCCACCTGTCATCATGTTCTCAGGCTGGGGCGGCACACGGTATGGGCCCAACCGAATACTGCTCGAGGCGGCGCGGGATCTGGCCACAGATGGTCGCGCGGTTCTCCGGGTCGACTTCCGAGGTCGGGGAGACTCCGACGGATTTGTGGACGAGCATGACCTTCGGTCCCACATCATCGACGGCAGGACCATGGTCGCCTGGTCGCGACGGAACCTGGCGGATCGCCCGCCGGTGCTTCTGGGCATCTGCTCGGGGGGCGAGGTCGCGGTCGGCTGCATCTTCGACGGCTTGGATGTTGACTCAGTCTGCCTCTGGTCGGCGCCCGTCTTCGCGGCCCAGGCCACGACCGAGAGGGTCGCCACGAAGCGAGCCTCCTACCTCAGGGAGTACGGGCGGAAGCTCTTCCGAGGTGAGACCTGGCGGAAGCTCATCGCTGGCGAGGTGCGGTTCGATATCATCCGGCGGGTGCTCGGCAAGGCAGGTGTGCACGTGAAGTCCGAGGACGAGCCGGCGGAGTTGTCGGCGCAGTCGGACTTCCCCGCGCGATGCGAGGCCGCGCTGCTCATCTACGGCACAGCGGACCCGATCGCCGCAGAGGCGATCCAGGCGTACCAGGCTCTCTTCAGCCGCGCAGGATGTTCCACTGAACTCCGCCATATCGAGGGTGCCAACCACGGGTTCTATGCCCTCGACTGGAAGCGTGAGGTGATCGAGAGCACCAGGGGCTGGCTGGCCGGTCGGGGTACCGCCTCATGAGGCGCATCCTCTTTGTCAGCCATGTGGGGGAGTTGGGGGGCGCGGAGCACTCCCTCGTTACGTTGGTCTCGTGCCTCGATCAGGGCCGCTACGACGCCCACGTTGCCCTGTCCACCATCGACTCCCCGTTGGGACGCGCGCTGTTAGAGCGGGGCGCTGAGACCCACGCCATCCCATCGCTGCGTCCGCTCCGCCGGCGCGACCCGTTCATGCCGATCACCCTCATCCGAGGCCAGCGCGCGTTGTCCGCCCTGGCACGGAGGCTGAGGCCGGACGTCATTCACGCGAACAGCGACGTGTCGATGGCGTACGCGGCCGGACTCTACACGGAATCAGGCTCGGGGCGAACCCCCTGGCGGATCGTCTGGCACCTTCGCGACATGCGAGGCGCGGGATACTGGGTCCGCCACCTTCGCGATCACTCTCACGCGCGCATCGCAGTGAGCCGAGCGGTGCTCGATCATCACGGCCTACACGCCTGCGAGCGGTCGCGAGTCATCTATAACGGAGTCGACCTGTCACGCTTCCGACCGGGTCTATCGGGGGCGTCCATCCGACGCGAGCTGGCGATTGGCGCGGACCGTGTGCTGTGCCTCTGCGTGGCTCAGGCGGTCCCATGGAAGAACCTGGACACATTCGCCGGGCTCTCCGGTGAGGGGTACGAACGGCTGCTCATCGCCTATCCTCCCCCGGGAGGCAGGCCCATGGCCTGTCCCGCTTCTGGACCGGGGCTGCAAGTGGTCGGCTACCGCGACGATATGCCCGAGGTGTACGCGGCCGCGGACGTGCTCGTCCATCCGGCCATCGGCGAGGCCTTCGGCCGCACGGTGGTCGAGGCCATGGCGTGCGGAGTGCCGGTGGTCGCCTACCGCCATGGAGGACCCGCGGAGACGATCGTGCATGGAGTGAGCGGCCTGCTCGTCGACCCGAAGGAACCGGAGGCCTTGGAGTGTGCCGTGGATCGTCTCGTGGCCGACGCTGACCTCCGGGGCCGCCTCGCTGTCGGTGCGGCCGAGCGGGCCCAGGCGTTTTCCTCCGAGAGTCACGCGGCCCAGGTGGAAGCGTTCTACGAGGATCTCATCGAGGGGGGAGCGGGGTGAGGGTCGGCATCGACTGCTCGGTCCTTCACGGACGCTTCTCCGGTGTGGAGAAGGCCGTCCGTGGGCTGATCGGAGGGCTGGCCGAGACCCAGGGCGAGCAGGAGCTGGTCCTCCTCTGTGGGCGCAAGCCGCCGCTCGATCTCCCGTTGCCATCGGGCATGGTGTGGCACTGCAGCGACTTCGACCCAGCCAACAGACTCCGCCGCATCGCCTTCCAACAGTGGGAGCTGCCCCGACTGGCCAAGCGCCTGGGCCTCGACGTGCTACACGGACCGGCCTATATAACGCCTGTTCACGCCCGCTTCCCGACTCTAGTGAGCGTGTACGACCTGATGGTCTTCCTCTATCCCGACCTCTGCGCACGAGCCAACCGTGTGCACTATCGCCTGGTCATGCCGCGCTGCGTGCCACGTTGCGAGCGGGTCCTCGTGCCTAGCGCCATCGTGGGGTCCTCGGTCGTGGAGACGCTCAGGGTGGATCCGGCTCGTGTCCGAGTGTCGCACCTTGGCCTGGACCCCATCTTCGCGAGGTCCCCAGACGCGGAGGAGGTCGCCTCCCTCCGGGACCGACTGAACTTGCCCGAGCGGTTCCTCCTGTTCGTCGGCAATCTGGAGCCCAAGAAGGGCCTCGATGTCCTCGTCCGCGCGCTGGGTAGGCTCCGCGAGGGCCCGCCCCTCGTTATCGCGGGCAAGCGCGCTTGGGGCGTGGGCGGACTCGATGAGCTGATCGCCTCTGAGGGCATCCAAGACCGCGTTACGTTCACGGGGTACGTGCCCGATGAGGATCTCCCCGCCCTGTACGCGGCGGCCCGCTGGTTCGTGTTCCCCTCCATCTACGAAGGCTTCGGCCTGCCGCCCCTGGAGGCTATGGCATCTGGAACACCAGTGATCGCCTCCGATGGTGGCGCGCTCCCGGAGACCACCGGCGATGCCTGCGTCCGCGTCGAGGCGGGCAGCGTAGAGGAGCTCGCGGAGGCGATATCGGCTTCCTGGGGCGACGATGCCCTACGCGAGAGCCTGTCACGTGCCGGCGTCGTGCAGGCGAGCCGGTTCTCCTGGAGAAACCACGCTCTGGACGCGCGGCAGCTCTACGCGGAGGTGCGCCATGGACCCTAGCGCGCGGATCGCCTATGTGCTTGGCTCGTTCCCGAGCCCATCGGAGACGTTCATCCTGACAGAGATGTCTCTGCTGCGAGAGCGGGACATTGAGCCACTCGTCGTCGCACTCGAGCGTGGCCCCGATGTGGGCGACGACCGCGTCGCGGCTCTTGAGGCTGCGGCTCGCTACCGTCCCGCGCGATGGGTCTGCGTCCTGCAGAGCCTGCTCTACGGCATCGGCGGGGATGCCCGCGCCCGACTCCACGGCGCCGCAGCGGCGCGGTTCGCGGAGCAGCTGGCCCCTCTGACCCCGACGCATGTACACGCTCACTTCATGGGGGCGCCAACCCTCGTAGGCCACGCCATGGCCCGCATGATGGGGCTCAGCTTCACCTTCAGTTGCCACGCCTCCGATGTCTTCACGGCCGGCGACCCCACTCCCGAGGAGCATGCGGCCGTCTATGACGCCCACGCAATCATCGCATGCTCCGAGTACCTCCGGAAGCACCTCATCGAGCGCAGGGGGTACCCCCGCGAGAAGGTCATCACCATCCACCATGGCATCGATCTGAGTCGAGTGCCGGAGCGCGCGGCTCCGACCGATTCCACCGAGCCGGTCTTGGTGGCCGTAGGCCGACTGGTTCCCAAGAAGGGCTTCGATGTGCTGCTGCGCGCGGCCGCGCCGATGCTGAAACAGGATCGGATCGCCCTGCGGATCGCAGGGGAGGGCCCTGAAGGAACGCGGCTTAGAGCCCTTGCCGTCGATCTCGGCGTGTTGGACCGGGTGGAGTTCCTCGGCCGGCTCACGTGGGAGGACACCCTGCGGACGATAGCCGAGTCCAGCGCACTCATCGCGCCCTCAGTGACGGCCGAGGACGGCGACATGGACGGGATCCCCAACGTCCTCCTGGAGGCTGGCGCGTTGGGAGTGCCGGTCATCGCGAGCCGGCTGTCCGGCATCCCCGAGCTCGTCGAGGACGGCAAGACCGGGCTGCTCACAGCCTCCGGGGATGAAGGGGCGCTTGGCAAGGCGCTCCGCCGCGTCGCGGACAGCGCGGACCTTCGGGCGCAGCTCGGAGGAGCCTCTCGCGAACGGATCCGCCGCGAGTGGAGCGCAGCCGACTCCGTAGGCCAGATCGCTGGCTTGTTCCGCGAGGCAGCGGCTCACACGACTGTGCCGGTCGAAGGCATCGAAGGGGCGCGTGCGTGACCGCATCCCCGAGCGCCGCGAGGATACTCGTTGCCGATGACGACGCGCAGCTTTGCGACGCCCTCGTCCAGCTTCTCGGCGTTGCCGGCCACTCGGTTCAGACCGCTGGCGACGGGTATGCCTGCATCGAGGCCATCCGGGCTTTCGAGCCCGATGTGCTGATCCTCGATCTCTCCATGCCGAACCTGGATGGTTACGGCGTCATCCGCGAGATGGAGGTTCTCGATCTCGCGAGCCAGCCGCCCGATGTCATCGTCCTGACTGGGCACGCCGGCGTCTCGGAGGGGGCACGGGCCATTCGCTCGGGGGCCATCGGCTTCCTCACCAAGCCGGCGCGGAGCGTCGAGCTCCTCACCCTCATCGATCGCGCGGTGGCGGCCCGACGGGCCCTCGACCAGAAGCTCAGCGCCTTCAGCGAGTCTCGCAAGCACTGGGAGTGTTCGGTGGCTTGCCAAAGACGCAACATACGCCACGTTGTGAACCACATCGCGGCGGAGATCGAGGTCACGGGCCTGATCCCGCCCCGAGGCATACGGCGGATCCTCATGGCGGCCGACGAGGCGATCACCAACGCGGTCGTCCACGGAGGCCTGGAAGTCGGGTCGCTGATCAAAGAACGGGCCGATTCCCTCGGCTTCGAGCAGGCCTGCGCCATTCGGGAGGCCCAGGCTGGGCACGGTGACCGTCGGGTGACTGTCGCCCTGGACATCAACCCTGACGAGTTGGTCATCACTATCCAGGACCAGGGCCCCGGGTTCGATGTGTCGGACCTGCCCGATCCGAGCGATCCGGACGCGCTATTCAGGGCGAGCGGCCGTGGTATCATCATCATGCAGTCCCTGCTTGATGAGGTCCGGTTCGAGGACGCCGGCAGACGAACCATCATGGTTCAGCGAGCGCGTGGTACCATAGAGGCGTCAGCCAAGCAGGTGATGTGAGTGCGAACGTCAAACATAGAGTGCGCTGAACGGTCGAGGCTCGGGATTCGTTTCCGAATCGGCCGTGTGTTGTTTTGCGCCCGTGCTACGGGAAGGATTGGCCACTATGCGTAGGCTAGCGGGACTTTGCGCTTCCATCATCGGCGTCGGAGCCCTCGTGGGCGTACTGCTCGCGCAGGGTCCGGCGGACGATGTCGCCCGGGCTCAAACGGGGATGCCCGCGGCCCCAAGTGCTCCGGGAGCGGCGGGGACCGGCGCGATGATGGGCGGCGGCATGATGGGTGGCGGGATGATGGGCATGGGTGGCGCGGCTGCCACCGATGCGGCGCCCGCCGCGCCTACCGTTACGGTCACCCGGCAGGTGAAGGACGATCTGGCCGAGGGCGACGACGTGGTTGTCGATGTCGTCAACGGCGCCACCCTGCAGCTTCAGAATGGCGTCGACGGCCAGGTCTTCGTGCGCCTCGATGGAGTCGTTCTGCCACGCGAGTCCGTTCGGCTGCGCTCGGACTGGACCAAGGTCGAGGGCACGGGGGATCCCTGGGACTGGCGCCGTTTTGATGGCGCGCTCTACAAGGACGCCACCATCCCCGACATTGAGACCTACCGCAAGGGGGAGGACGAGCTTCGGGCCTTCGTGATGGACACCGTCGTCAACCGGACCGTCACGGTGGAGAAGGTCGGCGACTTCCTCCAAGCCAACGGCAAGACGATCCCTGCCGTGAAGATCACCTACACCCGCCCCGAGATCCTCATAGGGCAGGACACGGGCCCCTTCGACCTCAATGCCGAGGTCATCGCGAAGACCAAAGCCTTGGGCCTCTGGAACTGCATGTGGGACCGCGGGAAGCCGAAGGCATTCGACTGCAGCACGCAGAGATGGGCCAACTAGGCGGGTTAGCCAGACGGTCTAGTCCTAGAGGGGGCAGCTCCTAGAGCTGCCCCCTCTAACGTACCGGTCTCTGATCTGTGCGCTCAACCCTCACGGCCCCCGCCGCCTGGGCCTCGCGGTAGACATCCCTCGTTATGCGGTAGGGCAACGGGTCTGGAACCCCAGTGATCGAAAGGGGCCTGGGCGCGACCATAGCCGCCAGATGGGGCAGGTCCACGACAGACAGGATGTGGGGAGCCCGAGGCCCTGAGCGCCCCGCGGAGTAGGTCGGCCCGAGTTCGCGCACGTCCACGGCCTGGATGTTCGTGTCCATCGCCGCGGCGATCAGCGCCAGAACCCCGGCATCAGACCACGCGAGCAGCGAGACTCGGGCCGGGTCGACCCCTGGCTGGGCGCGCAACCAGGCTACAGCGGCCAACATGTCGCGAGCGCCCTCCACGGCGGCGGGGCAGCCGAGGATCACCCCGTTCATGTTCAGCGTCTGCTTCGGGCCGGCCCCGGCGCACTCACCCATCCAGCGCGGATCCAACAGGAGCACGCGGCCTCCGCCCGCTACGACGCGGTGCAGCTCGCGGCGCGAACTCGACCAAGCCAAGCGCTTGCCCTCAGGATGCACGACAACCACCGCCGGTCCGGGGTCAGTGGATCCCTCGGGCTCGATCAGCATCGCCGGAATGCTGAAGTCCGGATCGACGGCCAGGCTGAGCATCCTGGTTCGGAGCCCCACGACCTGGCCCTCGGTCACCTGGGTGGACCCGGGGACGGACGGCGGGGCGAGCATGCCGCGTGACCACGCCAGCAGCTTGCCTCGCACCTGCTCGTTACACGCCTGGATCGTTCCGAGTGAGCGCAGTCGGGTGTACTGCTCGCCTCGACGCAGGTCGAACTCGCGCGCTATCGCCGCCAGCCCATCGGACTCAGGAGGGCTGTCCAGCGCGCTGAGCTCCTCGACCGTGGGGACTGGCACGTCAAGCTCAGCCACTGGGCCGGCGTCGGGAAGCTCCCTGAGCCACCGATCCATGAACTGGTAGGTCTCCTCTCGCATGGCCTGGTTGTAGTCGTGGCCGGACTCGTGATGGGTGGCCCAGAGCTTCTCCTGAGCCCCGTAGAGCCCATAGACAGCCTGGACCTGGGGGAGATCCTCTGCGGGGAAGGTCGCCGTCCAGTCGCCCGTCACGGTGATGATGAGCGCCGGATCCGGCGCCATCCGGGCCGCCATCTCCGGAGCGTCGGTGTCCGCAGCCACCCCGGGCACATGATTGCAGTCGCAGTGGACCTCGTAGGGGTCCAGGATGGTGCGGAACTTGGACACCATGCAGACGGGAACTGCCGCCCTGAGCCGATCATCGACCGCCATGAGGTAGAAGGTCTGCTGGGCCCCTCCGGATACGCCGGCGCTGCCTATCCTATCGGGGTCAACGAAGGGGAGGGATTGCAGCAGGTCGATGGCGCGGATGTTGTTCCACGTCATGACGGTCTGGGGCATGATCCCCCGCTCCCAGTCGTAGAGATGCACGCTGTCGGGAGCCAGGCAGACGTACCCCCGGAGCGCCAGGTTCACGAGGCGGGCCTGCACAATGGGGTGGCGGTTCCCGTTCTCCCAATGGCCGTGGGGGTTCAGCACGGCGCAAGCTCTGCCCTCGATATGGTCGGGCCGATAGAGGTACCCTGCCGCCCAGTAGCCCGGCCAGGACTCCCAGTAGAGGCGCTGGACGGTGTAGCCCTCCCGCTCCATGCGGCGCCCCCAGTGGACATTCACCGGCCCACGGCTGGGCAGCGGCCATAGGCCCAGGTCATCCAGCACTCTCTCGCGGATCTCATCGCGTCGCGCTTTCCACGCAGTCAGGTCTGCGGGCCTCCAGGGTCTAGGCTGGGCGATCCGCGTTAGGTAGGATGCGTACTGGTCTCGCATGGACTGGGGTGACAGAACCTCCATTGCCTGTGCCTCCCTAACTGCGGCCAACACCTCGGGCGGTGTGCCGCGCCAGATGCTCAGGTTGTCGAGATCGCCCACATAGGGCTGGTGGGTGTCCAGGTTGTTGCCGGCACGGAGTTGTACTTCGGAGGGGCCCCCGGGGCCGGGCTGAGCGAGGGCTCGCAGTTCGCCGTCGATCTCCACCCACGCGAGCGCCAACTCGGCGTCGTGGCCCGCGCGGACACGGTGCCATTCACCGTCGTTCACCGCGCCTGCGCTTCCCAGCTTCACCCGGCGCCACGACCACAGCTCGAAGGACAGGTGCCCGGGATCGCGGCCGATCACGACGCTCCAACTGACCTCACCCCCGGGTGCCGTCTTCGTCATCAGCAGTGTTGCGAAGCTCCGCTGCACGGTGCGCATGAGGAACTCGATCGTGAAGCTACTCTCGCTGTCGAATGCCCAGGCCGAGGATCCCGGCCACGTGATGGCTTCCGAGCCTTCGGAGAAGCTCAGCCAGCGGTTCTGCCCTTCACCGGCCCGGAGACCATCGGCCACTGGGACTTCCACGGCCAGGGCCCCGTCACCAACGGCCGGGCCAGATTGCTCGTCGAAGCCCCAGGAAGCCACCAGATCCATCTGAGCCTGCCCCGACGACGCCAGCAGCGCCCCTACCATGGCAAGGCCGGCCCAGTGCGAACGATACACTCCCATCACCCTCCTCGGGGCTATGGGAGGCCGAGGTCACGCAGAGGCTTCAGCGCCGCCTCGGCCCGCTCGTCTTGCCCCAGCGAGCGGTAACACTCCGCCAAACGCAGTCGTTCTTCCTTCTCCGCGGGAGGAACACGGAAGGCGAACGCCTGCTCGAAAGCCTCGATGGCGCCTCGGGCGTCGCCCGCCTCGTAGAGGGCGTTCCCGAGGGCTTTGTTCAGAGGTCCCAGCACCGTGATGTCCCAGACGCGCCGCCGGTGTCGTTCGAGGAGCCGCGCTGCCGACTCGGGCTGGCCCAGCGCGCGGCGGATTCGCGACTCCTGGATCACAAGCCTGTCGTGATGCGGCGCGATCTCCCGACCGAGAGTGATGAGCCCGAAGGCCCCCCACGGATCGCCATAGAGGAGCCGCTCGTCGCTCAGTTCCAGCAGTGGCGCCATCGCCATCTCGCGGACGCCACGGTCCGTTGGGTGCTCCGCCATGCACCACCGCGCCCAAGCGAGACACTCCCGGACCAGCGCCTCATATGTGGCGGGGTCCTCCTCGGCCAGATTCACGGGATGGGCGGTGACTTGGCTGACCCAGCCTCGTGTCTCAAGGTGCGCCCCGGCCGCCTCGTACCAACGCGCCCCCGCGGAGAACACCCCGCCAGCCCGCACTGCCAGGCTAGCCAGGTGGCGCTCGCGCTCCAGGAAGACCTGCTGGAAGGACCCCTCGACCTCTTCCTGGCTGGCGCCCATCCACTCCTGCACGTAGCGGTACGAGTTGTCATCCAGTTCGGGGGCGAGCCAGACCCGTTGCTCGGTGCTCTGCTCCACATTGCGGCAGTAGTAGAGCGGGAAGATCCGATGGTCGCCGACGACATGCTCATCACCGCAGATGAGATCCGTTGCGGGATTGCCTAACGCGGCGATAGCCCGGTCGGCGTAGTAAGCGGCCATCCACTCGGTGCTCCGATCCACCTCCCTGTAAGTGCGCGGCGTCTCGGCGAGCAGCCAGGCCAGAAGGACTGACAGGATGATCGCCACCGCCTTCCTCCCCCGCTCCTGGGCATCACCGAGGAGGAAGGCGATCCCGTGCAGGCCGGCCCCCGCCAGCCCAACTATCCCGAGGTAGGCGGGGATGAAGAACACCTCCTGGTCCATCGCCGTGTAGTTCCAGAAGAAGCCGAGGGAGGCCACCGCTAGCCACGCGAAAGGCGCCAGGCGCGTCCCCGCCGGACGCCACCCCACGACGTACCCGCCGAGGGCAAGCGCCCAGACGGGAAGCGACAGCTCCGCTGCTAGGCGGTGCCAGTCTCCCCTGAGCATCGTCCCCCAGAGAGGCGGCTGGGCGCCCCACATGAACCGGCGGTAGGGGCCTGCTGAGATGGTGAACTTGAAGTCAGCCCAGGTCTTCGGCTTCGCCCAGCAGTACGCGGCTCCCTGATCCAGGTGGGGCCACGCCCCAGCCCGCAGCGGGAGATGCAGCCATACCAACTGAGACAGCAGGTACCCGCCCACGAAGGCTCCCAGCACGCTCCATCTCAGCCATAGGCGTCGAGGCTGTCCGATGAACAACGGCAGCAGCCCCAGTTGAAGGAGCGCGTTGAAGGGCCGGTGGGTGACGGCGAGCCCCAGGAGCAGTCCCAGCCCCAGCGCCCACCACCAGCGCACCGCTTGGCCCGCTTCCAGCCCTCTCCGCATCCGCAGCGCCCCCGCCAGCCCTGCCGTCAGGAGGGCTATGTCGAGGGTGTACACCTCGGTCAGGGTGGCCTGGTCCCAGACTACAGGGGTCAGGCAGAAGGCCCACGTGAGGAGCAGGGCGGTGACGTCGTGGCGGACCAGCTCGCGTAGTGAGATGAACAGGAATAGGCCCGCGAAGCCCAGCCAGATGGCTGAGAGCAGGTTGGCGCTCGCCGCCAGGGAGGCGAGGGGCACGACCTGGCTCCAGCCCCAGGTCAGGAGCACCCACAATGGGTAGCCGGGCGCATGGGCGATGCCTCGCTGCCCCACGGCGGACAGCAGTTCGCCCGCGTCCCCGAAGGTGATCGATGGCGCCACGGTCCAGACCACTACTGCCAGCACACCGAGGGACGAGAGAGCGCCACATACCGGGCAGCTTACGGCGGCGAGGTTAGTGGTCAGGGGACGCTGCATACCGGAGAGGGATCAGCCACCCAGCCCGCGACCCGCGGGCAGCTTAGTACTGCCGCTTCGCGCGCGTTGAGAGCAGGTTGCCGAGCCCAGGAAGTCGCCTCCTTGGCCATGGGTCGTGGTGTGCCACATCACGGTTCGGTGCCCGCACACTGTCGTCACGCAGGTCTGCGCACAAGGTTCCGCACTGTTGCGGAAGCTTTGTGTCGTCTTCCCCGCATGAGTGCGCTGACCTGCCGCGCAGCTCTGTCGGAGGACGGCGCGCAGGCTGCGGGAATACCGAAAGCAACGGTGCAGGCACGCTCGGAGGCCCGTCGGGTCCTAAAGAGACGTGTCATCCGCTGGTTCGGAGGAGTGTCGATGAGTAAGTCCACCCGCCGGCAGGTTGTCGCCGCCCTCATCGCCGCAGCGGCATCCCTCGCAGGCTGCACCAAGGGCGACAAAGGTTCCGGCGCAGCGGCCCCAGTATCGGAGGCTTCCAAGGGCCAGGATCCCGTCCTTGCCACCCTCGGGGCCGCGCAGAAGGCCGAGCACGCCCTGCTCCTCTCCTTCGAGACCTACGCCACCGCCACCCAGCGTGATGACCCGAGCTTCAGCGTGCTCTATCGCGCTCTGGCCCGGAGTTGTGAGGTGCGCCTTGAGGCCCTCACCGAGGCCATCGTCGCAAAGGGAGGCGCGGTGCCCGAGTCCCCAGCGAGCGCGAGCGCAAGCACACTCGCCGGGGATCTCCAGAAGGCCATCGCGGACGTGGGGGATCTCTCCTCCAACCTCTACCCCGAACTGCGCTCGAACGCGGTCAAGGCCAAGGATACGGCGGCGGTCCAGGTCCTCGCCTATGGTGTGCAGGTCCTTCCCGAGATGGAGAGCCTCCTGCAGGCAGGGGCCGAGGGACTGGCCTCCGGCGCCCCGCCCTCGGTACAGACCTACTATGTCTGCCCCACCTGCGGCCACGTCACCACGACCCTCGACTTCGACGAATGTCCCTACTGCTACACCATGGCGAGGGACTTCGAAGCGATTAGCTAGGCGCCAGCGTGATCGACCCTCCTAGATGATGCGCTTCGGGTGTCGCGGCAGCCTTGCCCGCAGGCCCTGGGCCGTGGCATCCCGAACCTGCCTGGTCCTGACACGGAAGGAGTCCTCCCATGATTCTCCCCATGCGACAGATCCACCTCGATTTCCACACCTCCGAGAAGATCGCGGGGATCGGCGCCGATTTCGACGCTGACCGCTTCGCGGACACCCTCAAGCGCGCCCACGTGAACTCCGTCACCCTCTTCTCCCGCTGCCACCACGGCTGGATCTACCATGACACCAAGTTCACCGAGGCTCGACATCCGCACCTTGAGTGCGACCTGCTTCCCCTACAGATGGAGGCCTGCCGCGCTCGGGGCATCCAGACGCCCGTCTACATCACCGTCGGACTGGATGAGCGCGTCGCGCGGGAGCATCCTGAGTGGCGAGAACTCCACGCGGGCGGACTCACAGGCGCGGGGCCCCTCGATGCCGGCTGGCGTCCCCTCTGCTTCAGCACGCCCTACCTCGACTTCGTGCTCGAGCAGACGCGGGAGGCGCTGGAGCGGTACCACCCCGAGGGCCTCTTCTTCGACATCATGCACCAGGGGCCGTGCTGCTGCGCCTGGTGTCTGGCAGGCATGGAGGCCGATGGCCTCGACCCCACCGACCCAGCGACGAGGGCTACCTTCGCCGCCGGCGTCCTGAGACGGGCGAAGGAGCGGCTCCACGGCGTCGTGCGCGAGGCGGGGCCCGATGTCCGCTGCTTCTTCAACGCCGGCCACATCGATCCGGCCATCCGCGACTCCCTGGACCTCTACTCGCACCTCGAGATCGAGTCCCTCCCCACGGGGGGATGGGGCTACATGCACTTCCCGGTGACGGTGCGCTACGCGCGGGGACTCAACCGTGAGTGTCTCGCCATGACCGGCAAGTTCCACGCGACCTGGGGCCACTTCAGCTCCTTCAAGAACCCCATTGCCCTGGAGTATGAGGCCCTCGTCGGGCCCGCCAATGGCGCCGCCGTATCGATCGGCGACCAGCTCCATCCGCGTGGGGCCCTCTGTGAGGAGACCTACGATCGCATCGGGCGCGTGTACGCGATGGTGGAGGAGCGCGAGCCCTGGTATCTCGACGCCGAGCCGGTCACGGAGATCGCCCTCTTCAACACCGAAGCATGTGAGCCGATCCCGGGCATCGGCCTCGAGAAGGCGGTCACGGGGGCGACTCGCATCCTCATGGAGGGCCACCACCAGTTCGACATCGTCGATGGCGACATGGACTGGACCCCCTACTCGGTCCTCGTCCTCCCCGACAAGGTGGCGCTCGATGGCCCCCTTGCCGCGAAGGTTCGGGCCTTTGTCGACGCCGGCGGGCGTGTGCTGGCCACCCACCGGTCGGGGGAGGCCGCCGGCGGCGAGGCTCGCTTCGCCCTACCGGAGTGGCCGGTCGATGCCATTGGCGCTCAGCCCCTACATCCCGACTTCATCCTAGCCTTAGAGCCTCTCGCCAGGGGGCTGCCGGGGGTGCCCTTCGTCGCTTATGAACCGGGCCTCGAGGTTGCCGCCCGGCCTGGCTCCGAGGTGCTAGCGGAGGCCTACTCGCCCTACTTCGAGCGGACCTATGCGCACTTCTGCTCCCACGCCCACTCGCCAGTGGCGGGCAAGGCAGCGTACCCGTCCGCCGTGCGCAAGGGCGGCATCATCTACCTCTCTCACCCCCACTGCTCGGCTTACGTGACGCACGGCCAGACAGAAGACGCCCAGATCGTCCGCAATGCCCTCGATCTGCTGCTCCCCTCGCCCCTGGTGCGGGCTGGAGCGCCCTCGACGTGCCACATCACCATTACGCGCCAGCTCGAGCGCGGGCGCTGGATCGTTCACCTGCTCCACTACATCCCCGAGCGGAGAGCAGAGGGCCGGGACCTCATACAGGACGTCATTCCCCTTCACGCCGTACCGCTCAGCATCCGGACTCCGGTCCCGCCATCGGCCTGCACCCTCGTGCCCTCGGGAGAAGCGGTGGAGTTCACTTGGCACGGCGGAAGGGTGGAGCTCACCCTATCGAAGATCCGTGGCAATCAGATGGTCGCGCTGGAGGGCGTCTGCTAACAGATGCCAAGAGCGCAGTCACATTTCAGTCCGGTCCGCGGCACGGCGGGCAAATACGACAAGGTAACGGAAGCGTGGCCCTCAGTCGTCATGCACGGGGCAGAGCCCACAGATGGCGACAGGGCGTGTTCCGCAAGGAGGAAACATTGATGTCCAGGTACGCTCTTATTGCGCTCGTGCTCGCAGTGGTTGTTGCGTCTTGCCTCGTCGTGGCGAGCTGCTCCAAGCCCGCTGAGGATGTTCCGCCCATCGCCGTCTCCCCCCCCAAGCCCGCGCCGCCTCCGTCGCCGGCTGAGGAAGCCACGGAGTCGACCGACGCTGCCACCGAGTCTGCTGACGCCGTCACCGAGTCCGCCGCTGCCACGGAGTCCGCTGAGCCGGCTGACAACGCCGCGCCCGCGGATGACGCGGAGGCCGCCGCCCCGGCTGACGCCGCCGCCGAGGAGCCTGCCACCGAGTAGGCAAGCGGTTCGGTACATGACAGAGAGCGGGCTGGCTGAGCCAGCCCGCTCTCTGTCTACTGGAACAGACCTACTCGCTCACGACGCAGCGAAAGCCCGTCAACGGCATATAGCGTGCGACCAAGTCGGGCTCTACATACCCTCTGAAGGGGATCATGGCAAACTGGGGGTTATTCGACGCCTCGGTCGCTCCGTACGAGCCGCCCCGAAGGATCAGGCGCTCGGGGTGCCCGGTCCACATGCCGAGGACCCACTCCCGCACGTTGCCCGCCATGTCGAACACGCCGTAGGGCGACTCGTCGCGCTCATAACTCATCACGGGCCGAGGCTCGCCAACGAGGGTACCCGTGTTCGCGTCTCCCTGCTCGAAGCGGTCCCCCCAGGGGAAGAGTCGGGCGTCCGCATCGCCACGCGCAGCCTTCTCCCACTGATCCTCCGTTGGCAGCCTCTTCCGCGCCCAGCGCGCGTAGGCGTCGGCATCGCTGAGGGTGACGTGGGTCACCGGGTCATCCTCACGGCCGGCCGGGGGCGCGTTTCCCCCCCAGTGCGACGGCGGCTCGTAGCCGGTCTCCTCAACGAACGCGGCGTACTGCCTGTTCGTCACCTCGTGAACGTCGATCCAGAAGCCTGGTAGCTCCACCCGACGGGTGGGGTTCATGTCCTGAGCCCGGGGGTCTTGGTAGTCGGCGGGGTAGCCCGCCTCGAACGGCCCTGCGGGCACCCAGACCATGACCGCGCCATCGGGCGTCGCCACCGCGAAGCCCGGGTCCATGATCTGCGCCTCTTGGTCGGGCAGGGGGATCGCGCCTACTGGGAGGGGGTGCGGTGTGATGAGCCGCACCGGCCGCACCACGGCCGTTTCGCCCTCCACCAGTTCAACCTCGCGGGTGGCCTCGTTGTACGCCTCCATGCTGAGTGTGAGGGTTACCGTTCGCCTCTCGGCGCCCTGGAGATCGATGTCCCTCTGGAGCGGCGTGTTGCCGATCTCCTCGCCATCCAGCGTCACGAGGGCGCCTGGCGGGATGGACTCGACCTCCAGACGCGCCGAAGCCACGGCGGGCGCCGATACCAGAACGACCGCCAGCCAGAGGAGGCCGTGATGGAGTCGCATTGCCTCCACCTCCTATCTCTAGCCTCTCAGACGCGGCGACGACCCGGTTGGCTTCATTCCTTGTCCGTGGGGCCGCTCGGGACGCCTGGAACGCTCCTCGGGGAGCGGAACTCCTGGCTGAACTGGGACTCCAGCGCGGCCTTGCTCTGGGCAACGGTGGAGGCCGCGCGGTTCACCTCTTGCTCGATGCGCGCGAAGAGAGCCGCGCTCCAAGCCTGAATGTCCGCCCGACGGGACGCAGCCTCGTGTTCAGCGCTCCGAACGATCTCGTCCGCGCGCTGCTTGGCCGCGTGAACGACCGCCTCTTGCGAGAGCATCTCCTCGACCTGCTCACGGGCCTCACGGAGCTCCTGACCGGCCGCCGCGTGGGCCTGATCGATGATATCGCGCGCCTGCTCCTGGGCTTGCCGCAGGATGCGGTCTCTCTCCGACGTGATCTCCGCGGCCTCCGCGATGGATCGGGGCAGGTCATGCCGGATGGCGTTGATGAGGCGGTGGAAGTCCTCCTCGCTCACATACCGTCGCCCGAACCACGGCACGGAGGAGCCACCCTCGATCAGGTCCTCAAGCTCATTCAGAAGTCGATCAATGTCCATGGAGATATCTCCTCACTCGCCGAGCAGTCGCGCTCGAAGCCGCTCTTCCACTCCCGGCGGAACGAGCCCCGTCACGCTTCCCCCCAACTGGACGACCTCGCGAATGGCGCTCGAACTCAAGAAGGCGTACGCGACATCGGTGGGGATGAACAGCGTGTCGATCCCGCTATCCAGGAACCGGTTCGTGTGCGCCTGCAGGAACTCGTTCTCGAAATCCGAGACCGCTCGAAGGCCTTTGATGATCACCTGGGCGCCCATGCGGCGCGCGTGCTCCACCAGCAAGCCCGAGAAGGACTCGACACGAACATTGGGGAGATCGGCGCAAGCACTGGCCAGCATCTCCGCCCGCTCCTCGATTGAGAACAACGGCTCCTTCTGCGGATTGCGCACGACGGAGGCGACGACCTCGTCGAAGATGCGGGCCCCTCGACCGATGATATCGAGGTGCCCGTTCGTCACGGGATCGAAGCTGCCGGGGTAGAGAGCCCGGGCCACGATGGATCACTCCCGCCTAAGCCGTGCCTCGGGTATCCGCCTGCGGCTCCGAAGCGACGCGCTCGAATATGGCCACGTGAGCGCGCCCATACCGCCTGGCACGCAGACAATGGTAAATGTTCAGAGGGGGAACGGGCATGTCCTCTCCATCCGCCTCGAACACGACCCGCCCGCCGGGGGCGATCCGGTCCGCCCGAACGCCCAGCGCTTCCGCGATCGCGGCCAACACATCGGAGCCATAGGGCGGATCGGCGAATACCAGGTCGTAAGGAGCTATGGGCGCGCTCGCCAGCAGCCATGCCGCCGCATCGGCGCGGTGCACCGCCGACCGGTCCGTGAGGCCCAGAGCCTCTAGGTTCCCGCGGATGGCCGCGCAGGCCGGTGCCGCGCGGTCGACCAGATCAACCCACCCAGCCCCGCGGCTAAGTGCCTCTATACCCATCGCTCCGCTACCGGCGCAGAGGTCCAGCGCCCGGCAATGAGGCGGCAGCGGGCCAAGCATGTTGAAGATCGCCTCGCGCGTCCGATCGGAGGTCGGACGCGTGTCCTCGCCCCGAGGCGCACGGAGTGTACGACCTCGGTGGAATCCACCCACCACGCGTATCGGCATGAACGACCCCCTGACGCGCCCGAGTGTAATCCAACCGCGGCCGCGGCGCCAACGACGGGCACGCTCGACTGAACCGCAGCCGGTGGGCTCTTGTTGACATTGGTAGGTCATTGCGGTTGGATTGCGAATGGACACGAGTGCTATAGCACCGGACTAGCGCTTCCGGTGCCTTCTGTTGTGACAGTGGGGAGGGCCTCCTGATGATGCGCAACCGATGGGCAGCGACGGCTGTGGCGTTGCTGCTGCTGAGCACTGCGGCTCTGGCCGCGGCGACGCCGGATCTGGAGGGCTGGGTCGAGACCGATCGCGCCAGCTATCGAGTGGGCGAGCCGGTCCGCGTCGCTTTCTGCATCCGAAACAACGGCCCCGAGGATGTCGACCTTGTGGTCGCCGGTCCCGAGGCACAGCTCCGCGTAGGAGCTCTGGGCGTTCTGGAGACCCCGAGCCGCTCTGCGGACCGGCCGGAGGAGATCCTTATTCGCCGTGGCGAGACGACCGTCTACCGGTTCGACATCGACCCTTCGGACCTGGACATTCCCGCTGGTACTCATCAGATCGTCGGCGCCCTGCAGCCTCTGGTGGGCGCGCCTATCCAGGCTGTCGGCCAGTTCGTAGTCTGCCAGCTGCCTGACTACCTCAAGGTCGCCGACGTGCTCGCGGCTCCCCATGTGTGGGCCGACGGCGATGTCGTCGAGCTCCGCGGCGAGTACCGCGGCAACCGCGCCCGCCCCTTCCGCCCCCTCGACGGTGTCGAGGCGCCCTGGGCCACGGACTGGATCCTGGGCGACGAGACGGGCGAGATCTACATCCACAACGCCCCCTCCAAGGAGCACTACAACGACTGGACCTGGCACATCGACGACCCGTATGTTGCCCCGAAGACCGACGTGGGGACCATTTCCTCGCCCGTGCTCCTCTACAACCCGCCCGAGGTGGGCGATAAGGCCGAGTTCCTCCACCCCGAATGGACCTACGGCAAGCGCGTCATCGTTCGCGGCCACGTCATCACCCATGACAGCGGCCTCGTCACCGTCGCTCCGGTGGAGATCTTCAAGTGGCAGACAGACCGAGGCGCCTTCTGCGTGCTCGAGACCGAAGGACCGCCGCAGACCGAGGCGGGCCCCAGCCAGATGCTCCTGCGGATGATCGTCAAGAACGACACCGCGTTCCCACTCATCCTCGCCCACGCGAGCGGCTTCAGATACGACTTCGTTGTCGAGCGCGACGGCGAGGAGGTGTGGCGCTGGTCCCGGCATCAGGGCATGTCCGAGGGGCTCTCCTGGATGACCGTGAGCGACGACTCGTGGAAGCCTGGCCCGAACTCACCACTCGTCGACCGCTCGGTGACCACTGTGACGCCCCATGAGGGGAACCGCGCCTCGGGCCGGAGCACCGTGCCACCCGACAACGCCCTGGTCTACACCGCGTACTGGCCCCTGGTGGACAATGATGGCCGGCCCGTTGAGCCGGGCGTCTACCAGATCTCCGGCTTCATCAGCCACCGCGTGTTCACCTATCCCGTTCCTGTCGTCGTTGGGCATGCGGCTGCCCTGCCCTAGCTGGTCGCGGCTCGAGGGGAGGATTCCCCACGGACCGATACAAGATGCCGATAGCGGGTGGACCCGTCCTCTGGCGCGGGTGCCGTCCTGGTTCGCTTCGTCTGGCGAAGACTTGGGGCGTCTGATCCAATGAGTGAAGAGCGCGAAGTGCTCAAACGGGTAGCGGATGGGCGCAGCGACCCGGGCATCCTGGCCCGAGAGGCTGGCCGTGCGGACGAGGACTCCCTGTGCATCCGGGAGTTCGACGGAGACCGAGGCGCCCTCTATGCGGTCGCCGACGGGCTGAGCGGCAGGAACGCCGGCAGCGTCGCTAGCGCCCAGGCGGTTGGCCTGCTCGAGGAGGCTTTGGAGGCGTACGCCCGCCACGGCGAGGCGCTCCTCCAGCAGCTCGGTCCGGCCCTCCCCGACCTCAGGGCCTACATCGACTACGTCGCCGTGCGGATCGACGCCCAGTTGCGCGCCAACGCCGAGGCGAATCCCAGCCTGGCGGGGATGGCGACGAGCCTTACGGCGGCCTACGTGGATGGCCGGGACCTCCTCATCGCCCATGTCGGCGACTCCCGCGCCTACCGCGCCCGCGCCACGGAGTCTGGGCTGCAGCAGCTCACCATCGACGATGCCCCCGTGGATGACGAGGAGTTCGATCCCCCTCCCTCCAAGGCCCTGGGCGACGCCGACGAGCAGCCACTGCGCATCGATCAGTACCGCGCGGAGGATGGAGACATCCTCCTGCTTTGCACTGACGGGCTGTGGCGCGAGGTCGACTGTGCGCTCATGGAACGCATCCTGAAGGGGTCCCCGCGCCCCTCGATGGCCGTCGAGAGGCTCATCCGCGCGGGGAACCAGGCTGGCGGACGTGGCAACATGGCCGCCGTCGTCGTTCACATCGGCGAGGTTGACCTGACCGACGACGAGGCCCTGGATTCGGCCTTCCCCGTCGGCGGCGCCGCCCCCAAGCAGGCTCCCGTGGAGCCCCCCGCAGAGACGCAACCAGAGCCCGAGCCCGAACCGCCGGTGGAGGAGCCTGCCGCCGAGGCCCCCGAGAACACGCCCCCCCCGGAGGAGCCGGCCATTGAGGAGCCGGCCCCCGAGGCTACCGAGGAGGCCCCGAGGGAGGAGCCGGGACCGGTCATACCGGGTCCGCCAGCAGGTGGCTATGCGGCCGTCCCCGAGGTCGTGGGCCGGGCAACCTACCCGCGCCCCGCGGAGATACCCGACGACGCCCTGCGTCCCCGGCGCGAGACGGCGGCGGGCGAGGCTAGGTCCAGCGACTCGGCCCTGTTCCTCCTGGGGCTTGTGTCGGGCATCGCCTTCATGCTCGTCATCGGCGGCATTTTCTGGGGCCTTAAGGCGTGGGCCGGGAAGCCCACCGAAGCGCCGCGAGCCACTGCCACGAGCACCGATCACGTCGACTATGAGGAGATTGTGACCCATCCCGTCAGCTTCTGGGCCAAGCCTCTGGGGCCGGGGGGGCGGCCGTGCATGATCCTCACCAAGAGTCTCCACGAGGAGACGGGCGAGGAGTCGTGGGAGGAACTGCCTCGCCTTCAGGGCAATGAGAGCGGCCCATCGGGCTCTGTCAGCCTCTTCCGCCAGGGCGACGCGCTTCACATGTTCCTGGATGTGCAGTTCATCGCGTCCGAGGCCGGCCTGCCACGCGACTGCCTGCTCTCCCTCAAGGTCATGCCCGACGAGGGCAACCGGACCCAGACCGTCATCACCGCGGGCCCTGACGCCGGCGAGCAGCGGGACGGGCACATCGAGGTCATCAGCATCCGCCCCGGGAGCGTGAGCCTGGTACCACAGGATCCCGACGAGCGGCTGATCGCGGGCGGCAAGGCCGAGGCGACGATGGGCGGCCAAGTCAACGCGTCGGGCTATTACGTGCAGCACTTCGACAAGGTGCCCTTGGGCACGTACCTCGCCAAGAAGGGCAGCAGCGAGCGGATCGTCGAGATCACGGCCGCCAAGCGACGGGTGACAGTCACCTTCACCGAGTGACGAGCCAGCCGTCGCCGGATTCCGGCGCCGCCAGTCGCCCCAAGCGCTCCAGGGGCGGCATGGCGGCGAGGGCCGACAGGGCCCCATCGATGCCAACCCGAGGCGCCAGCGCGTCGGTGGCCTGCCGGCTCATCCAGACACGGTGGAACAGCGTGTAGCAGCCCTCGGCGTGGAACTCGCCGAGCGGCCAGACGCCACGGGCCGCGATGACCCTGCCGCCGCCCACGTCCAGGGCGTAGAAGATGAGCTCATCGTCGCTGAAACCGGCGCTGAAAGCGCTTCCATAGGGGTTGGAGGCGGCGAGAACCACCTCCGCCCCGGAGTCCTCGATCCGGCTCCGCACCTCGTCCTCCAGGGCCCCGGCGCCCGGGGCAGCCCGCTCAGGCGGTGGGCCGACGAAGACGCGGATCGCCTCACTGAGCGCCCCATCCGCGCCGCTACCGCCAGGCCCGCGCAGGATCAGATACCCATCCTGGCGCTGACCGGCGGCGTCCCGCACCACCTCAGCCGTCCAGTCGGCGGGCATCCACAGCGTCACCTGCGCCCCCGGCACCCCAGCCGGTCGCCAAGCGGCCGAGGACCCGGTAGGCTCTCGGCCCCCCAGGGCGACCTGGAGCGGCAGTTCGAGGTCGAGGAGGCCGGCGGCCTGGCGTGCCGCAGCGGCCCACGGCGGGTCCGCCGGGCCATTCGGCGAGTCGAACTGGCCTGCCACGGTGGCAGCGAGTCGGGCGCTACGGGCGAGCAGACGCTCGCCGTCCGGCATCTCGAGGATGCGCCGCCCAGCCACCATAAGGCGCTCGGGGCTCACGGGCTCCTCCAGAGCGATGGACACCCCGAAACCGGCCGCCTGGAGCCGCGCCGCCGCCCAGAGCAGATCGAGCACTCGGCGGCCGGTGATGGGCTCATCGCCGGGGAGGTCCAGAGGTTCCAGGCAGGCGCGGAAGCTCCGCAGCCACGCCCCCAGCGGTCCTGGGTCGCGTTCGCCGGAGGTCTCCAGGGCCTGCCGCACGGTGTCCTGGGCGCCGGCCGAGTCGGCGGAGCCGCTGCCGGCGAGGCGCTGCACCGAGTCCACAAGCGCCGCAAGGTCATTCCGGGACTCCGGCCGCCGGTTCCACTCGTCGTCGACGGCGAGCCGCAGGCTCTGCATCTCACGCGGCCCAAGGCGCTCGCCGTAGGCGAACTGCACCAGGGAGGCCACCGCCGGCGCGATGCCCTCGGGCGGCCCCTGCGCCTCGACGGTCTGGATAAGGGCCATCAGCAGGGCCCCGAGGGTGGCCGAGCGGCGGATGGCACGCGCCGTCACGGCCTGGGCAACCTTCCGAAGGCCCGCAGGATGGTCGCATGGAGCCGGTGGACCCCCAGGGCGCCAGGCATCGTGAGCAGGGGGCAGCGTTCCTCGATGACCTCCAGGCCGCGCTCCCGGGCCAGCCGCGCCGCCGCGCCGCTGTCGCCCCGCGTGTCGATCCAGACGCGCTTCACGCCATGATCGGCGAGGTCGGCGATCGCCGCCTCCGCCGACGCCGGCTCGATGACGAGCAGCGCGGCTTCGGGCGTGGAGTCCAGGGCGTCGAGGGACACAGCCACCGGCTCTCCCTTGAGCGTGCCGCCGCGCGTGTCGACGACGTGGACGGTCTTGCCCTGACTGCGCAGGGTCCGCACAAACTCGGGGATCAACCAGCGTCCCTTGGCCAGCGCGCCGTACACGACGAACTCGCGAACATCCCAGAAGCTGTACTCCAGGGGCATCGGCGGCCTCCCCGGTCGACGTTAGCTGGCCGGAGTGCCCGCCCAGAGCGCGCCACGCTGGAGCATGGACGCGAAGACCTCGTGCCGGCAGGCCTTGGCGTCGTGGCCCAGGGCGAGGTAGAAGACGCGGCCCTGGCCCCAGCTCTTCGTCCAGGCGACGGGCATGGCCCCGCCCTTCCAGAGGGCGGAGGCGACGACGTGGACGCGCGGGTCGTAGTCGGTGATGTACTGCTCATCCTCGACCACGAACTCCTCGAGGCCCTTGGTGATGGGGTGCTCGGGGTCGGTCACGCTGACCTGGTACTGGCGGTAGGCCGGGTGGGTGATGAAGTAGCCGCCGACCATGGCTTGGTACTCCGGGCAGCCACGGAAGGAGTCGGCGGCCGAGTGGATGCCCACATAGCCCTTGCCCCGGGCGAGCCACTCCAGGAGGCCGTTCTTCTGGGCCGTGGAGATCTCGCCGACGGTGTAGTAGAAGACGATCAGCTCGTAGGGGTCCAAGCCCGATTCGAGGACAGTGAGGTCTTCGTTGACCCGGGTGATGTCGAAGGCGCTGTCGGCACGGAGGATCTTCTCGATCTCGGCGCCACAGCCTTTCCAGTCGTGTATCTCTCCGCCGGTGAATAGAAGGGTCTTGATGGCCACGGTGGGCGCCTCCAGGGGGTGAGTTGGGAGTGACGCCGACGGCCGCGCACCCCGTCGACACAGGAGCCTTCGTCGGGGAGCGCCCCGCCACCTGCCGCGGATTGGCCGCCCACGGCCTCTCCTCGTACACAGAGAAGGCGCGCTCATGGGAGCGCGCCCCACGGCCCTGGGCGGTTGCCCTGCGAGGTTACGGAGCGGCGACAACACCGGTCGTGTTGTCGTATATCCAGTCCTCGTTCGTCACCCGCACTCCGCACCCGAACCCAGCGGGGGGGGGGGCGAGCATGGCAATGACGACGATCATGATCTCGATGAGCGTGACCCCCTGGTGCCTCGGCGCTGCTCTCACTGCTGTCCCTCCCTCACCAGAGGGCAGCGTATCCCGGGCTACGGCGCTGTGTGCTTCGACCAGAGAGCATCAGTGCGGTCAGCGTCTACAACGTGGTTCTCGCAGTAGGCTTCTCCCGCATGATCGCTCGTATCATCGTCCTCGATCACGTAGGTGGCTTGGCACCAGGGACACAGCGGCGTCTTGGTGCGGCCGAGGGAGGGCTTCTTGTGGTTGTCAGCAGTGTCAGTATCGGCAGCTATCACATCGTCGACGGACGTCGGCCACTTCCCCGTGTCGTTGTGGTACTTGACCGCGGCATACGTGATCGCGGACGTATCAGTGACGTAGCGCGTGTGCTTCGCCCGGTCGCTCGCGTTACGGACGGCGAGGCCGACGATCAGGGCCAGAATCGCGACGATCAGGACTATGATCATCATCTCAATGAGCGTGAAGCCTCTGCGATTGCTCTTCCTCACTTCCGGTACCTCCTCTTTCCCTCCCTACTCCCCATACGGCGTGTCAACTCTGTTCCCTACTCTCTATCGGTCCCCGGCTTCGAGGGTCCTATGCCACACCCCGGCATCGATCTCTCACGGCAAACGTATGAGTACGGTTCCTACGCGATTTCTGTTTCGGGCGCTCGGCGCTAGGGCATACGGTCGCGCGCCTTGTCGATCTCGCCTTCCTGGTAGTCGCCGGCCTGCCGGTCCGTCTCCGGCCAGGCCGTCACGAAGAAGGCAATGCCGGGATAGAGGGCGTCGTAGTCACCCTTGAGGATCTTCGCGCGGGCTCCCAGAGTCGATGCCTCGGTGACCTCCAAGTCCGCGACCCACTCGCTGTTGTCCCACACCGCGAGGCGCGTGCCCACGCGCAGGCCCTCATCCGACCCCACGTTGAGCCGGATGCGGTCCTTGTCGAAGGGGATGGAGATAGTGCCGCGCACCGTGAGGGCCGTCGTGAGGCGCTGTACGGCGGCGTAGGCCGCTTCGTGGATCGCCTTCTCCACCAAGCCCCGCTCCCCGAGGGCCTCGCCGTTCTGGTCCGCCCGACCGCGGACCTGGAAGGTCGTCACATCCATGCGCGCTCGGCGGTCCAGCATCCGCATCCTGAGCGCGCAGACGCCCTGGTCCGTGTGGTCGATGTAGAGCAGCCCGGCGATGCGCACGGACACGGCGAGGTCCGCGCCCACGGCCTCAGCGATGGCGTGCAGCTGCTCCGCCTCGAAGGGCGGCATCAGGCCGAGGGCATCCACCGCCTCCACGACAGCCTCGGGGCTGACGATCTGAATGGACCCCACATCGGCCATGGCGTCGAGCAGCCCCACGGCCGCGGCGGTCGCCATCCCGCCCTGGGAGTAGTGGGAGCCATCCGTCACGTCCACCAGGGCGACCCGGGTGGTGGGGATCGGGGCCGCCACGCGCTCGATCTCGTCCGCCAAGGCGGGGTAGCTCAGGACCGCGGCCAGCAGAGCGAGGCCCAACAGCGGCAGCCAGGCGTGGCGCCTGGGCATGGAAGTCGTCGGTTCAAGCGCTTTCATCGCTAGATCTCCTCCATCACACTTGCGTCATGTGTCGACGCCCGAGGGCGCGAGAGAGAGTCGTACAGACGGATGGAGTGGCTCTCTGACCGAGCCACCGATTCACCAACGCTCCCCATATAGCTAGAGTTTACTCTGCGAGGGCCCGAAATGGGTTTGTTTCGAAGGATTTGCCATCTGAAGGCCTCGCCCGCCGCCGGGAGAACACCCAGCACGTGGACAGAGAGCCCCCCTCGGATCTTACCCTCCGCTGCGCGAGCCCGGAGGACACGCGTCGCTTGGCCGCTCGCCTCGCACCCGCCCTGGCGGGGGGCGAGTGGCTGCTCCTGCGGGGCCCCCTCGGGGCGGGCAAGACGACCTTCGTGCGCGGCCTCGCCGCCGCCCTAGGTTGGGAGGGCACGGTGCGCAGCCCCACTTTCAACCTCGTGGCCGCCTACCCCACCCGCCCGCGCCTCATCCATGTGGACCTCTACCGCCTGGAGCAGCCCGCGGCCGTAGAGGACCTGGGCATCGACGACCTTGCCGGAGAGGAACCCGCCGTCGTGGCCGTGGAGTGGCCGGATCTGCTCACCGACCGCCCCTCGCGAGAGCCGGTATTGCGGATTGACATCGAGCCTTCTGGCGATCTGCGGCTCATCACCCTTCACCCACTCACCCCGCCCGCCGCCCGGCTCCTCGAGGCGGTGAGAGAGGGGTGATCCTGGCCCTGAGCACCACGACGGAGGTCGCGTCCATCGCCCTGGCAACGGGCGACCGGATCGTGCAGACGCGGTTCGAGAGCCGCCGGGAGCTGGCTCGGACCCTCATGTCACGGATCGACCGCCTCTGCCTCGACGCCGGCGTTGGCCCGGGCAGCCTTACGGCCATCGCCGTGGACCGCGGCCCGGGGTCCTTCACGGGGGCGCGGATCGGTGTCGCCACCGCGCGCGCCCTCGCCTCGGCCCTCGGCCTGGCCATCCGGACCGAGACCTCGCTGGCGCTCCTGTGCCGGGCCGCGCGCCACACCGCGCCCAGTTGCGGCCCCCACCGGCTGGTGCTCGCGGCCGTGGAATCCAAGGCGGACGAGATGTTCGTCATGCCCTTCAGCTGGCTGGGGGCCGAGGCGTCCGCGCCCATCCCCCTCGCCTTCGAGGACGCGCCCGAGTTCGCGCGGCGACACGCGGGCGCCCTGCTCGTCGGCGCGCCGTGGCGCAACCCGGCCGTTCCCCGGTCGCTCACCAACTGGAGCGAGCCCGCGGGCCGGGACTGGGACTACCCCGATGCCGCCACCCTTGCCACCAGCGCGACGGGGGAGCTGCCGCCGGAGCGCGTGGAGCCCCTCTACGTTCGGGTCTCCCAGCCCCAGGCCGCCGAGGGCCAGGGGCCCCGCCGCTGGCGTCCGGGCGACGTGTTCGTCCGGCCCCTGCGCGGGGACGACGTGGAGGATATCGTCGCCATGGAGCGGCAGTGCTTCATCACCCCGTGGCCCCGGGGCGACCTGGTGGCCGATATCCGCCGGCGCAGCGGGTCGTACTACATCATCGCCGAGGACTCGGACGGCTCGCCGGTGGGCTATGCCGTGGTCTGGTTCGTGTTCGACCGGGGGCATGTCGCCTCCGTCGCAGTGCTCCCCGAGTGGCGGCGGAAGGGCGTGGCGAAGCGGCTCATGCTCGAGCTCTTCGCCGCCTGCGTCGCACGGGGGATGCGAACGGTCAGCCTCGAGTACCGCGCCTCGAACCGCGCTGCCGCGCAGCTCTATGAGGAGCTGGGGTTCCAGGTGGACGGATACCGGCACAACTACTATACGGACACGGGCGAGGACGCCGTGTCGATGATCCTGCCCGACCTCCTCGCGGCCGACGTGCGGCAGCGCCTCCGGAGGATCCGCATCACCCTGGAGGCGGGCCACTGATGCGGGTGCTGGGCATAGAGACCTCCTGCGACGAGACGGCGGCAGCCGTCGTTGAGGACGGCCGCCGCGTCCTCTCCAGCGTCGTCAGCAGCCAGATCGATCTCCACGCGCGCTATGGCGGGGTGGTGCCCGAGATCGCCTCCCGGCGGCACCTCGAGCTGATCGACGCGATCGTCGCCGAGGCTCTCGATGACGCCGGGTTGGATGGCGCCTCCCTCGATGGCATCGCCGTGACCTGCCGCCCGGGGCTCATCGGCGCCCTGGTGGTGGGCCTCGTGGCCGCCAAGGCCTATGCGTGGTCGTGGGGCCTGCCCATCATCGGCGTGCACCACATCCACGCCCACGCCTTCGGCGGCCGGCTCGCCGGGGATGGCGCGGGACACGGTCCCGAGCCGCCCTTCGTGGCCCTAGTGGTTTCGGGCGGCCACTCGGACCTGCTCCTCGTCCGGGACTGGCTGGAGCCGCGCCTCATCGGTGAGACGCGGGATGACGCCGCGGGCGAGGCCTTCGACAAGGTCGCGCGGCTCCTCGGACTGGGCTACCCGGGCGGCCCGGCCATCCAGCGCGCGGCGAGTGAGGCCACGGCGCCCATCGCCATGCCCATCGCTGACCTCGGCGACTCCCTGGACTTCTCCTTCAGCGGCCTGAAGACCGCCGCGCTGCGGGAGACGGAGCGGCTCGGGCCCACGGAGACCCGCGCGCGGGCGGCGGACCTGGCGGCGGGCGTCCAGACGGCTGTGGTCACGCCCCTGGCCGAGAAGTCGGTGGAGGCCTGCCGCCGCCATGGCGTGGCGTCGCTCGTGGTCGGCGGCGGCGTGGCCGCCAACGCCGAGCTGCGCCGACGACTCACCGAGGGATGCGCTGCCGCGGGGATCGACCTGGTGCTGACTCCGCTGGAGTACTGTACGGACAACGCCGCCATGGTCGCGGCGGCGGGATCGGAGCGGCTCGCGCGCGGCCGGGTGGATGACCTATCCCTGGACGTGGAGAGCATGGCGCCCATCCCGCGGCTCTAGCCGGAGCGGCCCTCCTGACGGAGAGAGTATACTGGCCTCTTATCCCCGGGATGGGCGGCCGGAGAGGATACCCACTGTGGCGAAGCTCAAGATCGGTGTCATGCTCGAGTCCTTCCGCAAGCCTCTGAGGGAGGCCCTCGACCTCGCCGTGGCCGTTGGCGCGTCGGGGTGCCAGATCTACGTAACCTCGGGCAAGATGCACCCCGATGCTATGGGCCCCCGGCAGCGCGAGGAGTTTCGCGAGCTCGTGGTCTCGAAGGGGCTGGAGATCAGCGCCCTGTGTGGGGAGATGGGCGGGTACACCGACCCACGCCGCACCGAGGAGTTCGTGACCGCCACCAAGGCGTTCATGGATCTCGCCGTGGATCTCGGCCCCCGCATCCTGACAGCGCACATCGGCGCGGTCGGCGACTCGCCCGCGAACCCGGCTTGGCGCGCCGTCGCCTCGGTCCTGGAGCAAGTCGGCCAGCATGGCGACGAGATCGGATGCGTCTTCGCGTGTGAGACGGGCATGGAGGAGCCGGAGCTGCTTCGGGGCTTCATCGAGTCCCTGGACACCCATTCGATCCGTATCAACTACGACCCCGCGAACCTGGTCATGGCGGGTTACGACCCCATCGGCGGCCTGAAGCACCTGGGCGACCTGGTGGTGCATACCCACGCCAAGGACGGCGTACGCGGCCCCGACGGCCGGGTCGAGGAGGTCGCTCTGGGCAAGGGGCAGGTGCCCTTCGCCGAGTACGTTGCCGGGCTGCGGGCCGTGGGCTATGACGGGTACTACACCATCGAGCGCGAGGTTGGCGATGACCCCATGGCGGACATCGAGATGGCCGCATCCTATCTGGCGAGCTTGTAGCCGCCGAGCCCCAGGGAAGTGGCTGTCCTGCGACCCATCGAACTCGGCCTGACCATCGGGCGCCTGGAGCCCGGCCCTCGCGACGCGATCACCGATGTCCGGGGAGTCCGGGTCGGGCACTGCACCCTGATCGACCCCGATCGGCGGCTCCGGACCGGCGTCACCATCATCCAACCATGCGATGACCCGTGGACCGAGCGGCCCATCGCGGCCTGCGACGTGCTCAACGGCTTCGGCAAGTCCGTCGGGTTGCCTCAGCTCGCGGAGCTCGGCGAGTTGGAGACGCCCATCGGTCTCACGAACACCCTCGCCGTCTGGACCGTGGCGCGACGGCTCGCGGAGCTCACGGCACGGAGGGATCCTCGGATCTGGTCCGTAAACCCCGTTGTTGGCGAGTGCAATGACGGGGCGCTGAGCGACATCGCCGCCTTCCCCATCACGGATAGCCACGTGGACGCGGCCTTGGATGCCGCCAGCGACGAGGTGGCGGAGGGCGACGTCGGCGCCGGCGCGGGAACCCGGGCGTGGGGCTACAAGGCGGGCATCGGAACTGCCTCGCGCGTGGCGGCCAGCGGAGCCGGCCGTTACGTGGTCGGGGTTCTGACGCTGCCGAACACGGGCCGCCGAGAGGACTTGCGGATCGGCGGCTTCCCCGTCGGAGCCCTGATGCTGGGCCCTCCGACTGCCCCCGAGGGGAAGTCCGGCTCCATCATGATGGTGCTCGCCACCGATGCGCCGGTGGATGCCCGTCAGCTCCGACGGCTCGCCAAGCGCTGCGCCCTCGGCCTGGCGCGGGTCGGCGGAACCGCGAGTCACGGGAGCGGCGACTTCACGATCACTTTCGCGCCTCGGCGGGAGGAGCGGCTGCGTGACGGCGAGCTGACGCCGTTGTTCGAGGCCGCCGTGGAGGCGACGGAGGCGGCGATCATTCACGGCCTGTTCGCATCGAGGGACGCTGTAGACCGAGAGGGGGCGCCCGTGCCGGCGCTCCCCGCCAGGGAGGTTGTCGCACGGGTGCATGCGGCTCGCGCGGCGCTGATGGGAGATAGGATATGAGCCAGTCCGAGACATGGAAGACCGTGGGCATCCTGGGGGGCATGGGCGCCGAGGCGGGCGTCGAGCTCGCCCACCGGCTGATCACCCTCAGCGGCGCCCGCACGGACGCGGAGCAGATCCCGTGCCTGCTCTACACGAACCCGTGCATCCCCGACCGCACGGCGAACCTCCTCTATGGCGGGCCATCGCCGACCGAGGAACTCGTCCGCTCCCTCCAGGTGCTCATCGACTCGGGCGCGGAACTGCTCTGCATCCCGTGCAACACGGCCCACATCTGGCACGAGACCCTCAGTGAGCGGGTGGATGTGCCCATCGTGCACATGATCCGGACGATGGCCGCGAACCATGACCGCAGCCTCGGCGAACGCGTCGGCGTGCTCTGCACCACCGGCCTCGTCCGGTTCGGGCTCTACCAGTCGGCCTGCGCGGAGCACGGTCTCGAGGCGCTCATGCCCACGGAGGATGAACTGGAACAGTACGTCATGCGGGCCATCTACGGCAGCCTGGACGAGGGGCTCGTCGGCCTCAAGGGCAGCAACAAGGGTGAGACCATCGTGGGGCTGATGTGGGAGGCGGCCCAGCGGCTGATCGCCCGGGGGGCGAGCGCCCTGTGGCTCGCGTGCACGGAGATCAGCCTCATCAAGGAGGAGCTCACCGCCCTGAGCCCCGTGCCCGTTGTCGATGCCATGGACTCCCTGGCCGAGGAACTCGTGCGGCAGGCGCGAAGGGCACGTGCATAGACGGGAGGCCGCCATGATGACCACTGCTTTGGCGCTGTTGGCCGCCACACTCGCGGCGCAGCCGGACGAGGCTCCGACGATGGTGCGCACCGAGGACATCCACATGCGCGACCCCTGGATCATGCCTCACGAGGATCGGTACGTGCTGATCGGCACGACGGGCGACGCGTGGGGAGTCGAGGGCGGTGGGTTCGCCGTCTTCACGTCGACGGACCTGCGCGAGTGGACGCCCCATGGTCAAGCGCTGGAGCTGGACGATCCGCCGACATGGGCGGCCTACCAGTTCTGGGCGCCGGAGATGGTGGAGCGAAACGGCCGCTTCTATCTCTTCTACTCCGGGAACTCGGACCACACCCGCCGCGGCACGGGCGTCGCCACGGCCGACGGCCCGCTCGGGCCCTTCCGCAACCTCTCGAACCGCCCCATCACGCCTCTGGAGTGGGAGTGCCTCGATGGCCACCTCTTCCGGGACCTGGATGGCGCCGAGTACCTGATCTACGTCCACGAATGGGTGCAGTGCACCATCGGCGAGATGTGGATCCAGCCCATCGCGGAGGACTACACCGCCCTCGTAGGCGAGTCCACCCTGCTGTTCAAGGGAGGCGATGCCGCCTGGTCCAACGAGGTGATCGACGGCCCCATGATGGTGGTGCGCGACGGGAGGTACCATCTCTTCTGGTCGAGCTTCAATCCGCACACCACGGAGGGCGGGGCCTATTGCGTGGGCGTCGCGACCTCGGACTCGCTCCTCGGACCGTACGTGCAGTCCGAAACGCCCCTCGTCGTGGGCGACGGCGGCCACAACTGCGTCTTCGAGGGGCCAGAGGGCAGGCTGTACACGTGTTTCCATGCGCCGAACCGCTCGCCCGATGAGCGCGTCCGCATCCACGAACTGCTATACGAGCATGGCGCGTGGCGCCTGGGACCCGCGGTCGAGTAGGGCCCCAGGGCCGAGACGCGTCAGAACGCCGCCCGCCGCACCCCTTCGGAGACCCCTTCAGCGAAGGGCGCGAAGGCCTTACGGAACCGTTCCATCAGGTCCTCGGTGCGCCCTCGGCACTCCTCGGGGTTGTCCCAGGCGTCGCCGGCGTCGAGCACCTCGTTCGGCACACCGGGGCACTCCTTGGGCACCTGCAGCCCGAGGATCGGATGAGGCTTGTAGTCCACCTTCTCGAGCGAGCCATTCAGGCAGGCGGCTACGATAGCGCGGGTGTGCTCGATAGAGATCCGGTGGCCCACGCCGTAAGGGCCGCCCTGCCAGCCGGTGTTCACGAGCCAGCAGGTGCTGCCGTGCTGGTGGATCTTGTCGTGAAGCAACTGGGCGTAGACCGAGGGATGCCGAGCCATAAAGGGCGCGCCGAAGCAGGTGCTGAAGACGGCTTGCGGCTCCTTCCCCATTCCCCGCTCGGTGCCCGCCACTTTAGCCGTGTACCCGCAAAGGAAGTGGTAGACGGCCTGCTCCGGCGTGAGCTTGGAGATGGGCGGCATGATGCCGAAGGCGTCGCAGGTAAGCATGAGGACGTTCTTGGGATGGGGTCCCAACCCATCCAGCTTAGCCGAAGGCATATGGGTAATGGGGTACGCCGCGCGGGTGTTCTCGGTCAGGGTGTCATCATCGAGGTCCAGCCGCCGCGTCTTGGAGTCCACCATGACGTTCTCCAGCAGCGTCCCGAACCTCCGAGTGGTCGCGTAGATCTCGGGCTCCGACCGTTTGTTCAGCCGGATGACCTTGGCGTAGCAGCCGCCCTCGAAGTTGAAGATCCCATCCACGCCCCAGCCGTGCTCATCGTCCCCGATGAGGGAGCGACTCGGATCGGCGGAGAGAGTGGTCTTACCGGTGCCTGACAGGCCGAAGAAGAGGGCCGAGTCGCCCTCGGGGCCGATGTTCGCGGAGCAGTGCATCGAGAGCACTCGGGCCGAGGGCAGCACGTAGTTGAGGATGGTGAAGATGGACTTCTTGATCTCCCCGCCGTAGTTCGTGCCGCCGATCATGATGGTCTTCTCGCCGAAGTTGACGACGATGAAGGCCTCACTGTTGGTCCCATCCACCTCGGGGGTGGCGTGGAAGCCGGGGCCGTGGATGACCACCCACTCGGGATTGAAGCCATTCAGCTCCTCATCCGAGGGCAGGATGAACAGGTTCCGCGCGAAGATCGAGTGCCACGCATACTGGCTGATGATGCGAATGCACGTTCGGTAGTCGCGGTCCGCTCCTGCGTACACATCCTGGACGAAGAGCTCCTTGCCCTGGAGATACGCTAGCATCCGTTGACGCAAGCCCTTGTAGTTCTCCAAGCTCATGGGCACGTTCACGTCGCCCCACCAGATGTGCTCCTCGGAGGTCGGCTCTCGGACGATGAATTTGTCCTTGGGCGACCGACCCGTGTGGTGGCCAGTTCGGACGATCAGGGGACCTAGATGGCCTATGACCCCTTCCCCTCGTCGGACCACAGCTTCATACAGGGCGGAGGTTGGCAGGGCGTAGTGAACCGTGCCGACATTGGTGAGCCCGTGGGCCTCGAGGAAAGGGATCATGCGCAACCCTCCAAATCCGATCGTCGATCGCTCTTACGTCCTAAAACGCAGTACCTATAAGAACGCAATCTGGACCTCAGCGCAAGTCCCTGCCGGCATCCTGTGCGCCCCCAAGGCGCTATGCTACAATCGCCCGACGCCCGATCTCATGGGGGAGCGAAGCGCTGTGCCAACCGAGCCAGGTATGCCGGAACCGCACCCACGGCGCGTGCATAGCGCGCGCCGGACGCGCCGCAACTTCCCCCTTATGTTTATCGATGCCCTGGGCTGGCCCCTCGGGTGGACGTTCATGTCACCTGAGACGATACTCCCTGCCTTCGTCCTCCGCCTGACCGACTCGCCGATGGCCGTCTCCATGATACGCGTTGTCTACGCCGTCGGCATGTGGTTGCCGATTCTCTACGCGCCGAACCTGATCCGGCGGGTGAAATGGCGTGGCAAGTATGTCGCCATCGTGGGGATGGTCGAGCGGGCGCCCATGCTGGTCATCGGCCTCACCGCGCCGCTTCTGGCCGCTTCGAACCCGTCGGCAATGCTCGTGGTCTTCTTCGCATGCTGGCTGGTGCGGTCCGTATCGGAGGGGTTGAACCTCTCCGCTTACGCATCCCTCCTGGATGAGAGCATCCCGGAGACCTACCGCGGCCGGCTCTGGGGCGTCTCCACAGGCATCAGCGCCGTTCTGGCGTTGCCCATCGGCTTCTGGACGGCGCACTACCTGGCGACGCGCGGCTTCCCCCAGGGCTACGCGGACCTGTTCATCATCGGCTTCGTCATCCTGGCCGTGACCATCATCCCGCTCTGGTGGGTGCGCGAGGTTCGCGGAGGGAGACATGTGCCGGACGGCGGACGGGTGGGACTCGGCTCTCTGCGCCTGCTCCGGACTGATGAGACCTTCCGGCGCTTCACCGCTATGTCCCTCGCCATCGCCTTCATCGACATGGCGGTGCCCTTCTACGCCGTCCACGCCCTCCGGACGTTCTCCCTGCCCGAATCCAGCATGGGACTGCTCGCGGGAGCGCAGGCGGCCGCCGCCTCGGTCGGATCCATCGCCCTCGGCATCGTCAGCGACCGGATCGGCTTCCGTGGGCCTCTGCGTGGGGCGCTCATCCTGGGGTTCATGGCTCCCCTGGCCGCCTTCCTTGCCCCCGCGCCCTGGGCCATGTACCCGACCTTCGCCCTCCTCGGAGCGGCGCTGACAACCATCGTGATGTGCCGCTACAACATGCTGCTGGAGATCTGTCCCCGCGGCCGAGTGCCCGAGTATTCCGGAGTCTTCTACACCGTTCTGCAGCCCGCGTTCGCCCTGGCGCCCTTTTTGGGTAGTCTGGTCGCGCAGTACGTGGGTCTGAGGGCCGTGTTCATCCCCTCCATGGCCGCGGCCCTCGTGGCCCTTGCCCTACTCCGCCATGTGCCCGAGCCTCGGAGGACAGCGCCGGCGCCCTGAGGGCGACGAGAGGATCAAGGAGCGCAACATGCCCAAGTACGACGTTCTCGCCATAGACATCGACGGCACCCTGCTCAACACGAACCACGAGATCCCGCCGGCTCATCTCGAGGCCGTCCGCGAGGCAGACGCCGCAGGGGTGCGCATCGTCCTCGCCTCGGGACGCATGCTACCCTCGGTGACCGTTGTCGGGGAGCAGATGGGGATCCGGCCCGGGCCCTGCGTGGGCTACAACGGGGGCCGGGTCTGCTCCGCTGAGACGGGGGAGGTCCTGTTCCACGAGCCCGTCCCCGCCGACCTGGCCCAGGAGCTGGTGCGTCGCTTCACCGATCTGGGGATGCACATCAACTACTACCTCGATGATGTGCTCTACGTGGATCACATCGAGCAGTGGGGCAATCTCTACTCATACCGGACCGGCTCGCAGCAGGTGCCCGTTGGGCCGCTCCGGCAGTTCGACGGGCGAACGCCCACCAAGATCCTCATCATCGACGACCCCGAGCGCATCAAGGGGATCTGCCCCGAGTTCCAGAGGGAGTTCGGGGATCGGCTCTATGTCACCATCACCACGCCCGAGTACCTCGAGTTCATGAACAAGGCCGTGGATAAGGCCACGGGCGTGGCGGAGGCGGTGGCCTCGCTAGGAGTGCCTCGGGAGTGGACCGCCGCCGTGGGCGACGCCCTGAACGACCAGCCCATGATCGAATGGGCGGGCCTGGGCTGCGCCATGGGCAACGCCGACCCGCCCGTGCTCGCCGCCGCCGACGTCGTCGCCCCCAGCAACGACGAGGACGGCCTCGCGTGGTTCATCAGGGAGTATGTGCTATAGGGTTGCCCCTTGGAACCCCATATGCGCCTCGCGTCAGTGCTCCACCGCGGGCCAGTAGCGCGCCTCGTCGAAGTGCGGGCTCTTCCCCTCGGTGTGGCAGGTGAGGCATGTCTCCACCGTGAGCGGTTCGAGGATCTCGTGCCCCGTCTCCGTGGGCGGCCCGACCCGGTGGCAGGCGACACAGGTCACGTCCGGCAGCCGAGCCGCCTCGGGAACCAGGGGCGCAGCGGAGTGGCAGCTCCAGCAGTCGGGGTCGAACTCGCGGTCGAGGTCTCGCAGGGTCTGGGCCGCCCGGGCATGGGAAGTCGCCTGCCACTGTTCGAGCTGCTCGGCATGGCATGCCCCGCAGGTCTCTGGCTGGGCGGACTCGTCCGTCGCGGCCGCGAGGATGAGGTCTCGCTGCCCGGCTTGAACTCGCTCCTGGTACTCGGCGATGAGGCCGGCAACCTCGGGGCTATCGAGGATCTGCTCGTCCATGGGGATGAGATGGGGCTCGGCCGCGATGGGTCGCCCCTCGCCATCGAGCCGCAGGGTGATCCGCCCCACCCACTCGCCGTTACGCCCCGGGGCCACGATGTGGGTGTCCCCCACCCTGTCAGGCACCTGTAGCGACATCCCCTCATGGCCGCACACGATCACATCGATGCCCGGCACATCCTCCGCGAGGCGTCGCGCGTCCTCCAGCATCCCGTGGAAGAGCACCACGATGACCGAAGCCGATGGCTTCAGGGACGCGATCTCTCGGCGGGCCGCCTCGGTGGCATCGGTGATCTCGGCCCCCTTAGGCGCCGCCGTATCCCCGAAGGCGAAGACGCGGGGCGACGTAACGGCGACGACACCGACGCGAACGCCGCGCCGCTCAATGAGCTTCGAGCGCGGCTCAGCGGAGCCCACGGCCACGTTGGCGGCCACATAGGGCAAAGGCGAGCCCTGGATCAAGGCCGCTAGCACGTCGACGCTGTAGGTGAAATCCTGGTCGCCGATGGCGATCGCGTCATACTCCATCGCCGCGTAAGCCCTCTGCAGGTACTCGAACTTGGTCCACTCAGGAGTCTCGGAGAACACGTCGCCGCTATCCACAAGGATGGAGGCGGGATACATGTCGCGCAGCTCGGCGAGGGCGCCCGCTTGCCGGCTCAACCCACCGTAAGGGTTGCCTGGGCAGCGGCAGGCCTCGAGCTGGCCGTTCGTGCTGCCGGTATAGAGGATCGTCAGCGAGGTGGGGGCCAAGCCGATGCGGTCGGCGACGGCGAGGGCCGCCTCCTGGCCGGCGATATCCGCGACTTCCCGGTTCTCGTAGAGGAGCAGACACTCGCCGTACACCCCAAGCTCAGCCTGAACCTGGGCGTCGGCGTAGAGGGCGTCCATCAGCGCCCTATCGCTCGTGGCCCTCTCGCGGATCTCATCGGGCTCCAGGCCCGCGCGGCGGAGGGGCACATCCCAGTAGCTGCTGTTCGCAGCCTCGATGCGGCTCCTGAGGTAGGTCGCCATGGCCTGACGGTGATCGCGCCAGATCACGGCTTGGCGGGCCGCCTCCTCAATCTCGGCAACCCCGCCCTGGGCCGCCAGGTTCCCCTCGGCCGTGATCGCCAGGGCCGGGTGAAGCTCCAGGGAGTAAGCGGCCCCCCCACCCGCGCGCTCGAGCAGCTCGAGCACCGTCGCGACCGACTCCTGAGCGGCTGCGTCGGAGCAGCGGTAGTAGATGTCCAGGCGGTCGGGTTGCCGCTCGCGACCGACCATGAGGCCGGACACGGTGTTCTCGGGCCGGACCATGTAGTGGGTCCCGGTCTTCACGAGGCCACTGACGATCTGGTCCAGGTTGGGTCTCTGCTCGAGCTGCTCCGCAGGCAGGAAGAAGGCCGGCAGCCACTGGACGCCGCCCAGCTCGGCGAGGGCCTGGCCCTCCTCGCTCGCATACGTGACCTCCCGCGGCTGGAGGCCGGGGAGCAGGCCTCCAAGGTCGCTGACCAAGGCGCGGTGGCTGGTGAGCGAGGCGTCCTCGGAGCCCACGACGATCAGCTCCAGCGGCGTCGGGTCGGTGAACTCGCAGCGCGCGTCACCCGTGCCGGCGTCGCGGCAGTAGCCGAGCTGCCCTGGCCGGCGGCAGTCGCTGTGGGAGGCGCACTCGGGCACCCCCGCGCAGGCCTCGCCGCGGAGGGCCTCGGGTAGGGTCCAACAGAGCGTTCGCAGGAGCGCGGGAGTTGCGTTGGCGCTCTCGTACTCGACGTTGTTGAGGTAGAGGGTCGGCGTTCCGGGGATCATGAACCGCCGCGCGCGATCCGCATGGGCCAGGAGCATGGTGGCCACCTCGTCGGAGCCCGCGAGTTCCATGACCGCTCCGGGATCGAGCCCCTGGGCCTGCAGCACGGTGTCCGCCTCGACGGACGGCTGGAGGGCACGGAGGGAGGCGTAGCGCGCGACAGCATCCCGGCCGTAGAGGACCTGAATGGCGAGTTCGCGCCTCGCCTCGACGATCGCCGGGGGACCGAAGGTGGAGTAGAATTGACCCGCTTCGGCGTCGAAGTGAACCACATGCCAGCGCCGGAGCTCCACGCGCCCCTCGCCGAAGAGCCGCAGCGCCTCGCGCAGTTGGGGCTCCATCTCGACGCAGTAGCCGCAGCCCCACGCCGTGTAGTAGTCGAGCACGAGGCGCGGCGCGTCGATGGTGTCCTTGCGCTGCAGCCACTCCTCGACCCGCTGGGCCTGAGCGGGGTCATCGGGCACGCTCGGGTCGAGGGGAATCTCGCGGAGGCGGTACTCGGCCATCGCTCTGCCGTCGACCTTCAGATCGAGCTGCGATAGCGCTCGCGCCTCGAGGTTGAACTCCCCGATGAGAGCGTCGCCCACCCTATCGATCAGTCCCCCTGGGCGGCGGTAGTGAGCGTTGATGAAGATGTCCACGCCCGGCACGGACTCTGCGAGGAGTCGGGTCCGGTCACTGCCCAGATGGGAGAGCACGACGACGAGGTCGACCTGGTCTCTCATCTCCTGCACAACCCGTGACACGCCCTCTATCGGGTCACCCACCTGGGCCCACAGGCCCTGGCGCGGATCGCCGAGGGCGTAGAGGTCCTGGGGCGTGGCCGCAGTGACGCCGATGCTGACGCCACCGACCTCGGTGATGAGGTACCGCTCCACCCCGGAGGCGGCCGCCGGTTCCTCTCCCATGTTGGCGGAAAGGAAGGGCGCAGCGCCGATCTCAGCGGCCCGGCGCAGGAACTCGGGCCCCCACTGAAGCTCCTCATCGCCCACGGCGTAGGCTGCGTACCCCATGTCGGCGCAGGCCGCCAGATGGACCTCGGTCCGCTCTCGGTCGACGACGGGCCCCTCCGTGTACTCGTCGTAGGCGGTTCCGCCGAACTGGCCTCCCGCGTCCAACACGAGGGTGGGAGTGAACCCGTCGCGCCTCACCCGGTCCAGCGCATGCGCGCGGCGGGCGATGCCTCCGTCCTTGCTCACCACACACTCGCACGGCGTGACCAGGGAGTGCGTCTCGCCCGTGTACACGATGGTGATGTCCTTGACCTCAGCAGTGGAGCGCACCGAGAGGGTTAGCAGGAGCAAGCAGAGCGCAGGTGGCAGCGCCGCGCGGGTACGACTCATGCGGGTGGTCCTTTGGCCCCGACGGCGTCGGGTTTATCGGGGATCCGCGCAGCAGCGGAACCCAACATGATCAGCGTTCAGGACCGGGTGCTTCGGTCCTCCTGTGGTGCAGTCGAAGCGGTCGAGCCTTTGGTCGCGGAAGGAGGCGCCCCGGTGATCGACGGTCGTCTCCTCCGACCCCCAGTTGCTGCCGATCCACTCGGCCACATTGCCGATCATGTCGTAGAGCCCATAGCCGCTCACGCAGTAGGGGCGGGAACCCAGGCGCTCGGCATGGGCGTCCTCGCCCATCATGACGCCGATGTTGCAGGCGCCCAGCACCGGCCTGTTGCCGTAGGAGAACTGCAGGCCATCGGGCCCGCGGCACCCAGCCTCCCACTCGTCGGGCTCACAAAGCCGCTTGTCTTTCTGGCGGCACCAGCCGGAGGCGCCGAACTGATTGATGTCAGCCATGGGCTTGGCCCCGGGAAGGTTCGGGGCCTCGAAGACGTCGATGCAGACACGGCCCTCGACCAGCCGCATCCCCGCTGGGCACCGAGGTTCGGGCGGCATGCTCTTCATGACCATCGCGTCACTGGGTTCGCCGCCGAGGAGCGTTGGGGTCTGCGCCTCGCCCCCGCCCCCTTGGTAGACCCGCTCGGCCGTCGATTTGGTGAAGCCAACCAGCTCCTTGACCGTCACGGTCGCATCGGGCGGATCCGTATCCGCGAAGCCCGTGACGCAGTTCGTGAGGCAGAACCCGAGAAGGGGCCGAGCGAGGCCAGCCTCATTGAGCTTCTGCCCCGGCGAGACGGCGGATAGAACGAGGCTGCTCGCCGCCAGGGGTTCGAGCACATCGCCCGGCACGGCCAGGTCCTCGGGCGTCCCCTCGGCCCTGAAGGCATCCCACGGCGAGGCGTCGAGCATGACCAGCTTCTTGGTGGCGGGTATCGCGGCCACGTAGTCGGCAAGCTGCCGGACGGTGATGGCCGTGTTCGGCAGGTCCGCGAGGTCCGCGTTGTACGGGCAGAGGTACAGCTCAAGCTGCCCATCCTCCCCCACGGAGGCCACCAGGGTGAGGCAAAGGTAGATGAAAACCTCATCCTCAGCGGCCGCCGACTGGCAGAACTCCAGGGCGCCAACGAGGTTCGACAGGCTGGCCTGTCCGCCGGCGAGGGCCCCGACGCGATCCATGGGGACCGCGCCGATCTCGGGGTTCGCGAACCGTTCCGCGACGAGGAAGGCGTAGGTCTCGCCCTCGGTCCGGCCCGGGATGTTGAAGTCGCGGTACTCGTTCACCCCCGCACACACCGCAAACCGCTGGGCCTCCTGCCCGGTTGCCCCGGCGACGAGCGTTCCGAGTATGATGGGGAACAGCCATGCGCGACTCATCGGCCACTCACCTTCCTCGGACGGCGCACTGAAGGGCAACCGCCGCCCGAACGTATGGATGCTTGGGAAGCAGGGGCGATTCGTTTGGCGATAGGCAGCCGCTCCAGGTCGTGGTTACGCGTTGGCTCACTGGTTGGGCTTGTCATCACCGCACCGCTCCTGATCCTTGCGGCCATCCGACTCTACGGCTCCTACGCTGGTCAGAAGACCGTCGCACACCGCGAGGTATGCCTCGACAATCTGCGGGTCATCGGGGGAGCGCTTCGCGCTTACTCCCTGGATCACGATGACCGCCTTCCTCCCGCGGCGACCTGGGAGGATCTCCTCCTAGAGGACACGGGAGACCCCCGGGTGTTCCTCTGTCCCGCCGCGCCCGAGGGCGCGGAAACGGGGTACGCCTACTACGCCGCCCTCTCCCAAGGCTCCCTCGCCTCCCTGGCGACCCCGGCCGACGTCCCCATGGCGTACGACTCGCCGAAGGGGACGTGGAACGCCCGCGATAGCCGGCCGGAGTTCCCCTCGCCTCCCCGCCACGGGGACCGAAACCATGCCGTAATGGCCGACGGGTCCGCACGGAGCCTCGCCCCCTTCGACGTCTGGGTGGAGGCGCGGTTCCAGGAGGACGGGCCGGGCGGGCCAGGCGACACGAAGGCCCTGCCGGGGTTCTCCGGACCCAGCATCCTCTTCCAGACGGACGAGCCTGTCGCCTTCCGCACCGAGCATGGTATCGAGTGGTCCGCCGAGCGCCTGCCCACGGGGTACGCTTTCCGCGGTCCCGAGGGCTCTCGCGCGTCGACCACCCTGGTGATGGCTGACGCGGAGGCCGGGCTGCCCGCTCTCGCGCCCGCGGCGACGATCGTGCGCCAGTTCGAGGTGAACCTCGCGCCCGAACCCGGCGCTTTCCCTGCTACAGCCGAGGTCACCGAAGTGACGGAGTCGGGCCTGCGGAGCCTACGGGTGACGGTCCAGTCCGAGCCCCCGCTCAAGGCGCTCATCACCGTCCCCGAGGATGCGGGTGATGAGGCGCTGGCCGAGGCGTGCCTCCCGCTGACGGCCCTGCGCTGGATCGAGAAGATACCTCAGTAGCCAGTATAATGGCCGTGGCGCCGTGCTCGGCTGCCACCCAAGGAGGGCGCGCCCATGAACCGCTGGCTGATCGGATCCTTCGCCATCGTGGCACTGGCGCCCTCGGCGCTCGCCCAGGCCGAGCCCTTGCCCGATGTGCCCAGGGAGCACCCGGCGTCCTGGGCCGTCGCCACCCTCTGGCGCGCCGACGTGATCAGGGGCTCCAATGACGGGCTCTTCCACGGCGACGAGCGCATCAGCGAACTTGAGGCCATCGCCCTCGCCGCCCGGCTTAGCGCGGCGCTGAACAACGTGGCCGTCATCCGAGCCGACTGGTCGATGGACCGGTATCTGGCGCGGTTCTGGCATGAGGAGTACCCCGCTCGCGGCGGTGTGCCCTTGCCCGCGGGCCACTGGGCGGCCCTGGAGTGGAGCTACCTGGCGCGCATCACGCCGGCTGAGGTGGAGCTGCTCGACGCCTGGCCCGAACCGCTGCCGACCCGCTACGAAGCCGCCATCGCGGCGGCCACGGTGCTGCGCGAGGCGCGCAAGGCCATCCGCGGTCGGCTTGTGAGCGACTACGCCGGGGGTATGCTGCCCGACTCCGCCGTCAATGACACCATGCCCATGGACTACGTGCCCTGGTCGGACCATGGCAGCGGCCACGGGCCAGATCACGGACCGGCGGCGCCCATGCAGGGCGTCATACCGTTCGGTCCGCCCCCCTCTATGGCGGCCCCTGAGTAGCGTCCAGCAGGGCGATCAGCGCCTCCACAGGCACGCACTCCTTGACCACCATCTGCAGCCGACGCTCCTCCTCATCGGCGTAGAGCGCCTGTGTAACGGCCGCGACGCCCACCACCGCCCCGGTCTCATCGAGCACGGGCGCGCCGCTGGAGCCTACGGCGTACTCGGCGGTGATGGACAGGGCGGGCCGTCCATCCCGGGCCCGTGCGTAGCGGCGGGAGAGGATGCCCTCGGTGAGCGTGTACGCCCGCTGCCTGGGGTGGCTGATGACCGCGACCGGGGCGCCCACGGGCGAGCCGGACTTGAGGGGGAGGGGCTCTGTGGCTGCCTCGATACGAACCACCGCCAGGTCCGCCTCGGGGTCGCCGCCCTCGGCCCCAACCACGGAATACACCCGGCCATCCAGCGATGACGCGCCCAGGAGCTCATAGTCCGTCTCGAGGACGTGGTGGTTCGTCACGAGCAGGCCGTCGTCGGTGACGGCGAAGGCAGTCGCGATGCGCACATGCCACCGCTCGCAGTTGGGGCAGAGGTACCGTCCGCCCAAGAGGTAGACGCTCGGAGCGCATCGGGCGTAGAGCTCCGGCAGGTCCAGGGACTCGTCCGTCGGCGCTGGAAGGCGCTCGACCGTCACGTGGCCCGACGCGCCAGCGAGGAGCTCCTCGCGACTCGCCCCGATCCCGCGCTCGGCCAAGGAGGCGAGCTCCCGACTCAGCCGCTCCTGGACCGCCACGTCCTCCACGTCCACCGGGTGCTGCAGGCAGAGGGTGTCCGCTGACAGCGGATCGGGGCACGGATGGCGAGGCAGAAGCGGCAGCGTGGCGAGGGCGCCGAGGACGAGGCCGAGCAGCGCCCCTAGCAGGAACCGCACTGGGTGCACCCCCTTCACGCGAGCTGCTGCTTCACCCAAGCCTCCAGGCCATTGGTGGACTCAGCGAAGCTCTCCGCCGTGGCGACGACCGCCGGGTGATCTCGGAAGGTCTCGGGGTCCTCCCCCTCCTCATAGCCCGCGCGGAAGTAGGGGACTCGGAGCAGGGTATCCAGGACCTCCTTCGGCACGGCTGCAGGCTGCGTGGGCAACTCCTCCCCGTCGTACTCCTCCAGCCAGGATTCGATGATGTTCGGGAAGATGGTCAGCACCACGGGCTGGGCGCAGATCTTCTCCAGGTGCCAGATCCTGACCCGACCGTCTACCACGGGTCCCACGCGCATCGAGGCGGCGAGCATCTTGCTCTCGTAACCCCGCTCGGCGTAGAGGGCGACGGCCTTGTTGAAGATCGCGGGGCCGGACCAGCGGCGGAGCTCATCGGTCAGCTCGACCCCGACGGACCGCGCGGACTCATCGAAGGCCGGATGGTCCTCGAACCGCCCCAGCATCATCGTGCAGACGGAGCGCCATCCCGAGAGGTCCACCCCCGCCTGTCGCGCGAGGGCCAAGCCCGTCTTGACCGCCTCCGCCACGGCGACGATCTGGCTGATGGTGAAGACGAGGGTCGCGTTGGTGGGGATGCCGAGAGCCGTGAGGAGGGTGATGCCATGGATGCCCTCCTTGACGCCAGGCATCTTGATCATCACGTTCGGGCTCATGGCATGGAGGCCGATGCCCATGGAGACCATCGCCGCCGTGCTCTTGAGCTCACGCGGATCGACTTGGCCGGACAGGTAGCCCAGGGCCTTCCCCGAGTTCTCGTAGATCCCTCTGAAGCGCTCGGCGCCCTCCCTCACCACGCTCTCGTAGAGCTTCCACATGGCCTCGGCTGGATCGGAGGCCTGGCCGCCCGTCATCTCCCGCAACCTGGCCGCCCATCGGCTCGGGTCGTACTCCACCGCCTGGGCGGTCAAGGGCGGGTTGGTCGTGCAGCCCACCAGTACCTCCTCCACCCCCTCGAGCCGCTCGCTGCAGCGGTCAGCGTCGGTCCGCCCCTCGTGGGCGGCGATGACCTCGGACTTCCACGCGTCAAGGATCAGCGGCGAGGAGTCGAACCAGACCTCGAGCTCGGGATGGGTGGCGGCTAGCGCGGCCAGCGGGTTGGTTGCCATGGCATGGGTCCTCTCGTGGATCGGCCCGACCGAATGGGGCCCTAGGGGTCAGTATTGCCCGCCGAGGGCCGCCAGGCCTCCTCGGGAACGGGTCCGCGCGCCAGTGGCCCGTACTGGTAGGCCAGCATGAGGATCCCGGAGATGATCCCGACCCAGACCTTAGGCCATGCCGGGAGTGGCGCGGGGGTCACAAAGCCCTCGATGAGCGCCGCTACCACGAAGAGGAGCACGGTGCCGAGCATCACCGTCGCGGCCTCGGGCGCCGCCCGCTTGAGAGCTTCCCAGCGCGTGAACCGCCCAGGGGCGATGATCGCCCAGCCCAGCCGCAGGCCCGAGGCTCCCGCGAGAACGATCGCCCACAGCTCCACGACGCCGTGGGGCACGATGAGCGAATAGTACGGTAGGACATTCCCGTAGTGGTGCATCCCTCCGCTCAGTCCGCCCACCATCAGGCCGTTCTGGAGCAGGGCGTAGAGGGTATAGACCCCCGCCAGGACGCCCCCCGCGAAGGCGGTGAAGCCCACCTTGATGTTGTTCTGCATGATGAATGCCGATAGCGGAGCCATGATCCCCGTCGGCAGTTGGTTGCCCTGATAGTCGGGCATACCGCCCGGGCCGATGGCGCCGGCGAACTGCGCCGGAACGAATAGACGCGCCAGCGTAGGGTCGCTGTAGCTCAGGATGAACGCGAACAGCCCGCTGCCGAAGAAGACGAGGGAGGCGACGAGGACGTACGGCCAGAGCTTGCGCACCGTGCGCGGATACGTGTCAGTGAGGAAGGCGCCCACTCGACGCCACTGCACGCCGGTGGGGACGCGGTAGACCGCGTTGTGAGAGCGGACCACGAGGCCATTCAGGTAGGCGACGATATCCGGGTCGGACGCGCCGCCCTGAGCCTGGGCGAGGTGGCTGGACACCCGTCGGTGCAGCCGGCTGAGTTCCGCTAACTCCGCGCCCGACAGGGCTTTCAGGCCGCCCTGGTCAACCTTATCCAGGAGCGCGGCCAAGCGGTGCCAGTCTCGCTGTCGTCGATCAACCCTGGAATTGAAGGGGGTCGCCACTCGACACCACCTACGCGGCTATGCTACATTCGCAATGCACGGTTCGACCCTGCAAGAGGTGACCCATGCCCGATCAGACCAGCCTAACCCTGCCCGAGCCATCGGGTTTCCACGAGGTGGCTAAGACGGTCCTCAAGGCCGTTGGTGACATCTCCTCCGGTGTGAGCCGCGTCGCCTCCGATACCATCGTCGCCGCGGTCAAGGAAGCCTACATGACCGGCTACCGCGATGGCTACCGGGACGCTCTGCGGCGAGCCGGCTCCGCCCTGGATGGCGTCCCCGCGCAGGAGACGCCCTCCGAGTCCTAGTCACCGCCCCGGGCGGTACGTGTCCGCGCCCTTGCCCGTATCTGGCCGCTCGTCGGCGGCCCTTGGACCGAGCCGCTCCTGCACCTTGCGGTCGAAGTACTCGATCAGCAGGTGCTTGGCGTGGGTCACGAACTCATCGTCCGGGTACTCCGCCACCAAGGTCACCAGCAGATCCGCCGCGCGCTGGTAGCCCGCCTGCTCGGTGACCTCGTAGCCTCCCGCCGGCTTACGCACGATGGACGTGCCCAAGTAGAGCGAGCCCGCGTAGAAGAGCACTTCGGGACGGTGCCGCCCGTCCAGATCCTCCTCCAGGTATCGCTCGAAGGCCCGACGCGCCGTCTCCGCCTCTCCTGCGAAGAGGGCCGCGATGCCAGCCCGAGCGACCGCTTCCTCGCGATCGCGGCCACGGAGCGGCCCCTCGCTCGCGCGCGCGTAGAGGGCGGCGGCGCGCGGCCAGTTCTCTCCCTGGTAGAAGGCCTTGGCGGCCGCCAGAGCCTCCGCCGTGTCGGCCGGTTCCGCCGCCACAGCGCCCCGCAGCGCGTCCAGCGTGGGGATGAGCAGCGGCGACGTGCCCAGGTTGTAGAGGATGGCCAGGAACTCGCCGTCGCGCTCGAGGACCACCGGGTCATACTCCGTGGCAGGTCCGAACCGGATCGCCTCGGCCTCCGCGCGAGTCGGGTTCCGTGCCGTGCAGCCATCGAAGACCTGAGCCAGTACTGCGGCTGAGTCGTTCAGTTCGCCCGTCGCTCGCAGGGCGAAGGCGTAGAGATACCACACGTGGGGCGCCTCGATGCCTTGGCGGACCAGCGGCGCGAGGGCCTCCGCCGCTCGGTCGTAACGGCCCACGTCGTAGAACAGGGTGCCGAGACGCTCGCGCTGGGCGTCGTTGAGATCGGTGCGGGCACGGAGGCTCTTGATCTCGTGGGCCTGGGCCGTTACCAGCGCGTACACCGCCGGCTCGAAGCACGCGCCCAAGGTAGCCAGGACCGTTTCGTCCGTGTCCACCCACGCGAAGGTGGGGTAGACCGCCTTGAGCCCGAGCCGGTTGAACACGGAGAGGTCGTCCCGGACGCTCACTCCGACGCACACCATCTGCTCGAAGGTCTCCAGAACCACGGGGTTCGTGAACATCGTCGCCTCGAGGCGGTCGCTCAGGGGGGAGCGCTCGGTCCGGTACTGGACATCCTCCACGCGCTGGGCGCCCGAGACCTGGGACTCGTATTCCTTGAAGAGGTAGACGAGGGTGATCTTGCCCTGCTCCTTGGCGAGGCCGAGCGCCGAGTCCAGGTCACCAGCCACGAAGACGGGCGGCAAGGCCGAAGCGCCGCTCACCCCCAGCGCCAGAATCAGGCAAGCAAGTGCCAAGCTGCGAGCCATGCTGGGCCGCTCCCTTCCATGCGGGGTGTCTCGAGCGCTACTCGGAAGCTCCTTCGCGCGAGTCGCGGGGCGCGCCGCTCCCTGGAGGGCTGGCGGAACGACCCGGCGCCTGTCACGAAGGGGGTATCGAGCGCCACTCTCGAGCACCACCCATTGGGCGTTCCGGGGACACGTACGTTTCGTCAGTAGGTGGTGCCGCTGAAGGCGAGACTGGCGCCCCCCAGCATCCCCGCCTCGTCTCCGAGTTGGCCGAGGACCACCGGTGGCGGGGGCTCCGAGCCGACTGTTGCCGCGACGCGGAGCTCCTCCTCGATACGCGCACGCAAGGGCTCGCCCGCCTGTGCCACCCCGCCCGCGATGACGAACAACGCGGGATCGACGAGATTGGCGAGATCCGCCAGGGCCGCCGCCAGCATGCGACCGACCTCGCCCACGATCACCGTGCCCAACGAGTCGCCCTTTTCCGCGGCCTCGAAGACGTGCCTCGACTCGATCCGCTCCAGGTCCCCCTCGGCCAGTTCCGAAATGAGGGACTCGAAGCCCGCCGCGATGCGCATCCGCGCGCGTTCGGCGATAGCCCAGGCGGACACGTACATCTCCAAGCAGCCCACACGGCCGCAGTTGCAGAGCCGCCCGTTCACGTCAACCGTCAGATGGCCCAGCTCGCCCGCTGCGCCCCTAGAGCCGCGCCGGATCGCCCCATCCAGGAACACACATCCGCCGACGCCGGAGCCCAGCGCCATGCAGACGAAGTCGTTATAGCCCCGAGCGGCGCCGAAGGCGTGCTCCCCCATGGAGATGACGTTCACGTCGTTATCCACGAAAGTGGCAAGGCCAAGCGCGGCTTCGAGGTTCTCCTTGATGCGCGTGCCCCACCAGCCCACGATGTTGGAGCTCGCCGAGAGAACCACGCCGTTCTTCGCGTCTATGATGCCCGGACTGCCGATCCCCACCCCGGCCACTTCGCTCGCCTGCACGGGCCCGTGCTCGATACAGTGTTGGATGAGCGCGACGATGTTGGCGACGACGTGCTCGCTGCCGCGCTTGCCCTCGGTGGGCCGCTTCTCACTGTAGACGATGCGGCCATCCTCGGTCACGATGCCGGCTCGGAGGTTCGTTGCTCCGAGATCAATACCCACCGCGTAGCTCAAACCAGCGGCCTCCCTTCGGGCTGCCCGCGCGGGGCTGCAGTGTGCTCTCACATTATACCGAAGGTGCCCAGTTCCTGCGGATCTGGCCCGATGCCTCGCTTGCGGGTTATCATAGATCCCGTGGAGGCGAGCATGGAGCGCGTGGAGCTGGTCGAGCAGGCCATCGTCATCGGGTCCGTCGCGACCCTCTGGCCGTGGATCTTCGGCTATCGGGAGCCCTGGTACCAGTGGGGCGCTCTGAGCCTCGTCGCCCTCACTCTGGTCGTCATCACCGTGCGTAAGTGGCGCCGCATGAACCAGGCCTTCGATGACGCGAAGGATGCCTGGGGCGACCAGGGGGCGCCATCGCTGGGCGGGATGCCTCTCGCGCCGCCCATGACGAAGCCGCCCCGGGGTGGGACCGGGGAGAAGAGCGGCAGCAGCAAGCCGGGCCGCAGGTAGCCGAGGGTCGCGCGCCGGCTGCGCGCTGGCCGGGCAGGCTCATCGTCACGACCTCGCCCGTCCGACTCCCCACGCCCCGAAGCGCTCACCCTAGAACACCGCTCCATCCTCTCCATCCTCCGGCGCCAATCACCCCTTCAATGAGCGCCTCACGATGGACCGTCGTGGATCAACACGGCCTTGCTGACTTCGCGCGCCGCGACGGCCTCCAAGGCCTCGTTCGCCTCCTCGAACCGGAAGCGGCCGTCCACCAAGCGCTCGAACGTCTCGGGCTGGCCCTCCACGAGCCGCACGGCTTCCAGGAGATGGCGCATATCGCTCACCCAGATGCCCTGCAGCCGAACGTTTCGCCGCGCGATGTCGTGGAAGAAGTCGATCTCCAGCCCCCCTCGCGGTTCCGCCACGCCGCAGGACACGTAGGCGCCCCCGGTCCGAAGCCACTTCAAGCCCTCGGCGATGGCGGCCTGGTCGCCGGCGGCCTCGTAGACCGCGTCGGCGCCCTCGCCCCCGGTAAGCTCTAGGATCTCTTCCAGCCGCTCCGCCACCGTAGTCTCGCGGCGATTGATGGTGTGGGTCGCTCCCAGCTCCTCACACAGCCGCAGCCGGCTCGCCGTGCCGCCCACCACGATGATCGTCTCAGCGCCCGAGGCCTTCGCGAAAGCGGCGCAGTAGGCCCCGATCGGCCCCGGGCCCTGGATGACCACCCGCGAGCCGAAGCCCGGCCGCACCTCCTCGAAGCAATGGGCGGCCGTCGCACCCGAGCACCCGGCAGTGACGGCGACCACGGGTGAGAGGTCATCATCCAGGCAGAGGGTCTGTACGTTGCGGGCGAGGAGCACATGGCTGGAGTAGCATCCCACCAGGTGCGGTGGGTCCTGGCACGAGCGGGTGATCCCATAGACCCAGCGGTGAGGGCAGAGGGCGGGCTGACGGAGCACGACGCACGTGCGGCACGCCATGCAACTCACCCCTCGGTTGAAGGCGATGCGGTCGCCCTCGGCGAGCTTGGCGCCCTGGACGTCACGCGCCTCTCCACCCGTCGCGACCACCCGGCCGACGCCCTCATGGCCGGGGATGAGCGGCAGCGGCACCCGCGGGTCCAACCCTTGCCACTGATGCACATCGGAGCCGCACACGCCGGAAACCTCGAGGCGCAGGAGCACCTCCCCGGGGCCGGGATCCGGCAGTGGGTAGCGCCGATCGTGCAGGGCCTCGCCGAACTTGGTCAACACATGGGCATAGGCTTCGCTCAAGACCGATCACCCGTTCCCTCCAGCGGCGCGAGCCGTCCGAGGCTGTCCCTCCTCCAGGCTCTTCGCCCCAGTACTGTCATCCACGGCTTGAGCAGCACCGGCACGCCCAGGTAGGGGCAGTTGGAGGAGCGCGAGTGGATCCACTCAGGCCGAACCGTGGTCTCGCCGAACTCGAAGAGCGCCAACCGCGCCTCCGCCCCCACCTCGATCTTCGGCCCCTCCGCGCCCAGGACGGACCACGGGCCATCGGTCCACAGTTCCACCGCCCGCAGCCACGCGTCGGGGTCCGCGGCCTTGTCCCAGAGGGCCTTGTGGGAGACGCTCATCATGCAGCCCATCCCGAGCATCCCGGGCGGGGCTTGGTCGAAGGGCCTCGACTTCTCGGAGTCGGTGTGGGGCGCGTGGTCGCTCACCAGAGCATCGACCTCGCCGTCGATGGCGTGTTGGAGCAGAGCCTCCGTGTCCCGGCGCGTCTTCAGCCTGGGCGCGACCTTGCCTTGGGCGCCCAGCCGCTCGATGTCGTCTTCGGTCAGCAGCAGGTGATGGGGGCAGATCTCCCAGGTGATGGGCGCCCCGTCCTCCCGCGCATCGAGGATGATCCCCGCGCCCTCCGCCGTGCTCACATGGGAGATGTGGACGCGAGCGCCCGTCGCCGCCGCCAAGCGGCAGGCCCGCTCCACGGCGATGGGCTCATTGGGCAGCCCGTCGGGACCCGGCAGCTCGAAGTGGCCCGCGAAGGTGATCCCGACCTCGGCGCACTGAGCGAGGCACTCCCGCAGGAGCCCCTCGTCGCTGATGGTGAAGCCGTCGTCGGAGATCATCGCCGCGCCGGCGTCGCGTAGGGCCCGGTAGTCGGAGAGCTGGCTGCTCCCCCTGCCCTTCACCGCCGCCGCCACGGGCATGACCTTCACGCCCCGGCCCACCTCCGTGGCGCGGCGGATGATGTGATCGATGGTGGCGGGCTCGAAGGCCAGGGGCTCCGTGTTCGGCATGCAGCAGAGGGCGCCGACGCCGCCCGCGATAGCGTCCCGGCAGCCTGTCTCGATGTCCTCCTTGTGCTCCTGCCCCGGCTCGCGGAGATGGACGTGGAGATCCAGCAGGGCGGGGGTGATCCACTTACCGGTGCAGTCCACCACGCGGTCGCCCGGCTGGGGCGCGTGGCGGCCGATGCTCGCGATGACCCCATCCTCGATGACGATGGTCCGATCCATGCCCGCGGACAGAGGCTCGTGCAGAACCAGTCGGCTCACCGATCATCCCCCCGATACAGCGGCGCGCGGGAGGTCACTGCGAGCCCCCCTGAAAAGACGAAGCGCCTGACTCGTCGGCCGAGCGGGCGCGTGGTGGCGTGTTGGGGCACAACCTGCCGAGCATCATTTCAACCCTTCGCGACGCTCCTCCCGAACCCTTCCCATTCCGCACTGTATCCGGTACCCTCTCATGGGCTTGGGGCCACGCGCTGTGGGCCGCGAGAGCCCGATTCCCGGCGCCCCCAGGGGGGCGTTCCGAGAGGAGCGCGCCATGCGTCCGGAGCGGATTGAGCAGCTCATCCACTTCTACAGGGACATGTTGCGTATCCGGTACTTCGAGGAGAAGATCCTCAACCACATGCTCCCGAACCGGCTCTTCCGTGGCTCATCGCACCTGTGCATCGGCCAGGAGGCCGTGTCGGTGGGCGCGGTTCACGCGATGGAGGAGGAGGACTACCTCTTCACCACCCATCGCAACCACGGCCACACTCTTGCCCGGGGCATGGACCTGGAGGGGGCCTTCGCGGAGATCATGGGCCGGACCACGGGCGTGTGCCGCGGCAGGGGCGGCAGCATGCACCTCGCCGACGCCAGCCTTGGGATACTGGGCGCCAACCCGGTCGTCGGCTCCAACATCCCCATGGCCACGGGGGCCGCGCTGGCCCTCAAGATGCAGGGCCGCAAGGGCATCGTCGTCTGCTTCTTCGGCGAGGGCGCCATGAACACCGGGGCATGCCACGAGGCCTTCAACATGGCCGCCCTCTGGGATCTGCCCGTCGTCTTCGTCTGCGAGAACAACAAGTACGCCATCTCCGTGGCCGAGGACATCTCCATGTCCGACCACGAGCTCCAGGACCGCGCCGTGGGATACGGCATGGAGAGCTACCGCCTGGATGGCATGAACGTCCTGGAGGTCTACGACTTCTGCTCGGCGACCTTCGGCAGGACCCGGCGCACGAGCCGGCCCGCCCTCCTCGTCTTCGACACCTACCGCTTCGTGGGCCACCACACCTCGGACAGCGAGCGGTACCGGCCCAAGGACGAAGCCATCGAGGTCTTCCGCGAGAAGGACCCCATCCACTTCGTGGAGCGCGAGTTCCTCGAGGACTGCCACGTCGACCCCGAGCAGGCAGTGGACATCCGAATCGACATCAAGCAGGAAGTGGAGTCGGCCTTCGAGCGCGCCTTGGAGGCGCCCTGGCCCGACCCCGCGACCTTGACCCAGGGCCTGTGGGCCGAGTCGGAGGTGACCTGCGGTGACTGATCGCGGGCGAGAGGTGGTCTTCGCGCAAGCCATTCGCACGGCCCTCCGGGAGGAGATGCAGCGCGACGAGTCCGTCATCCTATGGGGCCAGGACATCGGCGTCTACGGTGGCGTCTACGGCGCTACAACGGGCCTCCAGCGGGAGTTCGGCGAGGACCGCGTGCGGGACGCCCCCATCTCGGAGATGGCCATCGCCGGCGTCGCCGTCGGGGCGGCGCTCCTCGGGATGAGGCCGGTCGTCGAGATCATGTACGCCGACTTCCTCATGCACGCCGCCGACGCCATCGCGAACCAGGCGGCGAAGTGGCGCTTCATGAGCGGCGGGCAGTTCAAGGTGCCCGCGGTCTTCCGCTCGCCCGCTGGCGGCGGCTCCGGCTACGCGGCCCAGCACTCCCAGAATATCGAGTCGTGGTTCTGCCACATCCCGGGGCTGAAGGTCGTCTGCCCCTGCATGCCCCGCGACGCTCGAGGCCTGCTCAAGAGCGCCATCCGCGACGACAACCCCGTCGTCTTCCTCGAGCACAAGAGCCACTACACCTACCGCGGGCCCATGCCCAAAGAGGAGGAGCTCCTGCCCCTCGGCAAGGCCGACGTGAAGCGCGAGGGCACGGACGTCACCTTGGTCTCCTGGTCCCGCAACCTCCTCTGGGCACTGGAGGCGGCTGACAAGCTCCGGGAGGAGGGGGTCAGCATCGAGGTCATCGACCCCATGACGCTCTTCCCCCTGGACCTAGACACGATCCTCGAGTCCCTCGCCAAGACCGGCCGGCTGGTCGTCTCGCACGAGGCCCACGCCTTCTGCGGCGTCGGGGCCGAGATCATCGCCCAGGTGGTCGAGGGCCACATGGACCTCCTGAAGGCGGCGCCCAAGCGGGTGTCCGCTGTGGCATGTCCCCTGCCCTACTCCGAGCCCCTGGAGAAGGCCGCCCTGCCCGACGCCGATGACATCGCCGCGGCGGTCCGGCAGGTGGTTCGGTAGCGAGCGCCGGCCCCCGAGCCCTCCTCGGGGGCCGGCATTGCCGCCTTACTCGGAGCGGCCGTTGCGGCGCAGGTGGCGCAGCCACACCAGGCCCGCGACCAGTAGCAGCCCCACCGCGGGGATGCCAAGCGTCGATGCCCACCGTGCCCAGCCGCCACCCGCCGCGCCGGCCGGCCGCAGGGAGGTTGTGATGCCCTCGCTGACAACCTCGCCCGAGACGGCGTCCACGCACACCACTGCCGTCCCCGGCGCTATCACGCCCTCCTGGCTTGCGGATGGCGAGGCCAGGCGCAGCACGTAATCGAACCGGTCGTACCACTGCACGAGGGGGCAGTCATCGGGCGAGGCGAGGACCAGCGTCTCGTCCTCTAGATGCTCGCGCGCCGTGGCAAGGGCTTGCTCCAGCGTCACCACGGGCTGCCGGGGCGAGGCCCCCTCCGGCGGACACGTGGTCCCCCATGTTGTGATCGCCCCGTCTTGACGCACGGTGGCCAGCACATCGGGCGTCAGGCCCTTGCGCGGCGGGTCGCCGACCAGCCGACCGGTGCCCGCAACCTGACCGTGCCCGGACTCGAAGGGTCTCCGCCACTCCCAGGTGTCGATGCCTGCGGCCATGTCACCCAGCACTCGTTGGGTGAGCTCCTTCACGGATTCCAGCGCCTGCTCCTCGGTGACCCTGGTCTGCCGCTCTGGAGCATACAGGTCGACCGCACTCACGAGGATCCACCGATCCGCGTTCACGCTGTAGGATCGTTGGGGCTCATCGAGGCTGAACCGAACGGCGGTGAACACTCCCGAGGCATCCCACTTCACCTTGGCGTCGCTCACATCCACGCCTGTAGCCTCAAACACAACGTCGATCGCTCGAGCTAGATCGGTATCCCTGGCGTCACCGGGGTCGGCGACGGCGGCGCCGTAGGCGACCCCCACGAGAACGGCGATCATCACCCGCAGTAGCATGGTGGCACAACCCCTTTCCTCATCTTACGACACGCGGCGAGACGGGATGCCGCGGCCCGGCAACGCTTGCGCAGCTTTCGGGCCGGGCGCCTCTCCTTAGGCCGCTCAGTTCAGCCTCCGCCTCAGCAGGAAGAGGCCGAAGGCGATGGCGCACAACAGGACGATCCCGCCGTAGAGCGCCCACGGCGGGGAGGTGGTGGCGGGCTCAGCGGCCGCGACGGGCGGCGACGGGGGGGAAGCGGAGCCGGTGGGCTCCTGCGGGAGTGAGGCCTTCGATACACTCATCACCTCACCCGTGGAGGCGTTGATGCGGACCAAGTAGCGGTCTCCCACCTTGTCACGCAGTTCGATGGACCATCTCGCAGCATCGCGGACCTGGCTGAGCGATGGCTCACCCACTACCGCAGCGGCTTCGTCTCCCACGGCGTTCTGAGCAGCGGCAATGGCTTCCTCGCGACTCACCTCGACCGGCATGGGCGGTGACGGCGCTGGCTCGTCTATGGTGAACGACGTCACCCTGCCTTCGGTACTGCTCACCCGGGCCAGAACGGAGTGTGACAGCCCCGATCGAGGGGGGGTGCCACGCTTCGGGCCCTCGCCACGGATGACTATGGCGTCACCCGCTCGACCAACCACCGTCCAAGCTAGGTCGTCCGCCGCAACGGGAACATGGCGACGAGCCTCCTCGCTAACCAGCGCGATGGCCTCGTCCTCATTGCAGGGGCGAGGATCGCCGCTGACGGGCGGGATCTCGCTCCACCCTAGAAAGGCGCCGGTGGCTAGGTCAACCCGGTACTGGCGTGTGCCGCCGGTGTAGATCCCGATGCGCCGGCCGCCGTCCAGCTCCACCTCAGGGAGCGGCGCCAGAGAGCCGCCAGCGTGTTCCTCAGCGATCAGCCGGGCCTCTTCGATGGTGACCGGCCCAGCCGGCAGAGCAAGGCTCAAAGCGAGCAGCAGTGCGAGCATCCCGGGTTCTCCTCTCCGGCTCGGAGCTACGTCAGCCTCCGCCTCAGCAGGAAGAGGCCGAGGGCGATGGCGCACAGCAAGACGATCCCGCCGTAGAGCGCCCACGGCGCGGAGGTGGAGGCGGGCTCGGCGGTTGGACTGGCGGACGGGGCCAGAGGAGGCGCGAGACTGGCCGGAGAGACGCACACGAGGGCCCCCGTCACGGCATCGATGTCGTACTCGGAGTACCGACAGGCCGCCTCAGAGAACAGGGCGAGCGTCCATATCGGCCGCCCTCGGTGGCGCCTCAAAGCCGGCTCACTCGCGACGACAGCGTCAGGTTCACCGAAGTGCGCCTCGGCCACCCCTGTGGCGTCGGCCGCCTGCAGACGCGCCTCACTCGTCGGCGGGTAGTACGGGCTGTGCGAGAACTCGAGCAACGCACCGTCGCGCCGGCGCAGGTCCACACGACACTCGGACGGACCAGCGCCCGGCTGCTCCTCGGAGCGCCCCACGTACGTCACGGTGCTCTGCGACGCGCCCTCCGTGTCCCATAGGAGAGCATCCGCTCGCTCGCCGATGAGGCGTCTCGCTGTCGCGCGAGCTATCGCCTCGAGGCGCGCCTCGTCAGTCGGCGGCACTTCCGTAGGCGGGTCGCAGTCAACCCCCAGGGCTACAATCCCTGCGATGTGGCCATCGGTTAGGTTCACGACGTAACATCGGCGAATCTCGTCTCGCCCGGTGGCGATGAGAGTGGCCGTGCTCACTACCGGGCCGTCGACTCGCTCCGCCTGTATGGATTCGACTGGGACACCGTCGATGTCGGCTACGCGGGCAGCAGCCTCCTCGAGCGTCCACCCTTCCCCTGGGGCCAGTAACGCTAGCAGAAGCAGAAACATGGCTCATTCCCCTTTCGTGTAGCCGCCCTACCTCGTGGCAGCCAAGGCGGGACGCGCTCAGTTCAGCCTCCGCCTCAGCAGGAAGAGGCCGAGGGCGATGGCGCACAGCAAGACGATCCCGCCGTAGAGCGCCCACGGCGCGGAGGTGGAGTCTGACTCATCGGCCGCGACGGGTGCGGCCGAACCTTGTGCGGGGGGCACCGCCGTGGGCTCAACGGCGGTGTCCGTCGGCGAGACCTCCACCACCTCCCCTGACTGCGCGTCGACGATGACAAGCACCCGCTCGTCTCGGGACGAACCGAAGCGGACGTGCCAGCGAACCGTTCCGCGGAACTGGTTGAGACTCGGCTCGTCCAGGAGGGGCAGATCGGGGTGGTCAAGCCCCTTGCGCGCCGCCTCGATGGCTTGCTCGCGGCTGACGCGCGCCTCGAGCGCGTCGGTCGACTCGGGCAACTGCTGCAGGTAGTTGTGCACCACTCCTCCCGCCCTGAGGAGGTGCACCTCGCACCAGGGGCCCAGACCCGTCCGAGGCGGGTCGCCAGAGGCGAGCGCTTGCCCCCTGACCTTGACAGTGTCCGGCGTCGCACTCACCACTTCCCAACTCAGATCGCGAGCGGCGTCGCCCAAGTGTCGCTCCGCGACCGTCTTGGCCCGCTCCACAGCCTCCTCGTCGGCGATGGGATCGGCTGTGGGGTCGTAGACCATCTCAGCGTTGGGCTGCCATGAGACCAGGCAGCCTTGGTCGAGACTCACCGTGTAAGACCCACCGGGCTGCCCCTCCTCCGTAGTAAAGGTGGCGGTCGCCGGCGCGCCCGGCCTCTCACGGATGGCTGGCTCTCGGTCGGAGAGGGGCGAGTCGGCGTGCTGGGCCGCGATGGCGCGGGCGGTGTCGAGATCGATCCGGTCCGCCACCGATGCCCCGCACGCCAGAAGGAACACCACTAGGGCACTGCAGGCAATACAGCTATGGCTCCTCATTGCACGCACACTCCTTTCCTAGGGGACTGCGAAGGCTGGGGGAATCTCGACGTCTGCTTGGCTCGGTGTGACCTCGACGTCTCCCACCCACTGGGCCGACGAGGCGCCTGTGGCCGTGAGGTTCACCGCGAACTGGACGTGCCCACCCATGGGCGTCTGACTGGGGCCGAACCATGTGCTGCAGGCTCGGATGGAGGCGGCTAATCGCACGGAACCATGACTAACCAAATGACATCGCCTCCTGAGCGCCCGCCCCACGCGGGCAGTCATGAGGGCGGTCCACCAACCCGTGGACGCTATTCGTGCAGTATTCGTACGCAACCTGCGCACGATCCAGAAAAGAAGGGTCACATATACCCTTTGCCAGCCCTCGACCCTGACGGCGAAGCAGCGCTCCTTCAAGGCCGCCGATCCCCCCGCCGGCCGAAGGGGCCGCTCAGCCCTGCGCTCTCGATCTCTCCAGTCCGGGCATTGATCTCGTAGATGACCGACCTCGATGGCGACGTCGGTGTTTTGCCGGGCGCGTAGTCCGTTACATTGATGTCCCAGTAGGCGCGAGAGCCCCTCTGCACGAGCCGGACATACTGGAGGTGCACGTCGTACTCGGGGATGCCTAGCTCGACCGCGTGCGCTAACGCAACCTCCGTGGCCTGGGGCTCGGTAATCACCACTTCAGCCGGCGCCTCCGAGGGCAGGAGCTGGTGGTAGTACTCGACGCGGCCCGACGCGCTGACGCGGGCGGACACATCCGGGTTCAGACCACTCGTTCGGGGGGGATCCCCCCAGGCTGGCCTTCGCCCGAACACCGTGTGCCCTTCGCCACTTGGCTTCGGCGTGGTCCAGGTCATGGCGTTCACATCCTCGTCCAAGGCCCGTGTGGCGACTTCCTTGACGATGGCGATAGCCTGCTCCGCTGACACGCGCTCCCCGTCCGTCGCTGGGGTGGCGCCCGCCGCGGACGGTCCAGGGCTGTCGTGCCACCACACGATGCGCCCACGGGATAGGTTGACGGCGTACTCGACCCTGCGCGTGACCTCGTGCTCGACCTCGAACACCGCCAGTCGGTCACCATCACGGCTCTCTCCGCGAACCGACGCGTCCGTCAGGTCGTACACGGCGAACTCCTGTGCGAGCTGGCGCGCCTCCTCGATGGTGAGGTCGGCAACGGAGGGGCGACACGCCGGGTACACGATGGCGCACAAAGCCAAGCAGGTTGCCAACAAGCAGGCTCGGGCGAAGGGGGGCAACTGCGCGGAACCACGACTGACCAAGTGACATCGCCTCCTGAGCGCCGCCATCACGCGGGCAGTTATGAGGGCTGTCCATCGGCTCGTGCACGCGATCCGTGCTGTGTTCACACTCGGTCTGCACAGAATCAGCGAAACGAGTCGTGTCGGGCCTTCGCCAATCCTGGGCGTGCTCAGCAGCCAAAACGGAGCACGACTCACCTTCGGGCTTCCACATTGACTGCTTACTATCTAGTTCTTGTCTATCTACGCCGCATTACGGACAAACGTCCGGCGAGAGCCAAAAAGTGACGCCGCCAGGCTGTATGGCCCGATGGCCCCGCCCGTGAGTGCGGGCGTTGATGTGACGGAGTGCTCACGACAGAGCGTGGCATTACCCTCGGATGGCCTGGTCCCTCGGCTGTCCGGGCTGCGGCGCCCTTATCGGGCCAGGTGGAACTGGTCGATGACCCGGCCCTCGTAGTCCAGCGCCGTCACCGTTACCGCGTCGAGCCGCACGTCCACCCGGCAGTAGTGGTGGGTCTTGTTGAGCACGTCCCCCTCGATGATGACCTGGGGGCTCTCCACGTCGTACAGCGGCGCGCCGCCGCCCGCAGTGATGACCTGGGTCAGCCCCTCCCGGTAAGTTCGGTAGTACATGTGGTCATGGGCGGTGAACATGAGGCGGACGCCCGTCTCGCGGATGATGGGCAAGAGCTTCTCCCGGATGATGCCGCAGGAGCCGTTCGGGCCGGGGCTCCACAGCGGCCGGTGCAGCATGATGATCTTGAACCGATCCGGCGCCTGGGCGAAGAAGGCGCGGGCCCACTCGTACTGCCGATCATCGCCCTTGATCATCGACTCGCTATCAAGCATCGCGATCCGCAGGAATCCCGCGTCAAATCCATAGTACGTGGCGCTCTCGTTCACATCGGGCGGGATGCCGGGCATCTGACGCATCGCCCGCACCGCGTTCTCCCGCGGCAGGTCGTGGTTGCCGATGGCGGCGCAGTAGGGCATACGCTGCCGCAGGGGGGCGGTGATCTCCAGAAACTGCTCCCATTGGCTCCACTTCGAGCCGTCTCCGACCATATCGCCCGTGTGGCAGACGAAGGAGGCATCCGTGTGCCTCAGGAGTTGCGCGACGCACTCTCGATGCACTTCAGGGAAGGAACGGGTATCCCCATACACGAGGAAGGTGAACTCCGCCGGCCGAGTCTGCGGCGGAGTCGGGCCGGCAAGGGCTTGCATGGGCGCCGGCTCGACCTGCGGCTCCAGCGGCAGATCGGCCTGCGACTCCTCCAGCGGCGCGAGGGGAGCCTTGGTGAGCTGGGCTACCTGGGACTCCTGCGAGGGGCGGCCGCAGCCCACCGCAAGCATCAGACACGGGATGAGGAGCAGGACGGGGACCCACCCGCCGCGAGCCGTCACCAGGATCACCCCTTCACTGCCTCCAGGCCAAGCTCCGCGTAGCCGCGCAGCAGGTCCAGGTCCTCGGCGCCAAGCTCCACGCGGGTCTGGGCTAGCGCCGACTTCAATGCCCGGCTCCCCTTGGGCCTGGCCGGATTGGCGGAGACCTGCCCCAGCTCGATCCGCAGCGCTCGCTCCAGGGCCTCGTCGCCCGCGGCCCGCGCGGCGGCGATGGACCGGCTCATGGCCTGCATCGTGGGCAGAAGCGCGGCCCGATGGAACCACAGGTAGAGCGTCATGGGCTCCTCGGCGACAGCGATGCGAAGCTCCGCCAGGGCCTCGCGGCGCCTGTTGGAGAGCAGGTCGCAGAGGGCCAGAACGAGCCGCGCCTCCCACCGGTCGAAGGGGTTGACCGTCCTCGATCCTCGTTCGGCGAGCTTGCGGGCGACCTTGAGGTCACCCAGCCCGAGGTAGATCCACCCAGCCAGGATGAGCCCCTCGGGCTCCGGGTCGAACCCCTCCGCGGGGGGCTTAGGCGCCCCGCGGCGTGAGAGGGCCCTGCCCACCCGCGCGAGCAGGCCCTGGCTCCGCCGCTCGTAGGCCCGCTTGGCGGCGGCGCGCTGTTCGTCGAGGGCGCGCCGCGCCCACGGCTCGGCGAGGTCGTTCCGTCCGCACTGATGCAGCGCCGCCGCGTAGCCTGCCGCCACATCCTCATGCTGAGGCTGGGCCGGGCGCAGCTCCGCGAGCGCCTGCAGCATCCCGATCGGGTCCCCCGCGCCGTACGCCGCGTGGAGGTCCCTCACCGCCGCCGTCCCTCCGCCGTCCGTTCGCCTCTCGACGGGGTCGGTCGGCTTGGGGATGGGCAGTTCCGGCAGGGGAGCGCAGGCGGGCCCCTCGGCGGTCCAGCGCTTGAGGAAGCACTCCATCGCCAGCGCCGTGACATCGGACTGCTCGAAGATCCCGTCCCTGACCAGGCCGGCGAGCGCGGCGGGGTAGTCGCCCCGCATCCCTGCCGCTAGATGTGTCAGCGTCGAGGCCATACCGTTCCCCGGCGCCAGCTCCAGGGCGCGACGAGCCGCGTCGTGGGCGGTCGCGGGATCGCCGCTCAGCAGGGCGTACTTGGCCCTGAGGGTATGCGCCGCAGCCGATCCCGGAGCTAGCTTGGTGGCGCGCTGGGCGGCGCGGAGGGCGCCGGCGGGGTCGTCGGACGCGATGGCCGACGCGAGGCGGAGGAGCACGCGGGCATCCTTGGGCGCTTGCTTGTGGGCGGCCTCGAACCGTTCCGTCGCCTCACGGATCAGGCCCTTGCCCGCGAGTCGCTCACCCTCGGCCATGAGGGCGTATGGGCCACTCAATCCGATGCTCCTTCCCTCCGGAGACTGGGGGAATCATACGGTCGCCCGCATCCGCCCGCAAGCCGAGGGCCGGCGAAGATCCTCGTTCCATCAGCGATCACCTTCGCCGGAGTGGTTCCGGCCGGCTCGGGCCACTCCTGCCCAGGTGGCGTGGAGGGCGGCTCCCCTGGCGGGCGAACCCCACGGGAACACGGCCTCGCGCCCCGAGGAGGTACTCTGGATGCGCCCTCTGTTGGTCCTCATCGCCACATGTGCCCTGGCAGCCGGCGGGAGCGCGGTGGAGCTTCCGAGCCAGGCTGTGCTCGACGACTGGCGCCAGCACGACGCGAGCCAGCTCCGGGAGCTCGTCGAGCCCGGGGTGCTGCGGTTCCCCGGGTCGGAGATCCAGTGGCCCGGGCTCCCCAAGCGCGGCGGCGACGAGGTCCCTCTCGCCGATGGAGCGCCGATCCTCGACGGCGTGTTGGATGACGCCTGCTGGGGCTCCGCCCTGACCATCCCCCCCGTCGCCCCTCACGAGCCTACGTACCGCCTCTGCCATGACACGGACCGGCTCTTCATCGCCGCCGAGCTGCCCGGCGCTGTCGCGGCCATGTACCGTGGCGAGCTGACGGCCATGGATGCCGGCGGGGCCGTCGACGGCGTCAAGGACGGTCGCTACGGCTTCCACACGGGCGGCGATCCGAATCCCTGGTGGCAGGTCGACCTTGGCGCACCCGTGGCCCTGGACCGCATTGTGATCTACAACCGGCTGGACTACGCCCCTGGGCTGAACAACGCGAACAAGCTCCGTATGCTCCGCTCTGTCGATGGCGAGACGTGGTCCATCGACCATGACCAGCCGAACCGGTTCTTCGGCGGCATGGACGAGGTCGGCCCCCTCGTCGTCGATCTGCGGGGGGCCGAGGGGCGGTATCTGCGCCTGCGGATACCCTCCGACGCCGGCATCCTGTACCACCTGGATGAGGTCGAGGTCTACGGCGTCGCGCAGCCGGAGCTGAACATCGCCCTCGGTCGGCCGGCCAGCCAGAGCAGCCTCAGCATCTGGTCCCGAGGAGGCCCCGGCGGGGCCCACCTGGTGGAGTACGGAGGCCTACTGCTCGACCTCGTCGACAGCCAGGTGCTCGCGAACGGCGCGCCGTGGCCCGATGCGGCGGTCGTGATCCAGGATGGCACGCTCCGAGTGGAGATCTCGGTCCCCGTCACCGGGGCGCAAGGAACTCACCCGGGGGCGATCCGGTTGGGCGGTTCGGCTGCCCGGCCGATGGCTCTGGGCGCCGAGTGGGCCATCGAGTGGGACGCGGCCCCCCAACCCGCCTTCGGCCGCAGTACGCTTCGGGGCCGGCTGCGATCGAGGGGTCCCCTCGCTGAGCCGCTGAGCCTCCGCGCCGAGGTCATCGCCCTCACCCGCACGGGGATCTGCCGGGAATGGGCCGGCAAGGCCAAGGTCGCCTCCGACGGCCCCTTTGAGTTGCCTGTGACGGTCCGGCGCGAGGGCCCCGTGGCCATCGCCATCACCGTCGATGAGGGCGGCGCTCGCTACGAGGATAGCTGGGCCGCCTTCGTCCCGCCCGTTCGTGAGACCCTCCGCCGCGCGAAGCGAATCCTGCTCGATGACCGCCGCGCTCGGGACCCCGGGTTCCGAGCCCTGGAGCGCCGGGCGGCCGAGCTGGAGGAGCGCGAGCTCAACGGCGGGGCCAGGCCCGAGGAGCGTGAGGCGCTCTACCTCCAGGCCAGGACATGGGCGCGCGCCATCGCTCTGAGTTCCCAGGCCATGGACTTCGACGAGCTGCTCTTCGTGAAGCGCCACACCCAGCAGACCTACCCCGACGTCTGCTTGAACCACATGCCCTGGGTTTCCAGGCCCGGCGGCGACCTGTTCGTCCTCTCCCCCGTCGCGCCCGAGGGCCAGGTGCGCCCGGTGCTGGACGGACAGCTCGGGCCGGGCCACGTCCACGGCATGGACCTGAACTGGGACGGCCGGCGCGTCGTCTTCGCGTACGCCCGCTCCGAGTCCGAGGAGCCTCACCCGCTCTGGCTGGACCGGACGGCCAGCTACGGGCTGCGCAAGACGGTCGAGCCCATCCACCTGTTCGAGATCGGCGTCGACGGCTCCGGCCTGAGGCAGCTCACCGACGGCGAGTGGAGCGACCTGGACCCCTGCTACCTGCCCAATGATGAGATCGCCTTCGTCTCCGAGCGTTGCGGCTTCTCGCTGCAGTGCAACGAACTGGACAAAGACGAGACCTCCTGCAACCTCTACCTCCGCCGGAGCGATGGCTCCATCCGGCGCATGAGTGTGACCAAGGATGGCGACTACCTGCCCCACGTGCTCGACAACGGCCTCCTCGGCTACACCCGCTGGGAGTACCAGGAGCGGAACTGGGCGCAGATCCAGTCCCTGTGGGTCATCCGGCCCGATGGGACCGCCGCCGATGCCGTGTTCAAGCAGCACTTCAACGACCCGTGGGCCGTTGAGGAGGTCCGCTCGATCCCGGACAGCCTCCGCTACGTCGGCATCGCCACGGGGCATCACACCCTGCCGGTCGGCTCGCTGCTCATCATCGAGCCCAACCGGGGCATCAACAACGTCGAGGGCATCCGCATCGTCTCCCCGGGGGTTGTGTCGCCCGAGGGCCCCATGGCGGGCTTCGTCGTGGACGAGGGGGGCATCCGCGGCAAGGGCGGCCTCTACGGCAACCCCTGGCCCCTGACCGAGAGCGCGTTCCTGGTCACCTACACCTACAGTGACGTGATGACCGATGAGCGCGGGTACGCCCTCTACCTGGCCGATGTCCACGGCACCCGGGAGCTCATCTACCGCGACCCCGACATCTCCTGTGTCTATCCGATCCCTCTGCGCCCCCGGCCGCGGCCTGTGCAGATCGCCGACGCTACGGAGCTGGACAAGGACTACGCGACCTGCGTCGTGAGCAGCATCTACGACGCCATGCCCGAGGTGGAGCCCGGCGCGATCAAGTACCTCCGGATCAGCCAGCGCATGGCGTGGCCCTACACCATCGAGGAGGGCGGCTTCCGCTACGAGCCCGACGTGAAGAGCGTGATGATCAACTGGACGCCCGCGCGGGTCATCGGCGCCGTGCCCGTGCTCGAGGATGGGAGCGCCCACTTCCGGGTGCCCGTGGACACCCCCGTCTACTTCCAGGCCCTCGACGCGGAGATGAAGGAGGTCCGGCGGATGCGGTCCTTCATCAGCTTCCAGCCTGGAGAGAAGCGCGGCTGCGTCGGCTGCCACGAGACCCAGGCGCGAGCCCCCGTGAACGCCGCCTTCCCGATGGCCGCCAGTCTGCCTCCGTCGCTCCTTGCGCCGGGCCCCTTCGGCGATGAGCCCGTCAGCTTCCTGAGGGACATGCAGCCGATCCTGGACCGCAACTGCATCTCGTGCCACAGCGGCCTCTCGCCTGAGGCGGGGCTGAACCTCTCCGGCGGGCTGACGAACACCAACGTGGCGTGGGACTCGATCCATGCCGCGGGACTGGTGTCCCGCTCCAATGTGGGAGAGGACTCGCGCATCACGGAGCCGTACGCCTTCGGCAGCGCCCAGAGCCGGATCGTCGAGGTTCTCGAGACCACCCATCGCGACCGGGTGCGACTCAGCGAGGCCGAGTGGCGCTCCCTCATCACCTGGATCGACCTGAATGCCCCGTACCACGGCCGGTTCATCAACAAGCGGCCGGCCGTGGAGCCCTACGACCTGACCGGGGACACCGCCCTGCGGCAACTCGTGACCGAGGTGAGCGCTCGGCGCTGTGCCGACTGCCATGACGCGGCCCAGGTGAGCGGCGCCGAATGGATCGACCTGCGGGACGCGAGCGAGGCGGGCTTCCTGCGCGCCCCCCTCGCCCGGTCCGCGGGCGGCTCCGAGGTATGCGGACGAGCCGTCTACGAGACCCGCGGCGATCCCGACTACCGCCGCGTGCTGGCCGCTGTCGAAGCGGCCCTCGAGGAGGTCTGGGCCCGGCCCAGACGGGACGTGGCGACCCTGTCCGCGGGCAGCCAGAACCAGTAGCATGATCCGGTGTCACCCAGCGCGGCGTCATTCGTCTTGCCACCAGGCGGACGCAGCCTATCTGCCCGCCTTTCAACGCACGGAAGGAGAGCGATATGAACTCACTGCGGCGGTTCGCGATGCTTGTGGTTGCCCTGGCCATGCTCGGAGCAACGGGGGCGGTCTCCCAGGACGCCGTCCTTCTGCAGTACCGCATGACCGAGGACACGGTCCGAGCGATGGACGTGGTGTCCAATCAGACGGGGGCGGCCGCGGGCGAGTCCCAGGCCATCGACGCGACGATCACCGTGTTGAGTCGAGCCCGCAATGTCGATGACCAGGGCTTCACCGAGGACCTCTACACGGTGGACACCTGGATCAGGATCGAGAGCGCCGGGGAAGTCCTCGACACCTCCGAGGAGGGGTCGGAGCTCACCGGCACGGGCATCACGGGCAACCGCCCCGTCACCACCTACCGGCTGGACTGGCACGGCCGCAGCCTCGGTGGCGACGACGTTCCGACCGCGGACGACCCCATGGCCAAGCTCACGAATGCGCTCCAGTCCGCCATGGGGCGCCTGCCCTCGGAGCCGGTTGCGCCGGGGGCGACGTGGACGGACGCGACGAGCGCCGAGGTCGGTGAGGGCAGCGCCGAGGTTACGGTGGAGTGGCGCTTCGACCGCCTGGCGGAGATCGACGGCAGGCAGTACGCCATCCTCAAGGCCGAGGCCCGGGCCGTCTGTCAGAACGTTGACGCCGGCCGCAAGGAACAGCGTATCCAGATACAGGGCATGGACCTGCACCAGTACATCGACGAGTACGTGGAGAATCTCTCGGTAGCGCAGACGGTCGAGGTCCAGTGGGACATCGAGGCAGGCTACGGAGTCAAGACCATCGTCGACCAGGTTATCCAAGCGACGTCACTCATCACGCTGACCGATGCCGACACGGGACAGGTCCAGGTCGCGGGAATCCCCGTGGAGGTCGAGCGCACCGGCAAGGTCAGCATCACGACCCGCCCCCCTACCGACGATGAACTCGCCCGGATGGCCCCCGAGGCGGCCGCGGAGAGTATCGCCCGGCGGGATTTGTCGCTCTTCGAGACCCTGCTGGCTCCTGGCTATGATGCCGCGGAGCTGACCCAGTCCCTCGAGTCGGACTTCGCCGCCTACGAGGCGCTGAGTGCGACGGCGAGCGATGTCACGGTGACCTTGGACGGCGCTACCGGCACGGTGGCCTTCACCCTCTCCGTCGAGGGCGCGAAGGCCCAGGTCGGTCCCGGGGAGGACGTGGCGGCGCTCGAACCCCTCTATGAGGCGCCTGTCACCCTCAACCTGACCAAGACGGGCGGCCTCTGGCTGATCGACGGGGTCTCCGTCGGCGCGGTCTGACCGCAATCGGCTCGCCCGGGCCCGGTACCTCACGGGCCCGGGTGAGCCCCGGCCGAGCAACACGCGGCCGAAGCCACCATCGCAGTGCCCCACTCAACGCAGCCGCGATGGCGCCTCCTCGGTGCGGCCTCCGCAGGAGCCACTCCCCCGGCACAGAACCTCCAGCCTGTGCGCTGTGTCACCGAGGTCCGAGGAGGTCTACCGGATGCGGCCCTTGCCCCTAGCGGCTCTGTGTTTCCTTGTGACGATGGGATCTGCGATGGCTACTCAGTTCACGCGCGGCGAGATCTACACCGCCCAGCAGTGGGCGGCGGCGCTCTTCAGTGATGGCGTCATGGGTGGCCCCGAGGCCCCCAGCCTGAGCGTGGAGCGCAACAACGATGCGGTGCAACTGATGGGCCGCAACGACGGACCCCTGACCCTCGGCGGCAAGCGCTACCACCGGGGCATCTTCGCCCATGCAGACAGCCGGATCGTCGTGCGGCTCCCCCAGCAGGCGGGACGCTTCCTCGCCACGGTGGGTGTCGACAGCAACCGCGACACCCTCGGCGGCCGGGGCTCAGTGACATTCAGAGTCGTGACCGATGAGCCGCTCTGGGAGTCGGCCCTCATGCGGGAGGGCGCGCCCCCGATCGAGGTCGCGTGCGACCTCGGCGGCGCGACGGCCTTCGCCCTCGAGGTGACCGATGGCGGTGACGGCATCGCCTGCGACCAGGCCGACTGGGCGGATGCTCGCGTCGAGATGGCCGACGGCTCGATCCTCTGGCTCGATGAGCTGCCCCTCGTGGATGAGCGCGTGCCGGGGCCATCGGTGGCGCCCCCCTTCTCGTTCCTCTATGGCGGCGCGGCCTCCGCCGACTTGCTGGATGGGTGGGAGGCGGAGCGGTCGAGCCGCATGCTCGACGAGGCGCGCATCGAGCATCGGACTACCTACCGTGACCCCGAGACGGGGCTCGTCACCGAGGTCGTCGGGATCGAGTACACCGACTCCTCGGTCATCGAGTGGACGGTCACCCTCGAGAACACCGGTGACGTCGACACCCCACTCATCGAGTCGCTCCAGGCGCTGGACGCGCCTATCGAGCGGTGGGCCTGGCCTCCCTCACCCGCGTCCGAGTTCGTCCTCCACCACTTCGTGGGCAGCCCGTGTGAGGCTCGGGACTTCCAGCCCCTGGAGACGCGCCTCGACCCCGGCGCGACCAAGCGGGTCACCGCCGCCGGCGGCAGGCCGACGAACACGGACCTCTGCTACTTCAACCTGGCATGGCCCAGCCAGGGGGTCATCCTCGGCATCGGCTGGCCGGGCCAGTGGGCCGCCTCCTTCGAGCGCGACGACGGCGCCGTGGCGCGCGTCCGCATCGGCCAGGAGCTCACGCGCTTCACGCTGCATCCGGGCGAGCGGGTCCGCACCCCCCTCGTCGCCCTGCTGTTCTGGCGCGGCGACTGGGTCCGTGGCCAGAACCTCTGGAGGAAGTGGATGCTCGCTCACAACCTCCCCAGGCCGGGCGGCGAGTTGCCCCCGTCGCCCCAACTGAACGCCTGCAGCTCCCATCAGTTCGGGGAGATGATCCACGCGGACTCGGCGAGCCAGGTCCTCTTCATCGACCGCTACCTCGAGGAGGGACTCCCCCTCGACTACTGGTGGATGGACGCGGGCTGGTACCCGAACGAGTCGGGTTGGGGACAGACAGGCACCTGGGAGGTGGACCAGCAGCGCTTCCCCGGTGGGCTCAGGCCGATCACCGACCACGGCCACGAGCGCGGGGTGCGGAGCATCGTCTGGTTCGAGCCCGAGCGCGTCGCCACAGGCGCCTGGCTCTACGAGACCCACCCCGAGTGGCTCCTCGGCGTCGACGGGCAGCAGAAGCTCCTCAACCTCGGTCATCCCGAGGCGAGGGAGTGGCTGACGGAGCACGTCCACGGGCTCCTCGAGTCCGAGGGCATCGACCTCTACCGCCAGGACTTCAACATGGATCCCCTCTCCTATTGGCGCGCCAATGACGCCGAGGACCGCCAGGGGATCACCGAGATCCGGCATGTCGAGGGATACCTCGCCTACTGGGACGAGCTCCGCCGGCGCCACCCCAACATGCTCATCGACTCCTGCGCGAGCGGAGGCCGGCGCAACGACCTGGAGACCCTCCGGCGGGCCGTGCCCCTTCTGCGAAGCGACTACATCTTCGAACCCGTGGGCAACCAGGCTCACACGTACGGCATCTCCTTCTGGATGCCCTTCTATGGCACGGGCGCCGGCACTGTCGACGCCTACGCCTTCCGCAGCGTGATGTGCCCCTCGTTCACCGCCTGCTACGACATGCGGCGGGACGATATCGGCTTCGACGAGCTACGCCGGCTCATGGGCCAATGGGAGCGCGTGGCTCCCGTCATGATGATGGGTGACTACTACCCCCTGACCGAGTACAGCCTCGCCAACGATGTGTGGATCGGCTGGCAGTTCGACCTGCCCGATGAGGGACGCGGTGTCATCCAGGTCTTCCGGCGTGCCGACTCCATCTACCAGGCCGCCCAGCTTCCCCTCCGCGGGCTAGACCCGAGCGCCCGCTACGAGGTCGCCGACGTGGACATGGGTGAGGCGCGGGTGCTCACGGGCGCCGAGCTGATCGAGACGGGCGTCCCCGTCCGCATCGACACCCGCCCCGGCGCGCTGCTCCTCGAGTACCGACGCGTGGACTAGCGCTGGCAGGGGAGACCGCGGGGCCATGGGGCTGCAGCCTCGGGGTAACAGCCGGATCCGGGCCGGCATCGGCCCTCAGTCGGGGAGACGGCAGTCGGCGCCCTCGAGGGCGCCGGCGATGCCCTCCTCCGCGAAGGCGGCCCGCACCTGCTCGCCCGTGTGGCGCAAGAAGGGCGCCTCCTCGCACTCTGCCAGCGCGTAGGTCAGCGCCGCGGCGCAGGCTGTCATGCGGAGCAAGCTGGGCACATCGACCTTGTCGAAGGTGTCCGCGGCCGTGTGGTAGCAGGAGCCGGCGCCGCCCCGCAGCGTGCCGAGAGCGGAGACGATCGGCACTCCCGCGAACACGAAGGGCTTGAGGTCCGTCGCGAGGCAGATGCCCGTCGAGGTGGGCTCGGTGACACCCAATCCCGCGAGGATCGCCTGCATCTCGGCGAGGGCGCCCACTTCCGCCTTGCGGCCGCAGAGCAGCAGGCGGTCGGGATCGCCCGGCATGTCGAAGTTCAGGTAGGCGACGTGGGAGTCCATGCTCCTCCACGCCTTCTCGACGTACCGGCGCGAGCCGACGATGCCGATCTCCTCCGCCGCCCAGAGGGCGAAGCGCACGGTCCGGCGCGGCGGCTCGGGCAAGCTCGCCAGGGCGCGAGCGACGCCCAGGACCACGGCGCAGCCCGTGCCGTTGTCCACCGCGCCCTCGGCCACGTCCCATGCGTCCAGATGGCCGCCGATGACAACGACCTCCTCCGGCCGCTCGCGGCCCTTCAGGTCGCCGAGCACGTTCGCGACCCGCGAGACGCCTACGGTGTTCCTCATCTCGACCCGCGCCCTCACCCGTTGACCGCTTCGGAGCAGCCGCAGGAGCCGGGCGCTATCCTCCAACGTGAGGCCCACGCTCGGGATGGAGGCCTCCTCCTCGGCGCACATCCCCGTCTGGGGCAGCAGGCCGGGAACCCGGCTCCCGAGCAGCATCCCCGCCGCCCCTGCCTCACACGCCCAGCGGAACTGCTCCGAGCGGTGCGGAGCCCTCTCCCCGGGCGGCGGCGCCTCGCCGATGAAGGCGAACTTGCCGCGCAGCTTCCGCCCCCGCCGCTCGAAGTCCCTGTACAGGCCGGGCCCCAGATCGATGAGATCGGCCTCGGCCTTCGCCGAACGCGGAGTGAAGCCATGGGCCGCGCACGTGACCTCGCCCTGGTCGGGACGCACGATGGTCAGCCTGCAGGCGCCTCGCTGCCATGTGGGAGTCTCGAACCGCTGCAGCCGCACGGGCGCGAGTCCGATGCCACGCATGCGCTGGCGGCCCCACGCCTCAGCGGCCGCGTGGGCGGGCGTGCCCGCCAGCCGGCCTCCGGCTTTCGAGCAGAGCTCGGCGAGACCATCGACCTCGCTGCGGTCGGTGAGGCTCCGTCCGATGAGCGTCGCCAGAGTCTCCCTTGGAGCGTCGAGCATTGGGGCGGCCATGGTCTGAATTCCCTTCTTGTTGGGGGCCGAGGCTTTCGTGCCCGGCACGAGCATAGTTGGCCGTGGACGGCTCCCAGCCCTGCCTCCCACCCTGCGCCGTGCGGGAGGCGAACTGTCAATTGACGGAGCATGGGGCGGCTGGCACACTACCCGGTCAAGTCGCGTCTGGTCATGCTCGCAAGGGAGTGAACCGATGCCCAGAGATCTGCCCCTCGCCCTGTCCTTCGAAGACATCACCATGGTCCCCGCCCGGTCGTCTGTGGTCCCCAAAGAAGTTGACGTGACCACTCGCCTGACTCCGAAGATCACCCTCAACATCCCCATCATCTCAGCCGCCATGGATACCGTGACCGAGTCTCGTCTGGCCACCGCTCTCGCGCGCGAAGGCGGCCTCGGCGTCATCCACAAGGGCATGTCTATCCAGCGCCAGGCCGAGGAGGTCGATGCCGTCAAGCGGTCCGAGTCGGGCATGATCACCAAGCCCATCACCCTCGGGCCCGACCGGCCCGTCAGCGACGCGATGGACCTGATGGCCCGCTACCGCATCTCCGGCGTGCCCATCACCGCCCCCGACCGAACCTTGGTAGGGATCCTCACCAACCGCGACCTCCGCTTCGAGGTGGACCGCGATCGGCTCATCAGTGAGGTCATGACGACCAAGGGCCTTGTGACCACGACCGAGGGCACGACGCTGCAAGAGGCCCAAGCCGTGCTGCACGAGCACCGCATCGAGAAGCTCCCCGTTGTCGATGACGACGGCCGCCTCATCGGCCTCATCACGATCAAGGACATCGAGAAGACCCGCAAGTACCCCAACGCATGCAAAGACGAGCTCGGTCGCCTGCGCGTGGGCGCCGCCGTCGGCGTCGCCCCAGACCTCTTCGAGAGGGCCCGGGCCCTCGTGGACGCGGGCGTCGACGTCCTCGTGCTCGACTCCTCCCACGGCCACAGCGAGGGCGTGCTCCGCGCTGCCCGGCAGCTGCGGGAGCGGTTCCCCCAGACTCAGATCATCGGCGGGAACGTCGTCACCGCCGAGGGCTGCCGCGACCTCATCGAGGCCGGCGTGGATGCGGTCAAAGTCGGCGTCGGACCTGGCAGTATCTGCACCACGCGCATTGTCACCGGCGCGGGAGTGCCCCAGGTTAGCGCCATCCTGGAGACGGCCGAGGCCGCGGCGGCAACGGGCACGCCCATCGTCGCCGACGGGGGCATCAAGTACTCCGGCGACATCGCCAAGGCCCTCGCCTGCGGCGCGTCCGCCCTGATGATCGGCTCCCTCTTCGCGGGCACCGAGGAGGCGCCGGGGGAGACGATCCTGTACGAGGGACGAACCTACAAGGAGTACCGCGGCATGGGGTCCATCGGCGCCATGAAGGCAAGCTCCAGCGACCGCTACTTCCAGGACCACATCGAGAGCGAGTCCAAGCTCGTGCCCGAGGGGATAGAGGGCCGAGTCCCCTACAAGGGGCCGTTGCCGAACCTGGTCTACCAGCTCATCGGCGGCCTGCGCAGTGGCATGGGCCTCGTCGGCGCCCCGGACATCCCGCACCTGCAGAAGCACACCCGCATCGTCCAGGTGACCGTATCGGGCCTGAGGGAGAGCCACGTTCACGACGTGGCCATTACGCGCGAAGCACCCAACTACCAGAGATAGACCAGGAACTCTTTGTGACACACGAAGGGGAAGGGAGGTTCGCGGTTTTTTTTAGCAAACTCTTGACAGGGTTTCATGCAATTTGTTTACCATCTATGCACTTCGCTGAGTCGAACACCGTATTCGGCCTGTTGTGGTAGAGAACTGTTGCACTGCAGCCGAAGGATCGAGCCGACTGCGGTTTCCGCCTAGCGGAGGGGTTCCGGCGCTTACCGAGGGAGGTAGTTGTGTGGCCGCTCAGATCGGGTTTCGCGCTTTGGACAGGCTCTCCGATGAACACATCGTGGAGTTGTGCAAGGTCACCGAAGATGCGGACGCTCTCGAACACCTGCTCAAGAAGTACAAGTCGGTAGTCCTCTTCAAGTCGCGCTCGTACTACCTTCAGGGCGCGGACCGCGATGACATGATCCAAGAGGGCATGGTCGGCCTATACAAGGCGATCCGCGACTTCCGGCCAGATCGCTCCTGCTCGTTCCGCACCTTCGCCGACGTCTGCATCACCCGCCAGATGATCACCGCCGTCAAGAGCGGCGTGGGGCAGCGGCACCTCTCCGTCGTCTACTCCCACGCCCTGCGCTGCAGCCAGCGCGACGAGCCCGGCAGCGACCCGCTGGAGTCGGCGCCCGACTCCGACCAGCAGGACCCCGAGCGGCTCCTCATCACGAAGGAGACGGTCCGCAACCTCCGCGCCGTACTGCGGGAGAGTCTCTCCCCCTTCGAGTGGCGGGTCTTCGTCGGTTTCGCCGACGGCAAGTCCTATCAGCAGATCGCTGAGGAGAACGGCTGCACGCCCAAGTCCGTGGACAACGCCCTCTGTCGCGTGCGGCGCAAGGTCCAGCGACACCAGGTCGAGGAAGAGGGCACGGCGTCCTAGCCAAGCCGGACACCCATGCCAGGCGATGGGGCCGAGCCATGGCTCCTAGGGTCTGACGCCGACTCTCCGGCCATCCTCCGCTATTGGCCTGCGACCCCTCCGTAACGTACAATCCACGTTCGGCCACCTGTCTGTCAGCGCCCTAGCCTGCCCAGAGGAGCCCCCACCATGAGAGTGACCCTCGTCACGTTACTCGTCGTGCTCACAGTGCCCGTCGCGGCCCAGGATTCCTTGCCGTGGCAGGACCCCGGCCTCGCCGGCTTGGCCCGCATCGAGGGGCTCGACCTCCGGCACGAGAACAGCACAGACCCCCAGGGCAAGAACATCGACTACCGGGCGATCCAGCCCGGCGAGACCCTCACCATCCTCGACCAAGCCGGCCCGGGCCGCATCGTCCGACTGTGGTGCACCATCGACCACAAGGAGGATCACCACCTGCGCAAGGTCGTCCTACGGATGTACTGGGACGGCGAGGACGAACCGAGCGTCAATGTGCCCCTCGGCGACTTCTTCGGGTTGGGCCATGCCCAGTACTACCACTACGTCTCCGCTGTGATGAACGCCGCTGTGGGCCGCGCCATGAGCTGCTTCCTCCCCATGCCCTTCGACAGCCGGGCCCGCATCACCATCACCAACGAGGGCGAACGCGAGGTCCGCAAGTTCTACTGGCAGATCGACTGGCAGCCCATGGCCTCCGCCCCGCCCGAGGATACCGGCCGCCTCCACGCCTGCTTCAACCGCGAGAACCCCACTGAAGCGGCGCCGGGCACGGGCTTCGACGAAGCCTACGTGGTCCTGGACGCGAAGGGCCGCGGCCGCTACATGGGGTGCGTGCTCTCCGTCCACGGCCTCGAGCCCGAGTGGTGGGGCGAGGGCGACGAGATCATCGAGGTCGACGGCAAGGCGACTCAGGGCACGGGCCTCGAGGACTATTTCAACTGCGCGTGGGGCTTCACCCAGCCCTTCTGGGCCGACACCTTCGGCGCTCCCTTCGTCGCGCCCCACGGTGAGCCCGAGAAAGCCACCGTGTACCGCTGGCACGTCGACGACCCCATCTTCTTCGGCGAGTCGTTGCGGATCCGCATCGAGCACGGCTCGGAGAACGACCGGAGCGACGACTACAGCAGTGTGGCGTACTGGTACCAGACGGAGCCCCACGAGCCCTTCACCCTCCTGCCCGTCGCGGACAGGTTGCCAAGGGAGTTCCAGCGGGAGCTCGACGTCGAGCTGGACACGGAGAGCGTGGCCATCGAGGGCGCGCCGGCCATCAAGGTCGACAAGCCGCGCATCGCCCCGCCGGTCTTCGAGGATGAGGCCACCACCAGCCCCGAGTGGGCGGCCCTGAAGATGGTGCTCCTCGCCGGGTGGCTGCCCTTCGCGCTGCTGGTCGGCGTGGTCTGGTACCTCCGTCGGAGGAAGCCCTAAACCGCCCTCACCGCCCCCGCGGCCCGAGTCACCGACGCGCCGTAGCGGACCCCCGGCCAGGGCCGACGCGCCACGAACTCACCCTCGGGCGTGACTGATAGCGGGTCTGGCCGCGAGGCGCGGGATCATGGCGCGTCATCGCCTCGATGCTTCTGCGCCGTACGCGGCGAGGGGCCGGACCTCGTGGCCCGACCCCTCGTATGCGCTAACCGGTGGCGATGACTCTCAACTAGAAGGGGGGCAGGGGCGGACCCGATCCGCCACCACCGCCGCCGTTGTTCGCGTCGTCATCGGGGCTGACGATCAGGTCGCCGTTGAAGGTGCCCTTGTAGGTGCGGAGGCTCGGGGGCACCTGCTCCGACTCGGTGGTGAGGCAGAAGGTGCCGGTCACCGACCTGCTGCCATCGGCGTTCGTCACGAAGGTCGCCCGAACGGTGCCGGCCCGGGCCAGCACCGCGCCGCTGGCCTCATAGCCCACGACGCCGCGGAACTGCGCCGGTGACGCCAGCTCGACCGCGCTCACGTTGAGGGTGACGGTCTTGCCACTTAGCATCGGCACGGTGCCAGGGGCGCGGCCCGTCATGACCTCGACGGTGCCAGGAGTCGTCAGACCGCCCGCCGGCTGGATGGTGAACTCGAAGGCATGCCCGGTGCCCACGGCAGGAGCCGTGATGCTGAGCTTGTGGATTGCCGGAACCGGCTCAGTGGCTCCTTCCGGGGTGACCAGGACGCGATAGGACGCGGGGAACGGTACGCCCGGGATGACCTCGCCCACGCCCGCGGCGGCTCCCCCGCTGGCGCAACCGGACATCAACGGGATGGCTACCAGCAGTGCCAGCGTAGCCACGGCAAGAAAAACCCTCTTCATGCGACTCACCTTTCCCACGCGCTGGTGGCGTAGCACATACTCTTGTTCTGTCGCGGGGCACGGACCCCTCCCCGTGCCGCGCATTCTATCAATTCGGACGATTCGGCAACAGGGCCGGCTCAGTTATTCCCCCGCCGCCACGATGTCCCCTGCCCATTCCTCCGAAGGAGAATCGCCCAGGGAACGTCAAAGTTCACTGAGCTGAGCAAGTTCGCAGTACAATACGCTCCAATTCTCACTTGGGGAGGCCTCGGACCGTGCACAGACGCCATGCCCTGTGGTTCATTCCATCCCTCGGGCTAATCGCCTGCCTCGTCGCCGGCGGATGCGGCCAGAATCTCAGCCAGAGCTCCGCCCCATACAACCAGGGGAGCAACGCTGGGGCCGACCGTTTCGGCCGCGATGTGCGGCCGGGCGAAGGCATCGCGCGGGACGGCAGCGTGGTCGGCGGATCGACCCTCGTGCTCGGCATCAAGGTCACCGGCGCCGATCTCGATGACACCGACATGGACTATGCGGGCAACCCCGCCGCGTTCGTGGAGTGGGCCGGCAAGAAGGGGTTCGGGGCCATCGGCCTGTACGCGGTCGAGCCGACCGAGGAGGCCGACCAGGTGGCCACCTTCTACTTCCCCGACGTGGAGTTCGCCTCTGGGAAGCGGCTCAGCGAGTACGGTTACGCGCCAGGGCCCGACTACCTGACGCCCCTGGTGCGGGCGGCTCGTGGCGCCGGCATCGGCACCCAAGCCGACCTCACGCGCCTCGCCATGTCCCTTCCCGAATCCAGCCTCGTCGATCGGCCCTTCGCCGGTGAGCCCCTCAGCGCGAACGAGATCGAGTACCTCTGCTCCTACCTGCTCCAGACCACGGAACTGGACTCCATCTCCGCGAGGGGCTTCCCGCCCGAGTGGGTCGCCGCCGCCCGGAAGGCCTGCGAGGCCGCGGGCCGCCGCTTCTTCGCCGGCGACTACGACGCCCTGCAGCGCGCCGAGAGTGGCGCCGCCGCGCTCCTGGACCTGGGGCCCGAGGGCATGGCCCAGAACGAACTCGCCCTGGGCGTCGCCCGCCGCGATCCCTTCATGCTCTGGGCGGGCCTCACCGCTCGGCGCGATCAGGGCCGGGGCCCTCTCGCCGACGCCTGGGGCTCCCTCAAGGAGGTCGAGGCGGCCCTGCTCTACCGAACCGTCCTCTCCGCGCCCCAGGGTCTCTACCTCGACCTGCCTCCCTCGGTGTTCGAGGACCTGGACGCTGGGCTCATCGAGAGGCTGAAGCGCGTCGCGGCCCAGCGCCGCGCCCGGCCGGTGTGCAACGTCGTGGTGATGGGCGACTCGACTCCCTCGAATCTCACCGCCATCGTGAACGGCATCACCGCCGCCGGGTACGACATCGTGATGGGCCCTCGGCCGAAGTCCCCCGCGGCGATCAACGCCTACTACATCATTGTCACGCCAGCGTCCGATGGCTCGATGCCGGACCCGACCAGCGGCCTGCCCGAAGGCGTCTTCAATCTGGGCGTGCCGCTCGTGCTGCAGGTGTGCGGCGTCATCCCCGATGTGGGCGTCTCCCAGTCCTGGGATGCGGTCCGCCGCTCCTTCGGCCTTACGAACCTGCCCTTCGCGGCGCTCGACAAGGGCCCCGCCCGAGTGACCTACGCGGGACAGGAGGTCCCCTGCGCCGCTGACTCACGAGGCGTCTGGGGCCCCACGGTCACCGCCGCCCACCTCTCCCAGGCTGTGGTCCTGGCCCAGGGCACGGCCTCGGTTGACGAGACCGTGGCGGCGCCCGAGACCGAGGAGACGCCCTCCGGAGAGTCCGCCGAGGCCACCCGAGCGCCGCGGGACCGGGATGTCGTCACCATCGCGGAGTTCAGCTACGGCGCCGCGGGACGGAACGTGCTGATCGCGGGCCGCGAGCTGCAGCCCGAGATGGCCTTCCCCATCTCCAACGTCCTCTCGTCGGGCCTGGGCCTCCAGGCCCCCACCCGAGTGCTCGTGAGCGTCGGCAGTCCTGTCGCTCTCTACTCGCCCTTCGGCGATGGTGAGGTCACCGTGTCCTTCAATGACGCGGGCGAGGTGAAGACGGAGACGCGGACGGTGAAGAAGGGGACCGTGGAGATCATCGACGTCGCTCTCCAGACGGCCGTGCGGACCATGCCGCTACCCGACCACGTCACCGGTCAGTAGCGCTGAGGATCACGTTGTCGATGAGCCGGGCCGAGGGGAAGCGCACCGCGGTTAGGAGCACGCACTCGCGGTCCGCGGCCTCGACGGGCTTCAGGGTCTCCGCGTCCACGAGTTCCAGGTAATCGGGCTCCCCCAGCGGCGCCGAGGCTTTCACCGGCGCCGCCGCGGCGCGCTTGAGCGCGCTGGCGTCGCGCTCGCCATCGAGGAACGCCCCCTGAGCCGCGAGCAAGCCGCGCGAGAGGCTGAGCGCTTGATCGCGTTCCTCCGGCGACAGCCGCGCGTTGCGAGAGCTCAGGGCGAGCCCGTCCGGCTCCCGCACGAGGGGACAGCCGATGATCTCCAGTCCCAGGTTCAGGTCCTGAACCATGCGGGCGACGACCCGAAGCTGCTGGTAGTCCTTCTCCCCGAAGTAGGCGCGGTCGGGCTCGCAGATACAGAAGAGCTTCGAGCACACCGTGGTCACCCCGTCGAAGTGCCCCGGTCGATGGGCGCCCTCCAGCACCTCCGTCAGCTCCTGCACCCGCACGACGGTGAGCGGCTTGCCGGTGGGGTACATCACCGACTCCGAGGGCACGAAGAGCGCCGTCGCGCCCGCCTCAGCCGCGGCCGCCGCGTCGGCATCCAGCGTGCGCGGGTAGGTGGCCAGGTCTGACGGGTTGTCGAACTGGATGGGGTTCACGAACACCGAGACGATGACCTCATCGCACTCCGACGCGGCCCTCGCGATGAGCGATTGATGGCCCGCATGGAGGGCCCCCATGGTGGGCACGAGGCCCACCGAGCGCCCTGCCGTGCGCGCCTCCCGCGAGTATGCGCGGGTCTCGGCGATGGTCATCAAGCGCGGCAGGGCTGCCATGGGTTAGCTCCTCAGTGGGGATACTGGCGAGTATACCACGCCGACCCGCGCCCACTCGGCGGGCATATCGGCTACTATGGTGAGAGCGGATCACGCCCGAGGGGGTAGCCACACCATGCTCACGAAGCTGGCGAACCGTCGGACGGGCCCGGGCGGCCTCTCCCTCGACGCGTCGCTCGGCCGCGCGATCGCCTCAAGGGCGGGAACCCCGGACGTCGGATAGGAGTTCTGATCACAACAGGGGCCCGTTCCGCCCCGCGACTGGAGGAAGCCGTGAGTAAGCCCAAGATCGTCTGCGTCGTCGGCACCCGACCCGATGCCATCAAGACCGCGCCCGTCGTGCTCGAGCTTCGGCGGTTCGCCGATCGGGTGGATACCCTGGTCGTCTCCACCGGCCAGCACCGCGAGATGCTGCAGCAGGTGTTCGAGTGCTTCGGCCTGGCCGCCGACCACGATCTGGACATCATGCAGCACGGCCAGACCTTGGCCCAGGTCACGTGCCGCGCCCTCGAGGGCATCGACCGGATCCTGGAGGAGCTGCGGCCCGACTTCCTCATCGCCCAGGGCGATACCACGACGACCTTCGTGGGCGCGCTGGCGGCCTTCTACCGCAAGGTCCCCTTCGGCCACGTCGAGGCTGGGCTTCGCACCGGCCGCGTCGACGACCCATTTCCCGAGGAGTTCAACCGCCGCGCGGCTTCTCTCGTGACGGTCCTCCACTTCCCACCCACAAGGTGGGCGGCTGACAACCTTCGCTCCGAGGGCATCAGCGAGGAGGCCGTCCTCGTGACCGGCAACACGTGCATCGACGCCGTGCTCCAGGTCGCCGAGCGCCACCCTCAGGACTGGCTGCCCGAAGTCGAGGGTCGCGTCATCCTCCTCACCACCCACCGGCGGGAGAACTGGGGCGGGCCGCAGCGGTCCATCGCTACCGCCGCTCTCGAGCTTCTGGACCGGTTCCCGGACACCCACCTCGCCGTTCCCATGCACAAGAACCCGGTCGTCCGCGAGACCCTCACGGGGATCCTCGGTAGCCATGACCGCGTGACCCTCATGGAGCCCCCCGCCTACCCGCGCTTCGTGAAGCTCATGCAGCGCAGCCACCTGATCCTCACGGACTCGGGAGGCGTGCAGGAGGAGGCGCCGGCCTTCGGCATCCCCGTCCTGGTGCTCCGCGAGACGACGGAGCGGCCCGAGGGCGTGACTGCGGGGAACGCGCGGCTCATCGGCGCCGACCGCCAGGCGATCGTGGATGCGGCGACGGAGCTGCTCACCGATGATGCCGCCTATGCGGCGATGTCCACCTCGCGCAGCCCCTACGGCGACGGCCGAGCCGCCGCGCGCATCCGCCACGCGGTGCTGGGCCACCTCGGGATCGAGTCGCCCGCAGAGGAGCCGTGGGTCGAGTAGCGTCGCCTGCCGGGGACGCCCTACAGGGCCGTAGCGGCGACCATCTCATCCAGGGTCGTCGTGCCGTCCGCCACGAGTCGCGCCGCCTGATCCCGCAGCAGCGCCATGCCGTCCTCCACCGCCTGCCGGCGGATGGCGGTCGACCCTGCGTTATCGACGGCCAACTCCCGGATGGCGTCCGTGATGGGCATCATCTCATAGATGGCCACTCGGCCCAGGTAGCCGGTCTGGTTGCACCGGGCGCACCCGGCGCCGTGAGCGAGCTTCCACCCCTCCATGTCGTCCGGGTGTAGGTTCGCCCACACGAGGAGCTCGTGGGCCGGCTCGTAGGGCTGGGCGCAGTGGGAGCAGACCCGCCGCACGAGCCGCTGGGCCACGACGCCGTGGACGCTGCTCGCCACTAGGTAGGGCTCGACGCCCATGTCCACCAGCCGAGGGATGGCGCCCGCCGCGTCGTTCGTGTGCAGCGTGGTGAGCACGAGGTGGCCCGTCAGAGCGGCGCGCACGCCCAGCTCCGCCGTCTCCTCATCGCGGATCTCGCCCACCATGATGATGTCCGGGTCCTGGCGGAGGGCCGAGCGCAGCACGAGGGGGAAGGTGCGGCCCTGCCGCTCGTTGATCTGCACCTGAACCACCCGATCGAGCTGGTACTCGACCGGATCCTCGATCGTCATGATGTTCTTCTGCACCGTGCGGATGCGCTCCAGGCCCGCGTAGAGGGTCGTCGTCTTGCCGCTCCCCGTCGGCCCGGTGAGGATCACCATGCCCCACGGCCGGCGGATCATCCGCTCGAAGGTGACGAGCTGCTCGATCGTCATCCCCAGGTCCGCCAGCGGCCGTCGGGCGCCCGTCTTGTCCAGCAGCCGCATGACGACCTTCTCCCCCATGGCGGTGGGCAGGGTCGAGACGCGGAGATCCATGTCCTTCCGGACGAACTCCTTGGCGTTGAAGCGGCCGTCCTGGGGCACGAAGCGCTCGGTGGTGTCCAGACCGGCGAGGATCTTGATTCGCGACACCATGTGGGAGTGGGCTCGGGGATCGATGTTCCGCCAGTCGTAGAGGGTCCCGTCCACGCGGAACCGGATGATCGTCGTGTTCTCATACGGCTCGATGTGGATGTCCGACGCGCCGGCCGCGATGGCCCGCATGAGCATCATGTTGACGAGGATGACCGTCGGGCCCTGGTCGATGATGTCCTGGGCCCGCGCCACGTCGTCCGCGGCCATCGCCTGGAGCTCGTCCTCGGTGAAGCGGAAGGCGTCGGTATCCGCTGAGGCGTCCATGGAGGGGGGAGGCGCTCCGCTCCCGCCATGGTAGTGCTGGTGGATCAGCTCCCCCAGCACGCCCTCATCCGCGACCGCCGCCTGCACCGGCTCCCCCACGTCGGCCGAGACGCGGCGGAGAGCGGCGTTGTCCGTGGGATCTACGAAGGCGACGACGAGTTGCGTGCCGTCATGCCGGAGGGGCAGGGCGCGACACTCCCGAGCCACCTGGGGCGACAGCCGCTTGATGACATCCGGGTCGGGACGGATCCGCTCCAGGTCGACGAAGGGCGCTTGCGCGATCTTCTGCAGCACCCGGCCGTGGACCTGAGGGCTGATCGCCCCCCGCTTGAGCAACACGTGGGAGAGCTGGACGTGCTGCCCCTGGAGCAGTTCCTCCAGAGCCGCCTCGACATCCTCCGCTCGCGCGTACCCCTGCTTCACCATCCAGGCCGCGAGTTGCTGGTTCTGCTGTGTCGTCACTGGGCCTTTCCCCTCTGGCCGCGCGCCTAGGGCAGGCGGCACAGCCCCGCGTCGATGTACTGCCCGCCCCAGGTCTGGTGGCAATGGATCGCCATCAGGTTGTCCCCCGCCCTCAGCCCCCTCCGGGCCTCAGCTAAGATGGGCTGAGCCACGTAGCGAGTCTGGTACCCCTCGACCCGCGCCGCGAGCGCTCCGTTGATGTAGACCTCGGCGTCCTCATCATGGTGCAGCAGAAGCTGCAGGTCATCCGGCACGGGCGCCTGGAGGGTGACGGTGCGGCGGATCCAGATGTCGGAGGTCCGCCACTCGGTTCGGACGACGCCGCCCGGGGTCCCTGGAGACCCGAACCCAGCGGGACCCTCGGACCAGCTCGAGTCATCGAACCCCGGCTCGCTCCACCCCTCGCCGGGGTCCTCCGTCGTGTAACGCCACACCGTCTCCGCCTCCCGCGCCGTGGCAACCACCACCTCGGCGGGCGCCGGCAGAGGCGCCCACTCACCCTTCGGCCAGCTATCCCGGTTCGCCCACTTGGCCCAGAGCGCGCCGTCGTAGAGAGCCTTCAGGAACACGCCGCCGACCACCGGCCGCGCTCGGAAGGCCTGGGCCCGCGGCTCTTCGGTGCGGAACCAGTCCGTCATGGGAACCCGGTCGGGCGTGTCGTTCAGGAACCGCCACACCGGGTCCACCAAGGCATCGAAGTCCTCCTGGTCGCCCGTGAGGGTGGCCGTCCAGAGGATCCAGTCGAGCTTCGTGTAGTCCTGCCGGTTGTCCAGGGGAAGGCCGTACTCGTTCTGCGCCTGCAGGTAGTAGTCCATCTCCGTCCGCGCGATGGAACGGGGGAAGAGATCGAACCCCAGGATGCGGTCCCACACCAGGTTGTACTTCTGGCTCCATGTGCCCGGCCGGTCGAAGGCGAGGCGGTAGTGATCGCCATCGTCGGCCCGGCGCCGCCACTCGCGAGCGTACTCGACGGCGACGGCCCGGTACCGCGACGCCTGGGCCGCATCGCCCCGCATGTGGCACAACTCGGCGAAGCACCGGATCCCCATGGTAGCCTTCGCCGACAGGTTCACATTGTGCGCCAGATGGCCCGCGAAGTCGTCGGTGCAGAGCTGGTGCTCGGGATCGAGGCCCTTCGCCAGGAGGTACTCCGCCCACTCCTCCAGCATCGGCCAGTAGCGGTCGACCACAGCCGTGTTGCCCCGCGCCTTCGACAGGGCCGCGAGGAGGATGAGCATGTTGCCCGACTCCTCCACCGGCATCTGGTTCTCCTCGCTCGTCGCCCCGCCCCCGTACACCTGACCGTTCGCGAGGGGGTACTGCCCTATGTCGTGGGGCGCGAAGGGGAAGGGCCAGAGATCCGAGGCCGCGTACTCCAGCACCGGCACGACCGTCGCCTCCATCAGCGTGGGACTGGTCAGGAGCAGGATGGGCGACTGGGGATAGAACACGTCCACCGTGCCCGTGCAGCCGTTGCTGAAGTTCTCCTTCGAGAAGAAGAGCGGCCGCCCCGCCGAGTCGGCCACGAGCTTGCACGCGGCGAGGGATTGGCGGAAGGCCAGGGCGCAGATGGCCGCGTACTTGGCACCGCCGCTGCGCTCCAGGTCCGCCACGAGTTCGCGGTCGAAAGCCTCGCACCGAGCCGCCACTTGGGCGGAGTCGCGCAAGGCATCGGCGATGAGGCTTGCCGCGTCTGCGCCGTCGCGGCGCCAGAAGGGCCGAAGGTTGCGGCCGAAGTACTGCATGCCGTAGTGGTCATCGTAAGCGATGACCACCGAGTCGCTGACCTCCGCGGAGCCCACGGCGCCCAGGTCCCGGGCCACGGCGGCGACAACGGGCCGCTGGCCCGCTGGTCGAGGTTGGTCCTCGTCCACCGGCAGCCCCTCCCACGGGCCCGACTCGATGAAGCGGGCACGGAGCGCCGCGCCCTCCCCCAGGGCGATGGCGGCGCCAGGGCGCGAGGGCGCCACGTAGAGGTCGCCCCACTCGATCCGCAGGTTGTCACCCGATCGCCCGAGCACGCGCTGCTCCGCCGCCGACAAGCGCAGGACGGCCGCGCCGCCGAGCCGCTCCTCCGCCCAGACCACGGCTTGATCGGGCTCATTGACGCACAGGAGCCCCGGCGCGTCGAAGTACACGGACACCTCGTGGGCAACCCCGTCCGCGGACCGTGCCGTCCACGTGAGCGTCGTCACGGGGCGCGCGTACAGGTCCAGGTCGTTGGGTATGAGCGGGCTCATGAACTGCAGCTCGAGCTCGATGCCCGCCCCCTCGAAGCGGCACAGGGTGCGGGTCGGCCACACCTCGAGGCCCACCTGCGGCAGGGCCGCCGTCCCCTCGGGCTCGGTGCCCATCAGCCGGTAGGAGACCCCATCGACGCGGACGAGGCTGGAGAGCGGCTGGACCGCGCCCGTCCAGTGCATCGTGGGAGCGTCGGTGAGCCGGTCGGCGGGCGACCAGATACTCAGGTAGGGATCGTGGGTCACCAGGGGCGCCGCTGGTGGCCGGAAGGGCAGCTCGGGATGGCCGGGCGCGTTCCCGGGCGCTGACGTCGGCGCGGCGGCGACGAGCAGCATCGTCATGAGGTTCAAGGTCATTGTGGCTCCTATCGCGCCCCTGGGCGTAGCGGGCGGAACTTTGGCGGCGGAGAGGCCCCGCCCAGCGGGGCACGGGTTTCCCCCGATGCCCAGCCGGGTCCTCTCGCCCCGTCTTGCGGGCGAGGAGGCGGGCCTGTAGAATGGCGCGTGACCGTGCTAGATGGGGAGCTAGCGGTGCCCTGTAACCCGCAATNNCGCTATAGCGGGGTTGAATCCCTGTCCGAGGTGCGCGTTCTCTGGGGTCTGACCGTCGCAAGTAGTGCTGACGGCTCGGTCCCGCGCAACGGTGATCTGCTGAACCCCGTCAGGTCCGGAAGGAAGCAGCGGTAGGCAATCGTCGCCGTGTGCCGCGGCAAACCGGGCCCGAGCTGGCTACGGCGGTAACGCCTGGAAACGTGCATCGGAGGCAGGTGCACGGTCTAACTCTCCTCTCGTGATGGGGCGCGCGGCACTGGCGGGCCCCGCTTTGCGTACACGCGCCGCCGACGGCGGGAAAGGGGCGCGGCGTGAGCCAAGCGTTCATCGAGCGAGTCTCCCTTGGGAACCTCTACGTAGCGCGCATCGACGCCGCGGAGGACCTCCACGGCGCGATCAGCCGGATCGCCGACCTCAAGTCCGAGCGGCGGATGCTCATCCTCTCCGCCGTGGGCGCCCTCTGCGACGTCAGCCTCCGCAACCTCGCCCCTGGCGCCGAGCTACCTATCGAGGGGAGCCACTGGCTTCCCCTGACCGAGCCCGGCCCGTGCGAGGTCGTCAGCCTGTCAGGCGACCTGTTCCCCATGTCCGGGGAGCCGGTTCTGCACCTCCACGCCTCCCTCGGCACGAGCAGCGGCGTTGTTGTCGGCGGCCACCTCGATTCCGCCACCGTCTTCTCGTCGGTCGAGATCTTCATGGTCGCGATAGACGGGAGTTGGACCGTTCGCAAGCCCGACACCCAGACGGGCCTGGCCGAGCTGACCATCGCCACCGAGTCCCGGCACGGGCATTGAGGGGCCGTCCATGGCCGACATCGTTACCGTCACGAAGCGAGCGCTTCAGCCCCTGAACTCCCGGCGCCCTTGGGTGGACGCCGGGATGATCGAGCGCACTCGGGGGGCCGCCCACCTGGGGGCCGCGGTGCGGCTGGTCGGCCCCCGCGGGGAGTTCCTGGCATGGGGCCTCTGGTCGGGCGAGCCACGCTTCCCCATCCGCGTCATCTCCTGGGAGCCCGACACGACCCTCGACCCGTCGTTCTTCCACGCCGCCGCGGCCGCCGCGGTCCAGCGGAGGGTCGGGCTGCCCCTCACGCCCGAGACCGACGCCGTGCGGTTGATCTTCGGCGAGGCGGACGGCCTTCCGGGCCTCGTGGCCGATCGGTACGGGGAGTACGCCGTCCTCACTCGGGAGGGGCGCTTCCTCGACCCCTACCTCATAGCCATCGCGTCGGGCCTGACGGAGTCCGCGTCCCTCGCCGGTGTGCTCCTCCGTGATGATGCCGGCAACCGGGTGCTCGCTGGCGTCGCGCCGCCGGAGACGCTCACCATCCGAGAGGGCGAGCTCAGATTCGAGATCGATCCCCACGAGGGCCAGAAGACCGGCTGGTTCTGCGACCAGCGCCAGAACCGGCTCCGGGTGGCCGCCTACGCGGGGGGCGCCGAGGTGCTGGATGTCTTCTGCTACACCGGCGGCTTCTCGGTGGCGGCCCTGCGCAGCGGAGCGAGTTCGGCGCGGCTCTTGGACTCCTCGGCCGCCGCCCTCGCCCTCGCTCAGCGGAACCTGACCCTGAACGACTGCCCCGAGGCGGCCACTCCGGAGCGGTGCGACGCTATGGACCGGCTGCGCTCTCTGGCCAAGGAGGGCCTGTCCTTCGACCTCGTCATCCTCGATCCGCCCAAACTCCAGCCGCCCCACGGCAAGGCGGATCGGGCCGAGGCCGCCTACCTGAGCCTCCAGGGCTTGGCCATGAAGCTCGTGCGGCCGGGCGGACGCTTGGCGACATTCTCCTGCAGCGGCGCGATGAGCCGCGCCCGCTTCGATGGCGTCGTGGCCAAGGCGGCCGGCGCGCGACCGTGCCGGGTGCTCGAGCGCCTCGCGCAGCCTCCCGACCACCCCATCCTCCTCTCCCACCCCAAGAGCGAGTACCTCACAGGCCTGATCGTGGAACTCGGCTGAGCCCGCCGCAGCCCGACCGCAACTTACGAAGGCATGCGGTGTCAAATACCTAACAGGTGCTTATAGTGGGTGCACCCTTCGTCCTCGTCCTCGTCCCCGTCCCGGCATCGGGACCCGTCGCGCGATCCGAGGGAGCGATGGCAGATGGAGAGACCCCGTCGCGTTGGAATAGAGCGCCTCGTCGAGAACCAGATGAACCGGTGGAATGTGGAGGCTCGACTCCGCCACTCGGAGTCGGATGACAGCACCGTCGAGGAGGGCATCAAGCCCTATATCGCCATATCCCGTCTGCGTGGCAGCCATGGCAACGAGTTGGGTAGGACCCTGGCGGAGCGGCTGGGGTACAAGCTCTACGACCGCGAGCTTGTGGACTACGTCGCCGAGCGCGCCAATGTGCGGGCCGAAGCCGTCGCCGCGCTTGGCGAGACCTGGTACAACAAGACCCACGACTGGATCTCCGGGACCATCGACAAACGGTTCCTTCGGTGCGATGAGTACGTGCGGCATCTCGCGGAGGCTGTGACGACCATCGCGCTCCACGATGCCTCGGTCTTCCTCGGCAGGGCGGTGGGGTTCATCCTCCCGCCCGAGCGGGGGCTTCGCCTCCGCGTTGTCGCCCCCTTCGAGCACAGGCTGCGCCGCATGATGGAACTCCACGATATGAGCCTCGCCGAGGCCACCAGGACCCTACATCAGTCGGACGAGGCGAAGAGGAGCTTCATACAGGCGTACTTCCGTGTCGACATGTGCGACCCCCTGGCCTATGACCTGTGCCTCAACTTCGGCACGTTGACGGTCGAGCAGGCCGTCGAGATCTGCTTGGTGGCCTTCAAAGAGAAGCTGGACCCCATCGCGGCGCCCGCAACGGCCCGCGGAGGCTAGCGGGCGTTCAGGGTCACCGCGCGCGCCTTCCGAGCCCGTTCATCGGCCTGGGGCGGTAGCTCCCCCTTGAGCCACACCTTTGCGCGGCACGTGAACTCGTCCCCATGGGGCACGCATGGGACTGGCTCGTGGGCGACCGCAGCGGGCTGCAGCGCGGGTGGCGCCGTGTTCGGGTCCTCGTGGCAGCCGAGGCAGGTCCGGGTCTCGCCCGACCTGCGCGCTGCCTCTGGGCTTCGCCCCATCGTCATATGGTAACTGAACGCATCAGTCGGTACGGTCACCGCTGGCGAGAGCTCTCATGAAGTCCACCATATCGGCATTGAACGCCTGAACGGCCCCGATGCCACCGTCGACACAGATCACCTGGCCCGTGATGAACTCGGCCTCGTCGGAAGCCAGGAACAACGCCAGGTTCGCAACGTCCTCCGGCCGGCCCAGGCGCGGCGTCAGGTGGTGGCGCAGCATCAGATCCCCGGGGCCGCCTGCTGCCGCGTACGTCGACTCGGTGTTCGGCGTGACGATCAGGCCAGGAGCGATGGCATTGCACCGTATGCTCTCCTTGCCGTGCTGGACCGCGACGTACATGGTCAGCGCGTTGATGCCCGCTTTGGAGACGCCGTAGGACGTGAACGAACTACCGCCGGCCATGCTGGCCCCGGAGGAGGTGTTGATGATGGAGCCCTTGCCGCGTCTGCGCATCTCCGGGACCGCGTACTTGGTCGCGAGCATTGTGCCGCGGAGGTTTGCGCGAATCAGCGCGTCCCATACGTCCAGGTCTAGGTGCTCCAGGTCACTGTCACGGCTGACCGAGAGATGAGTCGCTGAGGCGTTGTTGTGCAACACATCAAGGCCTCCGTAGATCGAAACGGTCCGGGCGATCAGGGCGCGGATGGACTCGGGTTCATCCAGGCTGAACTGGACCGCGCAGGCCTCTCCGCCTTCCGCGCGGATCTTCTCCGCCTGCGCATCCGCGCCATCGCCGTTGATGTCGGCGACGATCACACTGCACCCTTCACGTGCGAACGTCTCCGCGGTTGTGGCGCCGATCCCGGACGCCGCGCCAGTGATGATCGCGACTCTGCCGGCGAGGCGCCCCGTAGCATCTGCGTTGGCCAACGTGTTTCTCCTCTTCTTGGGCGCGATCCACGCCCTCGCTCACCGTCTAGCAGCGCCCTGCGGCGCGGCGCCTGGGCGGCGGCAAGCAGACCGCTCAGATGTGGTAGCCGGGGGCGAGCCAGTAGCGGGGTTTCCGGAGCGCCTACCGCGCCTCCGCATCGCGATTGCCCGGCGCCGAGACCTCGGTCTCCCGGGGCATCGTCGTGTAGGTGGGGTTCGCCGAGTCATAGGACGTTACCTTCGCGTAGCGCGCCACTTGCGGCACGAACTCCGCCTCGAGGGTCACGGGCGATCGACCCTTTGCCCTGTCCAGGCTAGGCAAGCAGACCCCGGCGAGGCTGGCCTCCAGTTCGCAGTGGGTCAGGGCGGAGGGATCGCCGTACTGGTGAACAGCGCCCCGCCCGCTCGCCCTCGCCTGTCCCGTGTCGACGGCGCAGCCCCGAGGGAAGGGCCACCTCCTTCGTCTACCAGTAGGCGGGCCTCAGCGCCTCGGCCGCGCCCGCGACCACAGCCGCGTCGTCCGATGTGAGAAGAGCCGAGTAGTGCGCGACCTGAGCGTCGTACGGACCCACGTTAGCGGGCGCTAGGGGGGTACGGGCGGCCAAGAGCATCACCGTCGGCATGAAGCCCACTGGGGTCCACTTCCATCCCTCGGGTCTACACTGCCATTTGCCGCGCCCAGGGAAGTCCCTCGCCCTGGCCCCGTACGCGATAGAGGCCGGCGCCGCCGGCCTCTATCGGATCTCCTATGACTGTGCGGCTAACTCACTCAGGCGGCCACTGGCGCCGATTCGGCCACTGATGGGGACGGAAGGTGGTGCCCGACTCCAGCGACTTCTCCTCCATCTGGTCGATGTACGCCGAGAGCTTCTCCAACTCGCTCGGGGCCGCGGGCACCGCCAGGATGGCCTCGTCGTATGTCGCCCGCGCCCGATCGAAGTCCCGGCCGTCGACGAACACGAAGATAAGCTCGATCCAGGGCTGAGGGTCCTCCGTGCCGAGGATCGTTTGGGCGTTCCACGCGGCATCCACGGCGGGATCGATCCGGCCGATGCGGCGGTGACAGGTGGCCAGCTTCAGGAAGAGCTGGCCCATTACCGGGTCCAACTCCCGCTTCTGGGCCTTCAGGAGGTTCAAGGCGCGCTGGTAGTGGGCGATGGCCTGGCCGATCTGGTCGTTGCTCACGCTGCGCTCGTCCGCGGAGATGTCATCTCCGCGGTAGCTCCAGGCCATGAAGGCGTTGCCGAGCTCGGTCCAGCCCTCCGGATCGTCGGGCGCGTGGAGCGTCACGGACCGGAAGTCATTGACCGCCCAGCCGATCCAGGTGATGCGCCACTTCTTCTGGTCCGCGTCCAGGTTGGGGTCGTAGGCCGATCCCCACGCCAGATACATGCGGCCGCGGTCCAGCAGGGTGGGCACATGCTTCTCGTCCACGGCGAGGGCCTGGGCGAAGTACTCGTCGGCCTGGGCCATGTTCGCGTCCTCCCGGCCGTGCAGCAGGACGTTGCACTTTCCGAGGAGCCACGCCACATCGGGGTCGACGGGCGCGCCCTCCGCCTTCATCTGGTCCCAGACATCCAGGGCCACGGTGTACGCTTCCGAGGTGCGGCCCCAGTCGAGGAGCGCCTTCGCCGCCGACTTGCGCGCGAACCACGAGGCCTGCTTCTGGCCTGAGGCGATGAGGAGATCGGCCTTGACCTGGAGCGAGTCGGCGAGGCCCCCGTAAGCGGCCTTCGTCGCGTAGTCGCTGATGGCTTGGTCGATGAGGGTGAGGCCCGAGTCCCACTCGCCATTGTTGAGGGCGTGGCGGGCCATCGCCAGCCGCACATCGGCGACCCCCAAGGCCGGCGCGCGGTAGTCGGGATCAGACGCCAGCGACGCCTGGAAGCTCGCCAGCGCCTCGTCGAACATGCCGAGATCCAGATGGCCGCGGCCCATCCAATACGAGCTGAAGGCGTCATTGGTCGCGCAGGGCATCGAGGTGACGGCCTCATCGAACTGCGGGCTGGAGTTGTAGCCGATGTTCAGCCCCACGTTGCGGCAGAAGCTCGCCAGGGTGCCGGAGAGGTCGATGGTGTTGCCCACAAACCGGTGGGCGTGGACGACGGACTGGTCCCGGGCGTCGAAGACCTGATAGTTGAGTTCCACGGGGGTGCCGGCCGCCGGGTTGTCCGGCGCTTCCTGCCCCGCCCAGAGCTCCACCAGGATCAGGTAGTCGTACCCCAGAGTCCGGGCCGACTCCTTCGCCTCGCCCCACGTTCCGTAGGGCAGCGGCTCGGGCGCGCCCTGGGCATACTGATGCCGGTCGCACGCCCGCTGGAAGCGGTCCCATCCGTCCACGAGCACCCGGGGCGATTGGCCCGTCGCTCGGAAACGGCGGATAGCGTCATCCTCGATCGCGAGGCGGGCGGCCCGCAGGGCCGGCGTTTCCGATCTCTCATCGATGGGACCGAAGGCCGCGCGGGTGTGCCGCGAGATCTGGGCGCTGGCAGCCGATGCCAATGCCGTCATGATCAGCGCGGCGAGCACGAACCGGCCCCTCATGGTGAACGCCATAGCTCTCTCGCACCACCTCTGGTTGGTGACCCGTAGGGATACCGGGCAAGTCAGTATTCTAGCCGCGAGGCTAGCCTATCACAAGCGGCACAAGCGGCCCCCACCCCAACCCATCCTGTTCAACGTTCCGACCCCCTGATTCGTTCCATCCCCCTCACTCTCCTCGGTTCGCCTCCACGGGGAAGGGCGGAGACACTGAGCGAGGAATGGTCCCTGCGGCGGCGGGTCGGCTTGACAGAGGTTCCTTGCCGGCTATGATTCAGCGCTTGGCGCCCAGACCCGGATCGGAGGGTTGACCGCATGGCCACAGAGCGCGATTGGCGCGCTCGCGTCCCCGACGGGATGTGGGTGAAGTGTGAGAACCCCAGGTGCGCCCAACTCCTCTACTCCAAGGAGCTGGATCGCAATCTCAGGGTTTGCTCTCACTGCGACCACCACTTCCGGCTCTCGGCGCGGCAACGGATCGCCATCACCCTGGATCCGGACTCCTTCGTCGAGACCGATACCGAGCTGATGACCGTCAACCCTCTCAACATGGAGGGGTACGAGGCGAAGCTGAAGCGCCACCGAGCCCGCACCAGCGAGATGGAGGCGGCGGTGGTGGGCACCGGCGCCATCCTCGGCCATCCCGTGACCATCGGAGTCACCAACCCCTTCTTCACCGTGGGCTCTATGGGCTCAGTCGTCGGGGAGAAGCTCGCCCGATGCGTCGAGCGCGCCCGGGATCAGCGCTGCCCCTGCATCCTCATCTCCGGCTCCGGGGCGGGGGCTCGGATGGAGGAGGGCATCCTCTCTCTCATGCAGATGGCGAAGACCGCCGCCGCCATCGGCCGGCTGCGCCAGGCCGGGCAGCTCTGCGTCACCATCCTCACCAACCCCACCATGGCCGGCGTCTACGCCAGTTGGGCGAGCCTCGGGGACATCATCATCGCGGAACCCCGCGCCATGATCGGCTTCGCCGGCCAGCGCGTCGTGAAGGGCACCAAGAGCGACCTCGGCGCCGATGCTCAGTCCTCGGAGTTCCAGCACGAGCATGGGATGATCGATCGGATCGTCCCGCGCCTCGAGATGCGCGGCTTCCTGGAGAGCCTCATCCGGATGACGTACGCCGCTCCGCTGCGTAAGGGGGCCTCCGTTGAAGTATAGCCCCAGCCGCTGGCTCCCCTTCGAGGAGGGGATCCGGGTGATCCAGGAGGAGATGGAGGACCTCCTGCGCCGGCAGAGCGAGCAGGACGTTGACCTGTCGGCGGAGATCACCGCCCTCCAGGACAGGCTGGAGGCGGAGAAGCGCAAGATCGCCTCGGAGCTGACCCCCTGGCGCAAGGTCCTCGTCGCCCGCCACCCCAACCGGCCCTACACCCTGGACTACATCGCGCACATCTTCGACGATTTCGTCGAGCTCCACGGCGACCGGCGCTACGGCAACGACCAGAGCCTGGTCGGCGGCCCGGCCATGCTCGGCGACTATTCCGTCATGGTGATCGGCCACCAGAAGGGCCGGACCACCAAGGAGCGGCAGGAGCGCAACTTCGGCAGCTCCAACCCCGAGGCGTACCGCAAGGCCCAGCGGCTGCTCGAGATGGCCGAGCGCCTGGGCATGCCGGTCATCAGCCTCATCGACACGCCCGCCGCCCAGTGCCTCTTCGATGCCGAGGCCCGAGGCATCAGCGAGGCCATCGCCGCCACCCAGCTACTGATGGGCGGCCTGCGGGTGCCCATCGTCGTCGTCGTCACCGGCGAGGGAGGCAGCGGCGGCGCCATCGCCATCGGCGTCGGCGATGTCGTCATGATGCTCGAGCACGCCATCTACTCCGTCATCCCGCCCGAGGGCTTCGCCGCCATCCTCTACAAGAACGCGGCGCCCGAGCAGGTGCAGCAGGCGGCGGCGCTCCTGAGGCTCACGGCCCAGGATGCCCTCGAACTCGGGGTGATCGACGAGATCATCCCCGAGCCCCTCGGCGGCGCCCACCACGACGGCATCGGCATGGCCGCCACACTCAAGCAGGCCATTGTGCGGCGGCTCGAGCCGCTCCTGGCGCTACCCGTCGACGAGCTCGTCGATCAGCGGTACGCCAAGTTCCGGGCTATGGGCAAGTGGGAGGTTCGGCGGGGGTAGCCCCCGCCGAGCCTCAAGCCCACCGGCCTTCCCGGAGCTTCTCCTTGGGCTTGTCGCCCTCGATCTTCGGCTTCTTCGGCGCGCAGTCGTACGCGGCGAAGGCCACCAGCCCGAAGATGATCGCCGAGCCGATCGCCGTGATGATCCAGCGCATGGGGGCTCACCTCCTGTATCCGAAGAGACATCCGAGCCCCCCTGCGGGTAGCCCGTCGGCTCAGCGCCTCGTCACCTTCACGTAATCCAGCCCCATGAGGTACCCCTCCGCCGACTCGGGGTTCTTGCCGACGGTCTCGAACCGGAGCACGTGGTCGCCCGCCTCGAGGCGCTGGGGACCGAAGACGAGGGGCTCCGTCTGCTCCACCTGCTCGCTGAACAAGTCCATCGGCTCGCCCAAGGGCACGCCATCCAAGGAAGCCTGGACGAGGGCATAGTCCCACGAGGTCGTGTAACGCAGCTCCAGCTCGTACTCCCCCGTCTCGGGGAGGTTCAGCGCGATCTCCACCGACGCGCCCAGGCTGCTCGGCTGCACCCAGAGGTGATGGCCGCCGACGAACCGCTCGCCCAGATCCTGGGTCCGCACCTGGCAGCCATGGGCCGCGATAACCTTCGCCGTCACCCCCGGCTCGCTCTCGGGATGGACGATGAGGGGCAGCCAGATGAAGTAGTCAAGCCCCGCGCGGGTGGCCGCCGGCTCGGCGCCCACAAGGCGGATCTCGACCTCGCGCGCGCCCACGGGAACGGGCCCCATGGGGAGCACGTCGCCCGGCGTCCACGGTCCCTCGCCCGCGAGATCCCAGGCTGGGCCGATGGGCTGGCCATCGACGAAGGCCTGGATGACCCCCGCTCCATCCCCGACCATGGCGCGAAGCCCGAGGACGTAGGCCGCCGTGGCGCCCTCGGGCGCCGGCAGGGCGAGGCCATCCCCCGCCGAGTCGCCGCTGACCTCCACATAGCGGCCCGCGCTCGGGCCGCGCACGCCCGCGCTCGTCCGGACCTCCGCCCCGCCGATGGTCCGAAGGACGGGCAGGTCCTCGATCTCGACGGCGTTCTCGGCCTTGCTGGCCGGCCGGAGCTGGATGCAATCCAAGGTCGCCGACAGCGGCTCCAGGAAGCGGAAGGTGGCTCGGGAGCCCGCTCGGGTCATGGCGGCCACGCCGAGGTCGAACACCCCCGGCTCGGGGGAGCCCACGACCTCCAGGGTCTGGCCGTCCACCGTCAGGCTGACGGGGCAGGCCGCGTGCCCCGGATCGGTGTAGAGCAGCACGTCGTAGACGCCGTCGGCGAGGGCGTAGAGCGTGAACTCCGACGTGCCCTCGGCGGCGGCGGGATAGGTGACCGCCAACTCGCCGTTGTACTCGTAGGGCTTGTCGGCGTCGCTCACGACCTGGGCGAGCCCTCGCATCACATCGCCCCGCAGCAGGTCCTCGGCCTCCACCGTCCAGGGGATGCTCCGACCCGTGGACCGAAGCTCGGCCAGGTCGAGGGCCGGCCACAGCGTCTCTGCGGTGTAGGGGTACTCGGAGGGCGTCTGGAGGTACTCGTTGCCCCCCACGTAGGTGTGGTCCCGCAGCAGCCCGACGGGCGGCACGAGCTCTTTCTGATACCAGAAGGCCACGCTGCTGTACTCGTACTCGTCATGCTCCAGGTTGAACCACGGACCGTAGTTCTCGATGGTCATGCGGAACCGTTGGCTGAAGGGGATGCGGTCCGTGAAGTGCCAGCGGTAAGGGCTCGTCCGCCGCCCCGTGTCCACGGTGCAGCCGTAGCTCGGCTCGCTGAGGTAGCGGATGCCCCACGCGTCGCCGAAGTAGTCCTCGGAGCCGGTGCCGATCCATCGTGGGAACTCGTCCTCGTCGATCCAGACCTTCTCGTCCCCTTCGCCCCACCAGCCCGGCACCGGGTGGTCGACGGCGAGGGTCGTGCCCACATAGTGGCCTTGACCCGCCGTCTCGAGCAGCCGGTAGTCCAGGGAGCGGCTGTCCCGCTCGTGGCGCCAGCGGGCGAAGAAGTAGAGCATGTTCGCCGGCGCCTCATCCAGGGGCGCCCACTCCACCTCGAAAGTCACGCGCGCGGGCTTCTCCAGGAAGCTGGTGAGCTTGAGGTCAGCCATCTCGCGGTACGGCATCGGATAGTGGAAGTACGCCGTGCCGCCCTGGTAGCCCGCGATGAGGCTGCCGTACTCCACGGGATCCCAGTCGAAGCCGAAGAAGCCGCCGAGGGGGCTGTGCACCTGGGGCTGCGTCGCCCCATCCCAAACGCCGGAGAGCACGATCTTCCGCCACGCGTACCGCTGCTTCGTCTCCACCGACGCGCGGATCGCGCGGATCACGCCCGGACCGGGAAGCTGGGCGAAGTTCACCGTCTGCCCCGGCTGCATCACCACATGCCGCCGGATCGAGCGCTGCCCCGGCAGGGCGGGCTTCGGGTCCGTGCCGGGCCTCGCCCAGGCCGAGGCCGCCGCGTGGAGAGCCTCCGTCTGCTCAGCCGACAGCGGCAGGCGGAAGCTCTCCACCGTCCAGTCCTTGGGATAAGTGAGGTAGTTCACGATGTAGAACTGCGGCTCATGGTCCACCGACGTGATCTTGATGTGTCTCGCGAACGGGATGGGCACATAGCAGTTCGACGCGCTCATCAGGGTGTCGCGGTCCCGGCGGTAGACGAGGGGCTCGATGAAGGGCGTCTGTTCGCCTGTGAACAGGTCCCGGAACTCCCACTCGTACGTGGGCGCCTCGGCGCCGTCCAGGTAGACCCGGATCTTGCCCATCGGGTTCGCTGACCAGATGCGGAAGATGCACCCAGGCCCCTCCTGGTCGATGAGCACGCCCTCGCCGTTCTCCTCCACGCGGATGTAGTTGCCGGAGTCGGCGTTGGTCGCCCACGCGACGTACTCCTCGCGGCTGTAGCTCGAGCATTGGCCGCCGAAGACGCCGGGCTCGAAGACCGTCAGGCGGTCCAGATCGGTCAGCTCACGCAGGATGTCCGTGTAGCGGAGATCCTTCGCGGCGGCCGAGCCCGCGAGGGCGAGGACTCCCACGATGGTCAGGGCGGCTGCCAGGCCACTGCTTCGGACAGGTCTCATTGCGGTCAAAACTATCATCCTTCCGGTAGGTCAGAGCGCACTGGTGAGGTCAGTCGAGGCCTTCAGCGCCGCCTCGGGGCGGCGCTGTCCCTACGGCCAGTCGACGGTCAGCTCGACGGGCGACGCCACCCGCACCGACTCCTCAATCGCGCAGATGACGCGCGTCGCCGCCACGCCGTCCCGGCCATCCACGAGCAGCCGCGCCTCGCCGCAGAGCACATCCACGAAGTGCCGGATACTCTCGATGGCGAACCCGGTCAGCCGCCCGTGGGTGTTCTGCACCGCGAGCACGTCCAGGGCGCGGTGGCCCTCATCGGCGGAGACCGTGATCATCTGGCTCGGCGCGGCACTGATGTTGATGTGCCCCTCCGTGCCCACGATGTGCGCTTGGAACTCCACCACCGAGGGCGCGTTGTCCCCGAGGATCCAGCAGTTCTCGATCACCGCTACACCGCCATCGGAGAGGTCCAGGGTCGCCACGATCAGGTCCGCCGTATCGATCCCCCGCCGGGCGAGCACCCCCGAGGTCGATCGCGCGTAGAGCCGAGCGACTTCGGCGCCGGTGAGCCACCGGACCAGGTCGACGCAGTGGCTCCCCAGGAACCATGCCACCGAGGACCGGCCCGCCCACGAGAGCATCCGCGTGGGGACATAGAGGGTGTCCGAGAGGCGCATGTGGATGAACCGCACCCGCCCGATCTCCCCCTCGTCAATCTGCGCCTTCGCCTGCAGGAACGGCGGGTTGAACCGGTTGTGGAAGTCCACCATGAGGGTGCGCCCCGCCTCCGCGGCGACGCGGCACACCTGTCGCGCCTCCGCGGCGCTCGTGGCGAGGGGCTTCTCGCAGAGCACGTGCTTCCCCCGCGCCAAGGCCGCCAGGGCCAGGCCGGTGTGGGCGAAGTCCGGGGTCGCGATGGAGACGGCCTGGATGTCCTCCCGCGCCAGAAGCTCCTCGGCGGAGCCGGTCACGAACCCCACGCCGAGTTCCCGAGCGAGGGCGTCGGCCCGGACCGTGTTCAGGTCGCACAGGCCCACCAGCTTCGTGCGCGGGTCTTGCCGGTAGAGCCGCGCGTGGTTCTCGCCGAAGAGGCCCACGCCGATGATGCCGACGCCGATCCGCTCCATGCCGCATCCCTCCGTGACGGTCTACTTCTCGCCGATGAACACGACCGAGTCGAGAACCGACGCCATGGCTTCCTCGCTCTCCCCGCGGGCGTCGCTGGGGCCGCCGAAGGTCGCCAGCAGGATCTCCCGGTCCGCCTGGATCGCTACGGCGCGCCGGAAGAGGGACTTCCCGATGCTCGGGTCCCGCCCCTCGACGGTGACCTCGCAGGCGGGGGCCCCGCCCACCAGGATCCACCGAGGCTCCGTCATCTCCGCCGTATCGAGGCCCGCGACGGCCCCGGTTGCCACCTGCTTGAGGTCCCCCTCGTCGGCGTAGGGCCGCAGGTGGAACTCCACCCCCGCGCCGCCGAGCCGTGCCGCCAGGTGGCCATCATCCTCGTGAGTGACCGTCCAGGGACTGGGGAAGAGCATCTCCACGCCGAGCCCGCGGGCACGGACCTTCTCGCCCGACTCGGGACGGTTCGCGGGCCCGCCGAGGAAGCGGGCCGCGGCGATGGCCTCCTCGAAGACGGCGAGCCGCGCCTCGAACTCCGCCGATGGCGCGGCGAACAGGATCACGATCGAGGCATTTCGGCGGCTGGCGTAGATCATCGCCGCCCGCTCGTCCTCGCCCTCGAACTCGCGCCAGCTCGCCCGCCGGCCATCGAGGAGCACGTCGTGGGCCCGCACGAGCCGTGGCGCGCCGATGGTTCGCTCCGTCTGCTGGCGGAGAAGCTCCGCCAGGTCCCCGGGGTCGAGCCGTGAGGGCGCTCGCAGGATGAGCACATCGGCAGGCCCGTCCGTGAAGTGGGCGACGGTGAACATGCCCGAGCCGCCCTGGCGCCGGTAGCCCGCGGGCAGCGGGATCAGCAGGCCCAGGCCGGCATCCACGAACGGCAGGCCCACCCGGTCCGCCAGCGCGGGCAGCACGAGGCGGCCATCGGGCAGAGCGAGGGACACGTGGAGCTGACTCGGCGCACCGGCTTGGAGCCGGAACACGGCGCGCTCACCCAGGCCGATCCCCTGCCGGAGCACGGGCGTGTAGCCCGGTTTCCAGACCAGGGCGTCCAGGGAGCCCTCCCCCGGCGGCAGCGGCACGGCGAAGCGGCCCTCGTCATCGGTGTGAGCCAGCTCGACGGGCGGCCGCAGCGCGGGGTCCTCCGAGGGGACCACCGCGTCCCGGCCGTCGCCTCCCGTGTCCAGGAGGATGCCTCGTCCCAGGAGCACGAGCGCGCCGGCTAGCGGCGCCTCGGTCAGCGTTTCCTCGTCGGCCCTCACCTCGATGACCTCGCCGAGGAGCATCGCCTCTCCGGCCGGCTCCTGTGCCCGGGCGGCCAGGGTCAGGACGCCCGTCAGGACGGCCAGGGTCCAGGTTGTCGCGCGAGTTCCCCGCATAGAGGGACGGTTTACCATCTTCCTCGACCCCGCCATACGAGAACCTACACGCCCTGCCGCACGGGGTATCGGAGTGGTATTCGCGACGCGCTACCGGCGGACCTCCGGCCGCTCAGCCCACGACGAGACGCCCTACCTGATAGACCAAGGTCGCGAGGGCCCAGGCGGAGCCGGTCGTCCAGAGGACGAGGAACCCCGCCCACTTCCAGCTTCCCGCCTCCCGCGCCACAACCGCTACCGCGGGGATGCAAGGGATGTACAGTAGCACGAAGACCATGAAGGCATAGGCGACCAAGGGATTCATTGCGGGGTCGGCCTGCAAGGACTCGCGCAGGCTGGGCAGTTCGCCCACCTCCGCGGCGTCTGCGCCAACGCCGTAGATGGTGCTCAGAGACGAGACCACAACCTCTTTGGCGGCGAATCCCGTGATGACGGCCACCGACAGCTTCCAGTCGAACCCCGCGGGCGCCATGACCGGCTCGATGACCTTGCCCGCGCGACCGGCGATGCTGTACTCGAGGTCCGAGATCTCGCTGCCCGCCGGCGGCTTCGGGTAGCTCGAGAGGGCCCACATGACGAGGCTCATGGCGAGGATCGTCGTCCCCGCCTTCTGCACGTAGAGCCACGCGCGCTCCCACATGTGGACCACCACCGCCCGCGCCGTGGGCATCCGGTAGGGTGGCAGCTCCATGACGAAGGGCTCGCTCGGGCCCTTGAACAGGGTGGAGCGGAACAGCCGCGCCGCCACGAGGGCCAGCGCCACGCCCATGAAGTAGAGCGAGAGCAGCACCACCCCCCCGCGCTCTGCGGGGAAGAACGCGCCGATGAGGAGCGCGTAGACGGGGAGCCGAGCGCTGCAGCTCATCCAAGGAACGACGAGGATGGTTGTGAGCCGGTCCTTGGGGTCACTCAGGACCCGGGTCGCCATGATGGCCGGCACCGAGCAACCGAACCCCAGCAGCATGGGGATGAAGGACTTCCCGTGCAGCCCGAAGGCGTGCATGATCCGATCGACGACGAAGGCGGCCCGAGCCAGGTAGCCGGTATCCTCCATGAGGGCGATACCCAGGAACAGGAGCATAACCTGGGGGATGAACACGAGCACGCCACCGACGCCACTTATCACTCCGTCGACAACGAGAGATCGAAGTGGGCCATCGGCCATCGACTCGGAGAGGGTCGCCCCTAACCAGCCGAAGGCCACCTCGATGCCCTCCGACAGCGGCCCACCGATGCGGAAGACGCCCTCGAACAGCCCCCACATGATGAGCACGAGCACGGGCAGACCCAGCACGCGGTTCGTCAGGATCGAGTCCACCCGCTCCGCCGTGCGGGCGCGGCCTTGGGTGCTGCGACCCACCACCTCCCGGGCGACCCCAGCGGCGATGCCGTAGCGGTCGTCGGCCACGAGGATCTCCGGGTCCTCCCCGAGGTGCTCCTCCAGTTCGGCCCGCACCTCCTCGACCCGGTCGAGCACCTCCTGAGGGAGGCGATGGTGGGCGCCTGACACGAGTTCCGGGTCGTGCTCCAGGAGCTTCAGGGCGAGGAACCGTTTCCGGCCTGGCTCCAACCCGTCCAGATCCGCCACGAGGGGCGAGATCTCAGCCACAGCCTCCTCGACGTGGGAGCTGAGGGTGAAGGGCTTGGGCCGCCGCCCCTCTCGCGCCACCTTCACGGCGGCCTCGATGAGCTCCGTGACGCCGTCCCCGCGCCGACCCACCGTGGGCACGACGGGGACGCCGACCAACTTCTCCAGTCGCCGGGTATCGATGACGAGGCCCAGCCGCTCCGCCTCATCCACCATGTTCAGAGCCACGACGACGGGGATGTCGAGCTCTACGAGCTGGGTGAGCAAGTAGAGGTTGCGCTCCAGGTTCGACGCGTCGATGACGCAGACGATGGCCACGGCTTGCCGCTCCAGCAAGGCCTCCCGAGCGACCCGCTCCTCGGCGGAGTAGGCGGTCAGGCTGTAGGTGCCGGGGAGGTCCAGGAGGCGGACCTCGGTGCCGTCGGTGAGTACGTGTCGGCCATGCTTGACCTCGACGGTCACGCCGGGGTAGTTCGCCACATGTTGGCGCGCGCCGGTGAGGGCGTTGAACAGGGAGGTCTTGCCCGAGTTCGGGTTGCCCGCAAAGGCGATGACAAGTGGGTCGGCCATGGGGAGTTCCTCTCAGTGGGTAGGCTGGCGCGGCGACTCGGCCACCTCGACCATGATCTGGGCGGCCTCATCCTTCCGTAGGCAGAGATGGTACCCGCGAACCTTGATGTCGATGGGATCGCCCAGCGGCGCCACTTTCTTGATCTCCAAGGGCACGCCCCGGCAGATGCCCATGTCGGCGAGGCGCCGTCGGCTGGGGCCTCTGCCGCGCATGTGCCGCACGGTACACCGCACGCCCGGCCCCACGCTCGAGAGCGGCATGAGCCCCCGACCCGGCTCCGCGCCATGGCCGTTCGGGGTGGGAACCCCCTCCAGCGGCGGTTCCAGCACCAGGACGCACGGCTCACACGGCTCCTCGCAGGTCTGCCCCCGCCATCGGGCGTGGAGCCGGTTCAGCCACTCCGCGTTGCCCCGAGGACACCGTTGGACGGCCTGCAGGAAGTTCACCAACCGCTGAAGGGTGACCGGCCCGATGGCGTGCTCCATCCGGCAGGCCTCCCCTTCCGCCGTCTCCAGATCCACGAGCAGGATCTCGGTGAGGAACCGGACGAGGGCGTCGTGCCGGTTCACGAGGGCGTCGGCCCGGGCCCTGCCCGATGGCGTCAGCTCGACCGGGCGGTAGCGCTCATGGGTCACGAGGCCCGCATCGCTGAGGGTTCTCAGAGCCGAGGTTACGGAGGGTAGGGATACGCCCAGGTGGTCCGCGATCTGCTTGACCCGAACCCCCCGGCCATCGCCCGCGAGCTCATAAATGACCTCAAGGTAGTCCTCCATGCTGGAGGAGAGTGGCTCCGTCACTGCGCGTCCCGCCCCTACAATGTTAGTCTCGTCTTACTTTATGCGCTCGGGATGCTGGAGTCAATACCGACGCAAAAAAAGTGGGTGTCTCCGTCGCCCGAGAGCTCGTGAATGACCTCGAGGTAGTCCTCCATGCTGGAGGAGAGCGGCACCGTCACGGCGCGTCCCGCCCCCACGATGTTAGCCTCGTCTCACTTTATGCGCTCGGGGTGTTGGTGTCAATGTCGGCGACGCGGCCGCCGCGGGGGGGCCGCGCCGGCCGTCATCGGAGGTCTCGCTCGGGCTTCGGGACTAGCGCACTGAGTCGCGCATCCGAGACAGCTCGGCGGGGATGATGTCGCCCATGAGCTGATAGGAGAAGCCGTCGGAGGTCCAGCTCACCGAGTTGGCGTGGTGCCTGGTCCACCCGCTGCCCGAGGGCAGGGTCCCCCCGGATCGCTGCTTGAAGAGCGAGATGATCGACAGGCCATCGAACCACTGCATGTGCACCGCGACGCTCCGGCCTTGCCTGAGCGTCAAGGCCCCCGCGAAGCGGTAGCCGTCGGGCACGTAATCCGGCTCGCGCACGGCGAAGCCGGTCTGGGCCTCGGCATCGACCTTGCTCATGGGCCCCTCGCGTTCGATGCCGTCGTCCTCCACGTTGCCCGAGGGGGCGCGGAAGAGGTCCGCGTCCAGGGAGTCCACGTAGCGCACCTCGGAGTAGTTCGTGACGCTGACGAGATCGCCCAAGCCGTTCACGTTCTCGGTACGGAGAGGCAGGTAGGTCTCGGCGTCGATGAACATGAGCCGCGAGGGATTGCCCGAGGCCTTGGGGAGGATGTTGTAGCCCCAGCACTGCCTGCCGGCGATGGTGCGCTCGCCCGCGGGCTCGATCGCGTAGTTCGCGGTGAGCAGATCGAGCCGCTGAGCGAAGCCGATCAGCATCTGCGGCAGAAGGTTCTCATGCAGCCAGCTTCCATCGGGCTGCTTCTGCCAGCGCTCGCGCCCTCGCTCGATGATGACCACATCCGGCTGGCCGGGCGCGTAGTACTCCCTCCGGGTGAGGTCCTGGCGGCCGTTGCGATAGATGCGGACGGTGGTGGGTCCGCCGCCGTTCGCGCTGTCCCGGATCTCTCCTTGGGCATAGTAGATGATCGTGTCGTGGGCGGTGAAGGCCTTGGTGAGAAGGTCCGCCGTGACGGGCTGGCACACCGTCAGCGCCGCTATCGAGGGTGGCGCTTCGGGGGGCGCCGCGTAGGCCGCGCCCACGGCGGCAAGCAGCAGAGCTAACCAAGACAGTCGGGGCGATCTCGACACCGCCACTACACTCCTTGCCATCTCCGTGGTTACTCCTGGATGCGCAGATTGCTCTGTGCAAGGGCGAGGGACCATGCGGCTCGGTCGGCCGGCGCGAAGGAGAGACTGGCCCGGGCATGCTCCCGAGCGCAGAGATCGACGCTGAGCGGCTGGCTGTAGGCCACCGAGGACCCCGTGCCGGGCGCCCCCGGCGTGGGCTGGACAGCGGGACCAGCCGGGCGCCAGAGAAGCGACACGGCGATCGCCGCCGCGGCCACCGTGGCTCCAACGCCCGCCCAAAAGAGCGCGGCGCCGTGCCTCTGGGAGCCGGACTCCCGCGCCATGGCGAGCACCTCGGGCGCTACGGATCCACGGAGCGCGTGGGTGGGCTTAGCCGCGGCCACGAGCGTGTGGATACGCTCATGGCCGCGGGCCAGATCCCGGCAACGAGGGCATACCGAGAGGTGGCTCTCGAGCCGCTCGCGCCTGTCCGCGTCCAGACACCCGTCTATGGACTCGATGATGTCCGCTTTGTAGGTTCTACAGCACTTCTTCACTGCCATCGCTATCACTGTCCCCAACGTAGGACGCAAGGAGACCGCGCAGACGTTCCCTAGCGCGGAAGATTCTCGATTTCACCGTTCCGGAGGAGACCCCGAGCACGTCCGCGATCTCCTCGATGGACAGTCCCTCGTACTCACGGAGCATCGTCACCGTCCGGAGCTTGGGCGAGAGCTGCTCGACCGCTTCCCGGATCTTGGTCGCCAGCTCGTCCCGGGTCAGGAGATCCTCGGGCGAGGGAGAGCTATCGGGCAACTCCCTCTCCACCTCGCCGCCGCCATCGGTGGTGATGGGAGCGTCGAGGGACTCCATGCGCACATTCCTGCGGCGCCGGAGGTGGTCGATGCTCCGATTGATGGCAATGCGGCAGATCCAACTCGAGAACCGGCTGTTCCCCCGGAACTTGCTGAGGGACCGGTAGGCCTTATAGAAGACCTCCCGGGTCAGATCCCGCGCCTCCTCCTCGTCCCTGACGTACTGGCAGACGATCCCGTAGACTCGTCCTTCGTGCTCCTGAATCAGCTCGCCGTAGGCGTTCATGTCCCCATCGCGCGCCCGTTCCAGCAACGCGCGATCGGGATCGGGGTCGGGGACTCTACGCCCCCGATCACCTCCGCCTGGACTTATGACGAGGAGAAACAAACGCGGTTCCCCCAAGGGACACCTTTGTGCCGCAGCCTCGGCCCGCTACTCCCGAGCGCCGCCCCGCACCAACGGAAATCGGCCTCCGGGGCCGCCAAGACCTTCCTCCGGAGCCGAATCACCCTTGCCGCATATGGGCGGCGCGGGGCAGAATCCCTTCCCGGAGGAGGAGATCCCTTGCGTGCGTGCGTCATTCACGGCCTAGGCGACATCCGGTGCGAGGACGTGCCGATGCCCGTCCCCAAGGCGGGCGAGGCGCTCATCGAGGTCGCCGCTTGCGGCATCTGCGGCTCCGACCTCGGGCGTACCTTCGACTACACTCCCCATCAGCTTCCCCTCGTCCCGGGCCACGAGATCTCGGGCATCGTGCGTGAGATCGCGGGCCCCTCGGGCGAGTGGGCCGTGGGCGATCACGTGGTCATCGAGCCGATGCTCCCCGCCGTCGACGATCCCATGGTGGCTCGGGGTCTCCCCAATCTCGCCTCCGCCTATGACTACATCGGGTCGCGGCGGGACGGCGGGTTCGCCGAGTTCGTCGTCGCTCCCCTGGGCCACCTGTACCGAGTCCCCGAGGGGGTTCCCCTCGACGTCGCGGCCCTCGTCGAGCCCTCGGTCATCGCCCTCCATGCGCTGCGGATGGCCGGCGAGGTAGAGGATCGGACGGTGTGCGTGATCGGCCTGGGGCCCATCGGCCTGATCCTGGGCCAGTGGGCCGCGGCCTTTGGCGCGGCCCGAGTCCTCGGGCTGAGCCGCACCGCGACGAAGCGGTCCCTCGCCACCGAACTCGGGTTCGAGGCGGCGGATCCCACCGCCGTGGATCCCGAGTCATGGGTCCGAGACCACACGGGCGGCCTCGGGGCGGACATCGTCATCGAGGGCGTGGGCGTGGCGGCGACCATCGCCCAGTCCATGCGCCTCTGCCGGCCCCGGGGCCGAGTCATCCTCCTGGGCAACCCCTCGGGCGACATCCACCTGGGCCAGTACGACTACTGGCAGGCCCTCCGCCGGGAGCTGACCCTCGTGGGCGTCTGGAACGCCCTCTGGGGCCCCCGGGCCGAGGAGGACGAGTGGCTCACCGCCCTGGAGGCCCTGGGCGCGGGGCGGCTGCGCCTCGAGCCCCTCATCACCCTCCGCATCAGCCTCGATGGGACGCCCGCGGCCATGGCCGCCATGCACTCGGGCGCGATGGAGCGGGTCAAGGCGCTCATCGAGCCCTAAGCGACCGACGGGAGGTCTCCATGCCAGCGGACGGTCCGGACGCCAAGCACCGAGCCCTACAGGCTGTCCTGGCGGAGCGGGGATCGGTCCTCGTCGCCTTCTCCGGTGGCGCGGACTCGAGCCTGGCGCTGCGCGCCGCCCTGGATGCCCTGGGGTCGGAGCGAGTGCTCGCCGTCACGGTCAGGTCGGCCATGCACCCGCCGGGCGAGGCCGTCGAAGCCGCGGCCCTGGCCCGGGCTCTCGGCGCGGAGCACCTCACCATCGAGGCGACGCCTCTCGCGAATCCCCTGGTCGCGGCCAACGCGCCCGACCGCTGCTACCACTGCAAGCGCTCCCTGTTCGCGTCGCTGCTCGCCATCGCCCGGGAGCGGGATCTGGCGGAGGTGGCGGATGGCACCACGGCGGACGACCTCGGCGTCTACCGGCCCGGGCTCCGGGCCTGCGCCGAACTGGGCATCCTCCAGCCCCTGAGGCAGGCGGGACTCAACAAGGCGGAGGTCAGGGAGCTGTCCGCTCGCCTGGGCCTCCCGACGGCCCGCAAGCCGGCGTCCCCGTGCCTCGCGACACGGCTGCCCTACGGGATGCCGCTGACCGAGGCGCGGCTCCAGCGGGTGGGCGCCGCGGAGGAGCTCATCCGGGGCCTCGGCATCGAGCGTCTCCGGGTCCGGCTCGTCGATGACCACACCGCGCGGATCGAGGCTCCACTGGACCAACTCGCGGAGCTGTGCCAGAGTGACGTGCGCCCGCGAGTCGTTGACGGATTGCGGGCCCTCGGTCTGAACTACGTGACCCTGGATCTGGCAGGCCTCCGCTCGGGCAGCATGGATGAGATGCTTCCCCCCCAGGTCATCGCTGAAGAGGATGCTCAGAGTTGATCCGCACGCACTTGTTCGACATGGATCTCACGATGCTCCCGTGTGCCCACTGCGATGTGCTCATCATCGGCACCGGGATCGCCGGGCTCTCGTGCGCCCTCGCCGCGGCGCCCACGAGCCACGTGGTCGTCATCACCAAGGACACCATCGCCGAGAATAATACGGCCTATGCTCAGGGCGGCGTCGCGGCGGCGCTGGGCCCCGAGGATTCCCCGGAGCTTCACGCGAGCGACACCCTTGCCGCCGGCGACGGGCTCTCGGACAGCCACACGGTCTCGCGCCTCGTGAACGAGGGCCCGGAGCGCATCCGGGAGCTGCTCAACCTCGGGGCGCGGTTCGATGAGGCGAACGGCGCCCTCGCCCTGGGCCAGGAGGCGGCCCACTCGAGCCGCCGCATCGCCCACGCGGGCGGGGACGCCACGGGCAGGGAGATCCACCGGACGCTCTCCCAGGCCGCCCGGCTCCAGGTGGGCATCGCCCTTCGGGAGCGCACCCTCTTGGTGGACCTGCTCGTCGCCGAGGGCCACGCCATCGGCGCCCTGCTGCTCCATCTGGACACGGAGCAGCTCTCCGTGGTGCTCGCGCGCCAGACGGTGCTTGCCAGCGGGGGCATCGGCGCGGTCTACTCGCGCACGACGAACCCCCTCGTGACGACGGGCGACGGGATCGCCGCCGCCTACCGGGCGGGAGCGCGGGTGGCGGACATGGAGTTCGTCCAGTTCCACCCCACGGCCCTGGCCACGGCTGACAACCCCCTGTTCCTGGTGAGCGAGGCCGTTCGCGGCGAGGGCGCTATCCTGAGGGATGCCGACGGCGTCGCTTTCATGCCCGAGTACCACCCCCGGGCCGAGCTCGGACCCCGGGACGTGGTGGCGCGGGCCATTTACGACCGATGCCAGCGCGCTGGCACGAACCACGTTCTGCTGGACTGCTCGCCCATCGGGGCGGAGAAGTTCGAGCGCCGCTTCCCGACCATCCTCCGGGCGTGCCTGACCCAGGGGATGGACCCGCGCAGGGAGCCCATCCGGGTGACGCCCGCGGCCCACTACCACATGGGCGGGGTGCGGGTGGACGCGGATTCGCTCACCAGCCTTCCCGGCCTCTGGGCGGCGGGCGAGTGCTCCTGCACGGGGGTGCATGGCGCGAACCGCCTGGCCTCCAACAGCCTGCTGGAGGGCCTGGTGTTCGGCTCCCTCTCGGGCCTGTCGGCGGCCAGACGGTCGCGGACGGAGGCCCAGGAGCAGCTCCGGGCGGCCCACCCGCCCCACGGGGAGCCGGCGCCGCCGGCCCCGCCGCCCGAGGAGATCGACCAGGCCATCGACGACCTCCGGGAGCTCATGTGGAGCAAGGTCGGCATCATCCGCAGCCGGGAGGGCCTGGAGGAGGCGCTGTCGAAGATCGAAGCCCAGCTCGCGCGCTACCGGAAGCCGACGCTGACGCGCAGGGGCGTGGAGCTCGCCAACATGCTCACCGTCGGCTGGCTCATCGCCCGCGGCGCGCTGCGGCGCGAGGAATCGCGCGGCGCCCACTACCGCGCCGATCGCCCCGAGCGCGATGACGACCGTTGGCTCTGCCACATCACGAACCGGCTGGAGCCGCAGGAGGGCTCGGAGTCGGCGCGGAGCGTCGAGGAGCTTCAGGAGGTGCAGGCGTGATCAAAGAGACCTTCCCGGTAGCGCCGGCCGAGACGGACCCCTCTCTGGATTTCGAGCGCGAGCGTGGCGTCACCCATATCTCGGTCCGGCCCGGGGTTGCCCAGTTCTCGGCCTACTGTGACGCTCCTCGGAAGTCTATGGCGGACATCTTCGGCCTCCTCGCCGATCAGAGCATCAACCTGTTCCTCATCAAGATCCACAACCAGTGCCTCGGCTTCTGCGTGGCGATCGAGGATGTGGAAGCCGTCAAGGTTCTCTTCGAGCAGGTGCACATGCGGTACGCCATGGCCCGGGAGTGCGCCCTCGTGTCGGTGGTCGCCCCGGCCATGCGCGACCTCTCTGGCGTCCTCTGGCGCATCGTAGGGTGCCTACGAAGCCGGAAGATCGAGATCCTCGAACTGGCGGACGCGTACAACTCCGTGTCCTGCCTGGTGGAGGGCCAGCACATGGATTCCGCCGCCCAGGGCCTGGCGGAGGCCTTCGGCGTCGCCGTGGCCACCGAGTCAGACCCGATGGACCCCTGGTAGCGAAGGGAAGCGCGCTTCGGCGCAGAATGTGCCGAGGCGCGTCGTCATCGCTGAACCGAGGGGGAGCTTGCGTGCCCATCCACACCACGGAGATCAGACCGCTCTTCGCCGACACGGATACCGCCGGCGTCGTCTACTACGGGACCATGCTGCGGTACTTGGAGGAGGCCCGGACCCAGGCCGTCGAGTCGGTGGGCCTCGTCATCAGCGAGGAGTTCGAGCAGGGCTACCTCTACCCCGTCACCCACATCGACATCAACTACCAGGGCCCGGCGCGCTACGGGCAGGTGCTCTGTGTGACCACCGAGGTCACGGAGATCCGGCGGGTGCGTTTCCGCCTCGACCACCGCATGTACGAGAAGGGGTCGGAGGCGGCCGTGGGGCGAGCCATGGTCTGGCTCGCCTGCGTCGACCTGGACACCCGCCGGCCCCGGCGCCTGAGCCCGCGCATGGCGGAGGCTCTGACGACGCTGACCGCCCGGAGCATGGAGTAGCAATCGGGCGGAGGCGGGAGGCGCCACATGAGCTATCAGCGCGGCTGGGACGCCATCCACCTCCGAATGCCCGACACCATTCCCCACACGGAGTACTGCTCGCACCCTCGGCTCGTGAAGGCGGTCGTAGGTGTCGATCCACGGGAGGATCCCTCCGCGTGGCGGCGGTTCTACGACGCGACGAACTACGATCTGCTCTGGAGCACCGACGACGGCCCGGGTTGGGTGGGTCCCACCACGAACATGGGCCACGCGGTGTTCCAAGAGGGCGGGACGGACTACGATGCCGACATCTCGTGCCCCTTCGCCGACGCGGACGAGGTTCTCGCCTTTCGGCCGGATGAGGTCTACGGCGTGCCCGATGTGGACGAGCGCGCCGTTTACTTCCAGGAGCGCTGGGATGCGGCCCAAGCCGCCTACCCCAACCAGATCTACACGGGCGGCTACTACAAGACGGTGTTCTCCGCCTGTATCGCCGCCTTCGGCTGGGACCTGTTCCTCACGGCGGGAGGCATGGATCCCCAAGGCTTCGACGCGGTGCTGGAGGGGTTCTACCGTATCTCCGAAGCTAACTTCCGCGCCTGGGCCAAGACCACGGCGCCGGTGTTCATCTGCCACGATGACATCGTGTGGACGAGCGGCCCCGTGTTCCGGCCCGAGTGGTACCGGCAGTACGTCTTCCCGCGGTACGAGCGGCTGTGGGACATCCTGAAGTCGGCGGGGAAGAAGGTCCTCTTCTGCTCCGACGGCGACTTCACGCCCTTCGTGCATGACCTGGCGGCGGCGGGGGCCGATGGGTTCATCTTCGAGCCCCTCACCGACCTGGAACTCATCGTGCGGGAGTACGGCGAGTCCAAGGTCATCATCGGCAACGTGGACACTCGGGCCCTGACCTTCGGCGGTTCCGCCGAGGTGCGGGCAGAGGTCGAGCGTTGCTGGGAGCTGGGGCGGCGCTGCCCCGGTTACTTCTTCGCCGTGGGCAACCACATCCCCCACAACGTGCCCGTGGAGAACGCGCTTCTCTACCTCCAGCTCATCGAGGACTACGGCACGCGCCGGTCCTGACGTCATCCTCCTTTCCGAGATTCGAGACGCATCACGATATCGAGTGATGAAACTGCGCCTTTCGGCGTGGCGGGCGTCCGCAGGGGTCCCCTCCAGACACGCGCGCCTTATATAAGTACAGAGGCACCTTTCGCAAAAACGGAGGCTCGAAAAGGCCACTTTGACAGGCCTCTAAGGCTTGGGGCCCAAGGGCTAGAGACCTATTTTTGGCAAACGACGTGTTTTGTGACAAGTGAAGCCCATCGACCGGTTTTCGGCAAAAACCGGAAGTGACACTGTAAACAGGGCGATTTCGCGAAATGAATCAGCCGCGGTGGCCGCCCGTTGGCTCGGGCAGGAGTTGGTCGCGGCTACCTGACAGGTATCGGCTCTCGTTGGCTCGAATATATAGGGAGAGTGAAGGTTAGCATCACTCCAGGGAGGGATGAAGCGGTGAGCACCCCAGAGCTCGACCTCGAACTGGCCGAGACGCTTCTGAACTGGGACACCATGTCCCACGCTCACGGGGCGAACGCGCCTCCCGCGCTTCGAACGATGACGGTGACGCGGCGCGAGGCGCTGATCGCGCGGGTTCGGGCCGTCCAGTCGGTAGCTCATGCGTACGTGGAGGCGCGGACCCAGCCCGGCCAGGACGAGGGAGCGCCGCTGTCGCTACGGATCACCGAGACCGACCGACAGGTCTTCAACCGGCTCCTCCGTCCGTCGCGCCCCGCCCACTACCAGCTCGGCAACCAGGGTGGCCGCTCTACCGTGCAGCGGGTGGAGCAAGAGAACCTGAACCCGCCGGCGCACCAGCAGGTCGTCGGGTTCGCCCATCTGATCCTCGCGGCGCTGCGGGGCGAGCAGTGCGACATCGTGCGGTGCGGGAACCCGAAGTGCGACGCGGGGGCGCACAAACGCGCGAAGCTCTTCCTGAGGTCGCTCGACAAGCGTGCGGTAACCCGTTACTGCTGCCCGGAGTGCCGCAAGCAGGCCAAGGAGCTGGAGGAGAAGGCGGAGGCGAAGGAGAGCCGGAGGCGTGGCCGACCGCGAGCCGCCGCGGCTCGGAAGGCGGCCTCGGAAGAGGAGTCCGCCGCGGCCAAGCCTGAAGCCAAGCCCGCAGCCAAGGCGAGCGCGACGAAGAAGGCGAAGGCGAAAGGACAAGGGGCCGCGACGGAGTAGTTCGTGTGGGTTTCGTCTGCTCGCGCCCGGCCCATTCAAGGGGTCGGTTTTGTGGTGTGCCCCCGTTCGCGCGTGACCTATAGGCCGCCGCCGCGTCCGGAGCCAACGGGACGCTGAAGGGGCGGCTTCGCGGCAGGTGTAGCGCGGAACGGCGACAACTAGCGGAATGGCTATGCTCGTATTCCCTCGTGGGGACGCTTGGCGACCCCTTCTTGGGTGCGACCCAAACCGATCGGAGGTACGCAGGTATGACCCTCGCCCTGACCAGCGCCATGGATTGGCTGCGGTTCCGGATCTCCCTCGCCGCGCCGCCGCCACCCCCGCCCCCACCGCCGCCCCCACCCCCCGGCGGTGGAGGGTACTCGGCCCCGCCGCCTCCTCCGGGGGCGCCGCCACCGCCCGGCACGACCCCGCCGCCCGTGTATGGGGGCGGGGGGATGAACGAGCAGGCGCCCAATGCGGTGACGATGCTCATCCTCGCCATACTCGGTTACGTAGTCTGCGCGCCTTGCGCCTGGGTCGCCTTCTTCATGGCGAGGGGCGCGAAGATGCAGTACCCGAACTGCGGGATGACGAAGGCCGCCTACTGGCTCGGCTTGATCAACCTGATCCTCGCCGCCGTCGGTATCGCGATCTACTGCGTCATCTTCGTGATCATGGGCGCCAGCGGGGTCCTCAGCTCGGCGTCGCCCTAGACGCAGGGGTGGCAAGGCTAGCAGACTCGCGGGAGGCAGGCGCGGCCCGCCTCCCGCTCTCTAGCGGTCTCGGCCGTTGGGATGGGAGGTAGGCCGCCATAAGCGCCCTCGCTCTCAGCTTGGCGGACGCCCTGAGGCGCGGCGTCCACCTCTATGCGCCGCCGCCTCCGCCGCCCTCGTACCCGCCCTCCTACGTCCCCCCACCGGGGACGACGCCGCCGCCCGCCTACCGAGGTGGGGGCATGAACGAGCAGCACCCCAACGCGGTGCTGATGCTCATCCTCGCCATCCTCGGCATCACCGGCATGCTGACGCACATCCCGGGCATCGTCGCCTTCTTCATGGCGAAGAACGCGCTCACCCAGTACCCCAACTGCGGGATGACGAAGGCGGCCTACTGGCTGGGCCTCGTGTGCGTCATCCTGATGTCCCTCGCCCTCGTGGCCGTCTGCATCTACTTCGTGTTCATCGCCCTGGTATTCGGGGGGATCATGGCGGGGGCATGATGGGCGCATCGCCTTAGCGGCGGCCGGCCCCTCGCCTCCTCCACCCCCGGCGCCCTAGTTCAAGCCCGCGAGTTCTCGCGGCTGCCAGGTATTAGCCCCGCCACAGCGAAGTGGGCGTCCATCAATGCCGAGGAGGCCCTACCATGAAGTGGACCACACTGGCGATGTTCGCGATACCCCTGGTGGTCGCCGGCGTCGCCCTCGCCCAGCGAGAACTGGAGCCCGCCGACGAGCTGCCCGAGCCGCCTGCGGGGATGAAGTGGGAGCTGGTCTGGAACGACGAGTTCGATGGCGATGAGCTGGACACGACCAAGTGGGAGATCCCCGCGGCCTACGCCCGGCGGGATGGCTGGTGGCGGCCCGACGCGATCAGCCTCACGGGCAACGGGGAACTGATCATCAACTGCTTCCAGGACGGCGATGAGTTCGTCGACGGCTGCGTGCGGACTCGGGGCAAGTACGAGAAGGCGAAGGGGTACTTCGTGGCCCGGGTGATGCTCCAGCGGAGCGTGGGGCACTGGTCGGCCTTCTGGCTCTACAACGCGTGCCAAGGGAATCTCGGCGAGGGCGCCGTCAACGGCGCGGAGATCGACATCTTCGAGAAGTTCTCGCTCGACGATCAAGTCAACCATGCCATCCACTGGGACGGCTATGGCGACGAGCACATGTCGGCGGGGTGGATCTCGCGTGTCCCGGATCTGACGGACGGATGGCACACCTACGGCCTGTGGTGGTCGGATGACGCCTACATCTTCTATGTGGACGGCAAGGAGGTATGGCGGACGAGCGACGGCGGCATCTGCGAGGAGCCGCTCTACATCAAACTGAGCGACGAGATCGGCACCTGGGCGGGCGACATCAAGGAGGCCGATCTGCCGGACCCGTTCTATGTCGACTATGTGCGGGTCTACGACCTGACGGAGGAGTGAGGGCGCCGGCGCCGTTGCGGAGGGTCGGCGGAACGGCCTCGGGCCTGTAATGGCCGGGGGACTGAGGGACACTGTATCGGTACAAACGCTGGGAAGCGGTGTCTATAGAGGCATAGTACGTGTCGCTTTATGGGATCGAGGCTGTCGCACGGCGTCGAGGGGGGATCCATGATGTTCGGAAAGACACTCGCGAGGGGCGTCAAGGGCGCGGCGTTCGCGCTGATCTTAGCTGTCTGGTGCGCTATGGCGATGGGCCCGGGCGCTCAGGAGGTCGGGTCAATCGACCCGACGATCCAGCGAGCCAACGCGATGGGCCCGCGCGCTCAGGGGGCGGGGACGGTGTGCCTCGCGCCTCCGGGCGCGCCTAAGGGGGAGGCGGTGTGGGAGTACCTGGAGTCCGAGCTCGAGGCCGAGCGGCTGGTGGCGGAGACGCTGGACTCCGGGGTGCTGGTTCTGAGGCCGGCCATCGAGGCGGGCGATTCGATGCCCGAGAACCTGGGCCCAGGCCACCATCGGATAGCGACCACTCCCGCTCTCCCCGCGCTGCGAGCCTTGGGGCCTGAGCGCATGGCCCTGCTGGCAGAGGGCCGCACGGTTGACGTGACGGAGTTGCGCGCGGAACTGGAGCCCTTACTGCAAGTGCAGCCCCAGTGGGTGGAGCCGACCATGACCTCACCGCCCACCATGCTGTACCACGAAGAGGAGGTGTATGACCTCACCCTCCCCCGTGACCAGCTCCCTCCGGTGGCGCTCCGCACACTGAAGGATCAGGAGAACTGGACGCCGGTGTTGGGCCTCTCCGACCTGCTTCAAGCTAGCCAGCAGATCGCCCTCCGCGTAGATCCGACGCCTCGGATCGAGTGCACGACGCCGGCGGGAAGCCGGCTCACCGTGGACCTGATCCATCTTCCCGGGCCGTGGGCCGCGGTCGCCCTGGGGCCCACGCTCCCCTCGGGCGAGGTGACCACAGAGTGGCAGGACCGTGTCGAGCAGGGGCTGGGCCCTGATTACGATGGGCTGACGGCATGGAGCGCCCACATGAGCGAGCGGTCGGACCCGCTGCCCGACGGCCTACCGCTGATACTCGAGGCCTTGGCGGCCACCGGGGAGGAGGTCGTCCTGGCCGATCTGGACGGGCTGACCCTGGACGACCTGCTGGGGGCTCTGCCGGGGGCCATCGGCGGGCTGACGGTAGAGCGCGAGTTGGCGGGGCACCGGATCCGCTCGACGGGCGGGCCCGTCCCATGGTCCGACGCGGTGGAGGCGGTGGTACGCGCCGGGTTCCTCCGGGCGCGCATCCTGGAGGACGGACCGACTCGGCTGGAGCGGGATCTCGAAGCCGCCAACGCTCCCTGGGTTGCCGCCGCCGAGGAGGCATGGTGGAGCACAGACCCGGAGATCGCCGCCGAACTCAGCGCCCTCCTGCCCGATCCGGCTCGCTATCCGTTGTGGGAGGATGTCGATGCGCCGATCGCTCCCTTTATTGAAGGCCATATTCTGCCAGCCGACCAGACGCCTAGTGACCTAGTGACCCTTATGCGACAAGTCGATGATGACTATGTGAGCATGTGGCTTTCGACGTACGACGCGACGGCCCGCCTTCGCGTCGCGTGGGCGGTGACCGTGGGGCTGGTTGATCCCGCAGCGGAGCCGAATGACCTGGGGTACCGAGACGCCCGGTTGGCGTGGACAGTGGTGTACTAGGCAGGCTCTTGATGATGGCGGCCAGGCCCGCAAGCGGTGAGCGACAGGAGTGACGAACATGGCAGTTCGGCGTTCGCGCGCGTGTCTCAGAGTTCTCTGGGTTGTTCTTGTGATCGCCGTGCTCTGCCCCGCGCCCAGCATGGCCATTGACTTGGCGGAGACGATCAGGACGTGCCAGGGCCTGTCCCTCGCCGCCAAGGGCTGGGGGAGCGTGGAAGCGCCCGAGCCCTGGGGGGAGGGGCGGCCGGCCCATCAGCCGATCCAGGTTCCGGCAGCCACGCGCGCGCACGTCGTGGCCGACTGCCAGGGAGTGATTGCCGAGCTGTTCGTCGAAGAGCTGCGCCCGGACCCGTCCGCAGTCTCCATCACCCGCACCTCCACGCCCGGTCCAGAGGGCGGCAAGCTCTTCACGTGGCACCGGTACGAGTGGCAGTACCGGGCCAGCCTCGCTCTCGGGGGCGGCAAGACGGCGGACCTGGGCTGTGTTCTCCATCTGGAGGCCGACATGGCGACCTTCGTGGCCCGGGCGTCGAACCCCCTTCCGGCACGCACTCTGGCTCGGGCGTGCGCACGGGCGCTCAACTGGCCGCCGGGGACGGCGGGCACCGGGAAGATGACGGAACGCGAGCATAAGGGCGGCGTGCTGTGGACCCAGACGATGCACCCGTATCCCCGGGTCTTGGCCGAGGTGGACGGCGCCGTCTCCTGCAGCAATCGCTGGCCCGACTGCGTCGTGAGCTGGAGCGATGGGGAGTACTGGGTGATCGCCGTGTGCCTTCGGCCCGCCTATCACGTGGTGAGTGTGATAACGGTCAGCGAGCAGCCGCCCCTGATCGAGCGCGCGGCAGAGCACCCGCTCACCACCAGGGTGATGCGGTACAGTTCGCCCCGCAAGCCCGCCACCACGTACACGGGCTTGGTCGACGCCAAGCAGGCGCGGAAGCACGTTGCCACCGTGGCGCAGATCAAACAGCCTGAGGGGGTGACCTTCGCGCCCCGCGTGCCCGAGGGCCAGTCGCTGCCCACCGTGGACTCGCCGCCCCAGGGGCTCACCCGACTGCTGCCCGGGCTCGCTGGCCCCTGCGTAGCCTGGAAGGTCGGCGACACGCTGGTGGGGATCGTCCAGCAGACCGACGACAGCAATGAAGGCTCTGATCTGCCCATGGTGCTGTGGACCATGCGGGCGGATCGCATCGCCAGCCTGACATGGTTGTCGGATCTGCGGGCGCCCGACCCGTCGGAGCGGGCACAGCTCACCCCGTATCGCGTGTATGCCCAAGGCGCGCAAGCGTTGCGCGAGATGCTCGGGTGGCCCGGGGACGCCCTGCTGCGGCTGCCGCTCGACAGCGAGCCGCTGCCTGACTACTGGCTCCGCCTGAGTCCGAAGGGCGACACGCTGGTCGGTATCGAGGCTCCAGAACGGCTGGACCAGAGCCAGTGGGGCCGGTGCACCATCTATGCCCACCCGGTGATGCTGCACATGATGTTCCGGTAGGCCATGGCTGGCGGAGGGGGGCCGGCGATCAGCCGGCCGGCGTCAGTTCGGGATGCTCGAGGAGCCGATCCCACTCCTCGAGCATCCGCCGGTGGTCGGCGATGACGTCCTCCCTGCCGCCCTCGGCCGCGAGGTTCAGCTGCTCGCCGGCGTCGGCGCGCATGTCGAAGAGCTGCTCGGTGGGGCTGCCCTCGTAGGTGATCCACTTGTAGTCGGGAGTGCGGACCATGCGGCCGCGCCTGTGGGCTTCGCTGACGAGGTACTCGCGCCACGGGGTCTCGCGTCCCTCGAGGATGGGCCGGAGGCTGCGGCCTCTGGCCTTGGGTGGCGCGTCGATGCCGGCGAAGTCGCATAGGGTGGGCGCGAGGTCGAGACCGGACACGAGGTGCTCGTCATCCTGCAGCCCGCGCTCGACGCGCTCGGGGAAGCGCACGATGAACGGCACGTGTGCCGCCTCCTCGTAGAAGAACATCTTGGAGAACATCCGGTGGCGCCCCATGCCGTCCCCGTGATCGGAGCTGAAGACGAGGAGGGTGTTGTCGGCGAAGGGGGAGTCATCCAGGGCGTCGATGACCCGGCCGATGTGGGCGTCGACCATCTCCACATGGCGGGCATAGGCCCAGCGGTAGTAGCGCCACTGCCAGGGTTTCCATTGGGCCATGTGGAGCGCCGCGCCGGAGTCGCGCCAGTGCTGGCGGAAGAACTCGGGCTCTCGGGGGTCGTAGGCCCAGTTGTCGTAGAGGGGCGGGAGCTCCTCGTCGGCGACGCCGTACGGGCACTCCTCTAGGGGCAGGGTGTTCCTGAACAGCCAGTAGCAGATGTCGTGGGGCTGGAGGAAGCCGATGTTGAGGAAGAAGGGCTTGTCGCCGCCGGCGTTGCGGAGGAATCCCTCGGCGGCACGGGCAATGGCGGCGTCGCCGTGCTCGCCGATGCCGTGGCCCTCGGTGAGGACGTCGAAGCTCTCGCGGACGTTCCGGCCCGTGACGTGCCACTTGCCGACGTAGACGGAGCGGTAGCCGTTGGCGCGGAACCACTGGCCCAGGTCGGGGATGTCGCGCAGGAGGGGCCAGCGGTCGTTCATGATGACGCCGTTCTCGGTGGAGGGGCGACCCGTGTACCAGCAGGCGCGCGAGGGGCAGCAGACGGGGTTGGCGGAGTAGGAGCGGCGGAAGTCCACGCCCTCGGAGACGAGGCGGTCGAGGTTGGGGGTGCTGAGGAACTCGTCGCCGTGGGCGGAGAGGGCGCCGCCGTACTGCTGGTCGGTGTGGATGAAGACGATGTTCGGCCCCTTGCCGGGCCCGAGGCTCGAGGCGAAGGCCTTGGCGGCGGCACAGCCCGCGCTCGCGGCGCCGAAGGCCTTGCCGAAGAAGTCGCGGCGCGAGACGCTCTTACGGCCCTTCACTGGTCCTTCACCTCCGGGACCTGGAGCCCCGGCTCCAGCAGCACGGCGCGAAGGGACCCGATGGCGAACCACATGCGATGCTCCTCGTCGACCCAGTAGGTGGTGGGGAGGACGCCTCGACCCGCGCGCTCGAAGCCGTGGAGGGTGGCGGCCCCCGAGGCCGTTGGGACCTCGACGGGCCCGCGGTAGACGAGGCGCTGGCCGAGCCGCGGCGCGTCGAGCTCCTCGAGGACGGTGAAGTCCTCGATCCGGGCGGGTTCGAGGGGCAACCGCTGCACGGCGTCGATGAGGCCCCAGTCGGTGGTGACGGGGCCCTGGGCGGGGTGCTCGATCTTGCCGCCGCTGATGCGGACGATCCGGCCGCGCTCGACGACGCCCCGGGCGCGGAACTCGGTCCCCTCCATGACGACGCCGTCGTTGCGGACCAAGCGGGTCTTCGAGTCCCAGGCGCGCAGGGAGGAGAGGCGGTCGTCGGCGCAGGAGAGGGTGGCGTCGACCCGATCCCAGCCCGGTCCCGCCTGCCGCGGGGCGTGGGCCACGCTGATCCGGATGACGCCGACGCCGAGTTGACTGCGGATGAGGCGGAGGACGCCGACGGCGTCGCAGTGCTGGACGCCCTGGAACTGGTGGATGAGCCGGATGCTGTAGGTGTGGGTCCATTCGCCGACGGGATCGAAGGGCTCGTTGGGCGGCGTGAAGGTCTCGAGGTAGGCGCCGATGCAGCGCAGCGGCTCCGGGAGCGTCTCGGCGGCCATCACGGTCCCTCCCCCTCGGTGGTCCTAGTTTCTCGATCCCGCGCCATCCCCGACAGTACCACGTCGAGGCCGGGCCCGCAACGGCGCTCCCGGGTGGAGGGCCGGCCTTCGAGGAGCGTCCGGAACTCCAGCTTGGCGCGCCGATCGGGGTCGCGCAACTCCTCGAGCATCTCCACGATGGGCTCGCGGGCGGCGGCGAGCCAGGAGCCCCGGCGCTCCAGACCGGGCCGGAGCGGCTCGCCCGTCATGAGGCAGGCGACGGGGAACTGCTCGGTGGCCTGCTCGATGTGGATCGCCAGGGGCACGAAGGCGACCTCGGGCAGCCGCTTGGCGAGCCAGTAGAGGCCGGGGAGGAAGGGGTCGACCTTGGGCGCGGGATGGCTCTCGCCCTCGGGGAAGACGAAGAGCAGGTAGGGCTCCTCGCGGAGCCGGCGGAGGGACCGGCGGACCGTCGAGGCGCGCCTGATGGCGTCGTCGGCCGGGAACGGCATGGCTCCGAGGAGAGCGAAGGGACGGAAGAGGCCGAGCTCCCGCGACCAGACCATCGCTCGGCCCGGCCGGAGCTCGCGCGCCAGGAGGTGGAGGAGGTAGCCGTCCCACCAGTAGTGATGGTTGGCGTAGACGATGGTGGGCTTCTCCGGGTCGATGGGCGCGCGGCTGGCGAAGCGCACGGCGCGGAAGTACCCCTTCAGGGACCGAAGCAGCATCCGCTCGACCAGGGGCGTGAGCAGCCGTCTCATGGCGCCGGGTACACCCGTTCCTCCCATCGGAGCCTCCCCGGGTGGCTCCACCACAGGGAGCGAAGCCGCGCGCGCTCAACGATGACCACAGGCACAGGGTACACCAGAGCGCGCCAGAGGGGCAGCCCCCCGAGCCGGGCCCGCCTACCCCTTCAGGGCGCCCTCGGTCATGCCTCGCATGATGACCTTCTGGAAGAGGAAGAACAGCGTAAGCATGGGCGCGGCGACGATGATGACGGCGGCGAGGATCGCGCTCCAGTTCGCCGTGTGCTCGCCCCGGAACTCGGCGAGGCTCAAGGGCAGGGTCTTCCAGGATCCGGTGAGCAGCACGAGGGCCATGGGGTACTCGTTCCAGATCCACACGCCCTGCAGAATCGCGACGGTGAGGAGCCCCACGCGGGACATGGGCAGCACGACGTGCCACCAGATTCCCAGGTCCGAGCAGCCGTCCAGCCGGGCGGCGTCCTCGAGCTCCTTCGGCACGTCGGCGAAGTAGGCGGTGAGGAGCAACACCGAGAGGGGCAGCGCGAAGGCCACATAGGGGCCAATGAGGGAGTACCACTGGCCCGACACCTGGGTGCGCGAGGCCATGATGAAGAGAGGGATGAGCACGGCGTGCACGGGCACCATCATCCCGGCCAGGATGAGGGTTCGCAGGGCGGTTCGGCCGGGGAAGGTGAGCCTGGCGAAGGCGTAGGCCGCCAAGGAGGCCAGGGCCACGACGATGGCGACGCTGAGGCCGGTGATGAGCGCCGAGTGGCCCATCGCCGCGAGCAGCCCGCCCTCGATGGCGTCGCGGTAGGACTCGAGGGAGGGATCATCGGGGATGGAGAAGGGGGCGCTGCGGACGTCGAACCCCCGCTTCACCGAGGCGAAGGCGGCCCACAGCAGGGGGCTCAGCATCACCAGGGCGAGGAGCGTCACCGCCGCCCGCGCCGCGATCGCCGTCAGCCGACGCATCAGTCGCCACCCCCTCGGGCGGCGAGCCGGGCGTGGATGATGGCGAAGCCCAGCGTGATGGCGAGCATGAGGAGGGCGATGGCGCTCCCCGCGCCCATCTGCTCGGACATGATGGCCGTCGAGTACATGTGGGTGGCGAGGACATCCGTGGCGTTGTTCGGGCCGCCTCGGGTCATCACCCAGACGAGGTCGAAGACCTTCATGGACCCGATGGCGATGAGCAGGGCATCGACGAGCAGCACCTGGCGGAGGAGGGGCAGGGTGATACGGGTGAGCCGCGCCCACCACCCCGCGCCATCGAGGGCGGCGGCCTCGTAGAGCTCGTGGGGGATGCTCTGGATGCCGGCGAGGAGGACCATCATGTGGAAGCCGGTGTACTGCCAACACGCCACGCCGATGAGGGCGATGAGGGCCAGCCTGGGGTCGGACAGCCAGCCGATGCGAACCGCCTCGCCCTTCAGAAGGCCCAGGGCGGCGTTGAGGGACCCGAAGTGGCCATCGAGGATGATCCCGAACAGCAGCCCGATGGCGACGGCGGGGATCACCAGGGGCGAGAAGAAGAGGGTCCGCAGCAGGCGAGAGCTTCGGGAGGCGTCACTGAGCGTCGCCGCCAGGAGCAGGGCGATGGGGAGCTGGATGCCGAGGGACAGGACGATCCAGAGGATGTTGTTGCGCAGGGCGCTGTGGGTGCGGGGATCGGTGAGGATCTGGGAGAAGTTGCCGAGCCCCACGAAGCGAGTGGTCCCGCCGACGGGGTCCCAGTGGAAGAGGGCCAGCACCACGGCGAACAGGATCGGCCCGAGGGCGAACAGGCCGAAGACTCCCAGGGCGGGGGCGACGAAGCCATAGGGGATGAGGCGATGCGCGGTCCGGTGTCTGACCTGGGCGCCGATGAGGCACACCCCTCCCAGATGGGCCCCCTCCCCCGCGGCGCCTACTCGCTCGCCGCCTCCACTCGGGCCTGGGCGTGAGCTTCGCGCAAGCGCTGGAGCACGCCTTCCGGGCTCACTGTGCCATCGAGCATCCCCTGGAGCGCATCGAGGAAGGCCTCGCGAGCGCTGCTCTCGAGCATGATGTCGGCCCAGGGGATGACGCCCGGCGCGGATGAGAGGTCGTTGGCGTACTTCTGGAGGCGCCGGCCCGCGTTCTGATCGGTCACCGCGCCCTGGACGCACACGAGCTCCTGGAGTTCGGTCACGAGCTGCCGCCCGACCTCGGGTGAGGTGAAGTAGCGCAGCCACGTCAGCGCCGCGTCCTTGACCTTGGTGCCCGAGTAGACCGCGTAGCCATCGGGCGCGCCCATCATGTAGTCCTGGTTCCCCTCGCCGCCCGGAACGCTCGGGAACTGGAACATGTCCCACTTGTCGATGAACTCGGGGGGCGTTTGCCGCTCATCGAGGAACCAGCCCAGGTCCCACGTCGCGGTGAAGAACATGGGGGACTGCTCCGTCGCGAAGAGCAGTCGCGCGGAGTCTCGGGTCTCGCCGTTGGCGCCGGGGGTGAAGTAGCCCCGGGTGACGAGCTCCTCGAGCATCTCGAGCCCTTGGCGGTAGCCCGGATGGGCGTAGGCCCCGCCCGTGGCGCGGTCCAGGTCGCGGAGGAGCTGATCCTCGCCGACGAGCCGCTGCCACAGGATGGTCGCATAGTGGTGGAGCGGCCAGCGGTCCGTGTTCGAGAGGGCGATGGGGACGATCTCCTCCCGCTTGAAGGTCTCGCAGATGGTGATGAGATCATCCCAGGTCTGGGGCTCCGAGAGGCCGCGCTCGGCGAACATCTCGGGGTTATAGAAGAAGTACTTGCACTGCATGAGCATGGGAACGCCGTAGGCGCGGCCCTCGTACTGGAAGAGGGGCATGGAGTTGGGGAGGAACTGGTCGCCCCAGCCGTCCTTCGCGAGTTCATCGGTGAGGTCCATGACCTGCTCGCCGCGAGCAAACTTCCACAGCCACTCCCCCGGCCACACGAAGAACACGTCCGGCGCCTCGCCCGCGGCGACCTGGGTGCGGATCGCCATCTTGTAGTCATCGGGCGCGGTGTAGGTGACCTCGATGTCGATCTCGGGATGCAGCGCCTCGAACTCCTCGACGACCTTCTCGAGGGCGGGCTGCCGCGGCGGGTTCACCCACACGGAGGCGAAGCGCACCACGGTGCGGGCTGGCGCGGAGACGCCGCCAGCGCCCGATGGGCCCTCCTGGGGCTTGCGCGCGCAGGCGACCAGCCCGACAGTCGCTAGGGTCAGCGCGGCCACTAGGGCCAGCGCTCGAGGAACGGCACTGCAGGAAGGCGGCATCACAGATCTCCCGGTTCAGGCCTGTCCGAGGGCACCTCGTCGATGGGCGCCGGGGGCTGCACAGGCGGGGTTACGGGTGGCTCAGGCTTCGGTTCAGGCTCGTCCGGCTTGGACGGGGGCGGGGCGATGGGCACGTGAGGCTCGGGCTCCTCCGGCTCCGTGATGGGCGCGCGTGGCTCGGGCTGGGCGGGCGCCGCGGTCTCGGGGACGATGTAGATCCTCACGGCGAATCCCGGGGGCACCATGTCGCCGGGCACGGGCACCTGCATGACGACCTCGCCCGGGCTTCCCTCGGCGCCGGGGTCGGATATGACGTCGGCGTCGAGCTGCCACGACTCGAGGATCGCCTTGGCCTGGGTGACGGTGCGGCCAATGAGGTCAGGCGTGGCGACGGTATCGACAAGGGGCTCCTCGGGCCGTTTCGTCACGACCAGTGTCACCCGGTCCCCCGGGTGCCATTGGGCCCCGGATGGCGGGTACTGCCGCACGACGACGTTGGGAGTCTGCTTCTCGTCCTCCTGCTCCTCGATGAAGACGCTGTTCTCCTGAACGCCCGCCTGGCGCAGGAGCTGCAGGGCGACGGTGCGGCGCAGGCCCTCGACCTGGGGCATGGTCGCGATGACCATCGTCGTGCCGGACTCGGGGTCCGTGCCGGCTCCGCCGCCGCCACGGCTGAGGTACCACAGGATGCCGATCCCCGAGATGACCACGACGGCGGTGAGGGCCACCAACACCATGGTCAGGGTGGACATGCCATCGGGCTCAGCGGGTTCGGCGAGGGGCGAACGCTGGGGATAGGTGGGCTGGGGCCGCGGCGGCAGCGTGGGCCGCTCGATGACCGTCGTCGCTTCGTAGGCGCGAACGGGGGCCCGATGGGGCGCCGGTTGCCCACTCTCCCAAGCCTCCAGGTCGCTCTGGAGCTCGGAGGCGCGGATGTACCGGTGCGCCGGGTCCTTCGCCATGGCCCGCTCCACGATGGCGACCACGGGGGCGGGGATCGTGGGGTCGATGGCGGCCAGGCTGGGGACCGCCGCCTCGGCGTGCTTGAGCGCGATGCTCACGGGGCTGTCGCCATCATAGGGTGGCCGGCCCGTGAGGAGCTCGAAGAGAACGACTCCCAGGGAGTAGAGGTCGGACTGGGGGGTGGCCATCTCGCCTCGGGCCTGCTCCGGCGACACGTAGCGCACGGAGCCGAGGATGTTCCCCGCCTGGGTGACCTGGCTCTGGGCGAGGGCTCGGGCGATGCCGAAGTCGACCACCTTGGCCTGGCCGTCCTTGCCGAGGAGGATGTTCAGGGGCTTGATGTCGCGATGGATGATCCCATTCTCATGGGCGTGGCGTAGGGCTGAGGCAACCTGCTTGGCGATGGCCGCGGCCTCGGCGGCGGGCAGCTTGCCGCGCGCGTCGAGGAGGTCACGGAGGGTGCCTCCCGCCACCAGCTCCATGACGAAGTACGGCACCCCGTTCTCGTCCACGCCGATGTCGTAGACCTGGGCGATGTTCGCATGGCTCAGTCCCGCCGCGGCGGTAGCCTCGCGTCGGAAGCGGTCGGCGGCCCCGGGCTCGCTGGCGAGCTCAGGCCGCAGGAGCTTCAGGGCGACGTCACGGCCGAGGAGATGATCTCGGGCGCGGTAGACTCGAGCCGCCCCACCCTCACCCAGGAGTTCCAGGAGCTCATAGCGATCGTTATCTAGCTTGCGCCCAACCATGGGCAGGTCTCCTCGCTCATCGGCGCCGAGCCCGTAGGGGGCTAGAGCGCGAAGTAGGTCCGCAGTAGTTCCCTTGCTTTCGGCGCGGCCACCGCGCCGCCTCCCGCGCCGCTGTTCTCGACGATGACGGCGACGGCGATCTCGGGGTCTTGGGCCGGCGCGTACGCGACGAACCAGGCGTGAGCGGGACCTCGCCCCGTCTCCGCCGTGCCCGTCTTGCCGGCGACCTCGACCGACGACAGTCCAGCCGCCCGTCCGGTGCCCTCGGTGACGACCTGACGCATCACCTGGGCCACATACTCCGCTGGCGGGCCCGTCACGGCATAGCGCCAGCGTTGGGGCTGCATCGAGTAGATCGTCTCACCCGCCGGCGAGTTCACTCGCTCGATGATCTGAGGGACCATCACCTCGCCCCGATTCGCGATGCCGCCGGCGATCATCGCCATGTGTAGTGGCGTGACCATCAGCGCGCCCTGACCGAAACAGCACTCGAGGAGCATGGCATCGGTCATCTCCTCGCCCCGCGGCACCCGGCTGGGTTCCACGGTGTAGGAGCCACCCGGCGGCACGGCCCCGAAGCCGAAACTGTCGCAGTAGTCGATGAAGAGCTTCCGGCCGTCCTCCCCGGGTGCGCGTAGGAAGCGTTCCCCGATGTGCGCGAAGTAGATGTTGCACGATTCGGTGATCGCCCTATGCAAATCGATGTCGCCATGACCCGCACGGTTCCAGCAGCGGATACGGTCGCCCCGGATTATCTCCTCCCCGGTGCAGGTGAAACGGTCGTGCGGCTTCACGAGCTCGGCATCCAGCGCGGCGGCGGCTACGAGGATCTTGAAGGTGGAGCCCGGCGGGTAGAGGCCCTGGGTCGCGCGGTTGAGCAGGCGCGTGTCCGACGGGTTCGTGGCCGTCTCGGCGAGGATGGCGCTGATGTCGTTGGGGTCGTAGGTGGGTCGGCTGACCAGGCAGAGGATGGCGCCGGTCTTGGGGTTGATCGCCGCGATGGCGCCCTGCTCCCCGCCTAGGAGCTCGTGGCCCCGCTGCTGCAGCGCCAGGTCGATGGAGAGGGTGACGTCGTTCCCCTTGTCAGGCAGCCCGCGTGAGCGCGTTCGAGCCTGCCGCACGAGGTCGGCGATCCCCGAGTCCGGCCGCTCGAGCCCCAGGAGCCACCCGGCGGCGGTGGCCTCGATCCCGGCGCTCCCGTATTGCCGGGTCGTGTACCCCACGACGTGGGCCGTCGCGCGGGCCGAGGGGTAGGTGCGCTCGCCCGTCTCGGCGTCCTCCTCGGCGAGCACGTTGCCGCGCCGATCCAGGATCTGGCCCCGCTGAATCTTCTCCTCGGCCACGTAGAGCCGCGGGTTGCGCGGATGGACGTTCAGCTCGGGCCCGCGGATAACGCTCCAGTAGGCGAGCCAGACGGACAGCAGGGCGAATAGGACGAGGTGCAGCCAGGCGAGGGGCCTCGTCCGAGGGCGGTCTCCCGCGGGCCGCGGCGTGGGCGTGGGGTCGGCGGAGATGCGGATGAGCAGGCCGACGGCGATGGCGCTGGCGACCACGCTGGACCCACCGTAGGACACGAAGGGCAACGTGATCCCGGTCATGGGGAGGAACTTGGTCACGCCACAGATGATGATCGCCGCCTGGGTGACGATGCCCGCCGTCAGGCCCGCCGCCAGGAGGGCGCAGAAGTCGTCCTTCGCCCGCCCCGCCGCCACGAAGCCTCGGACGGTGAGGAAGGAGAAGAGCAGGATGACCGCGCAGGTCCCGACCAGCCCCAGCTCCTCGCCGATGGCCGCGAAGATGAAGTCGGTGGACACCTCGGGGATGCGCGTTGGCATCCCCTGCCCCAGCCCCGTCCCGAGCACATCGCCCTGGGCGAAGGCGAAGAGGGACTGGATCATCTGGTACCCGCCCGTGTCAGCGTGGGGCCAGGGGTCGCGCCAGGCCTGGATCCGCGTCTGCACGTGGGAGAACATGCCCTCGGCGCCGGCGCTCACTAGGAAGGCCGCGCCGATCACGAAGAGCGCCAGGCCGCCCAAGGGGTATCCGGCGCGTCCGGTGGCTGAGTAGAGCATCTCCAGGAAGAGGCAGAAGATGAGCAGCGCTGAGCCGAGATCCCGCTGGGCGGCTAGCAGCCCCAGGCTCGCGAGCCAGACGAGGAGGATCGGGCCCACGTGACGCAGGGGTGGGAGGGCGATCCGGTTCCAGAGGCGGTAGGGCCAGTGGGCGAGGACGTCGCCCTTCTCGGTGAGGTAGCCGGCGAGGAAGATGGCGACGAGAATCTTCGCGAACTCCGAGGGCTGTAGGGAGAGGTAGTTGCCGAACTGGATCCACAGCCGCGCTCCGTTGACCTCGTCGGCGCGGATCTCCCCGACGCCCCCCAAGACGGCGTGGAGCAGCGTGGGGGCGAGGAAGAGGACCACGGCGACCACGCCAGAGACGTACTGGAACGCGGCGAGCTTCTCCGGCCGGCGGACGCTCGTGGCGGTCAGCGCCATCACCACGAGGGCGATGCAGATCCACGTCACCTGCTTGGTGAACCGCTCGGAGCCCAGGTCGGCATCGAGCCGGGCGATCATCACGAGCCCTATTCCGGAGAGGGCGAGGATGATGCTGAACAGGGTCTGGTCGGCGTTGGGGATCCGCACGCGCATCCAGATGTAGCAGCCGACCGCGACGATGCCAACGGCGGTCAGCGGCAGCAGGATGTCGGCGGGAGCAGCACCCACGTTGGCGGAATATGACAGGGCCGCCAGCACGGGAAGCGCCAACGCCATCAGGAACAGAAGCGGGTTGGGCCGGCCGGTGGCAATGACCGTCGCCTTCGCCAAGGTGCGGTAACCCCTCCGAAGCGCGCCTGTGGGATCAAGTCGCTTGTACAGTTCTTGGCCTGGGACGCTTCCCGGAGGACGTTAGTTTCACAGAATCCGGGCCGCTCCGGCCCTCAGACCGCCTCTGGGTACGTACCGAGCACTCGCACGAATACCGAGTTGCGCTCTAGTTCGCGCATCGCCGCCTGGACGTTATCCTGGTTGGGGTGCCCGTTGAAGTCGATAAAGAACACGTACTCCCATGCCGTGTGCTTCGTCGGCCGGCTCTGGATCAGCGTTAGGTTGATCCGATGGGCGGCGAAAGCCTCCAGGGAGCGGAAGAGGGAGCCCGACTCGTGGCGGGTCGAGAAGAGCAGGGAGGTCTTGTCCTTGCCGCTCGGCTCGGGCGTCTCCCGCCCCAGCACCCAGAATCTGGTGCGGTTGATGGCGTAGTCCTCGATCCGCTCCTCGAGGATGGCGAGGCCGAAGAGATCGGCGGCGAGCTTGGTGCCGATGGCCGCTCCCGAGGGATCATCCCGGGCCATCTGGGCCCCGATGGGGGTGGAGCTGACCTCGACGAGTTTGACCTCGGGCAACATGCGGTGTATCCAGCCTTGGCACTGGGCCAGCGGCTGCGGGTGGCTGTAGACGGTGCGCACCTCGACCAGCGGACACGTCGCCATGATGTTGTGGTGGACTTCCATGTAGGCCTCGGCGACGATCCGCACGGGCGAGTTGATGAACTGGTCGAGGGTCGCGGGGATGATGCCCTCGGTCGAGTTCTCGATGGGGACGACGCCGAAGTGGGCGGCGCCGCGTTCCACGGCGGAGAAGATCCCCTGGATGTCTCCGATGGGCGTGAACTGGCATTGGCGGCCGAAGTGCCGGAGCGCCGCCGCATGGGTGAAGCTCGCCGGCGCGCCGAAGTACGCCACGATGTGGTGCCTCTGGAGCTCCCTCGAAGCGGAGATGATCTCCCGGTAGATGGCCCTCAGCGACTCGGTCGGCAGCGCGCCGGGGTTGGCGCGCGCGACGCGTTCGAGCACCTCGCGCTCCCGCTCGGGGCGGTAGTAGACGACCGAGGGTTCGCCCGCCATGCGCTTCTCCTCGGCCACCCGGAGGCTTACGCGCGCGCGCTGGTCGAGTAGCCGGACGATCTGCTCATCTAGTTCGTTGATCTGCTTCCGAAGGTCATCCAGTGGCACCGCAGCATCCTCTCTCGGCTACTCGCCGAGGGCCAGCAGGAGCGTCACGATCCGCTTCGGTCCGGCGGTGAACCGCACCACGCCCTCCTCGACGCCCAGCTCCTCGACCGGCTTCTCCATCAGATCCCCAGTCCAGGCCGCGCGTATGGAGGCGCTGATCCGCAGCTCGCCGTCGACGGCGGTCTCCCGGGGATTGAAGCAGCGCACGACGAGGTGCTCGCCGTCGGGCGAGCGCTTCGTCGCCGTATGGATGAGACACTCGGGCGCGAGGGAGAGGAGGCTCCAGCCGTCCTCGAGATCTCCCTCGTGGCTGTCGGTCTGGATCGTCTCCAGCGGCACACGAGCCTGATGGGCCTGCCGCGGGGCGTAGCTGGTGAGCAGATCGCCCGCGAAGGGCACGATGGAGTAGCCGAAGGTGTACTCCCCGAGCATCTGCGCCCCGGGGGTGAGATCGACGACCGCCGCCTCGCCGCCCCTGCTGAGGGCTCCGACGGCGCGGAACAGCGTCAGGTAGAGCGTCCGGCGCGCGTCGTTGCCCAACTCGTACTCGGGCATGCCCTGGTTCACGATGCACAGCCCGCGGTGGCCATCTCCCGCCGCCACGAAGCCCTGCTGGGGCTGGCACTGGGTCGCGTGGGGCCACTCCGCCGGCGGGCGGCTTCGGGTGACGACATCGTACTGACCCTCGGCCTGGGCCACGTCGGTCTCCAGGTCCGTTGGGAAGGCGACGCGGACCCGATGGTCCTTGGCGGCGTTGGTGATCGTCGTCTCGACATCGACTCGCGGCACGCCGCGGCTCACCGAGAGAACGGTGCGGAAGCCGCACCCCACCAGGTCCGTGGCGCGTCCCGTCGACGTCGAGGCCTCGGGCACCTCGAAGACGCCCCGGATCTCGATACGCACTCGGGCCGGGCCGGATTCCAGCACCGTGATGGAGGGGCTGCATCCGTGGGTCGTGTAGGTGCGGTCGGCCACGGGGGCGAGGTAGCGGTACTCGTCGCCCACGTCGCCGCTCTCCTCGATGGTGAGCAGATCGCGGTAGGTGTAGCCCGTGACCTTGTCCAGGAGGGTCAGGCTGCCGTTCGGCTCGACGGTGACCCGGAGGTACTCGTTCTCCACGGTGCGCGGGTCGATAAGCAACTCGGGCGGCTCGGGCGCCTGCCACCCGGCGGGCGCGACGTGAAGGGTCTTGAGACCCGTCGCCGGCACCGCCTCGGCCACAAGGGAGAGGACGAAGCGCCGCACGGGCTCGGACTTCGGAAGGGCGATGGGCGACCAGATGCGGCGAGCCGTCGCCTTGACCTCTACCACCCCGGCCGGCACCTCTTCGCCGGCGGCATCCAGCACCTTCACCGCGTGAGGCGCGTCGGGCATGGGGAAGTCCACCACGACGGTCACGGGATCGGTACGCTCCCAGGGCAGTGGGTTGGCGACAACGACCGTCGCCGCACCCTCGGGGGCGGCCGAGGTGTCGAGGCGCTGCGCGAGGGCCGTGAGCGCCCGCTCGCTCTGCAGCCGGCCAATCTGCTCCGCGTCGCGGAAGCGCTGCTTCATGTCGACGTGGACGTGATCGATGGAGCAGCCGCAGATGGAGTCATGGGGGTGGTTCTGGAGAAGGTGCTTCCAGGCGATCAGGAGGAAGCTCTCGGGGTAGGCGTATGCGCCGGAAGCCGCCACGGAGGCCATGGTCGCCAGGGGCTCGGTCACTCGCTCCAGCAAGCGCTGGCACGCGTCATTGGCCTGCTTCAGGTACATCCGGGTGGAGAGGGTGCCCGCCAGGATCTGTCCGTGGCGATCCTCGCGGAGTTCGCCGTCATGCACCCCCAGCTCGATGCCGCGTTCGGCGACCTCCGCCCGCATAGCCTCGAAGTAGTCGGGCAGGGTCGAATGGCGTATCTCGTCCGTTTCGGGCAGCCTGCCGCGCAGGGACTCGAGGATGGGCGCCAGGTTCTCCTGTGCGAAGAGGTGATCGACGCCGTTCATCATGAGGAGCTGGCCGGTGTGGGTCACGGCATCCAACGCATCGCGGGCCCGCTCGACGAAGGCGAGACCCTCATCGGGATCCTCGGGGATCCGCTGGAGGTTGTTGTACCAGTGGACCATGAAGGAGGTTAGCGCCTCGGACCCGTCGGGCGCGCGCCAGAGGAACTCGCACTTGCGGTCATCCACAAGCTGCCAGCCCCGGCCGAAGACGGCGGTGTCGATGCCGAAGCCGGCGAGGATCTGGGGCATCTGGCCGATGTTTCCGAACTGGTCCGGCAGGTAGCCGATGCGCATGTTGCTCCCGTAGTCCTCGCAGATCTGGCGCCCGATCTGGAGGTTCCGCACGGTCGCCTCGCCGCTCGTGAGGAACTCGTCGTTCAGGAGGTACCACGGGCCGATGAGGATGCGACCATCCTTGATGAGCCGTCTGAGGTCCGCCTCGCGCTCGGGCCGGACCTCCAGGTAGTCCTCGAGGACCACGGTCTGGCCGTCCAGGTGGAAGGTTCGGAAGCCCGGGTCGCGGTCCAGCAGGTCAAGCAGGGCGTCGATGAGATCGACGAGCCGAGTGCGGAAGTCCTGGAGGGTGAAGTACCACTCCCGGTCCCAGTGAGTGTGCGAGATGACGTGCATGACGCGTCGATCCGACATGGGGGCGCCTCCAGCGTGAAGGGTCTCGTGCGTTTCGCGAGGGAGGCCGGCGTATCCTCCAGCGAGTGGCCGCGGGGCGGCTACCCTTCCCGACCCGCAAGCTCGACGGCGGCGCGCAGAGCCAGGGGGTACCCCAGGACGCCCATGCCGGAGATGATCCCGACACAGGCGGCGCCGGTGATCGTGGTCGCCCGGAACCCCTCCCGAGCATGGATGTTGCTGACGTGAACCTCGATGGCGGGCACCTCGGCCGCGCGGATCGCGTCGTGGATCGCCACGCTCGTGTGGGTGTAGCCGCCGGGGTTGATGATGATGGCGTCTCGCTGGCCCCGGCACTCCTGGATCGCGTCGACCAGCGCGCCCTCGCTGTTGGACTGCACGAAGTCGACCTCCACGCCCAGCTCCGCCGCCAGGTCGCGCATACGCTCCTCGACCGCCGCCAAGCTCTCGACGCCGTATATCTGGCTCTCCCGCTGGCCCAGCAGGTTCAGGTTCGGACCGTTGATGACTCGCACGCGCATCGCTAGAGCCCTCCTTCGGCGCGGAGCGCCGCAGTCTCGACCAGGATGCCCCGCCATGCCCCTCGATCCATCCTGCTCACGGCCGCGGCGTCGGCGTGAATGGCCTCGTTTCGGAGATTCTGCTTCTCGGTCGGCTCCTCGGCGGCCTCCGCCCGCATCCAGCTCAGACGGGCGCGCATCATCCGGGCCTGGGCGACGGTCCTCGGGCGAAGGCCCCGCATCCGCAGGTTCAGGTCCACAAGGGTCCGATCCCCGTCGTACTGCTTCGAGAACTGCGCGTCCAGCTGGTCGTGGGTCTCCAGGTAGGCGTCCACCGCCTCCACGCCTGCCGCGAGGTGGTGGATGCCCCCCGGGCCCTCCATCTCCGCGGCGGAGGCCTTGGGGATGACGAACTCCAGGGTGAGCATCTCGGGCACAGCGCGGTAGAGGCCGTACGGTGAGGCCTCCAGCTCCGCCAAGGCGCGCACGTAGGCCCATACCGCCTCGGTGTCGCCACGCTCCTCGGCGGCGGTGGCGAGCCCGAGGATCGACATCACGCGCGTCGGGGCAAGCTCCGTGGCTCGGCGGTAGTGCGGCTCGGCGCGCTGGATCTCGCCCACCCGAACCAGGCAGTCGGCGAGCGCCTCGTGGCTCACCGCGCGGCGCGGATTCGCCGCCAGCACGGGCGCGAAGCTGGCCTCGAGATCGGGGATCGACGCGGGATCCAGGGCGAGCTTCCTGCGCAGGGGCGTCGCGTCCGGGCGGAACCATGCGAAGGCCCGGTCATACTGGCGGGCGGCGGCCGCAACCATCCCCGTGGACTCGCTCCCCTCCGCCCGCCGCATCGCCGCACCGGAGACAGCCACGGACCCGGCCGTCGTGACGACGCCCAGCCCCAGCAACAGGAGCAGGACGCCGAGCCAACGTGGGCTCCGCGGCTCGGGGACCCTGCCGCTAAGGAGCTCCGCGGCGCCTACCAGAGCCATCAGGGCGACCAGGGTCGGCCTCACGGTCAGGTCGGACTCGAGCAGTCCGTGGACGAGGACCGCGACAACGCCACACGCCGCCGCGATGAGCAGAAGGCGACCGCGGCCCGGCTCGGCTCGCAGCGACGCGCGCGCCGCGCGGGCGGCCGCCCACACGAGGGCGCCGATGAGCAGCGCCGCCGCGGGCAGGCCGCTCTCCACCGCCACGTGGAGGGCGTCCTGGTGGGCGTGGAGCGTTGGCCCCACGTCGGCGACGGCGGAGTGCGCGATGGGATAGGCGCCCGGGCCCCAACCCAGGAGGGGACGCTCCAGGGCAGCCGCGCACGCCGCCTTCCAGCAGTGTAGCCGGAACATCAGGGAGTGGTTCACCGTGAAGGTCGTGACGAGCCGCACGCTCAGGGGCTTGATGGAGAGGAAGGCCAGGATCAGCAGGGCCAGTCCTCCACCGGCCACCTTGAGCCGGCGCAGGGCGGACCCGGGCATGGCGAGGAGCGCGAAGAGGAAGAGGCCCGCGAGAAAGGACCCGATGCCCGCCCGGGACTGGGTGAGCGGCACGGCGCAGACCATGACCGCCACCACGAACCAGCCCAGCAGCCGAAGCGCGCGCTCCCGGGCGAGCAGGGCGAGGGCGACGGACACAGGGGTCGCGAGCGCCAGGTAACCCGCTAGGGCGTTGGGGTTGGTGAAGGTTCCGAAGGTCCGCCAGTCATACGCTCCGAGGGTCACGGCATTTCGGAGCCACTGGGTGAGCCCCGACGTGGCGGCGATGAGGCCGCCCGCCACGAGGGCGATGGCCACACGGTAGGCCGCGCTTTCGCGATGCTCGGGCCGGACTAACAGGGGCACGAAGGCGGCGGCTCCCGCCGCGCAGATCCGCGTCAGCTCAGGCACGCTGTACCCGCGGTCCACGGTGGCGCTCACGGCGGCGGCGACTAGGATCGCCCAGAGGCAGAGGAGCAGGAGCGGACCGCGGCCCGGGGACGCTATCCGGCGCTTGCCCGCAAGCATGAGGCCGCCGCAGAGGGCCCAGCACAGGCCCAAGCCCGCGTCCAGCCAGCGGCCCGCCACCTCTGTATCGAATGCCGCGAGCCATGGGCCGAGAAACAGGCACAGGAGCAGCGGTCCCTCGACGAAGGGGTCGAGGCCCCGTAGAGCCGCTAGGGGGGCTGGGGCGGCAGGAGGCTGGCCTCGAGGACCGCGCCGGCGGGGCTTGGGCATCACCGGCGCCCCTTGGCCTGCCGGGCCTGCTTCCGCTCCAGACTCCGGCGATGGGCCTGTCTCAGCGCGTGGCGGAGTCCGATGCCTAGCGGGTACAGGGGCCTCAGGAGCAGCGGAGTGCGGTCCCGGAGATGTTTCCGGTAGTAGCGCGCCATGCTGAGGTGGTGCTCGCGGATCATCCGCGCCTGGGCCTTGTCTGAGGCGGCGCCGATGGTGTGCTCCACGACGGCGCCGGGATGGTGCACCACGCGGCGGCCCGCGTCCCACAGCCGTCGGCAGATGTCGATGTCCTCGCAGTACATGAAGAAGCCCTCGTCGAACCCGCCCAGGGCGTCGAAGGCGGCCCGAGGGAACATCATCGCCGAGCCCGAGAGCCAGTCCACGTCGGCGGGCCGGTCCAGGGAGAGGTCATCCATGAGGTAGCTCGCGGCGTACCGATTGGCGGGGAAGAGCCGGCCGAGAGGGGTGTGCCGGAAGAGGGCGGCGCCCACGGTGGGGAACCGCCGGGCCGACGGCTGCCGCCGGCCCTCGCCGTCGATCATCCGCGGCCCCACGACCCCCGCCTCGGGATGCTCGGCGAGGTACTCCACCAGCACCTGGATCGCCCGCTCGTGGACCCGGGTGTCGGGGTTGAGGATGAAGAGCCACTCCCCGGAGGCCCGCTCCACGGCACGGTTCACACCGGCGCCGAACCCGAGGTTGCCGCCCGTGCCGAAGACCATCGCCTCGGGCAGCTCCGCCGCGAGCCGCTCGACCGAGCCGTCGCCCGAGTCGTTGTCCGCCACGATAAGCTCCCACGGGAGGTCGCCCGCGCCGGCGGCGAGGGTCGATGCCATCGCCAAGGTCTCGTCGGTGGTTCGCCAGTTGACCACACACACTGAGACCATGGCCCGGTTAGCCGCCCTCCGCCGTGACGGTCATTCGCTGGCCGAGTCCGATTCGCCGGCCGACGCATCCGCCTTGTACCGCTTCAAGGCTTCCGCGCCCTCGCGCTGCACGGCCTCGTCGATGAGCATGACGGGCACGCCGTCGCGCACAGGGTACGCGTTGCCACATCGCGTGCACACGAGCACGGCCTGCCCGAAGGCATCCAGCGGCGCCCGATCGGCCGGGCACCGCAGGTACTTGATGAGATCCTCGTAAGCCATCGGCGCTCTCGCCTCCCCAGGATCGGTCGATCACGATGCCTAGCCTTCTTCGCTCCGCAGCGCCAACGCCCTGCGAGGATGGTCGCCTTGGCGGCTTCCGCCATTACACCTCAGCGGATGTGGCGGATTCCGCGCGATGTTGGCGGTTTCCGCCGATTCGGGCCCTCGGAGGGGCCAGATGGGGTGGCAAATTCGTTGCACACATTACTCATTGGAGGTGATCATAATGTCACACATCGCCGTTGAGAGGCTCTCCACCGCCGCCTTGGTCGATCGGGTCCAGCGCGGGGATGCCCGCGCCTTCGAGCTTCTCTGGGAGCGGTCGGAGCCGCGCGTCCATTCGGTCGTCCGAGCTTACGTGACCAACCGCGAGGACCGCGAGGACCTGGTTCGGGAGGTGCTCCTCAAGGCCTTCCAGTCCCTGGACACCTTGCGTGACGCGCGCCAGTTCCACCCCTGGCTCGACTCCACCGCCCGGCGCCGATGCGTCGACTTCCTGCGGCACCGAGGGAAGCTGACCTTCTACTCGCTCGATGAGCCGATGGAGCCGGACGGCGAGGAGGGCTCGCGGGACGTGCCCTCCCCGGAGCCGCGGGTGGAGGACCAGGCCGTCGCTCGGTCGATGCGTCAGCGGGCCTCCCAGAGCCTCGCGGGCATGAGCGCCCGGTGCCGCGCCTGCTACGAGCTGCGGACGGGGACGAACACGCCGGTGAAGGACATCGCTAGGATGTTCGGCACCACCGAGGGCGCGGTGAAGTCCATGGTCTACCGCGCCCGGCGGACGCTGGAGGAGGACCTGGACCCGTTCCTGGCCGCGTGATGAGGGAGCCGTCGCGTCAGCCCACGACCCTCGGCTGCATCGCCTTGAGAGCCTGGAAGTAGTAGCGGTAGTTCTCTACGCTCGTGCCCGGCACGATAAGGTGGTCCGGCAGGGGGATGAAGCCGCCGTCGCGCATGAGCGGCAGGCGGCGCTCCAGCTCGGCGTCGATGGCCGCCGGGCCCTTGGGGATCGCCAGCTTGTCCACGCCGCCGACGACCCGGAGCTCCTTGCCGTACTGCCGGCGGAAGGCCATAGGGTCGGCGCCCCACACGCCGATCTCGATGGGGAACATCACATTGACGCCGCCCTCCATCCAACCCGGCACCAGGTCGTCGATGTACCCGTCGCAGTCCACGAGGTAGAGGTCGCAGCCGTACTCCCGCAGCTTCGATGAGATCTTGCCGTAGGCCGGCACCACGCAGCGCTCCCACAGTCGGGGGCTGATGAGCGGCCCGCTGCGGCCGCAGATGTCCTCCCAGCCCCACCCCATGTCGACCCTCACCTTGGGCAGCACCTGGTCGAAGATCCAGCAGCAGAGATCGGCGATGGTGTCGCACATCTCGGCGAAGAGGTCCGGGTCATCCATCTGGACGTACGCGAGGTTCTCGACGCCCATCCAGTTCCGGATCCATCCACCCAGGCCGCCGCAGGTGATGACGACGGGGTTGTCCCCCGCGTTGAGCGCCGCGCACACCTCGTCGATGTTCGGGGCGATGCGGTCCGGGTGGGGCTGAAGGCGTTTCTTGTACTCCGGCCAGCTCTCCCGGTCCCGGAGGATGTAGTCGATGTAGTGCGGGATGCAGCTCCTATGCTTCCAGTCCTGGCAGACGACGCCGTCGCCCTGGCGATAGATGCGGTACTCCTCCGTCTCCTCGAGCAGCTCGAACTCGAAGGTGGGATAGAGGTCGGGGTTCACGGGCACCCCCGCGGGCCACGGGTCGGTCTCGAAGAACGCCCGGCGGTCCTGATCGGGCGCCAACCCCTGTTCCGCCCACTCCTGGGTGACCTCGGGCCACTCGGTCCAGTGCCAAATCGGCAGGCGGTCGAACTCCTCGTAGCGCATGACGGCTCTGAAGCGCTCGCGGTGGGTCATGGTCCAGTATCCTCCAGACGGTTCGGCGCTGATGGCTGGAGGTTAGGACGGGGAAGGCAACTTCTCCTTCACCGGAGTCACGGGGACAGGACTCCGCCGGGGCGGGTCGAACACACCCAGTGCAGTCCATCACTCGCTCCGACCAAGGGAGGCACCCACCAGTGGCCAAGATCGCGTTCATCGGTGCGGGGAGCTTCGGCTTCACGCGCACTCTCGTGAAAGACATCCTTACATTCCCCAGCATGGAGGACGCCACCCTCGCCCTCATGGACATCAACGAGGAGCGGCTGGAGTACTCCACCAAGGCATGCCAGCGGATCATCGACGAGGGCGGGTACTCCGCCAAGCTGGAACCGACGCTCGACCGCAAGACGGCCCTACAGGGCGCCGATGGCGTCCTCGTCACCATCCTCGCCGGCGGCGTGGACATATGGGGTCACGACATTGAGATCCCCAAGAAGTACGGCGTCGACACCAATGTCGGCGACACGCGCGGGCCCTCGGGCATCTTCCGAGCCCTCCGCACCATCCCCGTCATGGTAAGCATCGCCAAGGACATGGAGCAGGTGTGCCCACACGCCATCATGCTCAACTACACGAACCCCATGGCCATGCTGTGCCGGGCCATGCAGCGGGAGACCAAGGTAACCGTCAGCGGCCTGTGCCACAGCGTCCAGGGGACGGCCGGCATGCTCGCCCACTGGATCGGCGCGCCCATGGACGAGATCCGGTACACCTGCGCGGGCATCAACCACCTCGCCTGGTTCGTGAAGTACCTCTGGAACAACGAGGACGCCACCCCCAAGATCCGCGAGGCGATCACCACCCGACCGGAGATCTACAACGAGGAGCTGGTCAGGAACGAGATGTTCCTCGCCACGGGCTACTACGTCACCGAGTCCTCGGGCCACAACTCCGAGTACAACTGGTGGTTCCGCAAGCGCCCCGACCTCATCGAGAAGTACTGCACCCACGGCACGGGCTGGAATCCGGGCCGCTACGCGTACATCCTCGATGAGTACCGGAAGATGGAGCACAGCTGGAAGGATGGCATCATCAGCTGGCTCGAGAACCCCGAGCCCCTGAACCTCGCCCGGGGCCACGAGTACGCCGCGTCCATCCTCCACGCGTGGCTCGGCGGCGAGCCGTTCTGCTTCAACGGGAACGTGCCGAACAAGGGCCTCATCACGAACCTGCCGCCCGACTGCTGCGTCGAGGTCCCGGTCTTCGCGAGCAAGGGCGCCCTGAACTCCGTCCACGTCGGCGACCTGCCTCAGACCGTCCTCCCGCTCACGAGCACGACGGCGATGGTGGAGGAGATGGCCGTCGAGGCATGCCTCACGGGCAATCCCGAGCTGGTGTTCCAGGCGGTCATGTACGACCCGCTGACGGCCGCCGTGCTGTCCCTCGCCGAGGCTCGGGACATGGTCAAGGAGATGCTGAGGCAGAACCAGCCCCATCTCCCGACTTTCGACACGGTCGAGTTCTAGCGCAGTTCTCGGCGCGGCCGGCTGGGGTGCGAGGTCCCAGCTCGGAGGAGCTCTGGACGGGGAAGGGGCGGCAGCGCCGTCGCCGAGACCGGCCGCGCCGCTCAGCCAGCGACCAAACGGAGATACCACTCTCCGTTTGGTGGGATTCGATGTATACGGCTGGGAGGAGGATGGCCGGCCCCGAGTGACTTGGTGGGCCTGCTGGGTGGCAGAAGGGGTGGTGGGGCACCCGGAACCGGCCGAGGAGTGTAGTTCCCGCTCGGGGGCGTGATCCCCTTCCCTCCGGGCGTCTTTTTTTTGCGGGGGTCTAGGTCGCCTCCTCGACGATGGCGATCTCCTCGTCGGTGAGCCCGTAGAGGTCGTAGACGAGGCGGTCGATCTGCCGGTCGGTGGCGTAGTGATCGGCCTGGCTCGCGTAGCGCTCGACGAGCGCCTCCACGGCGCGCTTGGCGTCATCGGGCGCCGTGAGCCGCTCGACGGATCCTGCTGTGTCCATGGGCACGCCCTCCCCAGTGCGTCACGTTCGTGGCAAACGCGGCGGGGACGTGCCGGGGGGCAAGGGCTCACGGCCGCTGGCGCGAACCCACGCAGGGCATCGGGGCCGCCGCGCAGAAAGCAAGGAACCTATCCCTCGGAGAGTACCGTCCAAGGTATACGGTGTATTCCGCCCATCCCATGACCGCTGGATCAAGTGATGCCGACGGAACAGACTCAAGGCGCCAAGTGGATCCTCTACCAATCTGTTGAGGCCTTCCGTCACGCGACGGCGCTTGACTATGTCGACATGGCGGCGGTCATCGCCATCGCCTACGTCATCCTCGCCGCCCTCGCCCGCACCCGGGCCGGCCGCATGGCGTGGGGCGTCGCCTTCCTCCTCACCCTCTACTGGGTCGCCAGCCTGGTCCTGCCCGTGGTCACCTGGCTCATGGGCATGGCCCTCGTCCCTGGCGTCGTGGGGCTCATCATCCTGTTCCAGGGCGAGTTGCGGACCTTCCTCTCGCACCTCGGCAGCCTCCTCGTGCGCCGCACCACCGTGACCGAGGACACCTGCCACCGGCTCATCGCCGCCTGCCTGCGCATGTCCCAGGACCGCACGGGCGCGCTCATCGCCATCGAGCGCTCGACGCCGCTCGCCGAGGCCATGGCCACGGGCATCGTCATCGATGCCGAGATCTCGGCCGAGCTGCTGCGCACCATCTTCATGTCGAGCAGCCCGCTTCACGATGGCGGGGTCATCGTATGCAACCAGCGCCTCGCCGCAGCGGCGTGCCAGTTCCCCACCTCCACGAACGCCGAGCTGGACGTGACCTTCGGGATGCGTCACCGGGCCGGCATCGGCATCACCGAGTCCTCGGACTGCCTCTGCCTCGTGGTGAGCGAGGAGACGGGCGCCGTGTCCTTGGCGGTGGCGGGGGAGATACGGTACGACCTGCCGCGCGAGGAGTTGGAGGCCGTGCTCAGGGGCCTGGTGGGCGAGCAGCCCAAGCGCGGAGCCCTGTCCATCCGGCGGGAGGTGAGGGATGACTAACGGATCACCCGTGGCCGGCGGCGACTCCTGGTTCGGCGCGCGTCTGGCGAGCCTCCCCATCGGCCGGGTCGCCCTCGCCGTGCTGGTGGGGCTGGGCATCTGGCTCGCCCGCACCATCGCCGACAACCCGGTCGAGTCCTACAAGGCGACCCTCGAGGTGACCGTGCGCGGCCAGGATGAGAAGGTGCCTTCGGAGCCCACCCTGGAGCCCTCCCAGGTCACCGTGACCATCGTGGGCCAGCGCAAGAACATCCGCGCCTACGAGGACGGCACCCTCTCCCTCCGGGCGAGCGTGCAGTTCGACCAGATGACGGAGAGCACAGGGCAGATCCCCGTCGAGATCACGCCCCTCGTCGAGGGGGTGCGGGTGGACACACTCAGCCCTGAACGCGTGGCCTACACGGTGAAGGCCCTCGACGTGAAGACCGTCCCCGTCAACGTGGAGGTCGTCCCCCAGCGCGATCCCGGCATGCCCGCGCCCATCGTTCTCCCCGACCGGGTGACCGTGCGAGGCGAGAAGGCCGTGGTGGAGCGGATCGTGGCCGTGCAGGCCTTCGTCAGGGAGTTCGACCTCGCCCAGCGCGTGGTCGATGAGGTGGGAGTGCGGCCCATCGCCGCCGATGGATCGTACCTACCGCGGAACCGGGTGGAGATCGACCCGCAGTACGTCATGGTTCAGCTTCCCGCCCAGGCCACCAGCAACTGGGTCGAGGTGCGGCCCGAGATCGTGGGCGAGCCGGCCGAGGGCTATGAGGTCCGTGGCGTCACCGTGCACCCCCAGTCCGTGGAGGTCTCGGGCGCCCGCACCGCCCTGGAGGCCCTGGGCGGCCGGATCGCAACCGATGCGGTCGAGGTGCAGGGCCGCACGGGCCGGTTCCAGTCCAGCGTCAGCCTCCGGCCCCCCGAGGGCGTGGTGCCCAGCGACATCAATACCGTGACGGTGACCGTGGACATCGGCCCCGTGGACGAGCCATCAGGCTAGAGCGCGGATCACCGAATCACCCAGGGGCAAGCCCTGGCGAGTGAGGCGCAGCCTGCCTTCGATCCGCTCCAGCCATCCGAGGGCCTCTTGGCTCGCCACCCGGTCCTCGAAGCCCGCCTCGCCGGCCTTGGTCGCCAGCCGCGTCAGCTCCTCCAGTCCCACGCCGGCGCGCATCCGCAGCCCCAACATCAGGGTCTCCAGGTAACGCGTCTGGGGCGTCTCGGCCTCCCGACCCGCCTCGGGCGCGGCCCCCGCCTCCACGCGGCCGACGTACGCCGTGGGGTCGGGGACGTTCCATCGCCGCTCACCACCGATGTAGGAGTGAGCCGAGGCGCCGTAGCCGGTGTACTCCTGGCGGCGCCAGTAGGCCAGGTTGTGGCGGGATGCGTGGCCGGGGCGCGCGAAGTTGGAGATCTCATAGCGGCGGAGCCCGGCGGCTTCGAGGGTGTCGCCGACGGCTTCGAACATGGCGCGCTGCAGGCCGGGGTCGGGAGGGGGCGTGAGGCCCTGGGAGACGCGGGCGTGGAGAGGCGTGCCCTCCTCCAGGGTGAGGCAGTAGGCGGAGACGTGGGAGGCCCCGCTCTCGACGGCCAACTGGGCGTCTCGGATGGCCTGTTCGAGGCTCTGGCCCATGACACCGAACATCAGGTCGAGGGACCAGGTTGGGAACCTCCGCGCGACCGCAAGCGCTTGCAGGGACTCCGCTGAGCTATGGATGCGCTCTAACGATCTCAGAACGGCGCCATCGAAGCTCTGAACCCCCACGGATACGCGGTTCACGCCGGAATCGAGCAAAACCTCAGCGAAGTGGGGTTTAAAGGCCCCTGGATTGGCCTCAATCGTGACTTCGGCGTCGGGACGCACCTCGTGGCGGGACCGCACCCACTCGACGACCCGTCCGAGGCGCTCCGGGCCCAGCGTCGTCGGCGTCCCTCCCCCGATGTAGACGGTGGCCACGGGTCGTCCCGCCGGTGCGAGGGTGTCGATCTCGCCTCGGAGGGCGTCCAGGTAACGATCAGCCAGGCCGTCGTGGTAGCGGACGGAGGCGAAGTCGCAATAGGGGCACTTGCGGAGGCAGAAGGGGATGTGGACGTAGACGCCGAGGCCCGGCTCCGGGCTCATGGCTAGTCGTCCCGCTTGAGGATCGCCATGAAGGCCTCCTGGGAGACCTCGACGGAGCCGATCATCTTCAGCCGCTTCTTGCCTTCCTTCTGCCGCTCGAGAAGCTTCCGCTTGCGGGTGATGTCGCCGCCGTAGCACTTGGCGGTGACGTTCTTGCGGAAGGGCGAGATAGAGGAGGCGGCGATGACCTTGCGTCCCAGGGCGGCCTGGATCTTGACCTTGAACTGCTGCCTGGGGAGGACTTCCTTCATGCGGTCCACGATCTCCCGCCCACGCTCGTAGGCCCGGCTGCGGTGGACGACGGCGGTGAGGGCGTCGACCCGCTGCTCGTTGATGAGGATGTCGAGCCGCACCATATCGGACTCGCGGTAGCCGAGGATCTCATAGTCCATGGTGGCGTAGCCACGGGAGCGGGACTTGAGGGAGTCGAAGAAGTCGACGATGACCTCGGCGAGGGGCAGCTCGTAGGTGATGTGGACCCGTCCGCTCTCGCCGTAGCGCATGTCGACGAAGGTGCCGCGGCGGGACTCGCAGAGGTCCATGCAGGCCCCGACGAACTCCTCGGGGGTCATTATGACCATCTTGACGTAGGGTTCCTCGATGGACTCCAGGAGGGTCGGCTCGGGGAAGTCGGCGGGGTTGTCGATGGTGCGAGACGTCCGGTCGCTCATGTTCGCGCGGTAGACAACGTTAGGGCATGTGGCGATGAGGGCGAGGTCGAACTCGCGCTCGAGCCGCTCCTGGACGATCTCGAGGTGGAGGAGGCCGAGGAAGCCGGCTCGGAAGCCGAAGCCGAGGGCCTCGGAGGACTCGCGCTCGAAGGTGAGGGCGGCGTCGTTGAGCTGGAGCTTCTCAAGGGCGTCGCGCAGGTCATCGTGGTCCTTGTTCTCCACCGGGTAGAGGCCGCAGAAGACGACGGGCTTGACGACCCGGTATCCGGGGAGCGGCTCGGTGGCGGGCGTGGTGGCGCTCGTGATCGTGTCGCCGACGCGGAGGTCGCGGACATTCTTGACGCCGGCGGAGACGTAGCCCACATCGCCCGTGGAGAGCTGCTGGACGGGGAACATCTCGGGATCGAAGATGCCGACCTGCTCCACGTCATGGACCTGCTTGCCCTGCATGAGCTTGATCCGGTCCTTGGCGGTGATGGAGCCATCGACGACCCGGATGAAGCCGATGACGCCCTGGTGGGGGTCGTACTTGGAGTCGAAGACGAGGGCGCGCAGGGCCGCCTCGGTATCGCCTTTGGGCGGCGGGACGCGATCGACGATGGCGTCCAAGACCTCGCGGCAGCCCTCGCCCGTCTTCGCGCTGACGAGGAGGGCGTCGTCGGGGATCAGGCCCAGCTCATCGAAGATCTCCTGCTTGACCACGTCTGGCCGGGCGCCGGGGAGGTCGATCTTGTTGATGACCGGGATGACCTCCAGGTCATGCTCCAGGGCCAGGAGGTAGTTGGCGACAGTCTGGGCCTCGACCCCCTGGGCGGCATCGACGACGAGGATGGCGGCCTCGCAGGCGGCGAGGGCTCGGCTGACCTCGTAGGTGAAGTCCACATGGCCGGGGGTGTCGATGAGGTTCAGGACATAGGGCTGGCCATCGCGGCCGGTGTGCTCGAGGCGGACGGCGCTCGCCTTGATGGTGATGCCACGCTCGCGCTCGAGGTCCATCTGGTCGAGGTACTGCTCCCGCATCTGGCCCCCGCTGACGCGGCCGGTGATCTCGAGGAGCCGGTCGGCGAGAGTGGACTTGCCGTGGTCGATGTGGGCCACGATGCAGAAGTTGCGTATCCTCTGGGTCGTCTCGCTCAAGCCCTGCCCTCCAGCTCGGCTCTGCTTCCCGCCTCCGTGCGTGGGGGGCGCCCCTGGCGCGGAGGAGGCGTGGGGGTACACGCCGTCTTTGCCGGGGTCGTTAGGCACGCCCGAGCCGCCGCGGACCGCGGCCTAGGGGAGCTGGCGGCGGAATCGGCGGTCTCGTGGGTCGCAGTCGACGGATTATAGCATACGGGTCCGGCGGGGGCCGAGACCAGCGCCATGAGCCGGCCACGAGGGCCGGCCCATGGTATAGGAATGTGGCAGTGGAGCTACTGGCCCTGGAGGGACCGAGCGCGCAGGGCGCTCAGGCGCCTGATCTCGGCCTCGAGGGCGGTGGTGTCCTGACCGGCGTTCCGGGCGGCCAGGAGCTGCTGGTGGGTGCGGCGAACCATGTTGTTCAGGGTGGACAGGTTCAGGCCGGCGGACGCATCGGGGGTGTAGCCGGGTCCGCGGCGGTAGCCCGCGCCGAAGCGTGGGCCGTAACCCGCGCCATAGCCGGGTCCGCCACCGTAGCCGCGCCATCCGGCACGCGGCCCAGCGCCGTACCCGTACCCCCTGGGTGCGCCGAAGCGTCCACCCATGCCGGCGGCTCCATCGAGCCCGAAGGCATAGGGTCCGGCGCCGATGCAGAGGCCGGCCTGCTCGTTGAGGGCCTGGAGCTGGTCGCGGAGCCGCTGGATCTCAGCCTGGACGGCGGTGGTGTCGGCACCCTGGTTGGTCAGGACCCGCAGGTCCCACTGGGCGCGGCGTATAGCTTGATAGGTATCGGCGATGGCGGCCTCGAGGGCGGGGTCGCCGACCTGGTTGATCCGTCCCTGCCAGCCGTGCCCGCCCAGGCCGGGGCCGTAGGGGCCCTGCCATCCGGGTCCCTGGGCGACGGCGGCCACGGAGGCGAGTCCGAGGACGGCGGCGACCAGCGCGAGGTGTTTTGCGGACTTGGTCATGTTCCTCATCTCCCTCAGGGCATCGAGCCCCGCTCACAGAGTCATTCTTGGTAGCGTGTCCACTGATGATGACGCGCAGCATAGGAGCGGTATTCCACAGCGCGCGTACATAGATGATACCCCGAATCGGGGACGGGTTGTGGATGGGGTGAGGCGCTACGGGCGGTGTGGCGATTGGGCTGCTGGTTGATGCCCGCCCGTCGTGGTGATCCTCTCGTTACCATTCGGAACCTCCTCACGGAGTTCGGCCCTATAAGGTAGGAGTGGCCGCGGCGGCGGGGAAGGGGCCGTTGACGCCACGGTCGGGCAGTGGGCCCGACTCACTGAGGAGGACGGAACCCATGAAGAACCTCACGCTCACGCACGTACTGCTCTTCTTCGTGCTCGCGGCGCTGGTGATGAATCTGGCAGTGATGCTCCAGAGTCCGGCGCGGGCGGCGGCGGACGACCTCAGCGACGTGGTTCGGCAACTCGATAGGATGAACGGGACGCTGCGGGATATGTCCAAGGAGCTGGATGGCATCAACGCCGGGATCGGGGAGATCGCGGACGCGGACCTCTTCGACCTCCGAGCCAGTTCGGCCGCCGGCGCCTCGAACGGTCTCCCGGTCGTGGTGGTGGGGCGCTAGAGCGGTCGCGGAAGCTCCCTCGCACGGGACGCGAAGCGGAATCCGGAGCCACAGGAGGAGTGGAGACCGAGAGAGCGCATTATGAGGGGGTATGCTCCATACCTGCAATCTCGGGGGCGCTAGGCGTCCCCTAGTTTCCTGGCACCTGGAAGGAGGCCCACCAGTGGCCCATGTGATTGACGCGGATACGTGCATCTCTTGCGGCGCCTGTGAGGCGGTCTGCCCCGAGAGCGCTATCTCCGAGGGCGACGGCGCCTATGTCATCGATGCCGCGAAGTGCACCGACTGCGGCACGTGCGTCGGGGAGTGCGCCGTCGAGGCTATCTCCGGCCCGTAAGCACCCTCTCACGCTGGGTACGATGAAGCTCCCGCTGGCTGCCGCGAAGGCACTCCGCGGGAGCTTCGTCGTGTACGGCGAGAAGTAATCGCCGCCCGAGATAGCCATTCCGTACTCCATTTGGCCCCGCCTGTGAGGCATAACTCCGGTGGTCGGGGGTGTGTCACGCGAGGAGATGAGTACTGATGCCCCACACCCCTCCCATGGGTGAGAGTACGCCGGAACTCGAGCGGCTCGCCAGCAAGGGCGCTTGGGTGGCCCCCCTGTTGACCTTCATCGGGATCGTCGCGGTGCTGCTCGCCGGCGGATACGGCTGGGCCAGGAACCACGTCGATGCCGTGTCCGATGCCCCGGGCCACTCGGTGAACTGCCTGGACTGCCACGGTTCGGGCGCACCCGCAGCCGAGTAGCGGCGCCTCTCAGGCGGGCTCGAACAGCCAGGGCACCGCATCGGGCAGGCGATGGATCGCGTCGATCACCACATCATCCGCGCGGTCTCCGTGCGCCACTCCGCCAACGAGCACGGTGCTCATGCCAAGGTCCCTCGCGGGCGCGAGGAAGCGCCGGGTGTCCTCGACCATAGTGACCTTTGTGGCGTCGTCCACGCCCAGGGCGTGGAGAGCGCCCTCATAGGCGGCGGGATCGGGCTTGCCGCGGTAGCCGGTCTCCTCGATGGTGTAGACACGCTCGAAGGCGCCGGCCACGCCGAGGGCTTCGAGGACGCCCCAGGCGTGGCCGCGCGGGGCGTTCGTGAAGGCGGCGACCCGGGCGGTGATCCGGCCAAGCATGGCCCTGAGCCGCTCGTCGGGCCGAAGGTAGTCGCGCGGGTCGACGGCGGAGAGGAAGCCGTAGTAGACGTCGGGGTCGACGCCGTGGAGGGCGATCAGCCCTCGCAGGGTGGAACCGTGGGCGCGGAGGGTGCGGCTGCGCAGGCTGTCGGCGGCCTCGATGTCGAGGCCGAGGTGCTCGGCCACGAACTCGGTGATGCGGCGATCCAGGCGCTCGGTCAGGAGGCACCCTCTCGGGTAGAGGGTGCCGTCGATGTCGAAGAGGGCGACTCGCACGGCATCACTCCCCCGCGGCCGTGCGGGCGAGCTCCTGGGCGGCATCGTCACCGGGCCACTCCCCTTGGTAGATGATCTCCCCATCGAGGTTGATGAAGACGAAGACGGGGCTGCGTGAGTCCTCGGGCGCGAAGGCGAGCCGGGCCGCGTGGTCGGGGTCGAAAACGACATCGTGCGCCATCTCGTTCTCGCTGGCCCACACGGCGGCTTCCTCGGCGCTCGTGGCGCCGCTGACGCCCAGGACCTTCAGCCACTCGGAGTTCGCCTCGGCCACGGTGTTGACGGTGGCGATGGCGTCGGTGACCTCCCACGCCTCGCCCGCATAGAGGGCGAGGAGGATGCCGTACTGGCCACGCCAGTCGCCGAGGGTGAAGGCGCCGCCGACGCTATCTTGCAGGCTCACGGTGGGGGCCGGGTTCCCCTCCCCCGCAGAGGCGTCGATCACAGTGCCTGGGGCAAGGGTGTAGGGGCCCTCACCCGGCTCGGCGGCCTCGCCCTCGATCATGCTCGCATCAACAGCGGCCTCGGACTCGGCGGCCTCAGCGGCAGTCTCCTCCGCGATCGCGAGGGTCCCAGAGGGTTCGCGAGCGTTCCCCTCGGCGATGAGGTCACCGATGTTGGTGGGGAAGCTCACGCTTCGGTAGAGGAGGGCGCCATCGCGGGCGATGACGACGGTTAGGGGCAGGCCCATGGGATCCTCGGGGCTGTAGGCGGCGAGCAGATCGCCGCCCGTGTCGAACATGAGAGGGTACTTCACGCCGTGCTTGCCGGCCCAGCTCCGGGTGACGGCGGATGCTTGAGTCGTGCCGACTTCGAAGAAGAGGGCCTGTTCGCCGAACTGCCGGAAGGCCTCGTTGGCGTGGGGAACCTCCTGCGGGCAGTTCTTGCACCACCCAGCCGAGAAGACGAGGACGAGGGTCCTCTGGGACCACAGGGCCGAGAGGCTCGCTCGGGAGTTGTCGCCCGCGAGGAGCGGCGCGTCGACGGCGGGATCCCCCGCCTTGGCCCCCACGGGAAGGGCCTGGAGGGAGCCGGGGACGATGGTATAGGGTGGCGGCCCCGCCTCGCCGACGGGAACGCCGGCCTCGACGCCCTGGCTCGCGGCCTGCTCCAGGGCGAGCTGCTCGGCGGCGCGGACCTTGGCGGTGGCGTGGAGGCTGCCGGCGTGGAAGAAGTAGCCGGCGGCGATGGCGAGCATGAGCCACCCAAAGACGCCCTTGATCTTGTCCATCCAGGCGCCCGCCTTGGGCATGGAGGAGAGGGCGCCGGAGAAGGTGCCGATGATGAGGAAGAGCACACCGAGGCCGAGGCCGAAGGTGAAGAGCATGGAAGCGCCGTAGGCGATGCGGCCGGTCTTGGCGATCTCGACGGCGATAAGTCCGACGACGGGCGCGAGGCAGGGGCTCGCCACGGTGCCGAAGACCATGCCCGCAGCCAAGGCGCCCAGGTAGTTCCCGCCACGCCGACGGCTCTGCCACTGCTGCAGCCCCGAGGGCATGGGGAGGGTGATGGTACCGAACATGACGAGGCCGAAGACGAGGCAGATGATGCCGATGCCCAGGGCCACCCAGGGGTTCTGGGCGAGGGTGCCCTGGCCCAAGGCCCGCTCCGTCGCGCGGCCCAGGGCGGCCATGCCCGCGCCGAGGGTGGCGTACGTGAGGGCGATGCCCGTGCAGTAGGCGAGGGACAGGAAGAAGCCCTCCTTGGGGCCCTTCTTGGTCTGCCCGCCGATGACGGCGATGGTGACGGGGATCATGGGATAGACGCACGGGGTGAGGCTAGCCAGGATGCCCGCCAGGAAGACGAAGAGGTAGGCGATGGGGGAACCGCTGGCCAAGGCCTCGGCCACACGCGAGGAGAGTCCGTCCGCCCAGGCGAGTACGGTGTCCATCTCATCGATCCCTTCGGTCGAGTCTAGGAGTGGTTGGCGCCCTATTCGCGCAGGCGGTTATAGAGCGCAGCGATCTCATCTCGGGTGCAGAAGCCACTGAGGCGGCGCAGCTCCCGCCCTCCGGCCATGAACAGCAAGGTGGGCACCGCCACGATGCTGAGATCTCGGGCGTCAGTGATGTCGGCTGACACATCGACCTCGATGAAGCCAATCGGGTCATCCGCCGCCTCGGCGAAGCGCCTCGCCTCCGCGGACTGCAAACGGCAAGGGGGGCACCAGGGCGCCGTGAAGTGAATCAAGGACACTCCTGTGGCCCCCGCGAGCCGCGTCCTCAGGGATGGCGGCCGGATGCGATCTCCGGTCACTGGTCGGCCCTAGCCGGCTCGGTCGATGAGATCGAGGATCCTGGCCTTGGGCATGAAGCCGGCCTCGCGCGCCTTCTCTTCGCCGTTCTTGAAGACGATCAGGGTCGGCACCGCCATGATGCCGTACTTCTGGGCGGTGTTGGGGCTCTCGTTGACGTCGACGCCGTAGACATCCGTCTCGCCCTCGAGCTCCTCGGCCAGGGCGGCGATGATGGGGGCGAGCTGCTTGCAGGGCCCACACCAGGTGGCGCTGAAGTCGACGAGGACCGTCTTGTCGGACTTTAGGACCTTCTCCTCGAAGTCGCTATCGGTAACCGCGGGAACGTTCGCCATATCGTCTCTCACCTCATGGTCTCATGTTATCCAGTGGCCGCGCACGCGTGACGCGGCCCCTCGGCTGTCTCCGATTGGCAAGGCCGTACACGGAGGACAGTATAACGGCACATCTGGGCGACGGGGAACGGCCGCCCGACGGCGGCCCCCTCCCCTACCGTCCCATTGCGTACATCAGCTCGGCCATCGCGACCCGCAGGTCATTCTGGGCGATGACCCAGTCGTTTCTCGCCTTCGTGCGGTCCGCTTCTGCGGTGAGAAGATCGGTGAGGGGCGTGATGTCGTTGGCATAACCGACAGCCGCCAGTTCGACCGCCTCCTCGGCACTCCGCACCGCCGCCTCCATGGTGCGCACCCGCTCCTCAGCCGCCTGCATCTCGAGGAAGGCCTGGGTGGTCTGGAGGGTGATGCCGTCGCGGAGGGCCTGGGCTTCGGCCTCAATGCGCTCGATGCGCGCCCTCGCTTGATCCTCGCCCGACTTGGCTTCATCGCCATCGAAGATGTCCCAGGTTAGGCCCAGTCCCAGGGACCAGTTCCCGGTGTTCGGCATCCGGGTGTCGCGGGCGAAGTCCCACTGGGCGAAGAAGCCGAGTTGGGGATCGTTGCCGGCGTCGGCAATCTCCCGAGCGGCCTCGGCCGCGCGCCGGTAGGCCTGCACGGTGGAGACCTCGGGCCGGAACTCGAGGGCCTCCCGGATGGCCGCCTCCAGGTCGGGGGGCAGGTCGGGACTGGCGTACTCGCCGCTGACCTCGAACTGAACCTCGCGCGGCAGGCCCATGACAGCCCTCAGACCAGCCATGGCGATGGCGATTCCGTTCGCGGCTCGGGTGCGCATCTCCTCAGCGCCCGCGAGAGCCACCTCGGTGCGGAGGGGATCGAGCTTGGAGACGAGGCCGACGCCGTGCATCCGGCTCACGGCGTCATGCTGAGCCTCGAGGGCGCGCACCTGGGTCTCGGCAACCTCAGCCATGGCGCGGGCCTGGAGGACCCCGAAGTAGGCGCGGACGGCATCACGGGCTACGGCTTGGCGCTCGCGAGCGGCGAGGGAGACGGCGGCATCGAGCATGGCCTCGGCCTGGTCCTTGTAGGCGCCCGTCTTGCCCGAGGTGTAGATGGGGATCTGCAGCTTCAGCCCGACATCCCAGTTGAGCCGGGAGCCGTAGAGGAAGGTGCCGAAGCCCTCGACATCCAGGCTGGGCTGCTTCTCGAGCAGGATGCTCGCGGCGTTCAGGGAGAGCCTTGGATCGTCAGCGCCCTTCGCGCCCGTGAGGGCCGCTTGGGCCTCCCTGATCTGGGCGTTCGCGGCGACCAGCCGGGGGTTGAAGGCCAGGGCGACCGTCACGCAGTCGCGTAGGGCGAGGGGCCCCTCGGGCAGAGCGACCTCGTCTGCGGAGACGGCGAGTCGGGGCTCGAGGACGGCGTCCGCGTCAACGGGGGGCTCCTGGGCGAGGGCCCACGCGGAGCCCAAGGCAGCGACTAGGAGGATGAGTGCCGATTTCACGGGGTTACCTCCTCACTCGGTGCCACGGCAGGGGGAACCGCGGGAGGCTCGCCCGATACAGGCCGCGCGCGCCGGCGGTGGTCGACGAAGTAGAGGATGGGCACGGTGACCCGGGAGAGCAGGAGCGACGCTACCTCGCCGGCCATCAGGGAGATAGCAAGGCCCTGGAAGATGGGGTCGAAGAGGATGACGCTGGAACCCACGACCACGGCCGCGGCGGTCAGGAGCATGGGCCGGAAGCGAATGGCCCCGGCATCGATGACCGCTTCATCGAGGGGGTACCCGTGCTGTAGCCGGTGCTCGATAAAGTCGACGAGGATGATGGAGTTTCGCACCACGATCCCCGCTCCCGCGATGAACCCTATCATGGAGGTGGCGGTGAAGAAGGCGCCCATGGCCCAGTGGCCGGGGATGATGCCAACCAGGGAGAAGGGGATGGCGGAGAGGATGACCAGGGGTGTCACGAAGTCCTGGAACCACCCGACGACCAGGACATAGATGAGGATGAGGACGACGGCGAAGGCGATGCCGAGGTCACGGAAGACCTCATAGGTGATGTGCCACTCGCCGTCCCACTTCATCGCGTAACGATCCGTGAGGTGGGGCTGGTGGGTGGTGAACCGCTCCATGGTGTACCCCTCGGGGAGGGTCATCTTCTCGAGGACGCGGTTCATCTGGAGGATGGCGTAGACGGGAGACTCCGCCGTGCCCGCCAGATCGCCCATGACGTAGACCACGGGCTGGAGGTTCTTGTGGTAGACGTTGCTCTCGGCCGTCGTCTCCCGCACATCGGCAACCTCGCCGATGGGAACGAGGGCGCCTGAGGCGGACATGACCCGTACGGCCTCCAGCTGAGCGACGTTGGCTCGCTGGCCGCGCGGCACCTCGAGCCGGATGATCACATCCTCCTTCTCGTCTGGGATATGAGCCAGCCCGACATCGGCTCCGGCGCTCACGATGCGGAGGGTCTGGGCGATCTGCTCGCTCGTGATGCCCAGAAGGGCCGCCTGGTCCTTCCGGACCGCGAACTCGACCTTGGGCTGAGGAGCCTCGACCTCCCAGTCGATATCGACCACGCCATCGGTGGATCTGAAGACCTCCATGACCTCGGCGGCGATCTCCCGTTGGCGCTTGTAGTTGGGCCCGTAGATCTCCGCCACGAGGGTCTGGAGCACGGGCGGCCCCGGCGGCACCTCGGCCACCTTCACATTGGCGCCGTGTCGCTGGGCGATCTCGACGACCCCCGGCCGGACGCGCTTGGCGATGTCATGGCTCTGGGCTTTGCGGTGATGGCGATCGATGAGGTTGACCTGGATGTCGGCTTGGTGGGGCGACGAGCGGAGGAAATAATGGCGCACGAGGCCGTTGAAGTTATGGGGTCCCGAGGCGCCGACGTAGACCTGGAGGTCGGAGACCTCGGGGACGGTACGCAGGTACTCGGCGATCTCCCGAGTGCAGAGGGAGGTCTCCTCGAGGGTCGTCCCTTCGTCCATATCCACGATGACCTGGAACTCGCTCTTGTTATCGAAGGGGAGCATCTTCACGCGGACGACCTTCAGAGCGACGAGGGAGCATGCCGCCAACAGCAGGACCACGACCCCGAGGAGGAAGCCGGTCTGGGCGACCTTGTTGTGGATGAGGGACCCCATGACGCGCCGGTAGAGACGGGTGGACCACCCCTCCTTGCCATGGTCGTGACCGCTGCCCTCACGCTTGAGGAGCCGGAGGGAGGCCCACGGGGAGATGACGAAGGCGATGATGAGGGAGAAGAGCATGGCGGCGGCAGCGCCGACGGGGATGGGCTCCATGTATGGGCCCATCAGGCCGCGCACGAAGGCCATGGGGAGGATAGCGGCGACGACGGTGAAGGTCGCGAGGATGGTGGGGTTGCCGACCTCATCGACCGCCTCAACCACGACGGTGTCGATCGGCCGCCCCCGGCTCTCGGGCAGCCGGTAGTGGCGGACGATGTTCTCGACCACCACGATGGCGTCATCGACCAGGATCCCGATGGAGAAGATGAGGGCGAACAGGGTGACCCGGTTTAGGGTGTACCCGAGAACGTAGAAGACGAGGATGGTGAGGGCCAGGGTGACGGGCACGGCGACGAGCACGACGCCCGCCTCGCGGAAGCCAAGGGCGAGGGCGATGAGCAGGGTCACTGAGAGAGTCGCGATCGCTAGGTGCTCGAGCAGTTCGTCGGATTTCTCCTTGGCCGTCGCACCGTAGTTCCGGGTCGTGAGGACCTGGATGTCGCGGGGGAAGAACTCCCCGCGCATCGCTTCGACCCGCTCCAGGAGGCTCTCGACCACGGTGGAGGCGTTGGCGCCCTTCTGCTTAGCCACCGATAGGGTGACGGCGTGGGCGGCTCCGGGAGGAGCGATGACGTCCGGGTGCGCCTCATGCCAAGCCGCGCCCGGGGCCACCATCACGTAGCGGGAGGGATCCTCGGGTCCGTCGATGACCTGGGCTACGTCTCGCACTCGGACGGGCCGGCCGTCGTGGACGCCGATGACCACGGCGCCGACCTCGTCGGCTGAGGTGAGAAACTCGCCCGTCTCGACGAGGATCTCCTCGTTGTCACGGGTGAAGCTGCCGGAGGGGATCCGCGTGTTCTCAGTCCGCAGGACCCCTGCGACCGTGGCGGGGCTGACATTATGGCCGGCCAGACGGTCGGGATCGAGAACGACTCTGACCTGCCGCTGGTAGCCGCCGATGAGGTTGGTCTGGGAGACCTCGGGGTGCTGCTTCAGGTGGGACTCGACGACGGCCGCGACGCGGCGCAGCTCGTAGCCATCGTACCCCTCGCCATAGAAGGTGATGGCGAGGACGGGCACATCATCGATGGACCGGAGCTTGATGAGGGGCTGGCTCGCCCCCTCAGGGATGAGGTCGAAGTTGGAGTACATCTTGTTGTAGGTTCGAACGATGGCCTCTTCCTCAGGGGTATTCACGAGGAACCGAACGATGGCCATGGCGCCGCCGGGCATGGAGGTCGAGTATATGTACTCGACGTCGGGTATCTCCCACAGGAGCTTCTCCATGGGGGTCGCGACCCGCTGCTCGACCTCCTCGGCGCTGGCCCCTGGCATCTGGACGAAGATGTCGATCATCGGAACGATGATCTGAGGCTCCTCCTCACGCGGCGTGAGGAGCGCGCCGAAGGCGCCTAGGGCGATCGTCGTGATGACGATGATCGGCGTCAGCCGTGAGTTGATGAAGGCCCGGGCCACCCGGCCGGCGATCCCTGTCCGAGTGACCTGATCCCCGACAGCGTTCACTCGGCCACCTCCGCGCTGGCCCCGCCCACCCCTGAGGGGGTAACGGGGTCGCCGTCCTTCAGCGTCGCCGGCGCATCGACGATGACCTGGTCATCGGCATGTATGCCCGAGAGGACCTCCACTCGACCGGCCTCCTCACGGCCGAAGCGGGCGAAGCGCAGCATGGCGCGCCCATCGGCGACCACCCAAGCGCCTGTGAGGGATTCCTTGCTCCACACGGCCTCGGCGGGGATGGTGACCGCCTGCCCCTTGCTCAGGGGTATGTGGAGCCGGCCGAACATGCCGGAGCGGACCCCCTCGTGAGGCAGGAGATCCACCTTCACGAGAGCGGTTCCGGTAGTTGGATCGGCGGCGGGAGTGATGCTGCTGACCTCGCCGGTGAGGTCCTCATCCGGGAGAGAGTCGAGGGTGACGGGCAGGGCCTGACCGAGGTGGAGGTTGGCGAGCTGCCGCTCGGGCACCTGGCAGTGGAGCCTGAAGACAGCGTCGGGCTCGATGGTAATAAGGATCATGCCCGGTGACGCCATGTCACCCGGGTCCACGCTCCGACCGATGACAACGCCATCGAAGGGGGCGCGGATGATGTGGTCGTCGACCATCACCTGGGCGGCGCGCGCGGCGGCGGCGGCGTAGGCGACCTGAGCCTGGGCCGCTTCGACGGCCTGCACGGCGATATCCGCCTCGGCCATGCCCGCTACAGCCAACTCGTAGGCGCCGCGAACCTGTTCCAGCTCCTCGGGACGAGCGCCCGAGTAGGCCATCTCTCGCTGCTGGCGGGCGATCTCGACCTGGGCTTCTGCCTGACGGAGGGCCTCCTCCGCCTGGCGGATCTCCTGGGTGCGCGGTCCCTCCTCCACTAAGGAGGCCTGCTGCTCGGCCTGAGCCAGCCCCGCCTCCGCCGCGGCAACCCGCTGACGGGCGACCTCGATCTCCTGCTGTCGAGGTCCCTCCTCGACGAGGGACGCCTGCTGCCTGGCCTGAAGGGCTGCCGCCTCAGCCTGCCTCACCGCTTCGCGCGCCTGGGCCACGGCCTCGCCATCGGGCCCGTCGGAGAAGAGGGAGGCCTCCTGCCGGGCCACGGTCAGCTGGTTGAGGGCGGTCTGATGGGCGAGCTTGGCCTCGTCGAACCGCTGCTCGCTGATAACCTCGGCCTCATACAACGCGCGCATCCGTTGGAAGGTGGCGTCGGCGGTCTCGAAGGCCGCCTCGGCGGTGGCCAACTGGGCCTGCATCTGGGCCGCGCGCTGGTCTTGGACCTCGCCGAGCCGCGCCTGGGCGGCCCGAAGCCCGGCCTCGGACTGCTCGACGCTCTGCCTGGCCTGCTCGCGCTCCTGGGGTCGAGCCCCCTCGATCAGCGCCGCGAGGCCCTCGCGCGCCTGGGCTACCTGCGCCCGGGCCGCGTCGACGGCCTGCGCGGCCTGGGCACGCTCCTGCACCCGGGCCCCCTCGCGGAGCATGTCCAGCATCTCGGCGGCCCTGGTGCGGTCGGCCTCGGCCTGTCGGAGTCCCTCGTCCGCCTGGATCTTCTCCTCGACCCGTGCGCCGGATTCGGCCATGCGGAGGTCCTGCTGGGCCTTCGTTAGGCCGGTCTCGGAGGCAGTCGCTTGAATGTCGCTCTGGAGGCGGGCCTGTTCGAGGGCAGCCTGGGCGGTCATTACGCCCGCGTGGGCGCGGCTCGCCTCGGCGGAGGCGCGGTTCGCGTCGAGGACGACGAGGACGTCGCCGGCGGCCACACGGGAGCCCTCGGACACCCGCACTTCGCGGACTCGAGCCATGACGTTGGCCGCGAGTTCGGCGCGCATGATCGGCTGCACCCGGCCAGAGACGGTCGTGTAGTCAGCCAGGCCCTGGGAGGCCGCCATGACCGTAGAGACGGCAACCGGAGCCCGCTGCGCATTGTGGGCCACGCGATCCTCGCCCTTGCCGCAGCCGGATATCATGAACCACGCCGCGAGTGCCACCGAGGCACCCGCAACCCCTATAGTACGCAGTCGATCGCGTCGCATGGCGCCGTTCCTCCAGACTGTTCCAGTAAGGGATGAGCATCCTCTACGCCAGCGCCACGACTCCGGCGCTGGCACGACACACCTGACACCTGACCGTGCCGCCATGTCGTGTAGGTGTCGGCAGTTCCCTCTCCGCGTGGGCATCCCTGCGCCGACGCTGAGCAAGCTGCGACCCTGACGCGCCTAACATTACTATATGAGTATATAAGTGTCAACTACCAATATGATGAAGGTGTCGCCGAGGGCGCGCGGCGCCAACTGGTGTGGTACTCTCTCAGCATGCCGAGTCGCAGTGGGACAGGATGCCGCGTTCGAGTGGCGACCGCGCGGGATGCCGCACCGCTAACGGAGTTGGCGTGGGACCTTCTCAACTACCACGCCGGGCTGACGCCCGAGGGGACAGTTCCGCTGCAGACTTACGGGGAGTTCGAGGCCGTGTGGGCGCCGTACCTGCACGACTTCCTACTCGAACCGGACTCGGAGGCGATGGTGGCCGAACTCAATGGTCGGCTCGTGGGGTACAGCCTGCTCGCCCTGAGGGATCGGCCGCCCATCTTCGTGGGCCCGCCGGACGTGATCATCGCCGAGCTGCTGGTGGCGCCGGAGCACCGGCGAGCGGGCATAGGCGCCGCGCTCATGAACGCCGCCTACGAGTGGGGCCGGAAGCGGGGCGCGGGCTACGCTCGGCTCCACGTCTATGAAGCGAACGCGGACGCCATGGGCTTCTACGAGCACGAAGGGTTCATCCCTCACGAGCGCGTCTTGCTCAAGCGGATCGACGGCGGCGATGGCAATGGGTGACGGCCTGGAGCTTCTGCGACTGGTGCGCGAGGGTCGGCCGGCGATGGCCGAGCGCCTTGGGCAGCCGGCCTACAGGGGGAGCCAGATCGCGCAGTGGGTTTTCGAGAAGGGGATCAGCGACCCGGAGGCGATGAGCAACCTGCCGAAGTCGCTGCGGGCGGCGCTCGCCGAGCGTTTCCGCCCCTTGGGGCCTCGGATCCTCGAGCGCGTCGGCGATGTGGCCGCGGAGAAGCTGCTCGTGCAGGTCGCCGATGGGGACGCGGTGGAGTGCGTCGCCATGGAGCGCCCGTGGGGTCTCTCGGTCTGCGTCTCCAGCCAGCTGGGCTGCCCGGTGGGCTGCCGGTTCTGCGCGTCCGGGCGTCATGGGTTGAAGCGCAACCTGGCAGGCGAGGAGATCGCGGGGCAGGTGCTGGCGGCGGCACTGGAGCGGCGGGTCCCGCAGCACGTTGTGTTCATGGGAATGGGCGAGCCGCTCCTGAACCTGGAGGGTGTGCTCGACGCGCTGTGCCTTCTCTGCGATGGCAAGGCCTACAGCATCCCCGAGCGGAGCATCACCCTCTCGACGGTCGGCTGGGTGAAGGGCATCGAGCGTCTGGCCGCCTCGGGGCGTCGGGTGAGGCTGGCCGTGTCTGTCCACGCGGCGGACCCCGCGCTTCGGGCGACGCTCATACCGCGCCAGCCGGACCCGTTGCCGGCGGTGGTCGCGGCGGCAAAGCGGTACGAGGAAGCGAGCGGCCGGCGTGTCACCTATGAGTATACGCTGCTCGCCGGGGTGAACGACGGCACTGGGCACGGGACTCAACTGGCAGAGCTGATCGGGCGAGGCGCCCACGTGAACCTGATCGGCGTGAACCCCGTGGAGGGGGGAGCCTACGCGGCGCCGCATGCTCAGGGCACGGCCCGGTTCGGGGAGGTCCTCGAGGGTCGCGGCGTGAACGTGACAGTGCGGCGCAGCGCGGGAGGAGACGCCGACGCCGCCTGCGGCCAGCTCCGCGCCCGATGGGTGCAGCGGAACAACATGGGGTGAAGCTCCACGTGTGCAAGCGACACATCAACGAGTTCCTGCAGGCTCTGCAGCACCTGATGATGCGTTACCAGCAGGACGAACGCGGCACCGATCCAGGCAGAGATAGGTGCGTCGCCTTCGGGAACGTGCGGTACCAGTCGTGGGAGGATGGGGGGCAGGTCAACATCGGGATCATCTATGAGACGCCCGGTGGATCGACGAACCAGATCAACATCGAGTTCGTCCCCGAATTGGGCCGTTTCTCGTTGCCCCACGCCCATGAGCCGGGCGACTTCAGCAGCGCTGACGTGCAAGAAGTGCTCGCCATGGTCCATGCTCACATCGATCAGATCCCGGAGAAGCGCATGGAGCGGCTGAAGGAGTACATCAACTCCTGGCACACGGAAGCCGTGTCGCGTCCGGACATCTTCGAGCGGCTGAACCAGCTCATGTTCGCGGATCTGCGGGGTGGGCGGATCACCCATGACGAGCTCTATGAGGCCTGCCGTTATGCCGTGGCCTCGGAGAAGGAACCTGCCTGAGGACACGATCGTTCGCCACCCTGTAGCACCGTGAGGCGCTCATGGCCATGCGTAAGGAAGCTTCCGACGCGGAGTTGGTGCGGCTGAGCCGGAATGGCGACCTCGCTGCCTTCGACGCGTTGGTGAGGCGGCACGAGGCGCGCGCCATCAGCCTCGCCTACCGGATGCTGGGCGATCTCGACGCGGCCCACGATGCCGCCCAGGAGGCTTTCGTCGCCGCGTGGCGCTCCCTCGGGAAGTTCCAGGAGCAGTCTACCTTCAGCACCTGGCTTTACCGTATCCTCCACAACGCGTGCCTCGACAGTCTGAGGCGGCGCGGTCGGCGCGGGGAGGTCTCCCTGGACGAGGGCAATGACGAGGAGCGAGCGATCCCCGAGCCAGCCGACCCCGGCCTTGGCCCGGACGGGGAGGCGGAGCGTGGGGAGACGCGAGACCTGGTGCATCGCGCTCTGGTGCGGCTCTCGCCCCACCATCGGGAGCTCCTCATCCTCTTCGACATCGAGGGCATGAGCTACGAGGAGATCTGCGAGATCGTCGGGCTGCCCATGGGAACGGTGAAGTCGCGGCTCAACCGCGCCCGACACGCCCTCAGGCATCAACTCGCTCCCTTGCTGGAACAACAGCGAGTGAACCGTGGTCATAGGGATGCAGGCGAATCCGACGCCGGGAGGGGGACTCGCCATGACATGTGAGAAGGCGCAGGAGTACTTCCTGGCGCACAGCCGCGGCGAGCCCGTTCCCGCGGAGGCGGCGGAGCACCTACGGACATGCCCGGCGTGCGCAGACGCGTTGCGTGAGTTCGTGGCGGCAGGTGAACTCCTCGGATCCCTAGGCCCCGTTCCGGCACGTGAGGGGTTCGCGGACGGCGTGATGGCCGCGGTGCGGGCGGAGACGCGGGACCGGAGCCCCTTGGGGCGGCTGATGTCCCACCCCAGCCTCGGGCTGTTGGCAGCTGCCGCCTCGGTGCTCGTGATCGTTGGCGCCGGCGGCCTTATGTGGCTGCGGGCGAACGCAGTGTTGCACAGGGACGCCACGAGCGGCCTGGCCATGTCCGCGCCCGCGGGCGGCGTGACTCCGGGCGAGGGTATGTACCCGGAGGCCGCTGTGGCGCCGGGATCACTCACCGCACAGGACGAGGCGCCTGCCGCGGTCGAAGAGACGGCGAGCCTCGAGGCGACGCTGTCGGAGGCAGCGACCGCCGACCCCACCGAGCAGTCTGGACCACCGTCGACGGCCGCGATGGGTCGGCCCGGCCGCGCCGCAACGCCCGAGAGCCGGGGCGGCGCCACGCCCCCCTCCCATGTGACGAGGTCCGCGCCGCCGCCAGCCTCCGATAAGTCGCCCGCCGCTGCGCCGCCCATCGCGACGGAGCCATCGGTGCCGGTGGGCCCCTTCGACACTGTCGTCATGGAGGAGGCTCCGGGACCTCTGGGGCCGTCGGCTAGCGGGGCGCAAGGCCCCACCATGGGCGGGGGGGGCTACGGCGGATTCGGCGGGGCGGAGGGTCAGACCATGGGGCCCATGGCACCGGCCGAGGAAGGGTACACCGAGGCCGCCGAGCCGCCGCCCACCTACACGTTCCGGTTCGCAGGCGATACACTGGACGAGGCCCTGGAGCGGGTGGCCGATGTGTCCGGCGTGGGGATCGAACTGGAGGCCGGCGCGTACGCCCAGGTGCGGATACACGCGACCCTCGAGGACGTGACGGTGGATGAAGCGGTCGAGCGACTCAGCGGCATGGCCGGGCTCCGATACGCCGAGAGCGCAGACTCGGGGTATGTCATCATGGCTGAGGGCCCTGAGTAGCCGGTACGGGCTCCGCCCTGTCTTCGTGGTCCTCCTGGTTGTAACCGTGGCATCCCTGCTGGTGGGCTGGGTGATTCCCCAGTCCATACGGAGCTACCGCCAAGAGACGGAGCGGAAGGCGTTGGCGGCGGGCATCATGGGACTCGCTTCCCAGGCTCCCTTGCTGGCCGCTACCCAGGATATCGCCGAGCTCGCGACCCAGGAGACGGCGATGCAGTTCGGCGATCCCGACAGCCCCCCTGAACTGGTTGTGGAAGCCCGGCGGCTGCTCGGCGTCGCGGGCGACGAGCCCCTCGACGCGCTCGTGGCGGACATCCGGCGGACCGCCGCCCAACGTGCCGCCGAGGGTGTGCCGCCGTACCTCCCAGGGGTCTCCCCGGAGGACTACGCGCAGCTCGACGCGCTCAAGCTGTGCTTCTACGCGATCACGGCCTCCCATGGCGAGCTCAGCACGTTGCTGCAGGTGGCGGCGGATGAGCAGGTGGACATCACGACGGAGCTGGATCGGTTGGTCTACTCCTCCTGCACGATGGCGGACGCGGTGTCGTCCCTGGACCTGGGGACGAGCCTGTTGCTGGACGCAACGGCGACCAAGCGCAACGCCCTCATCGCCCTCCGAGCCGCGCGTAACGAGCCGCCCCAGGAGTCAGCGCTGGGCGCGTCGATCGATGAGCTGATACTCGAGATGAACCGCCATGCCGTCATCATCCAGGCGGAGGACAGCCGTGAGGCGGACCCTTTGCTGGACTCGCTCCGGACCGCCGGCGAGGAGGCCATCCGCCAGGGCGCCTTCGTACGCGCGTGGCAGGAGCGCGACGCGCGGGTTCGCGAGGCATTGGCGGACGCCCAGCCCGTCGGTGAACGGCTTCGCGCGGCACTCATCGCGGCGGGAGAACCCGATCCGCGGGGCGGCATGAAGGAGTACCTGGAGTTCCCCCTCACTCCCACGGAGGCGCCTGACTCGAGTACCTCCCTGGGCCCGTCCGTGTCCCTGCGACCGCCGGTCATCCAGTATGGCAAGCCGCCGCCGATGGCGCAGTGACGCGTGGAACGGGCCGCATAGAGGCTGGGCTCTTCGGGTCAGGCAGATGCCCCTGTGGCTGTCACGAACAGCCTACCGAGAAGCACCCTACGACCCCGTCGAGGTGTAGTGTCTGACCCCCACCCGCCACACCTGGAGGCTCGCAAGCAGGAAGAGAACGCCCGCGAAAGGGGCCAGCCATAGGCACCACTCGGGGGCTCCCGCGCGCTCGGGCATCCCCATCAGGGCTGCGCCGGGCAGGAAGTTCACGCACGCGAGGGGCACGACGAATGTGAAGAGATGCCGGAACCACGGGCGATAGATCGAGAGGGGGTACTGGGTGGCCTCCACTCCGCCGTAGGTGACGGTGTTCACGACCTCCAGTGTCTCGATGGTCCAGAAGCTCAGTACCCCAGACAGCACAAAGAGGCCGGAGAAGAGGCAGGCGCCCCCGAGGATGGCGAGGGGTACCAGGAGCCAGTGGGCGAGTCCGAGGGAGAAGCCGCCCGTAGCCAGGGCCCAGCCCAGGACGGCGAGGCCCTGAGTCAAGCGTCCGATGCGCATGAGCTGGATTTCACTGGCTGCAACCTGGAAAGCGGTGCTCAGGGGTCGGAGTAGGAGTCGATCGAAGCTGCCGTCGCGGACCATGGCGGGGAAGACGTCGAAGCCTCGCGCGAAGGCCTCGGCCAGGGCAAAGGCGACGTGGGTGATGCCGTACAGGACGGCCACCTCATGAAGGCTCCACTCGACCAGGGAGCCGAAGCGACGGAAGAGCACGGCGAGTGCCGCGAAGTCGAAGCCGGTGACGACCAGATGGCCGGTGGCCGCCATGGCGAAGGACGCCCGGTACTGCATCTGGCTTCGGATGGAGATGCCGGCATAGTGCATATAGAGGCGAACCAGGCGCGCCATCCTTTACCCTCCCTGCACGACGACGCGGCGCATGGCTCGGGCCAGGAGCCACCGCCCGAACAGCACGAAGGCCGCTGCCCACACGACTTGATGAAGGATGGGGAGCAACGCCTCACCCGGTCCGATGTGCCCCATGTAGATGCGGAACGGGGTGTCGGCAAGCCCACGGAAGGGCAGGACATTGAGGACGCCTTGGGCCCATTCGGGGAATAGCGGGAGGGGGATGATGTTGCCGGAGAGCAACCAGCTCACAGCAGGCAGGAACCGACTGGCGCCCTCACCCGAGATCGTCCACAGTAGCGTGATGGAGATGACGGCACCGAAGGCCGCCGAGAGGAGCATGGCGGCGAGGGTGGAGGCGATCCAGGCCGCGCCCGAGGCTGGTGATGCCGGCGCTCGGAGGCCGAAGAAGAGGCCGGCGATGAGGAGCTGGGGCACCGCGCGCAAGATCACGGGGGCGATCCGAGCGGCCAGGCAGCGGACATACCAGAAGCCGTACAGGTCGGTGGGGCGAGTCAGCTCATAGGCCACGTTTCCCGAGCGGATCATCTCTCTGATGTGGGGATCCGGTCCGAAGGTGGTGAGCAGGAGCATGGCCTGTCCGAGCCACACGTAGTCGACCACCTCATCGAGGCCCATGGGGTGGACGAGGCTGGACGACCGGTAGAAGGCCTCGAAGACCATCACGCGGATCAGTCCCCAGAACACCTGGGTCACGGCGCCGGCGAAGGCCGCAGCTCGGTACTGAAGCATCATGCGGAAGTTGGCGCTGAGGACGGCGATATAGGGCCTCATGGCGCGCCGTTCTCGCGGTAGAGTTGGGCCACGATCTCCTCGATGGGAACGCTCTCGATCGTGAGGTCTCGGATGGCGACCCTAGCGCAGAACTGAGCGATCAACTCGGGCGCCGCTACGCGATCGGGGTCGAAGCTCACCGTAACCCTCGCGCCCTCGCGCGCGGTGATGGTGGCACGGGGATCCGTGATCTCGGCCATGGGGTCGGCGAGATCGATCACGAGCCGCCGCTCGCGGCTGACCTGGGTTCGGAGGTCCTTCAGGGAGCCGTTGGAGAGGACCCGGCCGTGGGCGATGAGGATGACGCGCTGGCACAGGGCCTCGATGTCATCCATGTCATGGGTGGTCAGGATAACCGTGACACCGCGCTCGCGGGTGAGTGTGCGGACGAAGCTCCGGACGGCCAGCTTCGAGGGGGCGTCCAGACCTATGGTGGGCTCATCGAGGTAGAGGATCGGCGGCTGATGGAGCAGCGCGGCCGCGAGGTCGCAGCGCATCCGCTGGCCTAGGGAGAGCTGCCTCACGGGGACATTGAGCAGGCCGCCCAGATCGAGCATCTCGACGAGCTCGCCGCGGGCGCGCCGGTGGTCGGCTGGGGCCACCGCGTAGATCTCGCGGAGGAGGTCGAAGGACTCAGCGACGGGCAGGTCCCACCAAAGCTGGGTGCGTTGGCCGAAGACGACTCCTACGTCTCGGGCGTTGGCGCGGCGCTCGCGCCAGGGCACGCGCCCAAGCACCTCGCATCGTCCCGAGTCGGGCACGAGGATGCCCGCCAGGACCTTGACCGTGGTGGACTTGCCAGCGCCGTTGGGGCCGATGTAGCCAACGAGTTCGCCGGCGCTCAGCTCGAAACTGACATCGTCGAGGGCCTGAATGGTGCGGTACCCGCGCGCCACCAGTCCCCGCACCGCACCCCACATGCCGGGGCACCGCTCGGCGACTCGGAAGCTCTTGGCAAGGTTCTCGACGCGAACGAGGGTCATGGTCAGCCTCGGGTCCCGTGGGCGTGCGATGCTCCTGACTTCGGCGGGTGGAGTCCCTTCGCCGGAAGCCCGGCGCTCACCAGAGGCAGACGCCCAGAAGGTAGTTCAGGGCGTACACGACGAGCAGGGAGATGACGACGGAGGAGGTGGTCGCCCGTCCCACGCCCCGCGACCCGCCTCGGGCCGAGAGCCCACTCGTGCAGCAGATCAGGCAGAGGAGGATACCGAAGGCGACGACCTTGATCAACCCCCCGTAGACATCCAGCGGCTCCAGCCCCTCCAAGAGGGAGGTCAGGAACATGCCGGTGCTGATCCCCCCACCCCAGGAGACGGCGATGCCGCCCGCGATCCCCACCGCCAGGCCGTAGGCGTAGTGGACGGGCATCATGAGTGTCGTTGCCACGAGCCGTGGGGCGACGAGGTACTCGACGGGCCGCACGGTCAGGGAGACCAGGGCGTCGATCTGCTCGCTCACCCGCATGGTGCCCAGCTCGGCGGCCATGGCGGAGCCGCATCGGGCGATGACGCAGACGGCGCACATCACGGGCGCCACCTCGCGCACGATGGCGAGGCCCACGAGCCCGCCCACCGTGTCCCTCATGCCGAGGTTCTGCACGATGGCCTGGAGGTGGTAAGCGAAGGTGGCGGCGCTGAAGAGGATTGTCGCCAGGACGACGGGGAGGGAGCGGACGCCGATCTCCCGCAGTTGGGTCAGGGTGTCGCCGAGGTGGACGCGGAGTCGCAGGATGGCGCCGAAGGCCTCGGCGCCAACGAGGCCGAGCTCGCCGACGTACTCGACGCTCCTCCGCAGAGAGACGATCACGGGGTCACCACCAGCCGCGCCACCGCCTCCCCCTCGACGGCCCACCGGGTATCGACCAGGGCTCGGCTCAAGACCCCTCCCGACGCGAGCAGAGATGCCATGGCCGTGGGGCTCGGAGGCTCCTCGCCTTCGGGCACGTCTCGGGTGCCCATCTCGCCCGACTCGTCGAAGCCGAGGGAGAGGGGCTCGCCCGCAAGAAGGCGGTCGAGGGGACTCTCCACCAGGTCGCAGGCCACGGCGCAGCGGCGGCCCGAGCGCGAGAGCCAGTCGCAGTACTCCGCGGGGATCTGAGCTACGGGAGGATGTTCCCAGGGGTCATAGCTCCCCACCTCGGCGGTCGCCTTGCCGTGGACCCGAACCAGGTAGCTGCCAGGCGCGAGGTCCGCGGGCACCTCGAGGGTGGCCTGAATCCGCTGGAGCGGCTCGCGCGCGGGCCGCAGGGCGACGGTCAGGAGCACCGACTCGCCGGCCGCCACGCGACCGGGGATGATCTCGCACTCGACGATGCGCGCCGAGCGAAGCTCGGGCATAGCGGCGACGCGGATCTCGGCCCGGACGGGTTCGAAGGCGAACAGGGGCCCGAAGAGGGCCGCATCCAGCACCCGGCGCACCTCCGCGGCGCACGCGCCACCGATGTCCTGAGAACTGGAGAGCACATCCTGCCGGTCGATGAGGTAGCCACCCTGGGTCCAGAGGCGCACCGTCAGGTCTGCGGAGCCGGGCCCCACGCGATCGAGGACGCCATCAGCGGCCGCGATGGTCGCGGAGGCGGCGGTCTCGCGGAAGATCTCAGGCGTGGGCACGAGTTCCAGGGACAGGTCGGACGCTACCCCGCCGGCGTCGCTCACGGAGACAACGGTCGGGGCCAGCCTCGGCTGCCGTCCGAGCTCGACGACCAGTCCTACGCCCCGATCTTCAATGACAGCGCCGATGGGAGGGCCGACGGGGTTGCCCATGGCGAAGGGGACCTTGTCCGAGGGGATGATGGCGCCCATCTCCGCGCGGACCACGGGATACTCGCACGGCCCCTCGTGGAGGAACTTGTGGCCCAGGATGAGAGCCCGGTTGCCCTCCACCATGGAGACGGTGCCGTAGGTGGTGACGTGTATCGCCCCGCGGGCGAGTTGCACGCCTACCGCGTGGCCAGGCCGGAGGTTACCGGCCGGCTGGGCTGCGGGCTGGCCGATGCCGCTCCAGAGCAGCCCCCCCAGTGGGTCGCGGGTGGCGACGCTCACGGGCAGCCCCAGGGGTGGCAGCCATGCCGCCGAACGGGGGGATGTCGCAAGCAGAGGTTCCAGGAACACAGCCGGAGTCGCGTAGCCGTAGTGCGGGTCCGCGTCGGGGATCGCGTAGGAGAGGACGGCCGCTAGCTCGTCGCCCAGGTAGATCGGGCTGCCGCTCATGCCTGCCGCTATGCCGCCCGCGGCCTCGATCTCGGCCCCACTGACGCGCACGAGGAGGGCGTCCACAGTCGATCCGTCGCCCCGCAGGACCTGGAGGACCTCCACGTCATAGCGGCTTGGCTCCATGCCGTGGAAGGTGGCGAGGCCGTAGCCTCGATCTCCGGCGCGAATGGACTCGATGGGCACGGCAGCGCCGGCGCGAAGGCTGATGAGTGAGAGTGCGGCGGCGAGGCATGCCGCGAGCCGCGATAGCCTGCGTGGGAACGGAGACAAGGGCGTCCCTCCGATGGTCTGCAAGCGTTCTGGGGGCCGGTTCATCCCCCGTTCCCTGGTGACCTCTGGGCGACTACCGATCCGCGGCGATGGTTGCCAGACGGTGGATCGCGAACTCGCCCGCCGACTCCGCCGGGTCGAGCCGGAACTGGTAGAGGGTACCCGCCCATCCGGGGGAGTCGCCCACGGGTAGGAGCAACCGATGGGGCGCGCCGTCGGCGCGCAGCGTCGACCGCACGCTCCGCTCCTCGGCAAACTCACGGTCCTCCCAGGTGCTCCAGTAGAGCACGACCTCCACCTCGTCGGCGTCCTCGCCTTGGAAGGACACCAGGACCTCGACCGCGGCAACACTCTCGGCGGGGAAGCCCATAGCGGGCGGGCCGATGAGGGATGGGTCGCCGCCTGTGGCCGCGCCTCGCAGGGCGCCGTTGGCGATGCGCAGGCCGGACACCTGGCCGCCAGGCCGAAGCCAGAGGTCGTGTACGGACTCGAACTCCATGGTGAGGCCCTCGTGGAGGCCCAGGTCACGGGCCGTACGGCTCCAGTAGACGTCGTTCAGCTCCTCCCAGGTGATGTCCGTCTCCCAACTCGCCACATCGGCCGGGGGCGGACGGAAGGAGGCCCGGGGGCCGCGTTGGTGGCTGATGGCATCCCGGATCGCGTCCAGGTAGCCGAAGCCGTACTGGATACCGGGCTCCGCAGAGCCGCCCTCGCCCCACTCGTTCCAGGCCTCGAAGAGGGCCAAGCCGACGGCGGGATCGATGGCCTCGGGCAAGGCCTGGATCATCCGCCGGAAGGCGGCCGGCGTGTTGCCCTTGGTGCGCACCGCGTTGTCGCCCGAGCGGGCGATGTCATCCCAACCGATCCAGCCCGAGGGGATGTACCCTACGCCCTGCGCGGCCGCTTGGCGACGGGCTTCCGCGAAGCACTCGCGGTGCCTCGGCATCAAGGCCGCGAAGGATAAGGAGCGGTCCGGGCCGCCCCAGGGCACATCGGCGAATCCGTACGCGTAGGCGGTGATGGCGTCGAATCCCCCGCGACCGAAGGGGGGCAGCACGTCGGTGTTGCGAACGGCGACGAAGTAGACGCCGGGGTGCCCGTGCTTGCGGGCGACGGCGCGCATCCCCTCGAGCGCCTGGGCGCATCCATCCCATCCGCCGTGGGCCGTCGCGAGGCGCCAGGCCTCGTGGATCAGGACCACTGGCCTGCCATCGACGCGGAGGTAGTTCGGCAGGTGGAGGTAGCGCTCACAGAGGGTCCGCATGAACGCGTTCAGGGAGTGCTGGCTGAAGTCGAGGGGCTTGAACTCCTGGCAGTGGCCTTCGTTGCACCAGTCGATGCAGAACTCCATCTCGTCGGCGAGCTGGCTCCCGAGGAAGCCCTTCTCGAGGGCGTCGTTCAGGTAGAAGCAGCCCTGGTTGTAGTACCAGTCGAAGACGAAGAAGGAGACGCCGGCCTCGCGCGCCCAGCGGATGTGCCAATCGGCGACCTCGGGCCGGGCCTCGTCATAGTAGCCGAGGAGGGGCTCCAGGTAGTCCACCCTCCGCACGCCCCAGCCGGCACGGTCCCAGTCCAGTGTCACCGGGAAGTAATAGCAGCCCAGCTTGACGGAGGTCTGGGGCGGGGTGAGGGTGGGCGTGTCGGCGAAGGAGCGGACCTCGATCTCGGAGCGGGTGATGAAAGCGGGGACAGCCTCTTCGAAGCGCACCCGTGCGCCGTCGGCCTGAGCGGTTACCGTGCAGCGGATCTCGGCGTCGGCCTTCTCGGGCACCCCTCTGGCCATGAATGCACTCTGCAGGTGCTCGCCGTACGCGAGCCTTGGTGCGGCGAGGGTGAGGGCGCTCGGGTCCTCGGCTTCCATGCCGGCGGGCAGGATCACCCCACCGCGTAGACCCTCCAGGCGGGCATCGCCGCGGTTCTCGACGCGAATGTTGATCGCGTAGGGGCTAGTGGGATCGCAGGGCTCGGGGAAGATGTCGATCTCGAGTCGCGGGCCGATGGGCTCAACGGCTGTAAGCGCCAGCGAGGTCATCTCGGCTGCCTCGCCGACGCGGACCCCCAGGAGCAGTCGCGCGGAGCGGGCCTCTGCCGGTGAGACCATTCGGGCCTCATGTGGCTCCCACGCCTCGCCCACCAGAAGGCCTGTCCACGAGTTCTCGAATCCCAAGTGCCTTCCATCGGCGTCGAGCCACTCGAGGCTGAGCTTGAACTGCCCATTGCCCTCCACACGGCGCACGAGTCCCGAGAGCTGGTAGTGCGTCAGGGGCGTTACATCGAAGGGCTCGGAGACGAGCCCCACCTCGGCGTGGCCGCCCGAGGCCGGCCTGCGGCCCGCGCGGCCGTCGAGGAGCACGGCATGGGGGGTGTCCGCGCCATCGGCGGCCACGACGGTCACTTGACCCGCATTGGTCTCAGGCGGCAGCCAGCCGCTCAGCCCGTCATGGAAGTCGCCGTTGGTCATGGGGGCCGAGATGGCGAGGGCGAGGGTAAGGGTCAGGGGGCCCGTCATGGCAGTGGTGTCCTCTCAGCGGGGGGCGCGGCTCAGTGGGTGGAGTCCTGGCAGAGGCAGGGGCTGGAGCTGCAGCGGGGGCAGCCGTCGGCGTAGCGGAGGGCCGCCGTCTCGAGGTCTACCCCGGCCATGTTGGCGAGGCTCGCGAGCCAAGCGAGGCAGTCGGAGAACTCGTGGGTGAGGTCCTCGGGCCGCCCATGCCGCAAGGCTCCCGCCAACTCACCGATCTCCTCCACCAGCCAAGCGTAGCTCTCGAAGAGTCCGCGGTCGGAGTCCTTCCGCAGATACGTCTCGCCGATACGCTCCTGGAACTCGCGCAGGTTCACCGAGATGGCCTCCTCTGTCGCGCCTAGGGGGCGGCGACGGGTGGATGGAGCGCCCGCGCCACCAGCCGGCAGGCGATGGCCAGGTTGTCGCCGTCGGCGCCTATGAGGCGAAGGCTCTCGGTCAGGGGCCTGTCATCGGCCAGAAGCCCCGCGGCCTGATCGAGTCCGCAGCCCGTCTGGCGCATCACCGCCGCCACCAGAGCTCGGTCGCCTAGGTCTGAGGAGACGCGCCCCGCGTCGGTCAAGTCGCTGGGCTTCAACCCGAGCAACCGTGCCACCGCTTGGTCCAGGGCCGCGGCAGGAGCGCCAGACGTGGCGCCTTCGATGGACAGGGCCAAGAGGGCAGACTCCAGGGTCGCCACGGCCAGAGCCTCCTCCGCGTTCCGATCGAACTGAACGGCGGCCCGCAAGGCGCCATTGCCCGGCAACGCGCGCATGGACCGCACGGCGGGCGACCGGCGGGCGAGCAGGCTCTGGGGCTCAGCGGCGATCTCCTCGGCCCCACGCTCCAGGGCGGCGACGGCCTCATCGGAGCACCGCAGGGCCTCGCCCACGGCGTGGGATAGGTCAGCGGTCCGATCCGCGTAGCTGGCTGCCAACTCGACGCACCGCGGCCCCCCACGGCCCGCCTCGATGTGCCCGCGAAGCTCCTCCAGCAGGGCGCGACGCTCTCCCAGGGCCCGCACGGCCTCATCGGTGCGCGCATCGGAGGCGACGGCGGCTTGGCGGTACCCACGGAAGGCGTTGCTCGCGCCGGTCAGGGAGTCACCGCCGAGGGAGGCGCCCACGGCCTGGGGCGCCTGGAACATCCGGGCATACCCATCGGCGATACTCGCCGCGGTCCGCAGAGTCTCGGCTAGCTCGACGCGGCGCTGCTCGATGCGCTCGGCCTGGGGTTTGATCTCGGCGGTGACCTCATCGATGGCAGCGACCGCTTGGGACAGGCGCCCCACGGCGTCATCGCGATCGGCGGCGCTCACCGCGAGGAGGGAGGCGGCGGTGTCCGCTCCGGCGAGGGCCTGGACCACCTCCCGGGCGTCGCGCATGGCCAGCGCCGTGGCCGCCCCGGTCGTGGCCATGGACCCCTCGGCGAGGTAGAGCAGGGACTGGGCTTCCTCGCCGCGTCCCGCGAAAGCCGCTGCGACGGCGGCCCGGCAGGCCGCTTCCGCTCCCCCATCGGCGGCAAGCGCCGCCTGGTAGCACTCCAGGGCGGGGGTGAAGAGGCGCCGGCTCAGGTAGCCGTCACCCAAGGCCATCCAGGCCGGGGCGTCTGCGGCGAAGGCGAGGTTCTCGTGGATCCGATCGATGCGGTCCTCGTGGGCGGGGTGGGTAGAGAAGAAGACCTCGACGCGGTTGAGGCGCTCGCCGTCGTCGTCGAGCATCCGCTGGAAGAACTCGGGCATGCGACGGACATCGTAGCCCGCGGCGAGGGCGTACTCGGCCCCCGCGCGATCCGCCTCGTACTCGTCGTCGCGGCTCATCTTCAGGCCCGCGACGAAGTAGGCTCCGTCGACCCACTGGAGCAGCCCGTAGTCGGCGCCGAGTGGGGTGCCGAGGAGGAGCGCCGTGTACGCCATATCCTCTTTGAATGCCTGCCAGCCATGGCGCTCGCTCACATGGCCCGTCTCGTGGCCGATGATCCCCGCCAACTCGTCGGGGGATTCGACATACCGAAGGATCCCCTTGGTGACCCACACGTAGCCGCCCGGGGCGGCGAGGGCGTTGACGTCCTCGACATCGAGGATGCGATAGTGGTGCTCGATGCTCTCGCGGCCGCCGGCGGCCGCGATATCGCGGCCGATGGTCTCCACGATACCGTTGAGCAGCGGGTCCTCATCGAGGGGCAGCGAGCTCTCGATGATCCACCGCACGTACTTGCCGAGCACCTTCTCCGCCGACTCCGAGAAGTCCGAGGCGAGGGCGGAACCGCCCGCCGCCAGAAGGGCCACCAGAGCCAGCCCGAGCCGCGCAGGCCGGCGGTATGGGGCAGGCATGCCGCGCACGTCCTCTCCGGCCCAGGGTGGGCCAGTCAGGGGCTGTTTCACACTGTTGATACGCTTCGCCAGAAGGGCGAAGAAGCCTGCACGGGCAGGCGCCTCGCACGAAGGCCTGGGCCGCCGGAAGTCGAAGGGCATAGGACTGAGGTGAGATGATGGCTTGGCGCACCCTCCTGAACGCAACGGTTCTCGCCTGGGCGGTTACAGGTCCCTGGGCGGCCCCGGAGATCGTGGAGTGGACGGCCTTCCCGGCGCCGGGCGAGGACCACGGCCCGCTCTGCCGGCGCCGATGGATCAACTGGGGTTCCTGGCTCACCGTCGAGCCGCCGCCCAACCACGAGAGCCCCCTCTTCCGCGCGGACATGGAGCGGCGCGTCGGCGGTGCTCGCGGAGCAGAGGTGCCCGGAGTGGCGGGCCGTCGAGGTGGAGTTCACGGAGTTCACCCGGGATGAGGACCCGGCCCTTGCGTACCTGGAGTCCTTGAGCGCAGGTGGAGCGAAGGTCATCTGCGTCTACGGGTGATGGGAGCCGACGGGCCACCCCTTCGCGGTCAGAGGCACGGGGGCGGTCGAGGCAATCCGGAGATGATTGGCGAGCGGCCCCTGAGAAGGGCGCTAGGAGGTGCGAGCGTGGTTACTGCGATCCCCTTGTTCGCGGCGTGGGCCGGAGTGATGACCGGAGGGGTCCACTGGGACATGGATAGTCGAGACGAGGTGACCGAGGCGCACCGGATCACGCCCCTGCGCGTGATGAACGGCCTCCTCTCAGGCCAAGCCGGATGGGATCCCTATCTCCACCTCCGGCTACCCGAGGAGGGGCTCGACGTGTCGGGGTTGCCCTACCTCACGGTGCGCCTGTACTCCTCGGGCGAAGCGGACAGCCTGGATGTCTACTACAAGTGCGCGGACGAGACCTGGGGGCTGGGCGGCACTGTGCCCATCCAGCGCGGCTGGGCGACGTACCGGGTCGACCTGCGGCAGGCGCGGTGGACCGAGGCTGGCATGTCGGAGGCGGGCCGCCAGTGGGGCGGCGTGGAGAAGCGGATCGTTAGCTTCCGCATCGACCCTGGGAACCAGGAAGACCGCTTCGTCGTGATAGACAGCGTCTCATTGACCGAGGAACCCACGGGGGACCTCGGCGTGTCGACGGAGACGCGGGGGAGGATCAGTGGGGCGCGGCTGAGCTGCGCGGCAGAGGTCACCGCAGGCGACCCCATCACGGCGTCCTACGCCTTCGAGGCGGCGGACTACGGGGGCGCGACGGCGCATGTTCTGCTGCGGGTGATGAGCGGGGCCGCGGCGCTTCAGGCGGAGCTTCGCGAGGTTGTGATGGCGGATGGGGAGATCCGAGTCCAGCACGAGTTTCCCACCTCGGCGTACGATCTCGGGGGGGAGCGGACGGTGATCGCCGAGGTCCTGGAACTGGATGGCGAGCCGGCCTCCATGGCCGCGTGCGTTGTCAGTAATCCGCGCGCGGGGGCGGCGCCGCCACTCCGGACGGAGATCGCGGACTATCGGGGCGAGCCGACACTCTACGTCAATGGTCAGCCTCGGCCGCTGATCACCTACCTGCACTACGGTGGCGAGAGGGGTGAGCTTCATGCCCAGGCCGCCGCGGCGGGTCTCAAGGTGTACAGCGACTGGTTCGGAGGCTCGGAGGCGGGCGACCTGGGCCAAGTGAGCTCCGGCGGATACGACTACGGCGCTTTCGACGCCTACTTCGCAACGGTGCTGGACCGGGTGCCCGACGCGTACTTCCTCCCTCACCTCGGCGTGGTGGCCCCGCGCTGGTGGCAGACCGAACATCCTGAGGAGTGCGCCCTGTATTCGACGGGGGCCCGCGGCCCCTCGTCGGTCTTCTCGGAGTTGTGGCAGCAGGAGATGGGCGAGGACCTCAGGCGGCTCATCGCGCATCTCCGTAGCGCCCCCTACGCAGACCGTATCCTCGGCATCATCTTCTACGCCGGCTACACGGCGGAGTGGCAGATGTGGAGCACGTGGGAGGAGTTCTGCGACGACTACAGCGAGCCGGCGCACAGAGCCTTCCGTGCGTGGCTTCGCGAGCAGTATGGAGACGACGCCGGGCTCCAGGCGGCGTGGCGAGACCCAGAGGTGACGATCGAGACGGCGGCCATCGCGAGTTGCGCGGAGCGTCGGGGACCCGGGCCGTTTCTTCGGGATCCGGCTAAGGGACGACGGGTCATCGACTTGAACCGGTTCAACAGCGAGGGCACAGCGGCGGCGATCGAACACTTCGCCTCGGTGGCCAAGGAGGCCACCGAGGGGGAGTGGATAGCGGGGACCTACTATGGCTACATGGCGGCCCACGGCATGAGGCAGCAACTCACGGGCCACAATGCCCTGGCGCGGATCCTGCGTTGCCCCGACGTGGACATGCTCATGGCTCCCAACATGTACCAGTACCGCTGGCTGGGTGGCACGAGCACCTTCATGTCGGCCACGGAGTCGGTGAAGCTCCACGGCAAGCTCTGGTTCGACGAGTCGGATCTCCGCACGTATCTTTCCGACCCGGCGGCAGGCTGCGGGCGCACGGAGACGCCCGAGGAGTCGGTGGCCGTGACGTGGCGCGAGTTCGCGAACGTGCTGACCCGCCGTGTGGCGGTGGGTTGGTACGACATGGGCGGCGGCTGGTACTCCGACGAGCCGATGTGGGAGTGCTACCGCCAGCAGATGCCCGTGGCGGAGCGGGCATTCGCGCGCCGCGAGCCCTTCGACGCTGATGTGGCCGTTATCATCGACGAGGTGAGCTCCGACTACTACCGGATGTCGGATCTCTACCGGCTCCTGGTCGTCGACACGGTGGCGGACCTGCCCCTGGTTGGAGTGAGCTGGGACTGCCTCCTCGCCTCCGACCTTGGGGACGCGCGGGTACCGGACTACCGGGTCTACTGGGTCCTGAACGCGTGCGCGATGGAGCCCGAGGCACGGGATGCGCTGGTCGCGAAGGCGGGGCGTACCGGCGCGACGGTGGTTTTCGTCTACGCCCCCGGAGCGGTCGCCCAAGGCCCGATCTCCGCGAAGGCGATCGGGGACTCGGTGGGAATGCAGGTCGCCTTCACGCACGCCGGCACGCCGGACTACGTCATCGAGCCGGGAGCGGCCTTGGGCGACGGGCTGGATCCTCAGCTTGGCCAGTGCCCCGGTGTGGAGTTAGACCCGCGCCCGGTCATCATCGATCCCGAGGCGACGGTCATCGCGCGGTACGCCGACGGCGCGGGCGTGGCGGTGGCCGCCAGGGACGTGGGTGGCGCGCACGTCATCTACTGCGCCTCCGTGAGGGTCTCGGTGCCGCTGATGCGCAATGTGGCCCGTGCGGCTGGCGCCCACGTATACATCGACTCAGGGGACGGCGTGTACACCGATGGTCAGTACCTGGCCATCCACGCGGCCTCGGACGGAGAGAAGGTGGTCACCTTGCCCAGCCCTCGGCGCATCGTGGATGTGCGTTCAGGCGAGGTCGTCGCCGAGCACGCTGACCGGATCATCCGTCCGATGCGGCACGGGGAGACGATGTTCCTGGAGTTGGGGGAGTGAGGGCCTCAAGGGCGCTCCATGGTCAGAGCATGGGCGCAGCGTGGTCGGAGGCTGAGCTTCGTTCCGCGCGTCTACTCGACACCCTCGCGCGACGTCTCGCTGGAGAGCGGCTCGTCTCCACGCCCCATGAACTCCGGCGCCTGCAACGCCCGTGGCACTACCTCGATGGCCCCCGGGTTGGCGAGGCTCTTGCCGCCCGTAGGCACCCCAAGCTCGGGGAACCTGCGGGCGCTGACCAGCACGCGGGTCTCGAACGACCCAATGGCGCTGTTGTAGGCTTCGGTCGCCCGCTGGAGGTTCTTCCCCAGAGTCGTCAGGTGTTCGCCCATGGTCGAGAGGCGCTCGTACAGCTCGCGGCCCACCTCGCTGATCCTTCTCGCGTTCTCCGCGAGTTGCTCCTGGCGCCAGCCGTAGGCGATAGCGCGGAGAAGTCCGATGAGAGTGGTGGGCGTCGCCAGGATCACGTCATCTGCGGCCGCGGACTCGATCAGCGTGGGGTCCGCCTGTAGCGCGGCGCTGAGCAGGTTCTCGCCGGGGAGGAATAGGACCACGAAGTCGGGCGCCTTCTCGAGGTGCTCTGCGTAGGACTTGCGCCCGAGGGCCTGGACCTGTTTCCTCACAAGGCTGGCGTGCTCAATGAGCTTGGCCTGCCGCGCTGCGTCGTCGGAGGCCTGCACCGCGTCCAGGTACGCGTGGAGCGGCACCTTGGAGTCGACGGCGATCACACGACCCTCGGGAAGATGGACGATCATGTCCGGCCGTAGGCGGCCGTCGCCCGTGTCCGTCGTTGGCTGTTCTACGAAGTCCACACGGTTGATCATGCCGGCGATCTCGACAACCCTGCGGAGTTGGAGCTCCCCCCAGCGGCCGCGCACCTCGGGACGGCGGAGGGCGGTTACCAGGCTGGCCGTCTCGGACCGCAGCGCTTGCTGGCCCTCGCGCATCGCCTTCACCTGCTCCTCGATGGAGCTGTATGCGCTCGCTCGCCGAACCTCAAGTTCCTTCAGCTCCTTGCCAACCCCGTCGAGCGCCTGTTGGACGGGCTTCACCAGCCCCTCGATGGCAGTCTGCCGCTTCTCCAGGTCGGCTTGGGCGGACTCGTGGTAACCTGACAGGGTGGTCCGCGCCAATGCTAGGAAGGATTCGTTGTTGCTCTTGAGGGCCTCGGCCGACAGCGCCTTGAAGGCATCGGAGAGTTGCGTTCGCGCTTCTTCGATGAGGCGGCGCTCATCCTCCAGCCGGGCGACGAGGTCCTCGCTCTGGGTCTGCAGCTTCGCGAGCGCCACGTCGCGTTCGGCGATGGCGGCCCGCGCCTCATCACGCGCCCGCTCAGTCTCCGCCAAGCCGGTGCGCAGGGCCTCGACTGTCTCGTCACGCCCCCTGATCGTCGCCTCAAGGTCGGCGAGCCTGACGGACGACTCCGTCCGGGCCGTCTGCACGGCCTGAGCGGACCTGCTTGCGCAAATCAGCCACATCACGCCCGCGCCGAGCGCGCCACCCACCAGGAGAGCGACGAGAGCTAGCACCTGTTCCACGGTGTATCACCTCTCATGCGTCGATCGAGGTGCTCTACCGGATCGGGTTCTGTCGGGCAAACGCCTGCGCGCCCCTCGGCATATAGCGCCCCTGCGCGCGGTGCCTGACGGTCCTCACCCAGACAGCTCAGTGGCACGTGTGCCTCTCCTTGCCCGGTATCCGACTTGCATACCCACGCTATTCCACTTCACTAGCCGACAAGAGGGCTCCTTCAGGGCTGCCCGCTGGAGGGGCCGTTGGGGCAGGTGGATCGGGATTGCGGGGGCAGATCCTGTTGCGCGCATGGCAGGATACGGGGCTGTCCGAGGCGGTGGACGTAGACGTGGCGGCACGGCGCGCCACCGCGTGAGGAGCCGCCCTACCGCAGGGCGCAACGAACCGAGGGGTCATGTGTCCGATGCACCAGTGGAGCGGTCATACGGTCCTCACCCCTGCGCTGCGGGGGTGAGGTCGGTTCTTCGCTGAGGCCGGGGGGCAGTAGTAACGTTGGGAGGATGAACCGTGGACGCACGAAGAGCATCGAAGGTTGGCGCCAGTGCCGTGGCAGGTTGGGGAGCGTTGGGGGCCTTGCTGGTCCTTGTGGTAGCGGCCGTGTCTGTTGGTGCGCAGGAGGCGGCGCCAGGAGATCTGCCCGAGCCCCTCGTCCTCTACAACCTTATGAACGCCGAGGCCGACTTGATCCCGAACGTGGCGACGGCCGCGAACGCGCCCGACCTGCCCCTGCAAGTCGTCCACTCCGCCGTGCAGCGAGAGCCCGATGGCGTGTGGATCACTCAAGCGTCGCCGATGCTCCGGACCCCCGGCAGCGCTCGGGCGCTCGTGGAGGCGCTCTCGGGCGGGGTCGAGCTGAGGGCGATGCAGATGGCCGAGCTCACCGTAGAGGCCGTCATTACGCCCGCTGACACCGCGCACGAAGGTCCGGCCCGGATCGTCACCCTCTCGGCCGATCCCTACCGTCGCTGCTTCACCCTGGGCCAGCAGGGCGATCAGTACATCCTCCGCATACGCACCACGGACACCGATGAGAACGGCACGCCGGACATCGTGTCCACGCCGGGCGCCCTGGAGCCGCGGGCACAGCATGTCGTGGCTACCTTCGGGGACGACGTGGCGCGCATCTATGTGGACGGCATACCCGTCGCGGAGGAGGCGCGAACGGGTAACTTCGCCGACTGGGACCCGGAGAGCCTCCTGGTGCTCGGCAACGAGGCCACCGGCGACCGGCCCTGGGCCGGCGGCTTCCACCTGGTCGCCATCTACGACATCGCCATGAGCCCCGAGCAGGTCCAGGCGCGCTACAACGAGCTCGTCGCGACCCTCTGAGCCGCAAGCAGCCCCCGTCTATCGGGCCTCGACGCCCTGGAGCCGAGGCCCGGTGGGCGGCTCTTACTCGGGTAGAGCCAACTCCTCGGGCAGATCCTGCACCAGACGCGCCTCGATCGCGCCACTCACCGGAGCCGTCGCCGAGACCGTTGCCTCCCCCACCCCTTCGCGCAACCATAGGTCCGGGATCGCCGGCAACGGTCGCCGTTCGCCAGCCGTTGCGGGGATGATGTATGGCTCCTCCCCGGGGAAGTACACGAGCCGCTCACCCGAAGCCAAGGAGCCCTCGAAGGTCACCGTCTGCCCTCCGACGGTGAGGGTTAGATCCGGGAGGATGGCCTCGTCGAGCTCGGCGAGCGCCTTCACGTCGTCAATCCAGCAGGTCACGGTCGTCTTGCCCGGCAGCCCGTTGTAGTAGAAGAGGATCTGGGTGACGTGGCTGTAGTCGATGGGCTCCGGCGAGGGCCCCTCGGGCCGCGTCAACTGGACGTACCGCCACTCGGTGAAGTCGTTCGTGATGTAGTAGTCTGTCGCGTACTGGCCGTCGCGCAGTTGGAGCTTGAATGCGCCGCCCTGGCCATCACCACGCAGCCAGAGGCCGATCCCCGCGTGCCACGAGAGGTCGATGGGCTCGGGGAAGGTCCGCCAGATGCAGGACCAGCCGCCCGCGTCCCCACGGTCACTGGCGGCGGTCAGGCACCCGCAGCGAGCGCCCTCGACCCCTTCGCCCGCCACCGACGCGAAGGCCTGGGTCACACCCTCGTTCGTGGACCCCGCCTCGCCGAACCCGATCTCCCAGACGGGCCCCGGCGCACCGGCATAGGGCCCCAGGTCCTCGAAGTCCTCCAGCAGGAGCGCCTCCTCCGAGCGATATGCGGCGCCGGGGCTCGAGAGCGGGCCACAGCGGACCTGAAGGCCGAGGCGCGCTCCGTCGCCCGCCGGCTCGACCGCCATCGCCACACCCTCAAGCCCCAGTTTCTCGATGGCTTGCCAGTCCTCGAATACCGTTCGCCTCAGCCTCAGGGGGTCACGGAGGAGGCGGTACTCGCGCCCGGGCTCGCGCAGGAGGGTGCGGACGGAGTCGGGGAGAGACCCACCCAGGCGGAGCCGCTCATACTCGGCGACGAGGTCGAAGATCTCCCCCATCTCCGGGTGGATGGCGAGTTGGGTAGGATTCGTCTGCACCGAGATGGACGCGTCGTACCCGAGGCACTTCTGGAGGATGTAGTCGAACTGGTCGGCGGTCACCGTGGGCTCGTAGACATAGTACCAGCCCACATCGGCGGGCATGAGGTTGTGCTCGTAGCCCACGAGCCAGGGCAGCCGTTCGTCCAGGTAGCCTTTCACGTCGCCGTGGCCATCGGCTGAGGCCATGCGGCTGATGAGGTGCCAGGAGGCGTGGCTGTAGCTCGATCCTTGGAGGAAGGTGTCCTTGTTCGCCAAGCCCTGCTGGTAGAGGCTCTGGAGCTTGGCGTTGTAGTACCAGTGGTCGCCCTGGAGCAACTCAGAGCCGTCGAAGTAGAGCATGTCAGCCTCGACGGCATCGGCCACCCGGCAGACGTTCCCGATGACCTCATCGGCGAGATCCGAGTCCAAGTCGTAGAGGAAGTACCCGTAGGAGCGGTGCAGGTGCTCGACCGCCTGGCCCGCGGGGTGAGCGCTGGCCACCGTCCCGAGGGCCCCCCGGACGCAGCCGAGCAGCCCGTAGGGCGGCTCGAGGCTCAGGGCGGAGTACTGGACGATCTCGTCGCCGATGCGGACGTACGTCCCACGGCCCATGTACCCGCCGTCCTCGGCTGCGAACTCCGCCGGCGGCTCGGCGAGGGGCACGAAGTCCGCCTCCCCATCGATGGCCTCGCCGAGGGCGCCGCGCGCGTCGATCACGAGGCGTCGGTCGGGCACGGGGGTGACGTAGGGGTCGTCCAGGTAGACCGCGGCGGCGAGGAAGTGCAGCCCGACGCGCAGTCCGGCGTCGTGCAGGCGCCTACAGGCGCGCTGGAAGGAGGCGAGACCGTCGGGGAAGTGGGCCGTGTTGATCTCGTGGTGCCCGTGGCTGCGGCTCCAGTCTCCGCCGATCAGGACGGTGCCGAACCCGCCTCGGTGTGCCCACCGGATGACGTCCTCCACGTCATCCTCGCGCAGTGCGGTGATGAACAGATAGCTCCGCTCGGCGAGGGACGACGCCTTGCCCCACTCGCCCCCGGGTCGTGGCGACGGCAGTCCCGCGGCAACCTCGAAGCGCGCGATGGTCTGTTCGAACTGGGCGCGCGGGGCGACGACGATGCCGAAGCTGGCTGGCATCAGACCGTACTGCGGGTAGGTGGCGGCACGCAACTCGGCCACCCCCTCCTCGACCGCCCAGGCGTGGCCGTGGACGTTCAGTTCCGTGCCCATGACCGCGACGGCATGGTCATCGTCGAAGTAGGCGTTCATCGGGTCGCCGAGGGTCCGCAACCCCTGCAGCCGGAGTGCGCAGTGAACGATGGCGGTGACACCGGCCTCGTCAACGCCCGTCGCCTCGAGGAGGCGGAACAGAAGGTACCCGGAGCCCGAGGTGACCTGGTAGCTCAGGCGCACGCCCTCGGGGAAAACGAAGCGAGCGGTGTCGCCGTCCAGGGTCATCTGCTCGGGCAACAGGATCCCCTCCGGCGTCTCGACCTGACACAGGGGGCGCCCGGCGACGGCGAGCTCGCGCCCCGACGCGGGGTCACTCAGGGACATGACGCAGCCCGCGTCATCCAGTTCCAGACGTGCCGTCTCGCAGTCAAACCCGGCTGAGACCACGGAGCCGCTGAGGGCCCACACCGCCGTGAGGAAGATGCCCATGACTGCCTCCCTGCCGCGCCGGGGTCCTCGCGCGCATGCCGGCGCTGTGGGGTGGTATTGCGCGGCGAGTGGCGCGGCGACCTGCCTGGGTCTCGATTGTGGTCAGCCAAGGGCTAGCGGGCCACGTACGCGTCTTGCGAGTTTATGACCAGAAACGTTCCCATCTCGTGCCCGCCCAGACCCAGATTCGCAATGAGTCGTGACTATGCTGTGCGACAGTGGAGTGTTGTACTCACTGACCGTACCGCTCGCTTCCACGGAGGTGGTTGGTTGTGCGCGCACGCGGATTCACCCTCATAGAGCTCCTCGTTGTGATCGCCATCATCGCCATTCTTGCCGCCATTCTGTTTCCCGTCTTTGCCAAGGCTCGCGAGAAAGCGCGCCAGACCTCTTGCTTGTCGAACTGCCGTCAGATGATCACCGCCACGATGATGTACACCGACGACTGGGATGAGGTCTTCCCCTATGGCTACAACCCCGACGGATCGATGTTCATCGTGGGCGCCTACCCCGACGGCAGTCTGAACATGTACGATGCCGCGCCCTTCGTGGGCCTTCATGTGCCATACGTGAAGAGCCACCAGCTATGGTACTGCCCGAGCACGGAGAAGGACCCGCCCGAGTCAGCCAAGCTCAACAGCGATGGGACCACACCGACGAACTACCAAGTGAACTCGTTCATCGTCTTCCCCAACTACTGGAACAGCGCCAGGCGGCCCACGGGCACGGTGGCTGTCGCTACCTACCGAGTCGTGGACCCGTGTCAGACCCTGTTCTGGGAGGACCGCTACGAAAGCCTGGGCGCGCACTGCGGCGGGCACAACTACGGGTGTTGCGACGGCCACGCGAAGTGGCAGAAGCACGGGGTCAAGGGCGGCGCCATCCGGGCGCAGTTCTGGCTCTAGGTCCCCGCGAAGCGGCAATCCGAGGCCGCTACGCGGCCCACATCATCGTCACATCATGCTAGGTGGTTGGAAAGCTATGCGCATTGCGATCGTGCTCGCCCTGTCCATCCTCATGGCCTGCGGCGCCTGGGCACAAGCGCCCGAGGCCCAGCAGGGCATGTTCTACGTCATCGGCATGGGCACCACTCCCGACCTCTTGACGCTCCGCGGCGCCGCGGCCTTGGAGAAGTGCGACATGGTCCTCCTCGAGAACGAGAGCGACGCCGAGTTCTGGGCGGACCTCATCGAGGGCAAGGAGGTCGTCCTCGCCTATCACGCGGCCCGCTACTTCTACGGCATTGACCCGGCGGATCTGGACACCGAGGAACAGCGGAACATGGCCGAGCAGGCTGCCCAAGTGCGCCAGTCGATCGTGGATCGGGTCGCCCAGGCTGTCGCCGAGGGTCGTACGGTGGGCGCTCTCCAGTGGGGAGACGCGATGATGTACGGAGCGACCTGGTACCTCGAGATGCTCCCCGAGGACTTCCCCTCAGAGGTCATTCCGGGCGTGGGCGCCATGCAGGCCGCTGCCGCTGCCGTGAAGCGGAACCCCGTCTTCGGCTATGACACAAACTCCGTCGTCGTGACCCAGGCCGACTTCCCCGGCCGCACGGATCTCAACGAGCAGCTCATGGAGACGGGCACCTCGTTGGTCGTCTTCACGATGCACTTCGACTATCCGGGCTTCTTCGAGCAGCTCGCTCGCCACTACCCCCTCGACACGCCCGTAGCCGTCGTCGAGTGGGCTGGCATTCCCGGCATGGAGAACGTCATCCGGAGCACGGTCGGGGAGTTCGTCTCCGAGGTGGACTACGAGAACCTGGCGCCGGACGCCCACCTACTCCTCGTCGGCAAGTTCCTCGAGTGCGGGCAGGGCCGGATCGACGGCCTAGCCGCCGGACAAGCCTATGTCGAGCGGATGCACGGAGGCATGGGCGACGCCGGGACTGAGTAGACGTCGGAACCCGGCAGGCAGGGGCTGGGTTTGCCCTGCCCAGCCCATTGCCTGCCGGGGCAACCCAGCCGTCTGAGGAGGCTCGGGAACGTGGTTACGCGCGCCGAGAGAGCGCCATCCGAGACGCCGTCGCCCGAACGGGGAGTACCCCGAAAGTCGCTTCACACGGTCGACGCGGTTGCCCTCATCGTGGGCACCGTGGTCGGCGCCATGATCTTCCGCGTGCCGTCCCTGGTGGCGGGAGCGCTTCCATCCGAGGGCGCCTTCCTGTTCGTCTGGCTCGCCGGGGGCATCGCTTCCTTCGTCGGAGCACTCTGTTACGCCGAACTCGCGACGGCCTTTCCCAGCGCGGGGGGGGACTACCACTTCCTCCGTCGCGCCTTCGGCCCACGGCTCTCGTTTCTGTACGCCTGGGCGAGGGTGACGGTCATCCAGGCGGGGTCCATCGCCCTCCTCGCCTACGTGTTGGGCGACTACATCGCGGAGATCCTGGGGCAGCAGGGCCACATGAGCTCCGCGGCGTGGGCCGCCATCTCCATCGCCGCCGTCACCATCCTGAACCTGACGGGGGTACGCCAAGGGCTCTGGGTGCAGAGGCTCCTCTCCCTGGCCAAGGTGCTGGGGCTGACCGCGATCGTCGTCGCGGGCGCGCTCTGGACGGGAGGCGCCCCGCGGCCCGAGCCAGCCGCTCCCGGTGGCGCCGGCCTCGGCCTCGCCATGGTCATGGTCCTCCTCACCTACGGGGGCTGGAACGAGGCCGCTTACGTCTCCGCGGAGTTGCCGAACGTGCGGCGGAGCATGGTCCCCGCCCTCTTCTGGGGCATCGGCACCATCACCGTGCTGTACCTCCTGACGAACATCGCCTACCTGCGCGTGCTGGGCCTGGGCGGAGTGGCCGCCTCCGATGCCGTCGCCGTGGATCTCGCTCGCGCGGTCGGGGGCGATGCCGCCGCCATCGCCTTGGGCGTGGTCGTCGCCCTGTGCGTCCTCGGTGCCCTGAGCGCCACGATCTTCACGGGGGCGAGAACCTGCTACGCGATTGGGGTAGACCACCCCCGGCTCTCGCGGCTCGGGGAATGGCGTACGGAGGGGGACACACCGACGGCGGGCTTCGTGCTGCAGGCGGCGTTGGCCCTCGGTTTGGTGGGCCTGGGGGTCCTCGCTCGCGAGGGCGTGCAGGCCATGATCGACTACACCGCTCCCGTGTTCTGGCTCTTCTTCCTGCTCGTGGGCGTGTCCGTGATGGTCTTGCGCCGAAGGGAACCCTCGGCGGAGCGGCCCTTCCGTGTGCCGCTCTACCCCATCGTGCCGCTCGCCTTCTGTCTCCTGTGCGGCTACATGCTCTGGTCCAGCATCTCGTACGCCGTCGGCCAGGTGCGGATTGGGGACCCCGTGGGCGCGGTGCCGGTAGTGGCGGGGCTCTTGGTGATGGCGGCGGGCGTGCCTCTCGCGCGCGGCGCCAGCAGGACAGGGGCGGCTCAGGCCGCCGCGAGCGAATGACTCCGTTGACTGAGAGGGGATCGAGATGCGAAAGCACTTAGGATTGGCGGCACTGATCGTTCTCGCCGCCTGGTGTATCGGTAGCCTGGCCTCCCAGGGGCCGGCAAACGTGGACGAGCCGGTGGGTGATGGGTACCGTCAGAGCCTCATCGACCGCTATCCGTTCTACCGGAACGCCACCGGGCGTTTCGCGCCCCTATATCCCGCGTTGGCGAGGCAGATCGTCGAGGACTATGGGATCACCGAGGGGGTGTGCGTCGACGTCGGGGGCGGCTGCGGATCCCTCGCCATGGAGCTCGCGAAGATCACCGACCTGACGGTCTACGTCCTTGACATCGACCCCGTCGCGGTGGCGCTCTGCAATCTGCTGGCCGAGGAGGCCGGCCTGGCGGACCGCGTGCGTGGGGTCCAGGGAGACGCCCAGGATATGCTGTTCCGCGATGGGTTCGCCGACCTGGTCGTCAGTCGGGGCTCCATCTTCTTCTGGCCCGATCCCGATGCGGGGATCCGGGAGAGCTACCGGATCCTGAAGCCGGGTGGGGTGGCCTTCGTTGGCGGCGGCTTCTCACGCTTGATGGACCCCGACACGCTCGACGAGCTTGTGGCGTGGGCCAGGGAGAAGCGCGCGGCCAATCCGGACGGGTTCACCCACATGGATAGCGCCGGCATCCTCGAACGCGCGGACGGATGGGGCATCGAGCACATCCGGATCATCGACGATGGCGAGTTCGAGTGGTGGGTGGAGATGCGCAAGTAGGTCGGCAGAGCGATTGGAGCGTGGCACCATGTCCGACATCTTGGTTATCGATGATGACCCGGCGGTGTACGACATACTGCGCATGTACCTCGAGCGGAGCGGCATGCGCCTGAGCTGGGCCGCCGATGGGTGTGAGGGAGCCAAGCAGGCCCTCGCCAGCGCCCCCGACTTGGTGATCGTTGACGTCATGCTGCCCGACATCGATGGCTACGAGGTGTGCCGCCGGATTCGGGCCGCGCGAGACGTGCCGATTATGATGCTGACTTGCCTTGATCGAAGCGCGGATGCCGTCGTCGGCCTGGAGATGGGCGCCGACGACTATGTCAGGAAACCCTTCAGCCCGCGCGAGGTCGAAGCGAGGGTGAAGGCCATCCTCCGCAGATCGGCGGACTCCCCGTCCGTGCAGGAGGACCCCTGCCGACGGATGGGGTTCTCCGAGTCGGACGGTGGGCAGGTGGTACTCGGTGACCTCCGCATCGACTGCAGCACGAGGGACGTGACGGTAGGCGGGGCCCACATGCACCTTACCCCGAAGGAGTTCGGGATCCTGTGTCTCATGGCGGCCCACCCGCGGGTGGTCTTCACCCGCCAGGAGATCCTCGACCAAGTGTGGGGGCACACGCACGACGACATCGGAATCCACACCGTCGACACCCATGTGAAGCGCTTGAGAAGCAAGCTCAGCGACCACGGGTGCAAAGAGTGCACGATCGAATCGGTGTGGGGGATGGGCTACCGGCTGGCCGTCCGGGTTTGAGGTAGAGGCGGGCGCCGGAGACATCCGGCGCCCCAGCCTCTGTTCAACTACCGCTTCGGCCCCGACCTGCGGTGCAGGACAACGAGGCCCGCGACGACAATCACCGCCACGCCGAGCCCGATCGCTAGCCACAGGCCCCTCGCCGCGGCGGACGACGAGCTCGCGGCCAGCGGCGTGCCATACCCCCCACCTGGGATCGTATACGTGACGTCACCTGTGACCGCGTCGATGCCGTAGTAGCACGGGCCTCTGTCCGCCGACTCCACGAGGATGTCCCACGCCAGGGCTCCGTGGGACATGCCCAGCCGCATCTCCCCGACGCGCGCCTCAGCGGCTTCGCCATACGCCTCCAGCGCGATCTCGGACGCCCGCTTCCGGCTGATCACGTCCTCCGGGTTGTCGATGGGCACCGAGGGCACTTGGCTGTAGTGCCACACCGCGCCGGCTGATGGGTCGACCGTCACCCGACACCTGGCACTGGTCCGACTCGGGATGCCCTCGGCCGCCTCGTCCGGCCCAGCCTCGAACGCATAGTGTCCCTCCTCGATCGCTCGCTGCGGCGTCCACACCAGGCCCTCCGCGTCGGCGCCGAGGAAGGCTTTCGCAGTGCACTTGGCAAGCTCCAGGGCCTCGGCCTCCGTCAGTGGCTTCCGGAGTAGCCGCGAGGGGGGCGTCCGTTGACTGAACCCGCCGTAGTGCCCTCTCGTGAGGTTCACTGTGTGCCTCAACTGCGAGCCATCGGGCCGCTTCGACAGGTAGCGACCGACGGTCACGTCGTTGCCAATGTCCTCGTTCACGCCATCATCAATCACTTCTCCCGGACCCACGAGGGACCGGACCAGATCAGCGCCCTCCTCCAGCGTCATCGAGGCGGCGGCGGGGAAGGATAACAAGACTCCTACCACTACGAGCGGTGCAACGATGCGTCCCATACCTCTGTCATCTCCTTTCGCGTGCTCATTCACTGCGGGGATCACTGGCCGTACGTGAAAGCCGGCGCGATGGTGGAGCCGGACTGGCCTCGTGTGTCGGGGCTAGCCGCGGGCACCCGGGTACCCCTAGCTCCATCTTCGCCTCCAGATCGTGTAAATGACACCTGCCAAGAGAACCACGCCAGTCACGCCAGCCAGGGCGGCAGCGCGTCTCTTGTCGCCTGGATGCACCGCCGAGGAGGATCCAGCGTAGCCTCGTGGGCTCATGGGGACAGCGAGTGCTCTGACTTCGCCGGTCTCTGCGTCTACGGCATAGGTGGTAGGGTATGCGTGCATGCTACCCTCGTGATGTACCGAGACCGACCAGTAGGACCGGTCGCCCCTGCGTTCTAGTTCGGGGGCGCGAGCCTGGGGGGCATGGTCGGGCCCCGGCGCCCCGAGGTGCTCCAGCACGTTGTGGTAGGCCTCCTCCGCAGAGAGCAATTCGGGCCCTCCTGGATGGTCTGCCCAGTCAACCGTCAAGCGGACAACCTGTCCGGTTCGTCTGTCGACCGTCGCCACACATTGAGGCGCACCCGCCCCTGCGGATTGCCGCTGCGCGACTGTCCGCAGGATGACCTCGTCATCGTCCATCTCCTGGAGCGCCCACGGCTGTGTCTCGCCTACGAGGGCCGACAGGGGGGACAGCCTGGCCTTCACGGACGCCTCCGCTTCCGCCGGGCCCGCGGAGGCAAGACGGGGCAAGGCGCTACTGCCTAGCTCTGCGAACCCTCGAAAGGAGCCCGTGATACCATCAAAGGAATACACGGTCCTCCCCTCCCCGTGAGGAACGGAGACCTGGACGAGCGTCACTCCCTCATGCTCGAGCAACTCCGTCTCTGCCTCGTCCAACCCGTCGACCTGCGCGACTCTGAGAGCCGCCATGGCGTCGCTGGCCGAGAAAGCCGGAGCGCGATCCGATGGCTGCAGAATGATGCAGCCGGCACAAACTAGCAGCAGGCTCAGCATGATCTTGCGTCTCCTCTCCGGCCGCTCAGCCGACGGTGAATGCCGGCACTAGTACGCTTGCATTGGCTCTGGTACCTGTCGCTTGCAGTTTCACTCTCGCTAGACAGGTGGTCTTCGCGCCACAGGACATTACAGCGGTGGCCGGCCGGACTGGCCCGAAGCCCGCGACGACAATCACCGCCACGCCGAGCCCGATCGCTAGCCACGGGCCCCTCGCGACGCCGCGCCTCAGCTCGTGAACCCTGCTGTGCGCCTTCGCCTCAGCAGGAAGACGCCGAGGGCGATGGCGCACAGCAGGACGATCCCGCCGTAGAGCACGGTAGCGGACTCAGCAGCCTTGAGGGGCGATGACGGCGCTGGCTCGTCTATGGCGAAGGACGTTAGCTTGCCTTCGGTACTGCTCACCCGGGCCAGAATGAAGTGCGACTGACGGAAGATGCCCCGCTTCGGGGTTTCGCCACGAATGACTATGGCGTCCCCTGCTCGACCGACCACCGTCCAAGCTAGGTCGTCCACCGCGAAGGGAACATCGCCCACGGGAGCCTTGCGACGAGCCTCCTCGACCACCAGCGCGATAGCTTCGTCCTCGTTGCAGGGGCGACGATCGCCGCTGACCGGCGAGATCTCGCGCCACCCTAGATAGGCCCCGGTGACCATGTCAACGCGGTACCGGCGTATGCCGTCGGTATAGGTCGCGATGGCCCGATCGCCGTCCACCTCCACCTCAGAGAGCAGCTCAAGAGAGCGGCCGGCCCGTTCCTCAGCGGTCAGCGGCGCCTCCTCGATGGTGACAGGCCCCGCCAGTAGAGCAAGGCTCAGAGCGATCAGCGATGCGAGCATTCCGGGGTCTCCTCTCGGGCTCGGAGCTACGTCAGCCTCCGCCTCAGCAGGAAGACGCCGAGGGCGATGGCGCACAGCAGGACGATCCCGCCGTAGAGCACCCACGGCGGGGAAGTGGAGTCTGACCCATCGGTTGGACTGGCGGACGCCGCGGGGGATGGGGCGCGGCGATTGGCGCCATCGTCATCGGCCTGGGCTTCGCGAACCGGCCTCCAGTCAGGGGAGGCGCTCTGCCCTGCACTCTCGATCTCACCAGTCTGAGCATTGATCTCGTAGATGACCGACTTCGATGACAGTGCGGGGTCCTCGTCGGGCCCGCAGTCCGATACAGTGATGTCCCAGTAGGCGCGAGAGCCCCTCTGCACGAGCCGGACATACTCGACGTGCACGTCGTCCTCGGGGATGCCTCGCTCGACCGCATCCGCTAACGCAATGTCCGTGGCCTGGGTCTCGGTAACCATCACTTCAGCCGGCGCCTCGGGGGGCAGAAGCTGGTGGTAGTGCTCGACGCGGCCCAACGCGCTGACGCGGGCGGACACATCCGGGCTCAGACCACTCGTTCGGGGCGGATCCCCCCAGGCTGGCCGTCGCCCGGACACCTCGTACCTTCTGGCCGTCGAGCTCGGCGTGGTCCAGGTCATGGCGTTCACATCCTCGCCCAAGGCCCGTGTGGCGACTTCCTTGACGATCGCGATGGCATGCTCCGCTGATATGCGCTCCGCGTCCGTCGCTGGCGTGGCCTCCGCTGCGGACGGCCTCGGGCGGTCGCGCCACCAGACGATGCGCCCGCGGGACAGGTTGACAGTGTACTCGACGTCGCGCCCGACCTCGGCCTTGACCTCGAACACCGCCAGTCGTTCACCATCACGGTCTTCCTCGCGGACCGACGCGTCCGCCAGATCATACATGGCGAACTCCTGTGCGAGCTGGCGCGCCTCCTCGATGGTGAGGTCGGTGTCGAGATCGATCCGGTCCGCCACCGATGCTCCGCATACCAGAAGGAACAGCACCAGGGCACTGCAGGCAATACAGCTATGGCTCCTCATTGCACGAACGCTCCTCTCTTAGGGGACTGCGACGGCTGGCCAAATGTCGACGTCTGCTTGGCTCGGTGTGACCTCGACGTCTCCCACCCACTGGGCCGACGAGGTGCCTGTGGCCGTGAGGTTCACCGCGAACTGGACGTGCCCACCCATGGGCGTCTGACTGGGGCCGAACCATGTGCTGCAGGCTCGGATGGAGGCGGCTAATCGCGCGGAACCATGAGTAACCAAATGACATCGCCTCCTGAGCGCCCGCCCCACGCGGGCAGTCATGAGGACTATTCACCGGCTTAGGTATACAGTTCGTGCCGTGTTCACACTCAGCCTGCACAGAATCAGCAAACACGAATCAGATGCAGCCTTTGCGAACCCCGGGGCATGCTCACCGGCCACAATGGCGCGATCCGGCCTCGGGCCTCCACTTTGGCTGTTGACTATCCAGTCCTTGTCTTTCCGCGCCGCATTACGGACAAATGCTAAACCCCGCTCTGAGCCGCCATGAAGGTCATCGCGCACGCGCCGAGGGGCTGAGGGTGATGGGCTAGGTTGGCCCAGTGGCGGATCGGGCGTACCACACGCGGGCGAGGAGCCAGCCCAAGAGGCCGCCGACGGCGACAAGCACCGTCGTGGCGGGCAGGGCGAGCGCGGCGTAGCGAGCGCCCATGATGAGGACGGGACGCCAGGGGATCCAGAGGAGAGTGGTGGCAACCCCGAGCACGGAGAGGATGGCCAGTCGGCTTCCGCCCGTGGCTAGGCCGGCGAGTAGCCCGCTGACGGCGCAGGCGGCGAGGAGGCAGACGCGCGCGGCGGAGCGGGTGGAGGGCGCCTCGGCGGCTAGGAAGATCAGACCGACCCCGACGATGATGGGAGCGACCCCCTGCCAGACGAGCCAACGGGGGGTGGTCGCTCGCCTGCGGCGGGCGAAGTCACCGAGGAGACCGCCCAGAAGCCCCCCCGAGAGGGCGGGGGCGAGGGTGATGAGGTACGGCATGATCCCCGTCCAGGGGTACGATGCCGATAGGGCCGGCGGGTGGTAGATGGGGGCGAGCCACAGGACCGCTCCGATGAGGAGGCCATAGCCGGAGCGGGGGCTGGGCGAGTCGGACACCCAGGCAACCCAGAGGGCTGGCACGACGAAGGGGACGATCTGGACCCCCATGACGAGCATGAGCAGCCAGTCGGGGAGGAGGGGCGGGCCGCCGGCGGCGGTGGGCGAGGCGTAGGGCTGGGTCAGAGCGACGAGGGCCACCTGGTAGGCGAAGAGCAGCGCCACGCCGCCCAGGAGCCCGAGGGTGACGAGAGCGAGCCGTCGCCGCGCGCGCGGGGGTTCGGCCGCGAGGGAGTCCTCGCGCTCGTGGGGCAGCAGCTCCTCGTGAGTGGGATCCATAGGCTCCGTCGTTCCGCCTCTCGGGGCAAGCCCGTGTTCCGCCGCCGCGCGTCGTTTCCTCGCGCGTGACCATGGTCAGCGCGGGGCGTCCGGGTGGACGCAGGCAGGACTACCGTCCGGGAGAGGATCGAGCACCTGCGCGACAAGTACGGCTGGGTGTTCGTGTTCCTCGCCGCCAACCAGGACGCCGTCGTCGCTGGTGGCCGTATGGGCATCGCTCCGGATCGCGCGGCTCCCTTCGTTGCGAGTCCGGACGGCCTGCAGAGGGCCTTCAACATGCAGTGCGCCGCCGTAGCCTCCATGAGGGCCGAGGGCGCGCTCGCGGCGGACTGGTCGAGGGAGCCCGATGGTGACGAAGACAAGGACGAGGCCTGAGCGTCCCCGGGAGTGCGGGATGAACTCTCTCCGTCACCTGGCTCGGCGTCGCTGGGTCAGGTGACGCTCGCCTAGGAGCGTCGGTACATGGCCACGTAGTCGTTCGTCGTGAGCTCGTGGCCGAGGGTTGTGGTGGGACCGTGCCCCGGAAGCACGGTCAGGTCAGGCTCCAGGGAGGGCAGTACCTCGGTTAGCGAGCGCCTCATCTCGGCATCGTCGCCACCCGGAAGATCGGTACGCCCCACCCCACCGGCGAACAGCAGGTCGCCGGAGACGAGCAGGCCGTGGCCCGCGAGGCAGACGCTGCCCCGGGTGTGGCCCGGGGTGTGGATGACGCGGAGGCGGAGTTCGCCGACCTGCAGTGTATCACCATCTGAGAGCGACCGGCTGACGCGCACAGGCTCGGGCACCCAGCCCATGAACACGACGGCGGCGTGTTGCTTCGACTCCGCCATCGCCCGATCGGCCGCGTGGATAGCGACCCCGAGTCCGGTGGCTTCTGAGAGCTGCGGGAAGCCACCGAGGTGATCGGCGTGGCCGTGAGTAGCGAGTAGGCAGTCGATGGTGAGGCCCTCGCGCTCTACGAGATCTATCACGGCGCCCGCGTCATCGCCGCAGTCGATCACGACGGCGCGGTGGCTGGCTTCGCACGCGATCACGTAGCAGTTCGTCCCGAGCGCGCCCAAGGGGAGTTGCCACACCAGGGCGCCCTCGCTCCGCAAGTCAGCCATTTTGGGGGTACCTCCGGCGCTCTACACGACGATGTTCATGAGCTTGCCCGGCAGGAAGATGACCTTCCTGATCTCCTTACCTTCGAGCTGGGTGGCAACGGCGGGGATGGACCGAGCGGCCTCCAGGACCTCCTGCTCAGAGGCGCCAGTGGGCACGGTGACGGTCCCGCGGAGCTTGCCCTTGACCTGTATGGGGATGTCAACGGTATCGGCGACGAGCTTCGCGGGATCGTACTCGGGCCAAGGTCCGTCGTGGATGGTGCCCTCGTGTCCGAGGGCGTGCCACAGTTCCTCGGTGACGAAGGGCGCCAGGGGCGCGACGAGCTTGAGCAGCGTCTCCACGGCCTCGCGCTGCGCCACTCCCGAATCGCGGATGGCGTTGGAGAGCTCCATGGTGGCGGCGATGGCGGTGTTGTAGCGGAGCCCGTCGAGATCCTCGCCGACCTTCCTGATGGCGGCGTGCATGACGCGCTCGAGGTCGCCCTCCACAGGGGTGTCGACGATCTCCCCCTCCATCACGAGGTTGAAAAGCCGCTCCACGAACCGGCGCATCCCCGCGATGCCCTCATCGCGCCAGTCGCCGCCCTGCTGGAACGGTCCGCAGAACATGAGATAGAGGCGTAGGGTATCGGCGCCCATGCTGTCGAGAAGCTCATCAGGGTTGACGACATTGCCCTTGCTCTTGGACATCTTGGCGCCGTCCTTGGCCAGGAGCCCGTGGGCGCGGAACTTGCGGAAGGGCTCCTCGAAGGGGACCAAGCCGGCGTCGTAGAGGGCCATAGTGAGGAACCGGGTGTACATAAGGTGGAGGCAGGCGTGCTCATTGCCGCCGATGTACATGTCCACAGGCAGCCATCGGCGGGTGCGCTCGGGGTCCCAGGCGACGTGATCCATGCCGACGCTGGGGTAGCGGAGGAAGTAGAAGGCGGAGCAGAGGAAGTTGTCGGAGACGTCGGCATCGCGCCGAGCCGGAGCCCCGCACTGGGGGCAGGGCACGTTCACCCACTCCTCGGCGCGCGCCAGCGGCGGGCGGCCTGAGTCATCGGGCGCGAAGTTCTCGAGGTCGGGCAGGAGCACCGGCAACTGCTCCTCAGGCACGGGCACCGGGCCACACTGCTTGCAGTGGATCATGGGGATGGGCGGCCCCCAGTACCGCTGCCGGCTGATGCACCAATCGCGGAGCCGGTACTCGATGTGGGGCTCGCCCAGGCCACGCTCCGCGAGGTGCTGGGTGACCTTGCTCATGCCCTCGGCGCTCGGCGTCCCATCGAAGGGGGGGGAGTTGATCATGACTCCGGGGCCGATGTAGGCGGCCTCGAGCTCGTGGGATTCGCCATCAGGGGAGATGACCTCGCGGATCGGCAGTCCGAAGGTCGTAGCGAAGGCGAAGTCGCGCTCGTCATGGGCTGGGACGGCCATGATCGCGCCCGTTCCGTATCCCCACAGCACGTAGTCGGCAATCCAGATGGGTATGCGCTCACCTGTGGCCGGATTGACGCAATGGGCCCCGATGTCCACGCCGGTCTTGGGGCGATCCTCGGCGACGCGCTCCTCCTGGGTCGTCTCCCTCACCTGGGCCCGGTACGCCGCGACCTCGTCGCGCCGGTCGGACGCGGTGAGCTCATCGACGAGCGGGTGCTCGGGCGCCATGACCATGTAGGTGGCGCCGAAGATGGTATCGGGTCGGGTGGTGAACACCTCGAGGTAATCGTCGCGGCCGTCGATCTGGAAACGAAGCAGGGCGCCCTCGGAGCGGTTGATCCAGTTGCGCTGGGCCGTCTTCGTGATCTCCGACCAGTCGATGGTGTCGAGGTTCTGGTGGAGCCTCTCGGCATAGTCGGTGATTCGGAAGAACCACTGATCGAGCTCCCGCTGGGTGACCAGGGCGTCGCAACGCTCGCAGCGGTCGGCGATGACCTGCTCGTCGGCGAGGACGGTCATGCAAGAGGGGCACCAGTTGACGGCGGCCTTCTTCCGGTAGGCGAGGCCCTGCTCGAACATCCGGATGAAGACCCACTGGGTCCAGCGGTAGTACTCGGGCTCAGTGGTATTCACCTGGTGCGCCCAGTCGAACCGGGCTCCGATGCGCTTGAGCTGGTTCTCCCGGAAGTTCCGGACATTGCGGCGGATGAGCGTGCGGGGGTGGTCACCGATCTTGATCGCGTAGTTCTCGGAGTGGATGCCGAAGGCATCGAAGCCCATGGGTTCAAAGACGTCATACCCGCACATACGCTTGTAACGGCCGTGGATGTCGGCGCCGGTGAAGGCGTAGACGTTGCCAACGTGAAGCCCCTCAGCGGATGGGTAGGGGAACATCATCAGGTTGTAGTACGGGCGAGCGGCGGCGTCTAGGTCGGGCTCGTGGTAGCCGCGCTCCTCCCACACCTGTCTCCACTTGGCCTCTACGGCCCGATGGTCGTACCTCATGGTGTTCACCTCATTCGGGAATGACCGCGGTATTGTAGCAGAGGCCGAAGACGGACAGGGCCTCCGCTGTGGGAGTGCGGATCCGTGCGTTGGGGAGGCGGTGCTACGGTGAAGGGCACGCGGTTGTGTCCCGAGTGTGAGACGCCGGTGCAGAGGTCGAGCGGGGCTGCTCTGGTAGCTGACGCTCGGGCGGGTTCTGAGGGCGGCTAGGGTGCGTCGGGGGCTAGGAGGAGGGGGTGAGTGGTGGACCTGGGCGGGCTCGAACCGCCGACCTCATGAGTGCGATTCATGCGCTCTCCCAGCTGAGCTACAGGCCCACTCGGACCTCGACACGCACGTGGTGACGTTACCATGGCGGGGTGCGGTGGTCAAGAGGCGCGTTGGCCGCTCAGAAGCCGTCACCGTCGTAGGCGGGGTTGATCTCCCAGTACGCTCCCGACCCCATGCCTCCCCGCCCCACGTGCGGCGCGCTAACCGGCCAGCCCCACCCCGGACAGAAGCAGGCGCCACGCTTCGGCGGCCATCTCGGGCGCGGCCGCGACATCCACGATGAGGCTGCACGGGTAATGGAGAAGGACGCAGGGCCAGACGCTGCGTCCTCTCCAGGCCGTCACTCCCAGAGCGAGGCCCGCGAAGACCGACGCCAGGAACTCGGTAGGCACCTTGCCCGCATGGCCCATGGCGTACGGGATCATCTGGAAGACGATGGCAGCGTGGGCTGGCATCTCCTTCGCGGCGAGGTTCAGCATGAAGCCTCGGAAGAAGAACTCGTTGGCGAAGATGACAGCCAGCATCACCGCCTGATGCAGGAGGAAGTACTCCGGCGAGTGGCGTGCCGCGGCCCAGTACGGGTAGAAGCCCTGGAAATCAGCGCGCCGCGTCGCGAACCAGATCCCTGGTGCGACGATCGCGCCGAAGACGAGGACATAGAGGATCCACCGTCTCGGGTTGCCGAGGCTCAAGCCCTGATCCCGGAGTGACAAGCGGAAGCCCCACCGCGCGATCATCATGGGCAGGAGCACGAGGGCGATCAGATGAGCGAGGAGGTAGGTGATCTCGTGAGAGACCTCGAAGCCCGGTCGGCGACCGTAAGTGACCCACATCGTGATAGCGAGCAGCAGACCGATGGTACCCGCGGCCCCTGCGGGTGAGATGAAGCACCGCAGCGCGAGCTGAAGGTCGTGTCGCGCCCCGCCATCACCCTCATCGTCATCGACAGTATCTGTGACCTCGGGTGGCATTTCAGCCATGGTCGCACCTCGCCATCTGAACGAGGTCGCAAAAAAGCAACCCTGTATACGCGATCGGGGAAGGGGAAACTGCGTATGCTTCCAAAATCCCCACAGTCTATGTGATATGCCCCAACGCAGTCTAGGGAGTGTAGGCATGGCTTACAAGGTGTCGGAGGTACTAGCGTTCGACAGGAAGGTTGCCGATGCGCCCGGTGAGATGGCGAAGGCCCTCGCGCCCATCTCGGTGACTCGCGTCAACCTTCTTGGTGTGTGGGGTTGGAGCGAGGGATCTGTCGCGACGATCCGCATCTGTGTTCAGCGCGCGACGCCGACTCAGATCGCGGCGATCAAGGAGGCGGGCTTCGCCGAGGTCAGCGGCAAGGCGCTGTGCATCGAATGTAACAACCGGCCGGGAGTGGCACAGGCGATCGGCGCTACCGTGGGTGATGTCGGCGCGAGCATGAATGCCTTCGTTGGGCTGGCAGTTGGCAAGCAAGGCACTACTCTTGCGTTCTTCGGTGATGAGCGAGCGGCTCATGAGGCCAAACGGGCCATGAAAGGAACTGGGAGCAAGTTGACCACCGCTAAGAAGACCGCGAAGACGAGTACTGAGACGAAGAAGCCTGCTGCGGCGAAGAAACCCGCCGCCGCCAAGAAGCCTGCTGCGGCG